>CAZUPD010000001.1:0-23301 GCA_964621785.1 uncultured Nannocystaceae bacterium
TGATCCCACGGTAACACGGCACCGAAGTGACGGACCGGAATGGCTTTGCCGTCGACCGTGTTGGTCGGGTCGGTTTCTGCTTCAGCGCGCACGAGGTGGGCCGAGAGTTGGTGGCCAAAAAAATTGAAGTCGATCCATTCACGACTCTGGCGGCCGACCTCGCATCCGAGGCGGTCGACGTAGAACTCGCGGGTCGAGGCGAGGTCGGTGACCGGGAACGCGAGGTGAAAGGGAGGAGGAGAGGACATGACGTCGAGTGTACCGACCTACATCGCCGGCAGGCTGTCGTTTTTTCGCGGTCGACACGAAACCGCGGTCCGCGAGTGGTAATTCCCGACGTACAATGCGTTTCAGACCGATGGCAGCGACCGCTCCGGATACGCGTGAGCCGAGGATACGTGACCTTCTGCGGCATCCGTGGGTGATCGCAGCACTCGTTGTGTGGTTGCTCAATGATCACTGCCTCAAGCAGATGTTCCCCGGATGGTGGACGGGAAAACTATCGGACGCCGCGGGAATGGTGGTGATACCCGTATGCCTCGCGGCGATGTGCGTCCCCAAGTCGGCATCCATGTACCAACAACGAAAAGGTCTCGCGTGGTCGTTCATCACCGTCGCCGCAGTGTTTTCGGCGATCCAGGTCTGGCCGGCGGCGGCCTGGCTCTACTGCCATGTCCTAGGGGGTCTGCAATGGCCCTGGTACGCAGTTGAGGCCTGGGTTGCCGGCTGGCCGATTCCCCCATCGATCCCGGTTGTCCACACCATGGATGCAACCGATCTTTGGGTCATCCCGGTTCCGGTTGTGCTTTGGGCGGTCGTTGGTAGGAAATTTAGATGCTGATACATTAATCAGGAAGGGTTTCCGAAGGCGGGGCCTGCGGTGGACCGAAATCCGGTGGGGTCGTCTTCTTCTCGGTTCGGAGATCGGTGCGTTCGATGGGGGCGATGGCGGAAGATGTGTGTGGTTTTTCGGACGTGGCGATCGGTTGGGCCTCGACCCGCAGTGCGGGAGCCGTGCGGCCAAAACCGTGCAACTGGGTGTCGAGCGACCACGTGATGTGGAGCTCACCGAGCCCCCCATACATCCATTGAGCATGCATCAATACCTGTTCGCTACACGGCTTGCCCTGGGGACAGCCTTTCGATGTATCCCACAGGCTGGACAGGAACGTCTCGACGTCGGTACCCGGCCGCACCGCGAGCGCGGTTTGTTTTGTTTCGAGCCAGGTGGCCTGCTCCCGCGGCGCGTCGGCAGCTTGGGGACCGAGTTTGAGGATCACGATCGAGGGGGCGGGTGCTTGTGTGTATACAACGTGTTCAGGGACCCGCCAGGAGATCTGCAAGCGGAGCGTCACCGTGCACATTTTGGCGCGTTCGATCGGGGCGGCCGGTGTGTTCGGCGTGACTTCGACGCGCCAGGCCGTGGCCGCATCGCCGCTGGTTGGTGTGAGGACCAACCAGCCCGTGTGTACACCTTCCTGGGGATGGGACCAATCGTAGCCGCGTTTGCTGGTGGCCACGAGGGCAAAGCATCCACCCAACAGGACCGTGGACTCGATGAATCGCCGCCGCTTGAGGTTCACGGGACAACCTCCGAGACATCCGGGGAGGACAGGGGATCGGCAGCTGGCTCGAAGGGGACAGATGTTGTCTGTGCATGGATTTCGCCGGTCAGCGGGGTGACAGACACCCGGAAGTCTCCCGGAACGAGGGCGGATACCCTGTCTCCCCGGCGCATGTTCCCGGCGACGACCCAGCGCACATACAGCGGTTGGGTGGGTGGAGGATTGCTTGTTGATGCATGAAACCAGTGGGCACGCACCCGGTAGCGCCTCCGGCAACGTATCGCATCACAGGGACCGTCACCGGCGTTGAATCGGTCGCGAAGGCGCAGCCCGACGTGGGCCTGGGGAGCGAGGACAAGGTCGCGCGAGACCTGTTGGTCGGGTGCATCGACGGTCAACGCGAGGACCGAAAGCGGGGTTTCGTCACCGGTCGACCACTGCCCGAGGCCGGCGAGGGTCCACTCAAATTGCAGGCGTTTGGGGTTGCGAGCGAGTGGGGTACGGTGAGCGAGGCTTTGCAGGTCGAGCTCGACCGTGACCTCGAATTCGTTGCGTACCGGTTCGGAAAGTCCGGGGGTGAGGGTCTGATCGCCGATCCAGTGCGAGG
Organism: uncultured Nannocystaceae bacterium; assembly: GCA_964621785.1. Taxonomy (GTDB): domain Bacteria; phylum Myxococcota_A; class Polyangia; order Nannocystales; family Nannocystaceae; genus JACKDW01. The sequence goes on from CAZUPD010000001.1 coordinate 2,173, forward strand.
CAATCGGCGGCGAGGTGTATTGCGGACTACAGCCGAGGACCCCGACCCATACACAGCAAAAAGTAACCACCAATCGAGGAGTGTCCGTACAAGGATTGCAGATCCTGTGTGCTGCCGACGATCGCAACACGGTCGCAACTTCTGATGTCGGTCCGAGTGCCATCTCCCGCGATCAGGAGCATGACACACCGCGAGCATCCTCGGGGGGTCCTCGCACGAGTTTCCACTCGGCTGGGCAAGCCCGCACATCGAGGACTCGGACGCTGGCCGGACTCTTGGTACCCTGCGCCCGCACACCCGTACTGGGGTTGCACAGGAGGATCGAGATGAGTTTGAACCTGGCCCAACTCCTGCGTGATGCGGCGCGTCGTTACCCCGAGCGTACCGCACTCGTGATCGGCGACATTCAACTCCCCTATCAAATGGTGCACGCAACGGCCCAGCGGTTTGCCGGAGGATTGCGCGGCCTCGGTGTGAAGCGCGGGGAACATGTCGCGTTGATGCTGCCCAATGTGCCCCACTTCACGTTTGCCTACTTCGGCAGTCACTACGCAGGCAACCCCGTGGTTCCGCTCAACGTGTTGCTCAAGGCTTCCGAAATCGCCTACCACCTCGAGGATTCGGATGCCGCGTGTCTGGTGGTGTGGGAAGGGTTTTACGAACAGGCCCGGGAGGCGTTTGACAAGGTCGCCAGCTGCCGGCGACTGATTGTCGCCAAGGCAGATCGCGGCGATTTGGGTGTGCCCGAGGGGGCCCACAATATGACGGCGGTGCTCGGCACGGCCACGCCCATCACCGACCTGCCGGACACCATGCCCGATGACACGGCGGTGATCCTCTACACCTCGGGAACCACCGGGCGGCCCAAAGGTGCCGAGCTGACCCACTTCAACATGTTCTACAATGCAGAATATGTGTGTACAAAGTTAATGCCGATGCTCGACAAGCAACATGTCGCCCTGGCGACGCTGCCCCTGTTTCACAGCTTCGGACAAACATGTATGCACAACGCCGTATTGATGAGTGGGGGCTCGGTTGTGCTGCTTCCTCGATTTGAAGTCGAGCCGGCGTGCACGTTGATGCAGGCCAACAAGGTCACCATTTTCGCCGGCGTGCCGACGATGTACTTCGCCCTCCTCCACGACCCAAAGGCACAGGCGTACGACCTTTCGAGCTTGTGCTACTGCCTGTCCGGTGGCGCAGCCATGCCCGTCGAAGTCATGAAGGCATTTGACAGCCGTTACAACGTCAACATCCTCGAGGGCTACGGGCTGTCCGAGACGTCTCCGGTGGCGAGCTTCAACCACCTCGACCGACCCAAAAAAGCAGGTTCGATCGGCACCCCGATCGGTGGCGTCGAGTTCCAGTTGCGCGACGCCGAGGGGCGACGCATCGACGAGGCCGGGAAACCAGGTGAAATCTGGATCAAAGGCCACAACGTGATGAAAGGGTACTACAAGCGCCCCGAAGCCACAGCCGAATCGATCGTTGACGGATGGTTTTCGACCGGAGATATCGCCACCTGCGATGCGGACGGCTACTACGCGATCGTCGACCGCAAAAAGGATATGATCATCCGCGGTGGATTCAATGTATATCCACGCGAATTAGAAGAGGTTTTGTACGCCCACCCTGCGGTGGCCGAAGCGGCGGTGATCGGTGTACCGGACGAGAAGCTGGGGGAGGAGGTCAAGGCGGTGGTCGCTCTCAAACCCGGGCAGACCTGTACCGAGGATGAGCTGCGGGCACACTGCAAAGAGAATCTGGCCGCTTACAAATACCCGCGGATGTATGAAATCATCGAAGAGTTGCCCAAAGGACCGACCGGAAAGATTCTCAAACGCGCGCTTCGGACAACGCCGGCCTCGTAGCCTGAACGCTCATCACGTTGCCTACGCGAGACAGTGCACGAATGAGGCAGGCAGAGCTCGGCTCGGCGGAGCGAGAGCGCCGGGTCGGCGTTCAAATCGTTGAGTACCGTAAGCCGGCAGGTGCTTGCCTCCACAACCGTCGCGCGAAACTGTGTCGAACCCCTCGCTGCGGCTGGCTCCCGGGCCGGAAATCTGTTTTCGCCGCGTTTACGTAGATCGGGCTTGTAATTGACCTGGCCCTGTCAGTCTCGTAGCGAGCCACCTGAGAAGCGATGCGCTGAGAAATCCCGCAGCTTCCACACGATTTGGAGAACCCCCCGATGAAACGCCTCATGATAACCCTCTGCGTCCCCCTGTGCCTGATGTTTGTCGGTTGTGATACCGAACCGGAGGCCGAACAGGATCTCGCCAGTTCTGAACTCGAAGTTGCTGACCTCGACGCTTCCGAACGGGCTGAAAAAAAGCATCGCCGCAATCCCGCTGAAAAGGTCTGTGGCGTGGTCTCGTGCACCGACGAGCAAAAAGCTGAAGTCGAGGCTTTGTTCGCCCAGCATCGTCCGCACAAAGACAAGGCCGCTGGCGAGCACAAGCGCGAGCGTCCGGACATGGGTCCGGCCAACGCAACGCTCGCCGATGCATTTGCATCTGCAAGCTTTTCAGCCGACGACTTGGCCGCCCATCGCGAGACCATGAAAAACAGTCACGACAAACTTCGTGGCAACAAAAAAGGAGAACTGCTGACGGCGCTCCACGGTCTGCTGACGCCCGAACAGCGCGGTCTGCTGGCAGACAAGATGGCCGAGCGCGGCCCCGGCTTCCTCCACGGTAAGCACGGTAAACACGGTAAGCGTGGCAAACACGGCAAGCACGGCAAGCACGGCAAGTGGAACAACGACAACGAGCAAAACGCCCATGGTGAGCAGGGCGACCAAGCCAAAGAAGGCCACAAGATGCGCAAGCATGGTGGTTTCGGCATCGGCCGCATGTGCAAGGTCGCCGAGTGCAGCGATGAGCAGCGCGAGCAACTCAAGGGCTTGTTTGCCGACAAGGGCTCCAAAGGCGATTGGCAGCAGGCCAAGGCCGACAAGCAAGCCGCCCACAAGACCTTCGCCGATGCCTTCCGCGGCGACAGCTTTGGTCAACAGGACCTCGACAACCTCCACGGCCTCCACACCGACATGATGGATGAGCACCTCAAGCGGATGGATGCGATGGCGGTCCAGGTCCACGGTTTGTTGACGCCCGAACAACGCGGCAAGGTTGCCGAGAAGATCCGCGAGCACGGCCCCCACGCCCTGATGGGTGGCAAACGCGGCAAGCACGGAAAGCACGGAAAACGCCACGGTAAGCGCGGTGATGGCCCCTGCGAAGGGAAGGGCAAGGCAGAGCAACCGGTTGAAGAAGCCGTGATCTAAACGTCCCTCCACCAAGAAAGCCGGTGCATCTGCATCGGCTTTCTGCAGTTCGAACATCCGGTGACCTACCGACCTCACCGGTGCCTGATGAGGCGCGTTGAACAACGCGATTGGATTACAAATGCGCGAACGCCAAAGCTGCCAGCCGGTAGTACGCGGTCGTAAGCATCGCCGGCGGGAGAACATCCGCCTTGATCAACTCCGGTACGACCTCGGCGAGGATCAATGCACAGGTGACAAACACGGTCTGTGGGTCGGCTTCGAGAGCGAGGGCGTGGGAGATCGCGCTGTTGCGCCGTCCGAGTTCGACCGTCCACAATCCCCCGGAGTCCGGACCTTCCATGCTGCGCACGAGCGTCCACGACAACATCGCGGTCTCCAGTCGGATCGGCATGAGCAACGTCTGGCGTAGGAGACTCAACATCCGAGGGCGTGGGTCGCGTGGGAGCCGGAGCAGGGGATGCTTGTTGAGTGTATGTGCAAGGTAGGAAGTTCGCGGCGGGGTCGGCGTGCGTTCGGGCAGGAGATCCGCGATCAAGTCCGCCTCACCCCGGTGCGCCGCCGCATAACAATTGCCTAAAAATGCGACGACCGCCCGGTGTTCGACCGAGCCCGGCTCGTAGAGAAGTTGGCTGTCGAGGGCGATCTGGACCACACCGCGGGCGAGGTCACGGACCCTTTGGCCAAGGGATGAGACATGGCGAAGACCCTGGCGGGTCAGCCACAGACGCCCGCCGACGCACTCGAGTGGAGCTTGTAGATGCAGGTTCTCGATATGGAGGCCGCCGGACCACAGGGTGATCGCACTCGGTTTGAGTTCGACATCGATCCGCAGCCCGCCAGCAGCCATCTCGTCGGCCAGTGGCATGGACACCAGGGCGGGAGGGGTACGGCCGCGCCGGCGGACCGGGTCGCGGCTCAGCTTGGGCCGTTCGGCCTGACGTACCACAGTCGCCTGCCCGGCGAGTGGAAAGTCGAAGATCGCGTGAAGGAAGGTTGCCTCGCCCAAGCTGACCTCGAGGACTGGTCCCGGGAGATCGCGGGACACCGCACCTTCGGGGACCAGCGGCGGTAACGTGGCTGCAGCGGTCAGGGCCGCAAGCGACACCAGTCGAGTCGGTTGCAGAGCCCGGGGGTCGTAGCGCAACAACAGGGGGAGGCGTTCGAGCTCGTAGGTCGGGCGTCCGAGGGCACTCGCCACCAGTAGATGGGCGAGCAAAACCCGTCGTGCCCACAGTTCATCGGTGCGCTCGGCAAGCGCTGCGCAGGTTCCCGCAGCCCGCACGAGGTGGGTCTGACGTGCGGCGGGGAGCGGTTTGAGAAACTCGTGGGGATCGGCATTGTTGGCCCACAACCCCCCGCGGCCGAGCAGACGGGAGAGAATTTTGTGACCGCGGGGGTGGAGGTGCCAGGGGACGACGTCATGGGTCGCAGCGCGGGTATGGGTGGGATCGGAGGACCAGAGCCCACCGTGTGTATGCACATGTTTGAGCGCATCGGCGAGCGTTTGACTGGAGAAACTCGTACCGCGACCGTGCAGGCGCGCAGAGCCGACCTCGAGCTTGAGCAATTGGGTCGGATACCAAGTGAGGCCTAGCGGTCGAAGCTTCTGGTCCGGTCGCAGGTCGCCAACTGCCGTTGCACGTCGAGAGCCATCAGATGCTTGGGGAGCCTCGGAGTCATTGCGTTCGACAAATCGCAGCCCGAGTGTCCATGGGTGCAGGGCGGCTTCGCGGGTGTGCACCAGGGGAATCGAGTGCGGATTCGAGGTCGTAAATGCAGCTGCAAGTAAGTGCTCGACGTGTTCATGGGCCGCACGCGCCAGGCGGTCAAACAGGTTCCCCAAGAAGTCCGTTGCTTGCCGGAGTCGATGGATGTCGAGGTCCGCCTCACTCGCCCCCTTGCCGACCAAAAATCCGACCAGCGTCACACCGTCGAGGAGTTGTGGGTCGTCGCGGCGATGGGCGACCCGACGACCGTGGGCGACCAAGACTGCCGTGCCAGCAACCGCCGTGGGATAGCGGTGGAGATAGGCCCGCAGCTCGATGTCGACGGCCTGCCCGCCGGGAAGTGTGTATGTCGAAAGATCGCTCGGCAGCGGGATGTTTTGTGGTGGCAGCGAACGCCCGGCGAGGTTCTTGAGATCGATGCGTTCAAACTGCGGCTTGTTGCCGAGTGCACGCAGCGGGACTGTGTGCAGACCCGGCAGTGCCCGGTGCAGGAGTTGGCGCTCGGATGGCCACAGGCAAAACACGCGGGCCCGGAGGTCGCGGGGGACACTGTCGCGTTGAAACGGCCACACGAATAGGAGGTCCTGGCCGCGTCGGACCCGGCGCTGAAATTTTTCGATCGGCACGGTTCGACCAGAGGCCGCCGGCACACTTTGGAGCTCGGTCGGCCAGTGGACCTCGGCCGGATCATCGCCGAACTGGTGGGCGTGGGCGTCGAGCATCCAAGCCATCAACAGGTCAAAGGCGCCGTCGCGGACGACATCGCGATGGTCGGCGGTGAGGCGGAGTGATGGACAGCAAACCTCGCCAAAAAAAAGTTCAGGAGGCTGGTCGGTGGCCGCAGCTGCGCGTGCGAGGGACACCAGACGCACCCGGTCGCGGATGAGCCACAGGTCTCCGACGATCGCCCGCTCGCGCTCACCGAGGTACCACGTTGCATGTTCACCGAGTTGGAGCGCTGGCGCGGGAAGTTGCCCGGCGAGCGCGATACCTGTGTCGAGGGATTGGTCGCGCGCGATGCCGACGACCGAGCGCAGCCAAAGTTGCTCGAGGTGATCGGTGACGCTCGGCTGAAGGGAAAACCAGGTCGCAAGTCGGCGCCCAAAACTGGGCTTGGGCAACCACAGACAGAGGCGAAACTGCTGGCCGCTACAGCGCTGCTCCGTGCCGCTTTCGCGATACGGATCTTGGCCGGTCGGTGTCAGTTCGCGGCGTTCGAACCGCACACCGCCACCGGCGGTACACAGCTCGAGGACTCGGGGCGCCGTGCCAAGACCTGCGTTGACGGCCGTCGCCAGCAGGATCCGCACGCGCTCGAGTGGCGTGTGCGGGGGGGCGTTGGCCGGCTGGGCGTCCGGGTTGTCGAGTGCGGCGGCGAGCAGTCCCCGTAGCTCGAGTGAGGCGAGACCGACGATCCGCTGCCCACTCGGATCGGTTCGCGGCGGCACCCGGAACAGGATCTCAGTCTGTGTCTCTTCACCGACATCTCGATGTTGCACATACACAGTCGCCTGATCGGAGAGAATGTTCGCGGCGCGTACGAGGCCGAGCGTCCAATGCCACGGATCGGGGGGCGGGATGTCGCGCAACTGCAAAAGCGCGTGGGTGCGGGCGACGGTAAACGAGCGCCGTTGTCCGGGATCGGCCTGCGTGTGCGCAAGTCGTAGATCTGCCAAGACGGCAGCGATTGCCGGGCTGTGGGCGACCTGATGCACCGCGTCGATTGTGCGAAATATTTTTCAGATCCGCCTGCGGTTTTTTTGCTTTTGTCGACGCGGACGCTCGCGTGTCGATTGCGCTCGCCTCGATCGAAGTCGAAGTTCGCGCATGGGACATGGCTTCGGATGATCGGTGAGCCTCTGATCAACGACCATAGATTTTGTATATGCAGTTAACTGTCCGAGAGCTCGTGAGCTTCGACGACGGGAATTCCCAGGAACCAAAAACACGAGAGGCACCCGGGGAAGGGGTGCCTCTCGCTACGTCGCTGAGGTTTGGCTTACTTGCGAAAAGAAACTGTTGGGTTACGACCGGGAAGGTCCGACGAACCTTCGCTTGTGTGGGTGAGTGTCATGCGAGTCCATACCGGACTCTCCGACGGGGGCGGCGATGGCACGGTGGCGATACAACGCTTGGATTGCGTTGGCCGCGGCGTGGGCAGCTTCTGAGATAACCTCGAGGGGCTCCGGTAGCACGACGGCGGTTCCGTGACGGCGATACATGGCCTAGACTTGGGACTGATGAGTGGATGATAGGGTTGGATTAGATTCCGTTTTGGTCGTCCCGAACCGTTCCAGTTCTGTCTTGGTAGCGCTCGTCGCCGGCGAACGGATTAAGAAAAAGACAAAAAAATCTCGGTGCGAAATCGTGGCTGATCCGAGGGGGCAGGAATGTCAGCTTTGAATCGGAGCGAGGTTGGCGAGAAGTGTGTGGTGGAGCTCAGGTCCGGCTGCGGCAATGCTCCGGATACTCGGGTTCCACCGCTCGCCGGCGATCGTCGTTACCGTGCCGCCCGCCTGCTGCACCAGGACCGAGCCTGCACCCATGTCCCACGGTTGCAGGTGGTACTCCCAGTAGCCGTCGAGTCGACCAGCTGCGACATAGGCCAGGTCGAGGGCCGCACTCCCGGCGCGTCGCAGCCCGCGGACCTGGGGAATCATCGTCGAAAACTCGCTGAGGTTGCTGCGCTGATTCGGATCGGTACGTGTATAGGCAAACCCGGTAGCGAGCAGGGCTCGATCGAGACGGTCGACGGTTGTCACCCGCAACGTGCGGTCGCTGTGGCCCTCGCGTCGCAGCCACGCCCCGCGACCTTCGCAGGCACAAAACATCTCGCCGCGCAGGGGATCGAACACCACTCCGAGGATGCCGCGGTCGCCGTCGAACAGTCCGATCGAGACGCTGAAGTGGGGAAATCCGTGGGCGAAGTTGGTGGTGCCGTCGAGCGGATCGACCAGCCATCGCAGCCCACAGCTGCCGGCGGTGGCACCTGATTCTTCGGCGAGGATGGCGTGTTCCGGAAACGCCGACCGCAACCTTGTCACAATCTCGGTGTCGGCAGCCCGGTCGGCCGTGGTCACGAGGTCGACTTCGCAGGACTTGGTTGCGACCGAAAAATCAGCCGCTTCAAATGTCGTGGCGAGGATGGTTCCGGCAGCGTGGGCACAGTCGAGGGCGACGTCGAGGATGTCGGGCATCGCCGGCAACATACACTTTGTGGTGTACTATCCCAGCCCGTGCCGAACCTGCCACGTTCGAGGACCACTCGGAATCTTCATGCGAGGCGTTTGACTCGAATCGGGTTCGCCGTGTCGCTGGTTGCCGTGGCCTGTGCTGGCCGGGTCGATTCCGGGATTGACTTGGAGACCGAGTACGACCAGCCGGTGCTCGCCAGCATCGAGCGAACATCGTGTTACGGCTGGTGTCCGGTCTACCGCCTCACCGTGTTCATCGACGGGACCATCGAATACATGGGCATCGACTTTGTGCTGCACAAGGGATTGCGCATGGCCCAGGCAACCCCGGAGCAGGTTTTGCAATTGCGACAGGCGTTTTCGGAATCCAACTACGGGGCGTTTGCCGATCACTACACGGAACTTCACTACACAGATTTCCCCACCGTGGTCGTGACCTACCGCAGCGGTGACAAACTCAAGCAGGTGGTCCACTACTACGGTGACAGCTCGGCCCCGCAGGCGCTCGTCGAGCTCGAGGACCGCATCGAACAGATCCTAGAGGTCGACCAGTTTATCGGTACCCGTGCCGAGCGCGAAGCATTTGCCGAATCGTGGTGAAAAAATGGTAGATACCTCAAACGTGGGGGAGGTCGTGTTGGTGCGTCACGGCGAGACTGTGGGGGAGTCGTCGATCCGCCTCTACGGGGCGACGGACATTGCCCTCAGTTCGCTGGGGGAGCGTCAGCTCGAGGCGGTTGCACAGGCGCTTCGCGGTCAGGTGTTTGACGAACTGATCGTCTCACCACTGCAGCGCTCGCGCAGGTCGGGTGACATCGTGCGTGCCGCCTTGGGTTCACAGCCGCCGGTCGAGGTGGTCGAGAACTTTCGCGAGATCAACTTCGGCAACTGGGAGGGGTGGACGTTTGCCGAAGTTGCCGAGCGAGATCCCGAAGGTTATGCCCGCAGACAGACGGATGCCGAGGCGTTTGCGTTTCCAGGTGGTGAGAGCCGACAGGGGTTTTATGCCCGGGTTGCCGCCGCCGTGACCCCCGAGCGATTTGCGACCAACAAGCGGACATTGGTCGTGGTGCACAAAGGGATCATCAAGATCCTGCTCAGGGTCCTGTGCGACCTGACCGATACCCAGACGCGTGACATGAATGTGTCGCTGGGAAGTATCCACCGGTTGCGTCGGCACGAACATGCGTGGAAGCTTGTGGTCGCCAACGATACACAGCACCTCGGCGATGAGCTCGACCTCGGCGGTTGATACTTGTGGACGCGACACGCTGTTTGGAGGCGCTCGACCGGATCCGGCTACCGAGGATGGACGTTTTTGTTGTCTCTACAATTATTTTGCGGGAAACGTCTTCGACCAGATCCCGGTCCATTCGTGCACTCGGTTGGAGCCGCTCGCACGGATCCGGGCTTCTCGCGCCTCGCCGAAGAAGTTGCCGCAGACGCGTGCCGCCGTCTCGACATCCAAAAACCGGTAGTCCGTCCGCAGCAGGGTGTGGGCCATACCGCGTTGCTCGAGGAGGTTGTAGTAGGCCGCGAGTGCGTCATTTGGAGGGCCAGGTGTTTCGCTGGCGGTGCCCATGGTCTCGAAGATCAGCGCGGTGCCCGGTCGGGTGAGGACGCGTTGGATCTCGGCGAGCATGGTTGTGATTTCGTCGCGCCAGGTCGTGGGGTGCCAGCTGGTTGTATGACCAAAGACCCAACCGGCGACGACTAGGTCGAAGCGGCCGTCTCCGAACGGGAGGCTGGATGCGTCACCGCAGACCAGTTGCCAGCGCTCGGGGTCGGGGTGTTCGCGGCTCAGGTGCTGCGAGGCGACCTTCAACATCGCCGCAGACTGGTCGAGTGCGATCACGTGCGCAGCCCCTGCGCCCAGCAACAGACGGGTGAGACGACCGGTGCCCGCTCCGATGTCGAGCACCCGCTGACCGGCGACAGGTGTGAGTTGTAGGATCGCCGGCAGCAGATGGCCGTCGCAGTCCTCGGCCTTGATCAGCTCGTCATAGGCATCCGCGTGTTGCCGGTAGATGGTCTGATAGCGGTCAGTCATCGATGCCCTCGGGTGCTCATGGGGCTCGTCGCCTTCGCACGAGGCCGCCGGCGAGGAGCAGGAGTAGCAAGCCGGTGTTGTTGGGTGTTTGTTGCCGGCATCCGCAACCTCCATCGTCTTGGCCGAAATCGGGGGGCAGGGCTGCGCTGTCGCTGGCCCCTCCGGAGGTCTCGTCGGACGAATCCTCACCCGTCAGACTTCCGGTCGAGCCCGTCGTGGGATCGAGTGTCGGATCGCCGGTGGGGTCGGGATCGGTGGTGTCGTCGGTGGTGTCGTCGGTGGGATCGTCGGTATCACTTGTATCATCACCGGAATCCCCGGTCGTACCCTCGACCAGTGGCTCAAAGCTCACCGCGTCGACGCCGAGTCGGACCATGGCCTCGTTGGATTCGCCGGTGTTGTCGTCGAGCCGCATGAACTGGTCGCCGCCGGCGGCAAACGAGAACACGCCGAGGGAGTACCAGCCGTCGGCCGTGGATTGGTTGAACTGGACGTTGGATTGCATTCCGCCGGCACGTACTTTGTAACGCGCTTGGGTCGAGTACGAGAACTCGGGCACGAGGTGGAGCAGGACTTCGTATTCTCCACCTTGCTCAAAGAACAGGCGCCAGAACACGTAGTTCGCCGGGTCGGCCCAGTCGGTGGTGTGGGTCCAGACGAGGTGTCCGCCGAATCCTGCCGCCTCCTCGCGCCAGTATTCGGGATCGCCGTAGAGCTCGCAGCACGCGTCTTGGTCGTCGATGATTCCGCCTTCGGGCCCGATGACCCCACACGGGGGGCAATCTTCGAGACAGGTATCGGCAGACTCGGACGCCGAGCAGATACCATCGCCGCAGACAACCGGCGCGAGGGTCCAATTGTCGAGGGCCGCGGCATCGCCGTTGAACACGTTTTCGTCGACCGGCGAGAGGCCGCCGACGCTGCCCGAGTCGCTGGTTTGGTGAAACACAAAGTCGCTCCACCCATTGGGCATGCTGGGACAGTTGGTGCCCCAATGGGCGACCCACAGCGGGAGGTCACCGAAGTCGGGCGAGTTGACATTGCCGTTCCACCAGCCCGGCGAGGTGTAGACAAACGGTTTGGCTCCGACGGCCGGCTCGACCACACTGAGCCACTCGCTGATTGCAGATGCAATGGCTCCGGGGCCGAGCCCACCCGTCGCCTCGACGTCGATCACCGGCGGCAGATCCTCGGGTCCGAGGGTGCCCATCATCTCGAGCAGGAGTTCGGCCTGCGCGGTCGGATTTTGATTGGGGCGAAAGAATTGATAGGCGCCGACCGTGATACCGTTTTGCTTGGCCTGCTCCCAGTTTTGGTGGAAGTATTCGTCGATGTAACCGGTCCCGTCCGAAGCCCGGATGAACGCGAACTTGACCCCGTCGGCAGCGACCGCGGCCCAGTTGATCGAGCCTTGCCACTTGCTGACGTCGATGCCGTAGAGGGTCGGTCCGTCGGGGCAGATGAGTGCAGGCGAGAGGTCCGCCCCGAGCGTGGAGGTCGAACGGGGCTGGTCACGCAGGCCGTCACCCATCTGGGCATCGGGCGGGACGGTGGTGGCAACGAGCAGAGCGGTGAGCAGAGAGAAGGGCATGTGTCCTCGCAGTCCGTTGTGGGACGATCAGGGGTCGGTGCGGACGAGGTTGCAAATGCAAGTCGTCGCGATCCATAGGACGTCAGTTGGCTGTTTCGATCAAGTCCCCAAAGGTCGAATCGTTGCTTGCGCAAACACAATTTTGTGGACTTCCGGCGTGAATCGGCGCCAGCGATCGATCCCGAGGGGGTGCCGAGATCGTGTCTCCACTCGCTGCCCAAAGCAACCGGTGCGCGGGATGGTCCGGCTGTTGCAGCGGAGCTCCGCGGAGCTCTCTGGCACATCGACGAGGTTCGCCCACTTCTCACCCGGGCATTGCAAATGCACGCACCCAAAGGTTCCGCACCGAGACAACGGTGTTTGCTGCACTGGCTTTCAGGGGCCCTTGATCGTGCGCTGCTCGCAGCGTCCACTCACGCAGCGTTGCAAGCTTCGAATTTCCACACATTCTCGGGTGTTTGTGCTGTGATAGCGGCATGCATCGACTCGTCCTCGGTCTGTTGTTGGGAACCACCATCGTAGCCTGCAAAGGTGATGCTGGGGAGTCGGCATCGGAGAGCGGCTCGGAGAGTGACTCCTCGTCCGCAGCTGAGCTGACCTACTATCGGGATATCAAGGTGATTTTGGACAGCGCCTGTGTCGGCTGTCACAGCCCGGGGAACATTGCTCCGTTTTCGCTGGAGACCTATGAAGATGTAGCTGCAATTGCGTCTGCGCTACCGTCGGCCCTCGAGGACCAAACGATGCCCCCATGGCCGCCTGACAACAGCTGCCAGACCTATCAACACGATGCTTCGCTCGCCGATGATGACCGCCAGAAAATTCTCGCCTGGATCGCGGATGATACCCCCGAGGGAGATCCGGCCGATGCGCCGGAGGTCGACGACACCCCCGCCGACCCGATTGACTTTAATGTGCAGCTGCAATTGCCGGAGCCGTTTACCCCGACGATCGCACCCGATGAGTACCGGTGTTTTTTGCTCGAGTGGCCGGAGGACGAGACCTCCTATATCACCGCCTTTACCATCGTTCCCGGCGAGCGCCAGATCGTGCACCACGTGATCGCGTTCAATATCGATCCGGACAAGGTCGCGGACTTTGTCGCCCTCGACGAGGCCGATCCCGATCCGGGATATCTGTGCTACGGCGGTCCCGGTGGCGAGGGGCAAGGTCGGGTGCCGTGGCTCGGAGGATGGGTGCCCGGCAACACCGGCGGGGCGATGCCCGAGGGGACCGGGCTAAAAATCGAACCGGGGTCGATGGTGGTTGTCCAAATGCACTACCACACCTATCCCGGTGCGGGTCCGGACCAGTCGAAGGTCTTGTTTCGCACCGCGCCCTCGGTCGAGCGCCCGGCGGCTGTGCTCCCGTTTACCAACCCGCAGTGGCCCCAGGGGGCCGAGCCGATGCCGATCCCGGCGGGTGAAAAAGATGTTGTCCACACCTACCAGGCAGATGTCGGTCTCGGGTTGCCGATCATCTTCCCCGACGGTCCGTTTGGTCCGGGCGATCCCTATGTCATCCACGATGTCGGGCTCCATATGCATACGCGAGGTACCCGGGGCAACTTGAGCATCGTCGGAGGCGACGACGAGTGTCTGCTCAGCGTCCCGCGCTGGGACTTCAACTGGCAGGGCAACTACCGCCTGCAGCAACCGGTGACAGTCCAGCCCGGCGAGGAGTTGCGGATCGAGTGCCACTGGGACAACTCACCGGAGAACCAGCCGTTCGAAAATGGTGTGCAGCTTCCAGCCGCGGATATCGAGTGGGGCGAGGGAACCAACGACGAGATGTGTCTGGGGATTCTCTACATCTCCGGGGTGTAGCGCGTGTATTTGCAAGTTGCCGAAGCTTGCAGGACCCGTGCTAGAGCGGGAGGTTCTCGAAGAACTGCACGTAGTCGGCGAGCCGCATCGGCTTGACAAAAAAATCGCTGGCGCCGAGTTCCCGCGAGCGTCGGATGTCGTCCGGGTTATCGGAATTGGTGAGCATCATGACGACCGGAACTTCGCGAAATATCTCCTGTTGACGCACCTGTTCCAGGGCCTCAAACCCGTTCAAACCAGGCATATTGATATCGAGGAGGACGAGCGCCGGCATTGGTCGCTCCCCGCTGGCCACGCCTTCGAGATACTCGAGCAACGCATCCCCGCTGGTGAGTTGTAAGAATGGAAGCTTGTGGCGGCTGCGTCGATAACAGCGCTCGGCGACCATTCGATCGTCGGGATTATCGTCGACCATGACGATCGGACTTTGGGGGGAGGTTTGCTGGGTCACGCGTATCTCCGAGGTGGAAGCGAAACTCTACCCCATCCGCCTTGGAGGTGGCACGGATCCAACCTCCGTGGAGTTCGGCGATCCGGCGACAGATCGAAAGTCCGATCCCCGTGTTGCCGCCTGTCCCGAGTCGCGTAAAGGGATAAAAAATCGTTTCGAGGCGAGTGTCCGGAATCCTGGAGCCGGTGTTGTGGACCGCGAGTTCCCAGTTTCCGTCGTCATCTTGGCTGGCGGCAAATGTCAGTCGGAACGCGCCGGGCTCGCTGTGTTGCAGGGCGTTGGCGACGAGGTTGCGGTACAGCACGGCCACCAGGTTTCGGTACAGCGACAAGCTCGGGAGGTCTGGTCGGGTGACCTCGACCCCGCGGCTGGCGAGATCCGATGCAACCTCCGACAAGATTTCGTCGAGCAATGTGTCGAGCGACACCTGCGACCGCACGGGCACAGACGAACCGATTCCAGTTAGGGCGCGCAGGTCGGTGATCCGCCGCAACATATCCTCAGAACACGCACGCATGCGTTCCAACACCTGTTGCCCGTCCGGCGAGAGCCGCTGTGCTTCCTCAAACAACACCAAATCGGCAAGTGTGGCGACCCTGCGGGCGGGCTCGCGAAGGTCGTGGGCGGCGATATGGGAAAAGTGGCTGAGGTCGCGGTTGGCCTGTTGCAGGCGCTCGTTGGTGGCGGCAAGACGCTCCTCGTTTTCCCCCAACACATCGACCATATGCTGAAACGATCGGGCCAAGACGCCGATCTCGTCGGTGCGCATGACCGGCAACCGCTCGGATGTGTTCCCCGATGCAATTGTATTTGCAGCAGTTGTGATCCGTCGCAGGGGACGCACGAGCAGGAGTGACAGGAAGACCGCCAGGAAGACCGCCACCACCATCAGGCCGATCGTAAAACCCAACGCACGCGTGGCGACTTCGACGGTCCCGCGGTCGGTCACCGTCGACGCGGCGAGGATCCCGAGATAGACCGCATCCGGCCCGTGACTCGCTGGGATCGCAACGCGACGAAAAGACACTGCAGCACCGGGGATCCGTGCAAACGACTCGTTTGCGCGGCGTGCAAACGGGTCTTCGAGCTGGGGGAATTGGTCCTGGGCGAGGTGGCGATGTCCGAGGTCAAAGCCAAACTGGTGACTCGGATCCGGGTGCACCAGGAAGTCCCCCGCCGAGTTGGTCAAGAAGTAGGTGTACCGCGTGTCCTCGGCGCCGTAGAGATCGTCGAACAGGGCGTCAAAATCGACGTTGATCACCACGACCCCAAACACCCGATCGTTGCGGTCGCGCAGGGAGCGGGCGATCCGAACCACCGGGCGATGGGGCACCTCGATCTCACCGTGTTCTCGGTTGAGATCGATCGGGGAGACATAGACCTGGTCGCGGGCAAGCCCGATCGCGCCGACAAAGTAGTGGCGCGTGCCTTTGGCTTGCAGCTGTGTCTCGCTCACCCGTGTGGTGCCATCACCCGCGCGATCGACCCGCACCAACTCGCGACCGCCATCGGCCACACCGATCAGACGAATTTGCTCATACATCGGTTTGGCCAGAACCATGACGGCAAACTGATCGGCCAACTCGTCGCGCAGTTGCTCCTGCTGCTCCGGCGGCGCGTGCATGAGTTCGGTGGCCGCTGGCAGGGCCTGCAGGAACGCCGCGTCGTGGATCAGCTCGTCGAATGCGGAAGCGAGTCGTCGTCCCTCGAGGTCGACCAATCGCTCGACGCTGGTCCGCTGTTGTTGTGCGATCAACGAGTCAAAGCCCCAGTACACCACCACGCCTAGCAGGGCAGCGGTCAACAGCACGAGGCCGAGTGCCAGCAGTCGGACCTGTGTGGCGATCTTCACTGCGGGCACGGTAGCAGCATGTGGATTTCTCGACACGCCACCTCGCCCTTTTCGGCACGCCCGCAGCTTCTCGAACCGAGACGCCGCGAAAAAATCCTGCGAGCCGACGCACGAGAAAAATCCCCGCGCGCACGCGGGCTGGCTGCGCAAGACCGCGCTCTCACGATCGATAATTTGTAGATGCAATCAGACCGGCCCGCAGTCGTTCGTCGGATATCAGGCGGGCTCCCGGAGCGGAGAAAAGACCTCTAGCAATTTGCGCAACTCCGTATCGAAGTCGGGCCCACGGACGAGCGCTTGATCCCAGAGAACCTCTGCCGAGACCGCCGCGAGGGTTTGCCGCAAAGCATCGAGTCCGCGACGTCCGCGGTCGGGGTGGGGGACCGACGCGGTGATCGCCACCCGCTTGCACTCGAGTTCCCCAGTGCCGATCAACCAGTCGATGCCATTTTTGAGACTACCCGGGAGGCTGTGCCCGTACTCCGGCGAGGCGATCAGCAGGGCATCGGCGGTAGCGATCTCCCGCCGCCATTGGCTCACGACCCCGAGGTTGGACGCTTCGAGGTCGGGATTGAAAAGTGGGAGGTCTCCGACGGCATCGGCAAACGCGAGGTCGAGTGCGCCGGGAGTTCGAGAAAATTCACGGGCCGCCAATGCGACTGCGCGTTCGAGCAGCGTCCGATTGCTCGAGCGTGCCTGTAGACTGCCGCAAATCAGAGCAATCCGCATGGACCACGATTTTTCAGGGGAGTCGACGATGACGCAAGCGCTTTCGGAATTTGAACGGGCGACCGCTCTGCGAGTGCTCGATGGCCCACAAACAGGGTTTTATGGCTCTGTGCCCGATGGTTGGCAACAGGGCAAGGGGGCCTTTGGCGGGATTGCGATCGGCATGCTCGCGCGGGCGATCGTGATGTCGGAACCCGACGGGACACGCAGGTTGCGATCACTTTCGGCCGATCTGTGTGCCCGGTTGTTGCCGGGTCCTGTGACTGTACATGTATCGACCCTACGGCGCGGTGGAAGTGTCACCTATCTCGACGGCCGCCTGTTGCAAGGCGATCAACTGATCGCCCGCGCAAGTGCGGCTCTCGCCTCGCCGCGCGATGTTCCTCCGGTCCACTACCACCCGGCTCCGCCGAACCCCCCGGCGTGGCAAGGCATCGAGCCGCTGCCGATGGGACCGCCGATGGGACCCGTGTTTACCCGCCACTACGAGTTTCGCTCGACCGGTCCACTGCCGGTGTCGGGCGTCGAATCGTCGCGGATCGGGGGATGGGTCCGCGAAAAAGTTGCCCCACAGGCGCTTGACGAGGCGGCGATCATGGGCCTCCTCGACAGCTGGTGGCCCGCGGTGATCGCATCGTCGAAGCAGTTTCGTGCAATTGCAACGATTGGCTACACGATGCAATTGTTGGTCGACCCGCGGACTCTTCCCGCCGATCAGCCGCTTTATTTCCAGGCCGAGGCGGTGGCGACTTCGGACAACTTTGTTGTCGAGATGCGCGAGTTGTGGTCGGGGGAGCAGGTGGTTGCGCTCAACCAACAGACGTTTGCGATCTTGAGTTAGCCGGGATTGCTGAAATCCGCCTGTCAGGCACCGGAGTTGCCGAACAGCTTGTCGGCCGACCACAGCGACAGTGTCGCGATCGTCAGCGATGGATTGGCCGGTGCGGCCGTCGGGAACACGCCGCTGCCGGCCACGACCAGGTTGCGGACCTTGTGGTGGACCATGTGTCGGTCGACCACGCTTTGCTGCGGATCGCTGCCCATGACCGTGGTGCCCAGGATGTGTTCCTCGGATGCGGCCGGGCGTTGCCCGAGGTTGAACTCGTCGATCGGCAGTTTGGAAAACACCCGCTCGAGCCGTGTATGTGCCGCTCGAAAGCCGCGGGTTGCATAGTTGGATCGCCGCTTGAAGATCGCCTTGGGTTTTTCTGGATCGGTTTCGGAGGGCACGACTTCGTTGACGTCTTGGCGCAGGTCCTCGAAGATCACTTTAAACCACAGGCGCTCGCGCCAGCGTCCGCGAAGGTCCCGTAGGTTGGGTACGTTCCAGGTCTCGACCAGGGCGCCGGCGTGGCGGGCCCGGTGGCGTCCGTTGTAGAGCCAATAACCGTGGCCGGTGATGCTCGTACTGCCCTGGAAGTTTTTGACACCTTTGAACAGGACATGGCCGGAGATACTGACCTGTTCGACGAGGCCCTTGCCGACCTGGGGCCCGTCGAGGCCGGAGCGTTTGAGGATCAGTGGGTTGAACAGCGCGTTGCAGCCGAGCACCACCAGGTTGCCCTTGGCGCGCAGCTCCTTGCCGCTGGGGTCGCGGTAGACCACGCCCGAGGCCGTCCCGCCCTCGACATCGACCCCGAGGACCTGGGCCCCAAGTTCGAGGGTGACCCGCGGATCTTCGAACACCGGGCCCATGCTGTTGAGGATCGTAAACTTGGAGTCGACCGGACACAGGTGACACACGCCTGAGGCACAGCACACCGCCCGCCCGCTGCGGGTGGGACCCGAGGGGCGCGCACAGGGGTGGGCAAAAAATCGATTGGGGGTTGCTTGCTTAAGCAACTTATCGGGGTCGGTCAGCTTGTGTGCCGCCTGGGGATAGGGGCGTGAGCGGGGGAACGGCGAGCTGTCGGACGGCCCGGCGATCTCCATGATGTCCTCGGCCTCGCAGTAGTACGCCTCTAATTGGTCGTAGTTCACCGGCCAGTCGACCGCGACCTTGTATTTGGTTTGCAGCTGGAAATCCTCGGGGTGCATCCGCGGGGTGCAGGCCCACCAGCAGTTGGAGCCGCCGCCGACCGAGACGTTAAACCGCCAGCGCTTGTCCATCTCGGTCGCGTTCTCGTACATGTCGTGGTAGGGCAGCCGCTGGCCGCGACGCGCGAGCTGTTCGGCGTGGCTGACCTTTTGGCCACGTTCTAAAAACAACACGCGGGCACCTTTGGGCAGGTGGGTCAGCGCCTTGTGGACAAAAAACGTGCTGGCAAACCCGGTGCCGGCGACGATCAAATCGTAGGTCCCCTCGACTGGCATCTCACTTCACCGACTTGATGAGCTCAATCAGCGCCTGCAGCGAACGCTCGTCGAGGTTGGGGTAGGGGTTCATCAGCGGCTTGTAACCCTTGACCATCTGCGCCCCGGGATCGCGGATCGATTCGACCAAGTAGTCGACATCGCGGACGACTTTGGTGCCGTCGACCAGGGTGGTCTCGGTCCCGAACATGCCTTTAAAGCTAGGCCCGTTGAGTTGCGAGCCGTCGAGGGAGTGGCAGGTGTTGCAGGTGTGGGAAACGTGGAGTTGTTTGCCGAGCTCGAGGAGGGCGGGGACCTCCTCGGGGGCCGGTGTGGGCAGGGGGCCGGCGGCCTGGCCCTTGCACCCAGAGGTGAGCAACAGGCCAGAGATCGCGGCGATGAGCTCGAGGCGAGTTGCAAATGCACACACACGTTTCGGTGCGGCACCTCGGGTCTGTCCGTCCGTCCAGTGGTCGCGCGGGCCGGAAGACAAGGAAGGGGAAGAGGCTGGGTCGGGTTTCCGGGAAAACATTGCGGCGAATCGAGTGCTATGGTGGGGCGGTGAACCGGCGAAAGTTTCTCATCGCAGGGGCTTCAGTGACAGCTGTCGGGGCCACGGGTGCCGCCATCGCCCACAACTTGGGTTACCTCGGAGGCCTGTCCCCGGGCGCCCGGGGCATGCAGGAGAAGATCCGCCAGCAACTCGATTTTCTCAAGTTCAAAGATGAGGTTCTGACCCAATTTTTGACGGATTACGAGCAAAAGGTGCGCAGGATCCGAGTCGATGAGGAACTCGACCCGCGGTTTACCCACCGGTTTTTACTCTCGACCGACTTTTTTCAGATGGGTGAGGACCAGTCGCGCGAGCTCAACTACGTGATGCTCTACCACCCGTACGCGAGCCCCTGTTACAACCCGCTGCGGGCGATCGGTTAGTCCAGTCCCCTCGACCGATGCTTCGGTCGATCGATCGAGTGTCACACGGGATCCTCGGGACATCCGACGCAGTGAGATGTTCCCTCGATCTCGAGTGAAACCTTGCCCGTCAGCCGGCAGACGGCAGCGGATGTCTCACCAGTCAGTCGGGCGTTCGCCTGCTCAGCGCCGACAGAACCTGGTACTGTCCGACCGACCGCATGACTGCACAAGCAACTTCTCACCCCAACCTCTCCGGCCAGGTGATCGACGGCCGCTACGATCTGATGCGGAAGATCGGGGAGGGGGCGATGGGATCGGTCTATGCGGCTGTACCCCGTTCAGGTGGGCAAGAGGTTGCGATCAAGATTTTGCAACCCGACCTCGCCAAGCAGGATCAGTTTGCCGCCCGGTTCGAACGCGAAGCCCAGG
This sequence comes from uncultured Nannocystaceae bacterium, assembly GCA_964621785.1. Lineage (GTDB taxonomy): Bacteria > Myxococcota_A > Polyangia > Nannocystales > Nannocystaceae > JACKDW01. The sequence continues at coordinate 22,521 of CAZUPD010000001.1, forward strand.
CGAGTTCACGGTTGCACCACCCCCATGTCGTCCGCTCGCTCGAGTACGGTGAGATGCCCGATGGCGGTGCGTTCATGGTCATGCAACTGATGCACGGCAAGGATCTGGTGCAGGTGCTCGAGGCCGAAAACCAGATCCACTGGAAGCGCGTGTGCAAGATCGGGGCAGAGATCTCCGAGGCGTTGATCGCAGCCCATGCCTCCGGGGTGATCCATCGCGACCTCAAACTCTCCAACGTGATGCTCGAGCCACAGGCCGACGGGAGCCTGCGGGCGATGGTTCTCGACTTTGGTCTGGCCAGTTGCTACGGCGCCGATCCAGAGCAACAAAAACTCACCCAGGCCGGGTTTGTCGTCGGCACCCCCGGCTATGTCGCGCCCGAGCTGCTCGTCGGTGGCGACTACGATGAGCGCGCCGATATCTACGCCTTGGGCGTTGTGCTGTGGGAGTGCATCACCGGCGATCGGCTGTGGACGGCCGAGTCCCCGATGCATACCCTGCTGCGCCAACTCAAAGAAAAGCCGCGTCCGCTGCCCCGCGATACGCCCGATTGTCCCCCCGAACCTCTGCGCAGATACATCTATCGTATGTTGAACTCCGAAGCTGAACGCCGCCCGCCCTCCGCCGAGGATGTGCGGGACACATTGTTGGCCTTTCACGAGGGTCGTGTGCCTGCGAATGCTGCGGGGTCGAGTACCCGGATGCGAAAAATTGCAAGTACATCGAGTTCCCGCCACCGCCGGGTACCGACGAGTCCGGGTGCGTCCGGGTCGCGGGCCCG
>CAZUPD010000001.1:23401-57598 GCA_964621785.1 uncultured Nannocystaceae bacterium
CCGCCGGGTACCGACGAGTCCGGGTGCGTCCGGGTCGCGGGCCCGTCGGGTACCGACGAGTCCGGGTGCGTCCGGGTCGCGGGCTCGCCGGGTGCCGACGAGTCCAGGTGCCTCCGGGGCGGGCGTCGCTTCGGCCGGAGCATCGACCTCTGGCGCACGCGTAGGCTCGGGTATGGCATCGGCCTCTGGCACGCGGCGCAAGGTGACAACCTCGAAGTCGCGGACGCGGGCAGCCTCGATCGAACGCGGCAAGGTCGTGCAACCGCAGGTCACAGCGTCGCAACCGGATGACGAGGATTTCGACGAGCAGGCCACGCGGATGTACCAGTCCGTCGCAGCCCGCGTCGACGACACGCCCGAGGTGAAACCGGGCAAGCGCACCGTGGTTCGCAAACACGCCCGCGCCCGGACCCAACCGCCGACCGCCCTGCGCGAGCGGATGCAGCGTGAGCGAGAGTCGCGGCCGGCATTCACATTGCCCGATCCCCCGGCCCCGAGCTCGAGCCTGCGAACGCTCTCGTTCGCCGTGTTGGGAGCTGTGGGCGCATTGCTCATCACCTCCGTGATCCTCGGCTGGCTGTAGTGGCTAGCACGCGCCGTCGTCGCATATTTTGTTACGACATCGGTCCGACTGTCCGTGCCTCCAATGGTTGCGCACCTTTGCAACCCTCGCTCGGTTCGAACCCACGAGAACCCACGCACCCGTCTGGTCGCGGCCCGAGCGAATCACCCCCATAGCGATCTAAAAAAGCCGGCTCGAAGCCACGAGAACCCACGCACCGACCTCGACAGTCTGTCGCGGCCCGAATCCTTCGCCGGACGAGTCACCTCCGCCGCGATCTTAAATGGGGCTTTTCGCTGACTCCAGGAGCGGGTACCGTGTGCGGGCCCATTGGTGATGAGCACGGCCGATCAAAGTGGGGGAGGCAGCTCCTCGACCGCGTCTCACGGCGGGGTCAAAGAACACGGGTTCGGCATGTTTGGCGGGGTGTTCACGCCGAGCATCCTGACGATCCTCGGCGTGATCATGTACCTGCGCTTCGGCGAGGTTCTCGGCAACACCGGCCTCGGTCAAGCCTGGCTCATCGTCATCGTCGCCCACCTGATCACCGTGGCCACGGGTCTGTCGATCTCAGCGATCGCCACCAATCGGACCGTCCGCGCCGGTGGGGCCTACTACATCATCAGTCGCTCGCTCGGCGCCCCCGCGGGTGCGGCCATCGGCGTGCCGCTGTTTTTAGCCCAGGCGATCAGCATCACGTTTTACATCGTCGGGTTTACCGAATCGCTGCGGCCGATCCTCCCCGCCGAGGTCCAGTTCATGCCGGACTGGGCGATCAGTTCGATCGTCCTGTGGCTGCTGGCGCTGGTCACCTACAAAAGTGCGGACCTCGCCATCAAGGCCCAGTACGTGGTGATGGGGTTTATCGGCATCTCGCTGATTTCGTTTTTCACCGGCACCAACCCGGATGCGCCCGAATCGATCACTTGGTGGCGCACGGTCGACGAAGGTGGTGTCGGCTTTGGGCCGATGTTTGCCCTGTTCTTCCCGGCGGTCACCGGGATCATGGCCGGCGTCGGGATGTCCGGCGACCTCAAAAACCCGCGCCGGGCATTGCCGTTGGGCACCCTGTTGGCGGTTGCCTGCGGGTTTGTGGTCTACATGACCTTCCCGATCTGGCTGGCCTACAACGCCTCGCCCGAACAACTCGTATCCGAGACGGGATCCATCGTCGCCACGATCTCCTCGATTCCGGCGGCGTTTTATGCCGGGGTGTGGGGGGCCACGCTCTCGAGTGCCCTGGGCAGCTTCTTGACCGCACCGCGAACCCTGCAGGCACTGGCCTTTGACAAGTTGGTCCCCCAGATCTTCGCCCGCGGATCCGGACCGACCAACGAGCCCCGCGTCGGCATTGTCTTCACCCTGCTGCTCGCCCAAGTCGGTGTGTTGCTCGGGGACCTCAGCGCAATCGCCCCGCTGCTGACGATGTTCTTCTTGGCCACCTACGGGTTTACCAACCTCGCCAGCGGGCTCGAGAAATGGGCCAGCAGCCCGAGTTTTCGCCCGACCTTTGCCGTTCCGGCGTGGATCAGTTTGGCGGGCGGTGCCGGGTGTTTTTACGTCATGAGCATCATCAACCTCCCGGCGATGATCGCCTCGTTTGTGTTGTGTTCGCTGATCTACATCGGTGTCCAGCGGCGCAACATGGAGGCGACCTGGGGGGATGCGCGCCACGGAATTTGGTCGGCCCTGGTCCAGACCGCGCTCAACCAACTGCGCCGGGCCGAGTTCCACCCGTCCAACTGGCGACCCAACCTCCTGATCTTGGGCGGTGGCGGCAAGAAGCGGCTGCACCTGTTGGAGTTAGGCTCCGCCATCGTTCAGGACCGCGGGATCGTCACATACATGTATTTGCTGCGTGGCAAGGTGGCCAAGCTCGCCCCCGATCGCAACCGCCTGCGCGACGAGCTCGACCGTGCGCTACAAAACCGGTTTCCCAATGTGTTTTGCCGCGTCGACATTGTCAACGACCTCTACCGGGGGGTCGTCGCGGTCGCCCAGTCCTACGGTGTCGGCAGCTTTGAGACCAACACCATCATGTTGGGGTGGCCGACCAACGCCGACAAACAGCGCAGCTATCTGCAGATGCTCCGCGACTTGGCACTCCTCGATCGCTCCTTGTTGTTGGTCCACTACGACCGCCAAAAACGTCTCGGCGGTGCCCGCAAGATCCAGGTGTGGTGGGGTGGTCTCCAGCACAACGGCGGGCTGATGCTTCTGCTCGCCTACCTGATTACCGCCCACGTCCGTTGGCGCAAGGCCGCCGTCGAGATCGTCACCGTCGTCAACACCAAAGAAGAGCAGGTCAACGTTCGCAAGTCGATCAGCAAGGTGATTGTATCTGCACACTTGGATGCCCAGCCCTGTGTGATCCTCCGCGAAGATCGCAGTGTCCGCGAGATCATGGAGGCCCAGAGCAAACACGTCGACCTCGCGATCGTCGGCATGCGTCTGCCCGATGCGCGCGAGCCGGCCAAGGATTTCTTCGACCGTATGAACTCGCTGCTTTCGGCCCTGCCGACCACTCTGTTGGTCCACAGCGCCCGCGGTTTCCAGGGGGATCCGGTATTGTTCGACGAGCCCGACCAGGGCGAGCAGGCCCCGGCAAAACCCGAGGTCGAGGCCGAACCAGATGCACCGCAGGCGAGTGCCGCAGCCGTGTCCGAAGCCGAGAGTATGAGTGGGTTACTCCCCGATTTGCAGGATGAGGCCTCTGGTATCCACAGCATGTACACCGGTGGGTCGGGAGAGTTTGTCCTGCCGGAGCATCCCGACGAGGACAGTGGCGAAAAGGTCGTCCCGCCGCCGGCGGACAGCTAGCGGACCGCAGTTTCTCGACGCGCCACATGCTGCTGATCTTGAACACGTCGCGCGCCCGCGATACCAGCCAGCGGCCTGCGGTTTCTCGACGCGCTGACAGTGTCCGCTACTCGTGGACGCGAGCAAACCACGGGGTGACTCGCTGGAACCAGGCTGCAGTCCACCAGGCTGCCGTTTTGTAACGACAGGTTTTTCTTGAACGCGCCTCGCGTTTGCGCCGGCACGCACGTTCGCCGGGCCGACGATGCATGAAACGACAAAAACCCCGCGTAGAACACGTTGGTGCCGGCACCGCTAGGGCTCGCAGGGACCGCCAAACACCACGTAGCTACGTCCTGCACTTGCGTTTAGGAGATTTGCCCCGACGATCAGGTCGTCGTATCCGTCGGCGTTGGCATCCCCCGCGCCGCTCACCGATGTTCCGGCGAGGCCACCCGATCCGGCTTCACCTTCGAGCACAAACCCGCCTTGGCCCGCGACCAGATCCGCGAGTTGAATCGTTGCTGTATCACCGGTTCCGTAGACGACATACGCGCGTCCGTCGTTGGTATCACCCCATCCCGATGCGCCGATGATCAGATCGCCACGCCCATCGGCGTTGACATCTCCGGCGTTGCCGACAGCGGTTCCCGCATGCTGCTCGGAAGCCTCGCCATCGAGGGCAAATCCCCCGGTACCCGCTGCGATATCACTGAGTTCGATGGCTGCGGTCGCATCGGTTCCAAAGACCACATACACACGGCCGGAGCTCTCGCCGTTGGGATCGGCTCGCCAGGCTCCGATTGCAAGATCCCCGCGACCGTCGTCGTTGAGGTCCTGAAGTCCGGTCACGGCGAAACCCGCGAGGTCCCCGGCTGCTTCGCCGTTGAGGACAAACCCGTCTTCGCCATTTGCGACCGTTGTCAGCTCGACCAAGTCGGGTGTGTCCTTGCCGAACACGACGTAGGCCGCTCCCGAGTTTCCCCCGTTTGGATCGGCTCGAAATGCGCCGACCAGGATCTCGTCGGAGCCGTCTCCGTTCATATCGGGAACTCCCGCGACCGCGCGACCGGCAAAGTCGGACGAGTTGATACCCGCGATCGCAAACCCATCTTCCATGGCGAAGTAAACCTCGCTGAGGGCGACCGGGTCGGTGTTGTCGTCCTTGCCGAACACCACGTAGGCCTTGCCGCTGTCCATGTCGCCCCCGTCGGCACGGAACGCTCCGACGATCACATCGTCGAGGCCGTCGCCGTTGACATCCACACCGCCGGCGACCGAAATCCCGGAGAAGTCTTGCGCGGCCTCACCGTCGATGCGGAAACCTCCCACACCGTCGGCGACGTCGGTCAGCGCAACCGCGTTGGTGTCGTCCTTGCCAAACACGACATAGCTACGTCCGGAATTGTTGCCGTTGGGAGCCGCGTGGTACGAGCTGACGATCACGTCGGCAAATCCGTCGCCGTTGACATCACCCGCGCCCGAAACCGAATAGCCCGAGTAGTGGCCCTCGGCCTCGCCATCGATGGCAAACCCACCGGTACCGCTGGCGACATCCGCGAGTTCGACCGCGTTGCCGTCGGCCTTGCCGAACACGACATAGCTGCGGCCGTTGTACGCGTCCGAGCCGAAGGCCCCCACGATCACGTCGTCGACCCCGTCGCCGTTGACATCGCCCACGGCGTGCACCGACTTGCCGGAGAAGTCGAACGCCGCCTCACCGTTGAGCACATAGCCGTTGTCACCGGCATCCACATCGGCGAGCAGGATCGCCTCGGGACCCTCGGGATCGACACACACGCCATCCATGCACGTGCCTTCACCAATTGTGCATACAAGTTCATCGACACACATCACCCCGTCATTCGGCGTCGACTCGCAGGCGAACTGGTCGTTGCAACTTCCGGTCGCGCAGGTGGTCGATGGACACTCCTCGTCGGTGAAACACTCGGGGTCGATACAGGCGCCGTCGAGACACGCTTCCGACGCGCAGTCTTCGTTGACGGTACACATTTGATCGACCTCGCAGGGTTCACAGGTCTCGCCGCCGCAGTCGACATCGGACTCATCCTGGTTTTGGATCGCATCCTCGCAGGATTCAGGCTCGGTCGTCGTCTGGGTATCGGTCGGGTCGGTCGGGTCGGTCGGGTCGGTCGGATCGGTCGGATCCGTCATCGTATTGGTGTCTGGCCCGGCCGAGGTGATGGTCGTCGGAGCGGTCGTCGGATCGGTTGGATCGGTTGGATCGGTGGGATCGGTTGCGTCCGTGGTCTCCGACTCCGTGTCGGTCTCCGACGTTTGGGACTCGCCATTGCATCCCCCCACACACAGGGACGCCAGCAACAGCCCGCGTACGGTTCGATAATCCAAGCTGCGTAACATACCTCGAGGTTAACACGAACCGCGCAGCGGGCCCAACGTCGGCGGCTGCGATCGAGGATGTCCTCGAGCGCAGCCTCGCCGGCCCATCGTCATCTGCTACTCGGGCTTGACGAACTTCAGCGTCATTCGATCGCTCTCGCCGATTTCGAGGTAGCGGTCGCGGTCTTTGTCTTCGAGTGCCAGGCGCGGGGGAAGGGTCCACACACCCTTTTCGTAATCCTTGGTATCCTTGGCGTTGGCGTTGATCTCCGACTTTTCGGCGAGCTTGAAGCCTGCTTTTTCGGCGCTAGCGATCACGGCCGCCTCGGGTAAATAGCCGTTCTTGGACGATTTTTTTGGGTCTTCGCCGGCATTTGCCCGGTGTTGGACCACACCGAACACGCCACCCGGTTTGAGGGCCGCAAACGCCTTGCCGTAGATCAGGTCCTCTTGGCCGTTGTTGAACCACCCGTGCGAGTTGCGGAAGGTCAGCACGATATCGACCGAGCTTTCGGGTGCGAGGGTCCAGTCTGGCTTGAGGGTTGTCTTTTTGACCTTGCCCTTTTTGTCGAGTTCGATATCGACACCGACGATCGCGGTGACCACCTTGCCGAAGATCTCAGGTTGATTGGCGATCAGGTCCTTGAGTGCGATCGCCTGTTTGGTCCCGTAGTAGGCCGGCTCGCCGTTGGGGTCGAAGCTGGTGACGATCAACGTGCCCTCGTCGCGCAGCAGCGGGGCGAGGATTTCGGTGTACCACCCACCGCCGGGCCACAGTTCGACCACGGTCGACTGTGGGGTGACTCCGAAAAACTCGATCGTTTGCGCCGGGTGGCGGAACTCGTCGCGGGCCCGGTTTTCATCGCTGCGGTGCGGTGCCGCGAGGATGTCTCGCAGGAGGGTTGCAAGGGTGTCTTTTGGGGCAGCTTCTTCGGCAGGCTCGACCACTTCGGCCTGGGTTGCCGGGGGCTCGGCCGGCGCGCTGTCGGGGGTTACGGTGTTGCCCTTGTCACAGGCGCTGAGCAGGGCGAGTCCACAGGCGACGGAGGCGAGGGCTCGGCACACGTTGAAGCTTTGCATGGGCGGCTTATAGCTGAGGGGTCGCAAAACGGCGAGGACTCGCCTCACACCCGGTTTCTCCGCCGACTTGAAACACTGCGGCCCGCATGACGTTGGTTGGCCTCGTCTCCGTCGCGGCGGGTTCGATCGACGTCGCACGCACGTCGCGTGATTCAGACAACGGGCAAGCGGCCGAGGTCTGGCGACCATGGTCCCCGCCACTCACTCGCGTCATCATGATTCAGACAACGGGCAACCATGGTCCCCGCCACTCACGTCATCGTGATTCAGACACTTCAGACAAACGGGGCGAGCGCACGGGCGAGGTTGGGAACCGCAGCTTCGACGTGGTTCGAAGCTGTCCCCCGCAGGCGGTCGTAGGCCTTGCGCAGGGTCCCCGCAACTTTCTTGGCCCGGCGGTCTGTGACCCCCAACAGGGACTCCGCGACATCCGCTTTGTGGTCGACGAGTTCACGCTCAAACGCCTCGTTTCCGCTGCGCTCGTAATATGGTTGCAACGCCTCGGCGAACTCCGGCAGCAACTTGTCGACGACCTCGGGCACGATCGTCGGTTTGAAGGTTGTGACGACCTTGTAGCCGGTTTTGACCGCTGCCCCGGAAAACCCGCGTTTGCTCTTCACCTCGTCGGCGACTAGTTGCGAACAGGCCGCGACGACTTTCGGACGGGTCTCGGCAGCTGTGAGGATCTCCGCGAGCGTGCTCATCGGGCGGCTGTATGACCAATTTGTGATGCACTTGCAAGCCGTCGGCCGATCTTTCGCCTCGCCAACGTTTTGGCGACCAGACCCCGTTTGCGTCCGCGCGAGGCGTGGACACTGCTAGGCGCGACTGCAATCATGCCGTCCATGCAGCATCGTTGGCATCCGCACCGTCGGCAGGCAGGTATTCTCGGTACGCCGACCGGCCGGGATGTCGCATCGCTGCCTCGCAGTCCATGGACTTGCTCGCTCGCCCGGCGAGGTGTGCTCGCCTCGCTCGCCGTTGCGGTTGGACTTGTGCTCGCGTGTTCACAGGGGACCCCTACCGCCCCCACCCAGGTCACCTCGATGCCCAAACAATCCGAACAGCCCGTCAAACGTGAAACCTCCAACCCCGCCCTGACAACCGTCGAGGTCGCGACCTATCCGCTGCCCGGCACCATCATGCCGACTGCGTTGCGGTTTTCACCGGACGACAGCTCGTTGACCTACCTCCGCAGTCCCGATCGCAGCCTCAGTCGCCAGCTCTACGCCCTCGATCCTGCGACGGGCGAGGAATCGTTGCTCGTACAACCACCGGGCGGCGGGGTGACCGAAGAAAATCTCTCGCTCGAGGAAAAACTCCGGCGCGAACGTCAGCGCGTGCGCGGACTCGGGGTGACCCACTACGCCTGGGCGAAACAGGCCAATCGCGTACTTGTGCCGCTGGCGGGAAGCGTGTATGTACAAGATGGAGCGGGCGAGCCCCTGCGCCTGGTCGTCGAAGGTAGCGACGCCCCGCCACTCGATCCCCGGATGACCCGAGACGGCCGCTACATCGCCTATGTCCAGGATGCCGAGTTGTATGTCGTGTCCGCCGAAAAAACGGCCGACGGCAAACCTCCGTCACCCACGCAAGTGACGAACGGCGCCCGCGGGACGGGCAAAACCAACGGCCTCGCCGAGTACATCGCCCAGGAAGAGATGGATCGTGACCATGGGTTTTGGTGGTCTGATGACGGCCAGTACCTCGCCTATACCGAAGTCGACGAGACCCATCTCCCGATTTACCGCATCGTTCACCAGGGCAAGGACAAAACCGGGGAGGGTGCCCAGGAAGACCATGCCTATCCGTTTGCGGGTGAAGCCAATGCCAAGGTCCGTCTCGGCGTTGTGCCGCGCGGCGGGGGCAAGACCGTGTGGATGGATTTCGGATCGTCTGTCGGGTTTGGTGACGACATCTACCTCGCCCGGGTGCAATGGTTTCCCGATGGCAGTCTCACGGCCCAGGTCGAAAACCGCGAACAGACCGAGCTCAAACTCCTGCGCTTCGACCCCAAGACCGGGATATCGAAGTTGCTGATACATGAAAAATCCGATGTGTGGATCAACCTCCACCACAGCTTGCACCCGTTCGAAAAGGGCCAGGGCGAGCTCGAAGGCGGATTTGTGTGGGCCTCCGAACAGTCGGGGTTTCGCCACTTGTATGTACATGACCGCGACGGCAAACAACTGCGTGCACTCACGTCGGGCAACTGGGCGGTCGACGGTCTGATCGACATCGACGAAGATGCGGGCACCGTCTACTACAGCGCCCCGCTCCCCGATGATCCGACCCAGCGCCACCTGTTTTCCGTGTCCTTGCAGGGAGGTCCGTCGCGGCAGATCACCCGCGAATCGGGGATCCACCACGTTTCCCTCGATCATGGCTTCAAACGGTTTGTCGACCTCCACAGCCAGCTTCAAAGCCCGCCCACGATCAGCCTCAACAACCTCGCCGACGGCTCCGAGATCCGCAAACTCGCGATCGAGGCCGATCCTCGGGTCGCCCAGCTCAACCTCCCACCGCCCGAGCTTGTGCAACTCAAGTCGCGCGACGGTGTCGATCTGCACGGCGCGGTGTATCGACCCGATCCCAGGGTCTTTGGCCCCGGCCCCTACCCGGTGATGGTCTCGGTCTACGGAGGGCCCCACGCCCAGCGGGTGACCCAGAGTTGGGGGCTCACCGTCGACATGCGGGCGCAGTACTTCGCCTCCCGTGGGATCCTGGTGTTCAAGCTCGACAACCGCGGTTCGGCCAGGCGCGGACTCCAATTCGAAGGTGCCCTGCGCCACGACATGGGCAACATCGAGGTCCAGGACCAGGTCGACGGCGTGCACTACTTGGTCCAGGAAAAACTCGCCGATCCCGAACACGTCGGTATCTACGGGTGGAGCTACGGCGGATATATGTCTGCGATGGCCCTCGCCCGTGCGCCCGAGACCTTCCACGTCGCCGTCGCCGGAGCCCCGGTGACCCACTGGGACGGCTATGACACCCACTACACCGAGCGCTACATGGGCACCCCACAGACAAACCCCGAGGGCTACAAAAACTCGAGTGTCATGGCCCATGTTGCCGACATGACTGGAAACTTATTGCTGGTACATGGATTGATCGACGAGAATGTCCACTTCCGTCACACCGCCCGCCTGATCAACGCCCTGATCGCCGCCCGCAAACCCTACGATCTGTTGCTGTTCCCCGACGAGCGCCATATGCCGCGCAAGCTCGAAGACCGCGTGCATATGGAAGACCAGATCTTCGCCTACCTCTCGAAACATCTCTAAAACGATCCATGGTGAAATATGTCCTCAAGACCCGGGCGCCCCGTCGCCACGCCTTTGATCTCACCCAAGAGCTCAATCCCGAGCAACGGGCGGTGGTCGAGGCCCCGGCCGGCAAGATCCTCGTGTTGGCGGGGGCGGGCACCGGCAAGACCCGCACGCTGACCTATCGCGTCGCTCGCCTCGTCGCCGGAGGGTGCCCACCCGAGCGAATTTTATTGTGTACATTCACCAATCGTGCCGCCCGCGAAATGACCTCCCGGGTCGAGGAACTGCTCGGCATCGACATGCAAAAGTCCTCGGCCGGGACCTTCCACCACATCGGCATTCAGATCCTGCGGCGCAATGCCGAGGCGATCGGACGCTCACCCGACTTCGGGATCCTCGATCCAGAAGACGCCCGCACGCTGCTGGGCTCGGTGATCACCGAACTCGGATTACAGGTACTCAGCGCCAAGCGATTTCCCAACCCCAAGGTACTCAGCAATCTCATCAGTCTGTCCCGTGGGACACAAACACCACTGCGCAAAGTCGTCGAGATGCACCGGTTGCAGATGCTCGACCAAGTCCCGACCATGGCAGCGGTCGCCCAGCGGTTTGCCGAACGCAAGCGGCAGATGAACCTGTGCGACTTCGACGACCTGCTGTGGGAGTGGCACCAATTGCTCAGCCATCCCCAGCACCGGGCGGTCGGCGACCACCTGCGCAGCCAGTACGACCACGTGTTGGTCGACGAATACCAGGACATCAACGCCCTGCAGGGAAGCCTGTGCGACGCCATGGCCCGCGACCACAAAAGCCTGTGTTGTGTCGGCGACGATGCCCAATCGATCTACAGTTTTCGCGGCGCCGACTTTGCCCAGATCATCGCCTTTCGCACCCGGCATCCCGATGCCCAGATTCTGCAGTTGACCACCAACTACCGCTCGACGCCGCAGATTTTAGAGCTCGCCAACCGCAGCATTGCGATGAACAAACAGCAGTACCGCAAGACCCTGCGGGCCAACAAGCAAGCGGGCGAAATGCCGGTGGTGTTGCCCTTGCGCGACGTGTTTCAGCAGGCCGAGTTTGTCGCCCAGCGGGTACTTGAGCTCCACTACGAACAGAACCTGCCCCTACGGCGCATCGCGGTGCTCTACCGCAACCACGCCCATAGTTTAGAGTTGCAGGTCGAGCTCACCCGCCGCCAGATTCCGTTTTCGGTGCGCAGCGGGCTGCGGTTTTTTGAACAGGCACATATCAAAGATGTCGTCAGTTACCTGCGGGCGCGTCACAATCACCAGGACGCCTTGGCGTGGGTCCGACTCCTGCGCCTGTGGCCGGGTATCGGGGCCCAGACAGCCGAGCGCGTCGCCGACGTGATGGCGGGGATCGGCGACCAACCGACCGTCAGCCCGCGTCCGTCGAGTGCAGATTTGTTGCGGATACAAGCAAAACTCGTCCGCGGGCGCGGCAAGCAGGCACTCGAGCGCCTGGCAACCCTGTGGGAGGTGCTCGAAGATCCGGCAAAAGCAAATCCCGGTGAGTTGATTCGCCAGGTTGTCGCGGGCCACTACAGCGCCTATGCCGAGCGCAACTTCCCCAACGCCGATACGCGAAAAGACGACCTCACCCACCTCGCCGGTTTTGCCGAGCGATTCCCAGATGCATGTACATTTTTATCGGAATTGTCCCTGCTCCAGGGCCTGACCGCAGAGAGCGTCTCCGCGGCGGAGCGTCCGGACGACAAGCTCATCTTGTCGACGATCCACCAGGCCAAGGGCCTCGAGTGGCCGATCACGTTTGTCCTGTGGCTCGCCGACGGCCGTTTTCCCATGCGTCAATCTCTCAAAAAGCCGACCGACCTCGAGGAGGAACGGAGGTTGTTTTATGTTGCGTGTACGCGGGCGGCCGACGAGCTCTACCTGTGTTATCCGGTGATCGAGGAGACCCGCGACGGCCCGTCCCACCTGTTGCGGCCGAGCCGGTTTCTCAAGGAAATCGATGTCGCTCCGGCGGTGTTTGAGCGCTGGGAGATCGACGAGCAGCCCGAGCAAACGGCGTGACCGGACCCTGGGTACGCGAACGCAACCGCTGTGTCTGAGGCTGATGCGATCACCGAGATTACATGCATGAGCATGTTCTTGGACCAGCAGGTTATTGTAGGAACATGTAATTGTTGAGCGTGCTCGGCGGTCCTTCGTTGGCGCAGGCTCCTTCCGCGTGCCGTCGCGTGGTGCCTGCGTCGCTTGTCGCACTGTGCTGCATGTTGTGGTCCTCGACCGTGCAAGGGGTACGGGAAATGTAGGGCATCAGTGCTGTCGAGCGGTCAGTGCTCGAGACCGTTCCCGACACCCAGGGGGGCGGACACAGGAACAATATCGTCCCCGCGGTCGGAAGTAGGATATGGGCACCTTTTGGCGGTATTCCGGACACGATGGGGACCGGCGCATAGAACTTCGTTTTTCCCGGAGGACCTGTGGCCTGTGGCGATCACGATTGTCCGCGGTGTCAAGTCCAGTTGGCCTCGCTTACGCTCGCGTTGCGGGCCAACGCGCATTTTGTTCGCCTTTTCACCTATGTGCATACATGTGTTTTGTACATTTTTTAATCTGTCCTAAGGGACATGTTTAAGAGATGCTCGCCTGCATCGCACAGGCATTCGCTGTGCGAAGGAGAAAAGCATGCGGAAATTTTCGACACTACCCTTTCTTAGTTGTGTACTCCTTACCTCGGGTCTACTCGTCGCCTGTGGTGGCGACTCCGAGACGACCGGAACGGGCAGCGAGTCCGACAGTGAGTCGGACGCGACCTCGACAGCGACTTCGGACACGACGACGAGCCCGACGACCACGAGTGACTCGGACACAACACCTTCGGGATCCGATTCCATGTCTGAATCGGAAACCACTGGGGACCCGACCGAAGAACCGACCACCGACGAACCGACCACCGATGGCCCGACCACCGATGGTCCGACGACGGACGATCCGACGGACGACCCGACGGACGATCCGACAGACGACCCGACAGACGATCCAACAGACGACCCGAGCGATAGCGATACGGACACAGACAGCGATACAGACACGGACAGCGATACGGATAGCGGAGATATGTGTCTCAGCAATGACGATTGTGTTGCCGATCCGAATGGCGAAGTTTGTAACCTCGATGACGGTACCTGCGTCGTGTGTACCCCCGACGATGATCCCTGTACCCTCGGCAGCTACTGCGACAGTGAGCTGCTTGATTGCGTCGACGGGTGCCTTGACGACAGCGACTGCAATGATGGGTTTTTGTGTGTCAATGACAACAGTTGTCTCGACGCAGCAGAATCGTGTCTCGCCTGGCTCAACCTCGGTGAGGACCAGGATGGTATGTATCAGATCGATCCCGACGGCGACGGTCCGATCCCACAGTTTGAGACCTTTTGTGACATGACCACCGACGGTGGCGGGTGGACGCAAATCACCACCCAGATCGCGTGTGCCGACATTTTGGGTGGTGCCATGACGGCCGTCCAGGCGGCGCCCACGGAAGGGATTGACTCGGAGTGTCGCCCGTTTACCACCGATGCCGGAGGAGATAGTACCTACTACTATACAATCCCGTTCCCGCCGGGGTTCTCCGAGTTCTCCCTCCACGGGTTTAAGATCAAGGCCAACGCGCTTGCACCCGATACGTCCGAATACAACAATGCCAATTTTGTTCAGACACAATGGGACCTCGCCAATGGAGCTTGCTACGGCGATATTTCCTATGGCTCTGGGGACATGCCAGGACCTGTCACGAGCTTTGCGGCCCAGGGTGGGGACATGATGTGTACCGAATGCGAAATCGACTGGCCTGATGACGCGGGAATCTACATGGTCCAGGATGGGTCGACGAGTCTGCAGATCGGTTGGGGCGAAGGTTGTGGACAGGACGAGGGCTGGTTCCCGTGGTGGGCTGGCACGATTCACGTGCGCTGACAGGCGAACGAACCCTTTCGAGTGGCCGGGGCAACCCGGCCATATTTGCGAATACAGGCGCCGCAGTGAGCGAACGCGGGCGGACGGATGGTTCCGGACGAGTCGCAAGTCATATATTTGCAGTTACAAATTAATATGAACCGGTTGTTCATCGGCCCACAGCGGGGCGAGTGTCGCCCGCCAAGCCGGCACCATTGCGAGGCGATCGAGCCATTGCGAAACCGCTGGGTAGCGGCGCCGGGGAAACGCGCAAGCGGAGAAGTAGGTCGTCATGGCCCCGACACAGATATCGGCGAGGGTGAGCTGTTGGCCCACCAACCACGGGCGCGTAGCGAGATGGCCTTCGAGCTGGGTGACGAGTTTGTCTACACATTCCCAATCGACAGGTTGTGGGTCGCCGGGGGTCGCAAACAGCTTCTGTCCGACCCGGGCCGCGAGCGCAGTCACCAACGCAGGTTGCCACTGGGAGGCCTCCCAAAACATCCAGCGCAACACATCAGCAGGTCCATTTGGCCCGGGAGGCACGAGTTGCTGAGCGCGCGGAGCGAGCTGGGTTGCGAGGTGCCAGGCGATCGCGTTGGACTCCCACAGATGAAATGTATCATCAACGAGTGCCGGCACCTTGCCCTGGGGGTGAATGGCGCGGTAGTTCGGGTGTTGACCGTCACCACGGTAGACATCGACCTCGACGATGTGAAGTTCGATTGCGAGGAGTTTGGCGACGACCAGTGGCTTGCGTCCATTGGCAGAAAGTGGGGTTGTATAGAGCGTCGGTGACACAGCGAGTGAACCTGGCAAATCCCATGCGGGCTGGCCCGCACGACGAAAGCATGACAATTCCCGAGTGCTCCTCGACCGTGGTCGGTTCGCCTGCACGACCACGAAGGAGCGTGATCAGTCCGTGGGACTCACGGGCTCACGGGCCGACATGGGTGATCGTTCCGTCGAGCACATCCCCGATCCACTCGGGCACTCTCTTCCCGTCGACAATGGTTGTGTAGTAGCCGAGCCGCAACACGGTGTGGCCGAGGCCCGTGCGGTAAAACGTCGACGCGCTATCGAGGTAACTCGCCCGCAGTTGATCCAGGTCGTCCGAATAGGCGTCGATCGGGACAGATGAGGGGACTCCTTCGCAGTTGTCAAACTGACCATTGCCCCAGCCAAAACCCATGTATGTACGAATAATTTGATCCGCGACGTTCGAGTAGAGCCCGAAGCGAACTTCGGGGTAGTTCTCGATGACATGTTCCATCAGACCGCGGGCGAAGTTTTGCTCATCGCACTCGGGGCATGCAGCCAAAATCGTTTCGTCGAGTCCCCAGACCTCGCGAAAGGTGTCTTGCAGGCACGGGGCGATGACCTCGTTGCTCAGGGGCGGGCCCGAGTCATCGATAACGGTCAGCACCGCAGAATCGCCGTAGGCATCGGCGGTCTGCGAGGTATTGAGGGCGGCCCCAAATCCGCCGGCACTGATCCCGGTCAGCAGCACGCGTTCCTTGTCAAAACTCGGCACCAGCACTTCGAGATAGCGGGTGACGTTGGAGTACCCGTGGAAAAACCGCAACTCACCGCCCAGCTCGTACTCGTTGTCGCCGGAGTAGATGTCACCTGAACAATAGGGCACGTAGACCATCGTCCAGTTGCGCACCGGGTTACTGTCATTGTCGCGGTTGAAGATCCCGTCGATCGGCGGGACAAACGGGATGCTGAAGGCTGTGAAGTCACAGGCGTCGTTGAAGCAGGCTCCGCCACCTTCGAGGTAAATCATGATGCCGTCGGAGTCGGGGTTGTGGCTGATCCCAAACCCGGCCGTCGACCCGTTGAGGCACGCGGTGCCTTCGATTTCGTAGTACTCCCATTCGAGTTCGGGTGGGTCCAACAGCTCGACCTCGGTGCAGTCGCGGCGGCAACCATCGAAGTTGTTATCGTTGCCATCGTCGCACTCCTCATCCGGATCGAGGTTGCCATCGCCACAATAGGGCTCGACAGGGCCGGTTGTACCCTCCGATTCACTCGAATCGCTATCGTCGCTGTCCGAACTCGAGCTGTCACTGTCGGACATCGTGCCGGTCGGATCGGTCGCAGTCGGTCCAGCAGTCGTGGTTTCCAAGCCAGTTGTTTCGTCTCCCGAGCTGGTTTCATCCCCGGTCGTCGACGTGCCTTCGGTGCCTTCCGCATCTGAGCCCGTACCGGTGTCATCTCCGGAGCAGGCAGCCATACAAAGGCTGACGACCGCGATCCCGATGCAGGTTCGCATCCGTGGATGGGTGGGTGTGCGACGACAAGATGGATATACAAAATCAATGTGCGGCATCGGGAAGTCCAGTCGCGGCACAGTATCACGGAGAACCGGTGTTTCGAGGCGATCTGTCCATGACGCCATCTACACTTGTGGTCTGACAATATCGCGCCTTGTAGGTGCATCGAGATGGACGAAGCATTGTAAATGCATATAACCATTGAAGTTGAATCCATTCGTCAGGCTACGGTATGGTCGGTACAACCTCTGAAACGTCGTCTGCCGCAGATCTCATCGCTTGTACGGTCAACGATGTCGGCCGAACGGGCCGAACCTGGGATGACGCAATTACGCGCACTCTCGCCCCTCAAATCATGGATGAACGGTACGCGAGCGTCCGCAGAGAAATATTTGCACACACAATTATTCCTGAGACGGGGCAACGGGTTCGAGCCACCGCATCTTCGCCAGCTCAGCGGCGAAATGGTCGCAGCAGCTGGGCCAGGTACTGTCGTGGCCACGGATGGGTGAGGCCCAGTGGGTAGGTTTCTGGGTCCTTGGGCCGGTGATAAGTCCCAAAGAACAGATCGAGATAGGGGGCGAGGTTGGCGAAGTTGTGCCTCGTGACGACGCGTGCGTGGTGCCAGTGGTGGAGCTCGGGAGCGCCAAACAAGATCCGTAACGGGCCGAGGGGGAGGCGGACATTGCTGTGAATGAACACCGCCCACAGCCCGCGAAACGCGATCAGGCCTCCGAGGGCGGCAAATGGGAGGCCAAGTAGGATCGCCGGAAGGTTCACGCAGATCTGGGTGAGGGTGCCGTCGACCGGATGTTCCCGGTGGGCGGCGAGCCAGTCGAGGTGCTCGGTGCTGTGATGGACCGCGTGAAACCGCCACAGAAAAGGAACGACATGACAGGCGCGGTGAAACCAGTAGGTCAGCAGGTCGCCGAGGACGAGCGCGAGGACGATCTGCAGCCAAAGCGGCAGGGTATCGGCAAGCGGTATCGCCATCCCCACGGCGAGGTCGACCTGACGCAGGACGGCGATCGCTGCCCCAGCAAAGATGAGGTACTGACCCAACACAAATGAGAGGTCGATGGCAATCTCCGGCCGGAATGTCGGTTGTTTTCTCCGCGCCGGAAACACCCGCTCGAGTGGAATGAACAACAGTGCGAGCAAAACCAGGTTGATCGCAGCGGCGAGCAATGCCTCGAACATCACAGGTCCCTCTGTGGTGCAGGGTTGGCGGCTTGTGGGGGTGCCTGTTGAGCCGGTGCCACCAGACCGGGCGGCAGGTCGCCGTTTTGTTTCAAAATACGGAGTGTCCCCCCGACGCTGAAGGAATCGGGGTCAAACTTGCTTCCGCCGAGGTAGCGGACTTCGGGTTTGTTTTTGTTGTTCGTGGCTTTGTTCCCGGTGTTGTTGATGAGCGGGTCGCTGTTGTTGGCTGAAGTGGTGCGCTTGTCGTCGACCAAAGGATCGATGTTGCTGGCCGGGTTGGCGCTCTGGTCGGGATTGGCGAACCCGACCTCGGCGGAACCATCTGAAGCGGCAGGATCGGCGAGGCGGACCCCGGAAGCCGCAGGTTCGACGGACGGTACGTGTGGTGCCGCCGATGCAGGCGAAACCGCGGGCCCGGCCGGCGCGGCCGCGGGTACGGGCTCGGAATCCGGCTGTGGGGAGCAGCCCATCGAGCCGCGGACGATCGCCACCGTCGCGAGACTGCCCGAAAACAGCAGCACGGCGAGTTTGGTGGCCGGAGACGGAGAGGTTTCGGTGCGCATCACTGAGGGATACGAATCACCGGCCCAAAGGAGTTCGGCCGAGTCGGTGCGATACCGTCTCGGCCGAATTGATTCGCCTGCCGACGCGAGCTAGTGCGGGCCGTGGCTGCGCTCGCTCGCCTGGGTGCGCTCACGTTCCTTGCGTCGGCGCTCTTGCAGGTACTCGTGGGCGGTTTGCCAGTTGACCGGCGCTGTCTCGCCCTCGCCGGCCAAGAAGTCCTTGAGGGCCAAGTTCGGGTGGTCTTCGGCCGGTGTCACCAGGGCCCAGCGCAGGACCTCGTCGAGCGAGCTGGCGATCTTGATCTTGATCGACTTGAGCACGTTTTTCGGCAGGTCGACCAGGTCTTTTTCGTTGTCCTTCGGGATGATGACCATCTTCATCTGCCCACGAAACGCCGCCAGGATTTTGTCCTTGAGTCCGCCGATGGGCAGCACCTTGCCGCGCAGGTTGATTTCGCCGGTCATGGCGACGTCTTTGCGCACGGGGACGCCTAAGATTGCAGATACAAGGGATACCACCATCGTCACCCCGGCACTCGGGCCATCCTTGGGCACGGCGCCCTCGGGGAAGTGGACGTGGAAGTCGATTTGCTCGTGGAAGTCCGGCTCCAAGCCGAATGCCAAGCTGCGCGAGCGCACGTAGGTGACGGCTGCTTGGGCCGACTCCTGCATCACCTCGCCGAGCTTGCCGGTGAGGGTGACCTTGCCCTTGCCGGGGATGACCTGCACTTCAGCAGGGAGCAGGTCGCCGCCGAAGATCGTCACCGCGAGGCCGTTGGTCATGCCGACTTGGTCCTCGGTATCGGCACGGTTGTAGCGGTACTTGTGCGGTCCGAGCAGCTTTTGAGTTGTACGTACATCAACTTTGAAGGACTTACGTTTGCGTCCATCCTTGATGTACTCGCGCGCGAGCTTGCGGGAGATCGACGAAATCTGACGCTCTAGACCACGTACGCCACATTCCTTGGTGTAGTAGTGGATGAGTTCCTTGATCGATGGATCGGTAAAGCTGACGTCGACCGGTTTGAGCCCATTTTGCTCGAGCTGTTTGGGCAGCAGGTACTGGCGTGCGATCTTGAGTTTCTCGTCGTCGGTGTAGCCGCTGAGTTCGATGATCTCCATCCGGTCCTGAAGCGGCAGGGGGATGGTGTGGAGACTGTTGGCTGTACACATAAAAAGTACGTCCGAGAGGTCGTACTCGAGGTCCATAAAATGGTCGACGAACGTGTTGTTTTGCTCGGGGTCCAAAACTTCCAACATCGCGGCAGAGGGGTCGCCGCGGAAGTCCATCGACATTTTGTCGATCTCGTCGAGCAGGAACACGGGGTTGGACGAACCGGCCTTGCGCAGACCTTGGATGATCTTGCCCGGCATCGCGCCGATGTACGTGCGCCGGTGGCCACGGATTTCGGCCTCGTCGCGCACACCACCTAAGGACACGCGGATAAACTTGCGGCCGGTTGCCCGCGATACACTTTTGGCCAACGACGTCTTGCCGACGCCGGGCGGGCCGACCAGACACAGGATCGGCCCTTTGATTTTGTTGACCAGTGATTGTACAGCCAAGTATTCGAGGATCCGCTCCTTGGGTTTTTTGAGCCCGTAGTGATCCTCGTCGAGGATTTTTTCGGCGGCTTGGATCTCCAGCTTGGTCGAGGTCTTGTCCTCCCACGGGAGCGCGAGCACGGTGTCGATGTAGTTGCGGACCACGGTGGCCTCGGCACTCATCGGGCTCATCATCTTGAGCTTGCGCAGCTCCTTTTTGAGGCGGTCGGTCGCCTCTTGGCTCATCTTCTTGCGCCGGATTTTGTCTTCGAGTTCGGCGAGTTCGTTTTTGAATTCGTCCTGCGATCCGAGCTCCTTTTGGATCGCCTGCATCTGCTCGTTGAGGTAGTATTCCTTTTGATTCTTCTCCATCTGCTTCTTGACCCGCGTGCGGATCTTTTTCTCGACTTGAAGAATCTCGATCTCGTTTTGCATGAGCTCGTAGAGCTTCTCTAGGCGGGCACGGACCGATTCGGTTTCGAGCAGTTCTTGCTTGGCCGACAACTTGAAGTTGACGTGTGCGGCGATGGTGTCGGCCATGCGCGAGGGGTTGTCGATGCTCTGGACGCTGACGGCGAGCTCGGGAGGCACACGCTTGTTGAGTTTGACGTAGTTCTCAAACGTGGCTTGGACCGAGCGCATCAGGGCGGCGAGCTCAGGCTCTTCGCGGGGGTCGAGCGGCTCGGGCTCGAACACCTCGACTTCGACCGAGAAGTAGCGATCTTCGTCGAGGTAGGCCTGGATCTTGGCTCGGCTTTTACCCTCGACCAGAACCTTGACCGTCCCGTCGGGCAGACGCAGGAGTTGGATGATGTTGCCGATGGTGCCGTAGGCGTGGATGCCGTCGGGACGGGGATCGTTGACCTTGGCCTTTTTCTGGGCGCACAGCAGGATGCTGCGGTCGGAGCTCATCGCCTCTTCGAGGGCGTTGATCGACTTCTCGCGGCCGACAAACAGCGGGACGACTTCGTGGGGGAAGACGATGAGTTCACGAAGCGGAAGCAGAGGTATTTTGCGTGCCATGGGATGCGTAAAACCTGGCGTGTGTAACTCGCGCCAGGCCGTCGGGAAAGCTAGCACCCGGCCTTATCACGGTCAAACAAGCTGCGCTACGCGATCGCCAAGGTCTGTGCACCGGACCGGAGAGCTGCGCCGACACCACAGTGATCTGCAGCGAGAAGTTGGCCGTGCGGCTGTGCGGCCCGCTCCCGCGTACCGCCACCGAGCTGTCCAAACACTGGTCTGTCACTCGACCGATTCGATTGCAGACCTGTCCCAGGTCACATCCGCCTCGACGGGCTGTGGTCCAGGTCGCGGCGGTTCTCCAGTTTTGGCCGGGGCGACAAACCACTGCCAAAGCCGGGCAAGTCCGGCGGCGACCAATAGTCCCCAGACGAGCTCTGGCATCGCCGTGAGTGCAAACACGAACCCGATGACTTCGAGTCGCAGCGGAACCGAGTACCGCTCGGGGAAGTTGATGCCGAGCCGGCTTGCCAGCGCCTCGGGTTGGGGCAGGGCAAACGCCACCTCTGTGGCCTGCTTGCGCAGCAACACGCGGGTGTGTGCGAGGGTGAGGAGGACTGCAGACGCACCGACAAACAACAGCAACAGGCCGGCAACACTCGAGCGCGTGGGCTCGGCGATC
This sequence comes from uncultured Nannocystaceae bacterium, assembly GCA_964621785.1. GTDB lineage: Bacteria > Myxococcota_A > Polyangia > Nannocystales > Nannocystaceae > JACKDW01. The sequence goes on from CAZUPD010000001.1 coordinate 44,655, forward strand.
AGCACATAGGTGAGTGCCGCAGTCAGCGCTGCATGTCCAAAGGGACGGACGACTGCTCCGGGCACCAGGTGTCCCGGGGAAAATCGATGTTCACGCAGGCGGCCGACCGCCGGCAACACACGGGCTATCTCGACCCCGACGAGCAGACAAAACGCGGCGCACACAAGTCCCAGTGCACCCCCTTGCAGGGCGAGCGCGCCGGACCCGACCGAACACACCAGCGCTCCTAGCTCGAGTTGCTCGTCCGGTCGCACCCGCCCGGCGAACGCTCGCATCAGTGGGAGATCGATGTGTTGTTCCCACAGCGACTGGCCCGGCGGGGTCCCGAGTTCGCAGTCGAGGATCAGGTGCTCCGCCCGTGGGAGGTCTTCACTTGTGATGACGCGAACCACCCGCTCTGGGCCAAATCCTTCGGGCCACGGGATCTCCTCGGAAAGTGGCATCGCAGCCGGGATCCGTGCCAGTTCGCCGGTGAACCAACCGACGGGGCGCCCGAGCGCGTCAAACAGCGAAAACCGCTCACCCGGTTCGAGCGGGTGTTCGACCATCAGAGCCAACAGCCCGGGATCGATGATGCTGCTCTCGTAGGCGACCAGGGCCGCACGACCGACCCATTCCCCGGTGGCGAGTTCGGTGGCGAGTTCGGTGGCGAGTTGCGACGAGTCGAACTTCTCCGCGTGTGTACCTGGAGCCAGGTAGATGTTGGCAAAACCGGCCTCGGATGCAGCCCTCGCCAGGCGCTGCGCCGGTGGATGTCCGAGAAATGGCGACCCCGGATCGATCCGCGTATCGCCGTCGGGCATCAGCACGAGGACAGGACCAGCCCGTTCGCGGGAGGCGTCTCGACTCACCGACATGCTCCGATGCGCATGTGTCGCGTATACCATTTTCGGGCCTCAGACGAAGCAAATGCGTCGGCCGTGCTTGCAACTGCACCGACCAGCCTGCGCGCGGCTTTGTCACGTTCACTGGGATGCCAACCGCTCGCGTGCCGTGTTCTCGAAACGCGCGGTGCGAGTGCCGGACGGCGCGACCTGTACTGTTAGACTTGTCGAGTAGCTGCACCGAATCCGACCTGGCTGTAGGTATCGATGCCCGACACAAGTCGCACAAATTCCGTCGACCCGTCCCACGTGCCAGGGCTCGACGCGCTTGCCCAGATGGTGTGTTGGAAGGACCGTACCTTGCGGTATCTCGGGTGCAACCGGGCGTTTGCACGGGCGGTGGGCCTGTCCACTCCCGGGCAGGTCGCCGGCAAGACCGACAGTGACCTCGGGTGGGCGGTCGAAGTCGGCGAGCGCGGCGAGGCATCCCGTCAAGCCGAACAGGGGGTTGTGCAGTCGGGCGTCCCTGACTTGCAAGTACATCTAAAAGGAACCCTCCCGGGCAATCGCAAGTTTTACTACCTCGTCAGTCGGGTCCCGCTCCTCGACGATGGCGGGGCCGTTGTCGGCGTGCTTGTCACCTACGAACATATTGGCGAGTGGGTTGCAGAACAGGACATGATGCACCGTGCGCGCCGGATCGAGGGATTGGCGGCACTCGCCGGCGGGATGGGGTCGGAGCTCGACCACATCAAGGCATCGCTGGCGACCTGTGTCGACCGACTTCGAGGTGGCCTTGGCACCGGCGAGCGCGAGCTCGAGGACATCGCCGACATCAGTCGACGCGCCGGAATGCTGGCCCGCCAGCTTCGGATCTACGCCGGGCGCCAGATCGCCGAGCCAGTCGAGTTTTCCCTCACCGAAGTCATTACGCGGTTGCTTCCGGCCCTCAAACGCCAGGCTGGGTCGGCCGTGAGCGTTGAGTTTGAACCGCCTGTGATCGTACCAGTGGTCCGCAGTGACCCGCGGTTGGTCGAACAGGCGATGGTCAACCTCGTTCGGTTTGCCCGTCACTGTATGCCCGCGGGTGGAACCATCGAGTTTTCCTGCTCCCTGACGACCCTCGGGCATCTCGAGGCTCTTCGGCTTGGTGTCAACAGCGGGGAATACCTCGTCCTGCGCAGCCGCCATGGATGCGAAGGCCTGTCTCCGGGGACAGTCTCACATTTGTTTGAGCCGTACTTTGTCCCCGAGGACATGCGTCGTCGGGACACTCCAGGTGCTGGGCTGGAACTCGCGGTTCTGTTTGGGGTTGCCCGACAGGCAGGTGGCGGTGCCAGGTCTGTGACGGACGCCGATGGCACGCTCGCGGTCGAAGTTTTTTTTCCTCGTGTATATGCACCCAGTAAACCCCTCAGGTCCGAACTCCAGTCACCCATGGGTTCTCGCGGGAGTGAACGCCTGCTGGTCGTCGTCGACGGTTCCTCCCTGCGCGCGGCCATGGTCAGTCTGTTGACGAGCCTCGGGTATCAGGTTGCGGGGACCGAATATTCGGACGCTTTGATTGCGCAGGTGACCACGCGCCGCAGCGACCAGCGCCCCGTCGCCCTGGTCGTGTTGGACGTCGGCAATGACTTTGAGATGGCCCATCAAGCCCTCGCCTCGCTGCGGGAGGCGCGGCCCGATCTGCGGATCCTCGCCGTCCACGGACGATCCGATCCGCCGAGTGAAGACTCCCCGTCCGAGGTTGTGTGGTTGGCCAAACCGTTTCGGTTTGAGACCCTCGCCCACAGCGTTCGCCAGCTACTCGATGCCCGCTGACGCAAAGGAATTGTCATGACCACCACTGCACCGCGCTATTGGACCGAGGCATTTGTCGATGCCCTAGTCGCCGAGCTCAATCAAAATCCAAAGTTTCAAAAGGCGGCGCGTTCGTTTCGTGCCAGCGTGGCACTTCGCGTCCTCGACACTCCCGAAGGGCTCGACGCGAGTGCGACCTACACGATCGAAAACGGCAAGGTTGTCGCCCACAAGTTTGAGACCTGGCCCGCCGGTGGAGCGATGCGAGCGATGGCGTTCGACAAAAAGCAGCTCCTCGCCCGCACCACCGCGAGCTACTCCACCTGGCTCAAGCTCGACAAAGGTGAGATCAACGTCGCCCAGGCACTCGTCTCACCGGACTACAAGATCGAGGGCAGCAAGCTCAAAATCATGCGCCATATTAGTGTATTTACAACCATGGGAGATGTCGCCGCGCAGCTGCCAAAGGCCTACTGACGTGCCCGGCGTCGCGTGTACGTGTCGGCCGCGGTCGAACACCGGTGTACCTCGCGGCTAGCGATATCCTTGTGCCTGCAAGTTAAACAGGTGCGCATACTGGCCGTCCCGGTCCATCAACTGCTCGTGGCTCCCCTGTTCGATCACCCGACCGCGGCGCAGGACCACGATCTCGTCGGCCATCCGCACCGTCGAAAATCGGTGGCTGATGAAGATCGCCATCTGGTCGCGCGTCGCCTCACCGAAGTGTTCAAAGATCATCGACTCAGCCTCGGCGTCCATGGCCGACGTCGGCTCGTCGAGCACCAGGATATCTGCACCCCGACGCATGAACGCCCGTGAGAGGGCGACCTTTTGCCACTGTCCGCCCGACAGTTCGCGACCACCCTTGAACCAGCGGCCGAGTTGGGTGTGATAGCCCTTCGGCATCTCGTCGATGAACGGCTTGGACATCCCGAGTTCGGCGGCACGGTCCCACTCTGGCTCATCGGACACTTTTTGCACATCGCCGACCCCGATGTTTTCGCCGACCAGCAGTTGGAAGCGAACGAAGTCTTGGAAGATCACCCCGACGCGCTTGCGCAGGGCGTGGATATCCCACTCCCGCAGATCGCGGCCGTCGAGCGTGACACGGCCCTTGGACGGCTCGTATAGCCTCGCCAGCAGCTTGACCAGCGTCGTTTTGCCCGAGCCATTCTCGCCCACGAGCGCGAGTTTTTTACCCGGGCGCAGGTGGAGAGTCACCTCCGTCAAAGAAGGTGTATCTGCACCGGGATAGGTAAACGACACCCCCTCAAACCGCACCCCATCACCGGGGTCGGGCCCCGAGATTGCCTCGCCAGCGAACACCGGCGATGGCTGTTCCAAAAATTCGTACAGGTTCGACAGGTAGAGGTTGTCCTCGTACATCTTGCCGATCGCCGTCAGAAGTGAAGAGAACGCCGCCTGACCCTGTTTGAACAGCAACAGGTACATGGTCATGGCGCCGATCGTGATGAGACCGGCCGCGGTTGCGATCACGATCCACCCATAGGTGCCGTAAAACGCCAGTGTGCTCAACAGCCCGAGGAAAAAGCCCCAAACCCCGCGGCGCAGGGTCAGGTTGCGATCCTCGGCGTAGATCTTGCGGAAGATATCGCGGTAGCGACTCAGGAACAGGGGGCCGAGACCGAAGATTTGCACCTCCTTGGCGTTGTGGTCGCGGGCGATTACCGATTCCAAGTAGGCTTGCATCCGCGTCTCGGGGGCGCGCCAGCGAAACAGGCGAAAAGCTTCGCCGGAAAACCTTGTCTCTGCAATGAATGCGGGCACACCTGCGAGCGCCAGGATCAGCACTGCCCACGGCGAAAACGACAGCAGCAAGCCACCACTGGCCACCAGTGAGATTGTATTTTGCAGACTCGAAAATGTCCTTCGGACCAGACTCAATGGGCGTGCTGAAGCCTCGCGTCGGGCCCGGGTCATTTTGTCGTAGAACTCCGAGTCTTCGAACTGGGCCAGGCTCAGGGTCAGCGCCTTTTCGAGGATCAGGATGTTGACGCGTTGGCCCAGACGCACCCGCAGGAGCGATTCGCACACCGCGAGTGCTCGCTGTGCAGCCGCCATCGCCATCACCAGACCGGCCTCGAGGACCACCGCATAGATCGCAGCCTCGAGATGTTCATCGAGACCTGTCTCGGAGGCAAGTAACACTGCATCCACGATCAATTTGCCGACATAGGCGATCGCCGTCGGCAGCAGTCCGGCGACCACGGTCAGCACACCGAGCGCGATCGTCAGGGCGTGGCTGGTCGTCCACACCAGGTCGAGCGCGCGCCCGCTGTAGCGGAACACACCGAGGTAGCGGCGGAGCCCTCCAACTTCTTCGGACGGCTCCTCGACATCGTTGCGGTGTCCGTGCGCACGGGCCATAGAGGTCTGAGGGTATCGCATGCGCCCTCGGGACTGACAAAAATCGCGGCCAGAGTCCCCCGCGAGGACTTCAGGAGACGTCACCCACAGAACCGAGCAACCTGGTGCCGCCTACGATCCGACAACTCCGCGAAGTCGCCGACGGGTCAGCCATCGAGTTCAGTCATGGCCCGTACGGTCGCGGAGATTTTGGTGCTTCTACAAATTGTTCGAGTGATTCGAGGAACTTGAACCAACCGTCCTCGGGGCAAATGCCAGCGGAGTCCGCTTTACTTCGGATCCGGCAACACCAACCAGATCCGCGAATCGACCTTGAGATCGAGTTGCAACCGTTTGTGCAACGAGTATTTCAACCCCAGATCAAACGTTCCGCTGAGCAGCGCGCCCCAGGAGCCGTCGACGTCACGTGGGAGCGGTGCACGGCTTTTTGCCCGGAGTTCTGCGAGTCGTTGCTCGACCTGTTTCGCGTCGGCCGACTCGGGCGGAAGGAGGGCCGCCAACCGTGACCATGCGAGTATTTCGGCTTGTCGCGTCGGATCGTTGGATGCAACCGCGGCGAGCAGTCCCGGCCGTTCCCGCAGCGGCGAGACGGCGGCGAGATTGATCAGGGGCACCGCGGCTTTGCCCGGAAAGTGGGTGACCGCAGTCGTCAGGTGCTCACGCGCCTTTTCCGGATTTCCCTGACTGGCCAGCAGCACGCTGAGATTGTTGAGTGCCGCCAGTCGATCATCGGTCTCGCCGTCGCGGATAATTTTTGTATAGGCATCAATTGCTGGTTGTACGGCCGACGTCTGTCCGTTGTGAAAGCTGGCGAGCGACAGGGTATTGGCATAGACGAGCAACTCGCCCACATCGGTCGGCGGCGTACCTGCCAGCGCCGCACCGGCGAGGGATTGCAGAAGTTGCTTGTCCTGCCACATCACCGCCAAATCGAGCCCCGTCTGGCGTTGGGCGGTCAGCAAAAACTCGCGCTCGGACAATGCCGCTGGCAGGTCGCGCCTGACCTCACCGATCGCCTGTTGACGATCCGAAGTAAACCGGGCGGCCAAGATCGCAAACCGAGCAACCTCGTCGGACTGCGGAAACTGGGGGACGAGCTCACGGGCAGGGGCGACCAACTCCTCTACCAAGCGCTGACCCCAGCTGTCACTTCCGTCATCTCCTTTGGCGATCTCTCGGCGGGCGTTGACAAGCACGGAGTGAATGATCGCGGCGCGGTCCGGACGGTATTGGGCATATCCCTCCGCATCGCGGGCGGCCTTGTCGAGCACTTCGAGCGCAGCCGGGAGGGCGGCCTTGGGGTCTTGGGCGAGCTTGGGCAGCAGGTCGCCCATGAACACCCCGACCACAGTCCCGAGGGCCACCTCGTAGTACGTCTCGTTGTGTGGCCCGAGCGGCCGGGCCCTGTCGGCGGCCTTCGCAGCGGCCGGAAAATCGAGATGTTCGCTGAGTTCGTATTGGGCCTGGAGTATCCACACCCGTGCATCCCGAGGATCTTGCTGTTGCAACTTTTCCAAGATCTCGGCCGCCATATCGGTGCGCCCGAGCAACAACAAAAGTTCTGCGCGGCGCACCTGTGCCGGGAGATCGGTGGCTTGGAGTTGGTCGTATTCCTGCAAGTACGACCTGGTTTCGCGCAGTTGGGTCAGCTTTTCCTCGCGGCCCTTGCGTTTGGAATCGGGAACCTCCGCGGCCTGTGCCGCTTGCAGTGCACGGTCGGCCCTCGTGGCGTCGAGAGCTGCCATGCTGGCCCGGGCGTAGCTCGAGTAATGGGCGAACGTCGCTTGGGCTGCGAGGCGTTCGATCGCCACTTCATGCAATTGCAATGACTTCTCGTAGTCTCCGGACTCGGCATAGTCCGCGGCGATCCCCTGCAGCGCGACCGCGGCCCCCTTCGAGTCGGGATAGTGGCGCAGCAACAGCGCAGCGACATGCCGCCTGCGCGTGGGTGCTTGCTCGAGCAACAAATCAAAAAATGCCAACCCCTCACTCACCTGCGCTTGTTCGGTCAATACGTTGCCGCGGTTGGCCGCCATCATCATGGTCGAGAAGGTTTGCCGGAGAAAACTCCCGGGATTTTGCGCCCCGGGAAAGTCGAACATTCCGTAGGTGCGCTCGAGCAGTGCGAGCAACTCGGGTCCGGGGACTTGGCCATCTGCCAAGAGTTGCTCGCCCACCGAGATCGCCGACAGCAGGCCGAGGAGGGCATCGACCTGCATCAGCGGCGAGCTCGATTCCCGGTTTTGCCAGGCCGAGAGCTGGGCGGTTGCGTGTGCCTCCAACACCACGGGATTGGCGGCCTCGGGTGGCGGCTTGGCGATCTGACTGATCCACGCCGGCGCCTGTGAGACGAGCGGAGGTTGGGGACCGGGATCGATCGCACTGGCCAGCTCCGCAAACGGACTCTCCGGCGATTTGTCGGCGGGACTCGGTTGTGGGCTGATCGACTCCTTGGCCTTGCAGCCCATGCTCAGTGCAAGCGCGAGGGCCAGGCACGTGCCGAGCCGGCTGTACGGGCGGACATGTCGAAATCTTTCAAAACGCCCGTACACCCAACCTGCCTTTGTCGACGACATGACTCGAGCATACCGAAGCAACTTTTGGTCATGTCTATTAAATCATGTATTTCGTCGCCGCCGGAGTGCGGCTGACAACAGCAGTAGGCCGGTGATGGTTTCCAGGGGCGGCTGTGGACCTGTGCGGCAACCACAACCTTCTCCGTCGCCCATACCTGTGTCGCTATCGCCCGTCGCTGCATGTGTCGAAGTCGGTCCCGCGCTCGTGCTCGTCTGGGCAGTGTCGGTCGGCGTGTCCGTGGTCTCCGAAGTCGAAGTCGTATCGGGCTCGAGCAATCCGAACAGCGGGACCGTGGCAGTTTGTTCGGCGAGCAACATCGGATCGGGATGGCCATGATCGTCGAACAAACCGATGACATCCGTCCCGGCGGCATTGGTCACGTTGTCGTCGACTAGCAGGTCGAGGTACTCCGGTGTGTTGATCAGATACAGCAGGCGAACCGTGATCTGTGCGGTGTCGTCGACACCGGGCGTCGGATCCTCGACTTGAGACGGGTCAAACATGTAGGTCCAACTATCTTCGTGTGGCCAGGTATTGTCGTCTTGGAGTTGGTAGCGGTCGCCCACTGGATCGGTTTCGATATCCGGCGTCAATCCCCGCGGTGGCAAGCGGTTGTCGACCACCCACCGATCGCTACGCAGGAGGTGCAGAGTGGTGCCGTCGGTGTGATCCTCGGCGATTGCTTCGTAGCGGCGAACCTGTGGGTCAGCTTCGATCGTCGCGGCCTCGGGGTCGTACCGCCCTGAGCTGTACAGCAGTTGCTCGCCCGTCTGCACCGTCACCTCGACCCACATCACGCGGCCCTCGGCGTAGCCGGTCGGGAGTTTGTGCCCGGTGCGATTTTCGACGCGAACCGGGAGCGAAAGTCCGGTATCGAGGTCGAGTTCGCTGGGGAACGTGACCGCGAGTGTTGCGGCGTCGGCGAGGGTTTCCTCGATGCGTTCGCGTGTATGATCAAAGATTGCATCTTCAATCATCCCACCCGCAGATTTTCCATAGACCTGCTGCAATAGGTGGAGTACCGCTAAATTAGCTCCGGCGAGATCGTGTCTGCGACCACCGTCGGGGTGGGTATTGCCAGCGAGGCTGAACCCATCACATCCGGCGACATCGTCGAGTGCGGGGAGGTGGCAGTCAGCGCAGGTCTGGGCGTGCGGGCTTTGGAGATCGGCAAACGCACTGTTGCGCCACTCACTGTAGGTCCGTTGCTCGCCAAACCCGATCCCCAGACCCACGCCATTTTCATCGACACGCTCGCGCTCGGTGGTGACATCGTGACACACACCGCACAGTTGCGAACTCGATGTAAATGCATTTTCATCGGAGGTCGCGTGCTGCGGTTGGTTGTCCGGGGGGTACGTCCACGGTCCTCGTTCCGGCACCGACCCGTCGATCGCCATATCGTCAATGACATAGCGGGCATTGCCGGGCGCTGTGACGCCGTCGTCGACCATACGATGGCAGATCTCGCACGTCACCCCGTCGCGGTCGTCCGGTGTCAATGCATCGATCTCGATCGCATCGCCACGCCCGTCCAAAAACGCCTTCGGTGCGTGGCAGCGAATACAATCGACCGTCTCGCCTGGAGCGTCTTGGTGGGCGATCGGCACAGCGGCCCAGAACACCGGGTCGCGGGCCGACTGTCCCATGAGACTGCCCTGCCAGATCTGCGGACTGATATTCGGCTCCCCGGCGAGCGCGGGTGGATTGACGAACAGGTGGCAGGTTGCACACTCCTGCGAGGGACGGACGAAGTTCTCGAGACTCAAGGGCTCGGTCGGATCGGCATGGGCCGAACGCGGGGCGGCGAGCAGCGGCAAGCAGACAAACGCGAGCAGACACCGATACGAAGTTTGGGCCATGTCCAATTGGTATACTCCAGTTGTTGCGTCGTGCGCAGCACGAACCGGACCAGATGCCCGCGATGAGGGGTTTTGCATGGTGTGTAGGCCCGAGATGGGCGAACAAGCAAACGAAACAGGCGTTGCGTCAAGGTGTGCGGGGTGCAGGGGTTGCAGGTCGAAGCCAGACGTTTGGTGATTGCTGGGCACTGTCGAGTCGTCGCGCTCGCGCCGAACGAGCGCACGACAACGCGATGATGGCGTCACGCCCATGCATCAGCAGCGGTCTGAATCTCCAGGTTGGTACGGGGTTCTCGTCTTCGTTGTAGAGGCAATCGTCGCGGCAAACTGCAAATGTAGTTGTAGCGGCGAAAGCCTCTCAAACGATCAGCAATTGTGGTCGTCGAGAATCGACTTGCGGTGTGATCGTCATTTGTATATTCATTGCCTCGTGACCAGGTTTCACTACGCCTTCGCAATTGCGGCCCTTGTGCCGATTTCGTGTTCGTCAGGGTCCAACGGGGATGAATCGACCGATACGCTTGGGCCCGGTAACACGAGTACCGGCAACGCATCGACGATCACGCCCCTGACAGAGACCACGGACGGGACCACCGGTGACCCTACGACAGACACGACGGAAGATTCCACAACTGATGCGTCTACACATACCACCCACGATTCGACCGAGGTGACCACAGAAGAAACTGTGACCGGCAGCGAGACCGATCCTTCGGCTACCGAGACGACGGATGCCCAGACCGAGACTGAGACGGATTCTGAGACCGAGACTGAGACTGATTCTGAGACCGACACCGGTGGCGAGCCACTGACAGACGAGGAGTTGATGCGGGCGGCGATCGCCGGCGAAGTCGATCCCGACGAGGCGTTGACCACCATCGCGGGGCGCGGAGGTCTCCCCGTGATCACCGAGGAAGGAACGTTTTTGTTCGGTTGCCTGTGCGGGGCCGGGAGCTGGCAGCTCGCCGGTGATCACGATGGTTGGGCCGGTGCCGAGATGGACCAAACCGATGAGCTCTGGTCGATCGAAGTCGCCATCTTTGAACCTGATGGAAGTATCTACAAATTTTATGATGGCCAGGATTATTTCCCCGACCCGATGGGTCGGCGCTACGGTTACGACAACTTTGGTGAATATTCACTGGTGCGGGCCACCGCACCGCACCTCGAGCGATGGTTCGGATTGTCCGGCTACGGCCTCGGGCCCCGCAATCTCCAGGTTTGGGTGCCCCAGGACGGCGCGTTTACCCACGCACTCTATGTCCATGACGGGCAAAATTTGTTCGATCCGGAGGCCCTCTTTGGCGGCTGGAAATTCAACGAAACGTTGCCTGACGGCATGTTGGTGGTGGGGATCGACAACACCGGCGTCGACCGTATCGATGAATATACACATGTGATGGACGAGATTCAGGGGATGGCCGCCGGTGGGTTGGGGGACAGTTACGCCGACCTCGTCGAACTCGACATCCGTCCGCGGATGGAAGAGGCCTACGGCCTGCCCGAGGTCGTCGGGACGATGGGCTCGTCGCTCGGTGGTCTGATCGCGTTTCACATCGCCGACCGTCACCCTGACCGCTACGACATGGCCCTAAGTATGTCGGGGACAATGGGCTGGGGCTCGATCGGCGACGGGGTTCACGAGGAGACGATGATCGAGCGTTACGTCGCCGCCGGTCATCGCTCGACCGCGCTCTACCTCGACTCCGGGGGCAATGCGAATACCTGCGTAGATGCCGATGATGACGGGATCGAAGATGATGGCGACGGCACGGATAACTTTTGCGAAAATAACCAGTTCCGAGATGCCCTGGCAAACATTGGCTATACATTCGATGTCGATCTCTGGCACTGGCACGAACCGGGGGCACCCCACAACGAAAGCGCGTGGGCAGCTCGCCTCGCCTATCCCCTCGAGCTGTTTTCGCAGCTGTGAGCTCTCGAAGTTCGTCAAGCGAAACGTTGCCTATCGCGTTCGACAGGCAACGTTTCATAATTCTATGTATGATTTTCTAGCCCCACAGCTCGCCGAGCAATTGTACGGTGTCCGCGACTGCGAGGTTTGGTGCCAGCGCTGTATCTGAAATCCCGGAGACCACGCGGGTAATATCGTGATCGACGGAACCGTCGCTTCCCCACGTGTCTCCTGTCGGGGCGGTGATATACGCCGAGAAATTGTGGTGCCCACTCCCCGGGCGCTCGCCGATGACGTGGATCAGTCCGCGACGTGAACCGCCGGCGCCGCGAAATAGGATTTCACCGAGGTGGTACCCCGCCCGGACACGTCCGGACGAGAGGACCACATGCTCGGGAGCAACCTTATACCCAGCACTTTCGAGGGAGGTCCGCAGCTGCTCGAGATACGGTAACGCGTGATTGTCATCCATGATCGCCCGTGAGTTGAGCCCATCGGAGACCACGATTTGGACATCGTACTGGCCATTGTGTTGATCGCGGAGGCGTTCGATTTCGGACTGCGAGTTCTCGTCGAGCTGCTCACCGGAACCCGGGTCACCGATGTAATTGTCGCGGTTTGCCGAGGCAGTTGCGAGCCATAGATTGTTGGGAATCGCGGCCACAAATGTTGGGTCGAGCTCGGACCAAATACTGACTTTAGCATCCTCGTAGAGCCTTGTGATCTCTTCGGCCAGATTTGGCTCGAGGTCCCAGGGATTGGTTCCGTGGCCTTCTGCGAGCCACACACCGCGTCCGCGGACTTCGTTCATCAGTCCGGCACCCTCGTCGAGAATCTCCTGATCAGTCCGTTCATCGCCCTTGAGCCGCATATATTGGAGGTAGATCTGATTGGGTTTGCCGAAGTTGGGCCCGGGATTGCCCTCACTATCGACGACCTGGAGCTGTTGAAAAAATGTCCACATGGCATCATTGACCTTGTACCCAAACGTGTGGCGAATACGGACGTGATCTTGGTACCCGGTGGTCAGATAGCTGAGCATCGGATCGTTCTTGGTCGGGAGTCCCATCAGGTACGCCGGGTTGGCCGGCATGATTTGATCGATGCACCAATCGAGGTCTGTGAGGCTGACTTCCATATGCAGTGTGGAGCAGATATCGAGTCCAATGGTCAATCCGTGGAGTTTGCCCATCACAATATCTTCGAGGCAGCAGCGCACGAGTTGTTCGCGGGTCCGGAAAATCTCGGGGCCGATGAACCCGGCAACATCGTTGAGATGCACCCACGGCGCGTTCGGTTGCCCGGCACCGGCTTGAGCCTTGCCGACTTCCTGTTGCAGTACCCGGGCAAACCCGTATTTGCGCGACTCGTGGAGGACCATATCAAATCCCCAGTCGTGACCATTGGTCGCGTCGGCACCTTGACCTGTCTCAAAGTACAATCCGTACTTCCCGGTACGGTTGGCCGCATGGTCGAGCATACCTTGGATGCTCACGTCAAAAGTTGCATTTGCACTTTCGGTCCCGCCGAGGCTCTGGAACCACAGTGCGGTCGAACCGGGGTCGTCAGCCTCGACTT
>CAZUPD010000001.1:57608-255419 GCA_964621785.1 uncultured Nannocystaceae bacterium
CTTGGGCCTGCAGATCGATGTGCCCGAGAACGCAGTGGGGAATGATTTCCTGCAACGCAAATGTATCGATAATGTCCTTGAGGGTCGCCTCGACCTGAGCGATCGATTCTAATTCACTCGACACGGGATTGTTGCCAAGCACCACATCGCCTACCGCATAGGCCCAGGCATCGAACACCTGCCACCGGATATCGTCGGGGTGGTCAGTCGGTGAGTTGGGTTGGACACGTGCGCCCATATAACCCCTGGCACCGATATAGCTGCCCGGCAGGGCATCGAAGATGTTTGCTCCGACAGCGATAAGATCTTCGTTGCTCATCAATTTGACCACACACCCGATCACGTCACTGGTGAGTCCGCGGCGAATCGCCTTGATTTCATCTTCGCTCGCACCCAAGAGGAATTCACGGAGCTCGCCCATGGTCCACGCGGACACCATCGCCGCCTGGTCGCTATCGACTGCACTGACCAGTGTGTACAGCGGATCTTCGAACAGCGGGTGGTCGACGATGTCACCGACGGTTGTGTGCTGCAAAAGCAGTCGGGCGTTTTGCCGAGAAGTATCGTCAGCAGCCGCCACCCCGATCAGCGCGTCCCCCTCTTTGAATTCATTCGCCGCACCAACGATTTGCTGGTACACGGTATGCTCGAAAGCGCCGTGTTTGCGATCGATGTAGGCGAAGATGTCCTCACCCTCTTGGATATCGTGGATTTCGGTTCCGTCGATCGGTGTGTCGTCGGTGGTACAACCACCGAGCAGCGGGGCGGCAGTAAACGACAGAGTTAGCGCTGCGGTGCCACCTGACAGGAGTTGAAGAAAGCTGCGACGTTGGATAGATGTGTGTTTGCTGGAGGGCATTGGTTCGTCCGTGACTGGGGATCTAAGCGATTGGCTAGCATGATTCGTTGTACGCGCACAATATTTTTTGCGACATACGTCCTCAAACGGATCTGTCCGGTTTGCAGACGGTCTGCACCCTATATAAGGACAGTGTACCTACAAACAGTGATTTACAGATCACGGGCTTGCTAGGCAGTGGAATTTTTCCGCGAGAAGACCCACGCGGCGAGTGCATGGCGGCCGAGGTCGTGGTCGTAGTCGTGTACTTGGTTCAGCGCGCTGGCGAACTGTTCGAGGTTCGCAAAACGGTCGCCCGGATCTCGGGCGAGGGCCCGTAGCACGACCTCGCTCAGCTGCTTGGGGACATCGGGCCGGAGCTCGGCGATCGGAGGTGGCCGGTCTCGAACAATCGAGTGGAGCGCCGCGTAGGTGCCGGCCGGGCGTCCCTGTCGTGGGAATGGAGGATGTCCGACGAGCCATGTCCAGATGCAGGCCCCGAGGCTGAAGCAGTCACTGTACGGAGCTGGACTATCGTCGAGAACCTGCTCTGGGCTGAGGTAGCGCAGCCAATTGTGTCGGCGAATCGGCCCGGACACCCCCTTGAGCACGCGCGTGGACGCGTCTTCAAAGCCAATGAGTTTGACGTCGCCATCGACCGACACAAGGACGTGTTCGGGGCACAGTCGAAAGTGGGGACCGACCAGCGGACGGGCGCCGACGAGGGCATCGATGATGCGTACCGCGAGGTGGCACGCAAGCGCGACCGGGAGCTGTGTCCCCTCCGTTTGGGCGTCGATCCCCTCGACGTACTCGCGCAGGAGGTAGTGACAATTGTCTTGTGTTTCGACGGCGAGGATGCGGACGATACCGGGGTGTCTGAGACTGCACAGGGCAGGGCCCCGGACATCGACAAAGTCACGGGTCCAGTGAATGTTCCACGGCAAAACGCGGAGTACGACGAGTCGGTAGGTGTTCGACTCGCGCAGGAGGAAGGCATCGTTTGCCAGATGGTCGACAACATCGAGGCCGCGGGCCGTGAGGGCCTCACCCATGTCGAAGAGGAGTGCCTCCTTGCGTCTTGCCCGCATATGGGCTTTGCTATCGGTGCTCATCGTATGTTCGCGTCCAGTTCTCGGGTCATGTCACATGTTGATCAACATGTATCAGCAATTATGATACACCGTCCGTGGATCGACACACTCGAACGCGAGATCGAGCGCCACCGATGTTGTCCCCGAGCAAGTACGAAGGTTCGATGCATGGGAGCATGCTAGCAAGCTACCGGCGAATTGTCGTTGCGCGTGTTGGTGCGACAGGTCTCATTCGACATGTTGGGGATGGGCCCGTAGGTCGAGGGAGCCCAGGGAAACGTTTTACGGACGCCGTCAGCATCGCGGGTTGTCCAACGCGGCCGGGGCCGCTACCCTGTTACGCGTGAGGACATCAATTTTATCTACAAGTATTTTACTCACCGCGATCCTGTCGGTTGGGTGCCCAGACAACTCTGGGCAAACGACAACCGAAGGTACACAAACCGCGGGTCCGACGACGAGCGGCACGACTGCACAGCCGACGGGTTCGGAGGCAACAACACAGCCGACGACAGGCGGAGATTCGACCGGGGAGAGCTCCGAGAGCACCGGTGTCGTAACGACACAGGCAGACACCACCGAGGGAGAGAGCGACGATTCTTCCGAGACGACAACCGAGGCCGAAACCGACAGTGAGACAACCGGTGACCCGATCGAGCCCGGTCCGGGGCAGTGCCGCGACGATGCGGACTGCACCAATACCAGCGAGATTTGTTGGGAGGCCACGCCCGATTGTCAGGCCTGTAACCAGGCAAAAGTTTTATGTACAAACGACGAACAGTGCGACGCCATGAATCCGGGGTGGAAGTGCCAGCCGACCGAGACCTCGTGTGTTTGCGGGCACTACCAAATTGGCCGGGAATGCGGGCCTCCCTGTGCCACGAGCGACGACTGTGCGGGTTCGATCGAGTGTCTCGACGGCACATGCACGATCTTGTGTGGATGCATCGATGATGCCTCCTGCAGTCCCGGTGAGGTCTGTATCGATTCCGACTTTGATTGCGGCCAGTGTACGCCCGGCTTTTGTATGGTCGATGGCGACTGCCCTGAGGACGAGGTCTGTGTGAACCATTTTTGTCGCTCAGAATTTGGGTCGTGCATCGTACCAAACGAGTAGCGGCGGCTGGCGACCGGGGGGACGAGCCGGGACGTCACGCCCCGGCTCGTCGCTCAACTACTGGTACTTGAAGTAAAGCCCGCCGGGTTCACCACAAATCACGTTGCCTAGGACCTGGTCGGAGTCGTCACTGAGGTCCATTCCGCCATTGGTACTGCAGTAACTGACGTAGTTCATCGACACCACGTGGTTTTGTTGACTCCCGCCGCCGTTGCCAAACCACAGCCCACCGTAGCGGGAAAACTGTGAGGGCAGCATGGTGAACCGCGGCGTGTAGTTATCAGACGAGCCTCCGACTTGGAGATTGCTGTCGAGGTTTTGCCCGCAGTAGTGCGTGCCGCCGCAGGTGCTCGAAGTCGTCAGCAGGCGGTCGAGGGTGATGACATCGAGAAGGGCGTTGCTCCCCGGTGGATTGAGCCCGGTCATACGCAGCCAGTACACGCCGTCGTTGGTCGCAAATAGGAGGTCGGGTGCCGCGTCTTGGACCAATTGCTCGTTGTAGATCGTACCCGAGCAGTTCATGTCGAGGGATGTGCACAGGTTGTCGGCAAACAGTGCATCTGCATCGGAATGGCGGACCGAAATCAACTGCCAGCCGCCACCGTCGATTTCCATTTCGCAGTACACCGGGTAGCCATCGACACCGCCAATTCCATCTGGATCGATTGTATAGACACCCGTTTCGAGAGCGTCGTCGAATGCCTTGAGCTCGACGCAACTCGCCGGGGCAGCGCAGCTCGCCAAGCATCCGTCACTGCTGTCCGTGTTGGCATCATCACACACCTCCTCTCCGTTTTGTTCCCCATCGCCACAGTACGGGCCGAGTGCGAGGCAGTCCTCGGCACACCCGTTGTAGCTGTTGTCGTTGACACCATCGTCACAGACTTCGACGCCCTCGTAGATCACCGCATCGCCACAGCTTGCGGCGGTACAACTTGCGAGGCATGCGTCCGTGTCGAGATCGTTGCCGTCATCGCAGGTTTCGACACCCTCTTGGACAAAACCGTCACCGCAGGATGCAGCTACACAGGTGTCGAGACAGTCGTCGGTGTTGTCGGCGTTGGCGTCGTCGCAAGATTCTCCTTCTTGAACGATCCCGTCGCCACAGGTTGCGAGGACGCAGTTGTTGGTACAGTCATCGCCGTCGTCATCATTGCCGTCGTCACAGGACTCGGGTCCGTTCACTTCGCCATCGCCGCAGTACTCCGCGAGCGACATGCAGTCGACGCTGCAGCCTCCGTAGGCACCGTCATTGATCCCGTCATCACAGGCTTCCCCAGGATCGACTTCGCCGTTCCCACACAGCTCGCCCTCCGTATCGGAGTCTGAATCTGAATCTGAATCTGAATCGGAGTCCGAATCGGAGGTTGATTCTGAATCCGAGTCGGAATCCGAGTCGGTTGTGGCGTCCGTCGGACCCGCCGTGTCCGAGTCGCTGCCACTCGGGTCCGTCATTGAGGTTGTCGTGGGAGGATCGCCGGTCGAGGTTGTGGGATCCGAGTCGGACGTTGTCGATGTTGTATCAGCATCTGTCTCCGTCGAAGTCGCCTCGTCGCCGCCGCCACAGCCGACAGCGAGTGCGAGGCAAACGGACGCAGTGACGCGAGTGGCCATGGAAAATCGAGAAGATTGCCTAAGGAAATGTTGTTTCATGTCGTCCTCTGCCGTTGAAGAATCTCGAGGCCTGGCGGTCTCTTTTTGTACATGTCTTTTAGGTCATGTTTTGACTGGCGTAAATGGTGCGACATCCCCTACCCAATGTCACCGATGTCCAGATGTGTGTTCAAAATATTGATGATGCAATCAAATGGCCACCTTCCTGTGACGGCTCGTCGGCCGACGGCGAGGTCTGCATCCGTTGTGTACGAGCGACACAGCGCCTCCGTGCGCGACAGAGCCTCTGGATTTGGCGTTCGTACTGACGACAACGGCGTTTGCATTGTCCATAATGGGCCCGATGCGAGCCCCCGGACCTCATCTTTTCCAGTTCGCCCGCGGTGTACGTCGCCACGGTTTTCTCGACTACATCGGGGAGCTGTGGCGCCAGCACGGGGACTTTTTCCAAGTGCGTCTGGGCTGGCGCACGCTGAACTTCGCCATGCATCCGGACGCTGTGGAGCATGTACAAATCAGTCACAAGAAGGGGTACGCCAAGCTCCACAGTTATGAGCCCCTGCGCAAATATCTGATCGGCAACGGCATCGTCGCCAGTCGCGGTGAGCTGTGGCGACGACAGCGAAAGTTGATGGCGCCATTTTACACACCTAAGGGGATTGCGTCCTACGCTGGCATGATGATCCAAGAGGGCGAACGGTTTGCGCAACGCTGGGCGGAGCTTGCTGGGAGCGGTCGGGAGGTCGACATTGCCGAGGAGATGACCGTGGTGACAGCTAGCGTCATCCTCAAGGCGATGTTTAGTTCGGAAACCATCGAGTCGATCAACCAGATGAAGGATGCGGTTGAGACGTTGCTCGACTACATCAACGTGCGTTTGGTACGTCCGCAGTTTCCCGCGTGGGTGCCGACCGCACGCAACCGCAAGTACAGGGCCACCCGCAACATGGTGCATGGCTCCATCACCTCGCTCATCGAACACCGGCGCAGCCTCCCGGAATCGCAATGGCCCGACGACCTGCTGTCGCGGATGATGAAAGCGCGTGACGAGGACACCGGCGAGCCGATGTCGGAAGTGCTGTTGCGCGACGAGTCTCTCACAACGTTTTTTGCCGGCTATGAGACGACGGCGCGGACCATGACGTTCGCGTGGTTTGCGTTGGCGACCAATCCACTGGTCGCCTCGCGTCTCGGCGAGGAACTCGATCGCGTACTCGGTGGTCAGGCACCGACGGTCGAATCGCTACGGAAGTTGCCGTACACACTCCAAGTTGTCAAAGAAGTCCTACGACTGTATCCCGCGGCTCCCTTTTACATCCGCGACGCTGTGGTCGCCGATCGGTTCGGGGACTTCGACATACCGGCCGGTGCCTCGATCATGCTCTCGCCCTACTATACGCACCGACACCCGGCGTTTTGGACCAACCCCGAGGTGTTTGACCCGGACCGCTGGACGCCGGAACGCGAGGCTGCGCGCCATCGGTATGCCTACCACCCATTCGCGGCAGGGCAACGTACATGTATCGGCAATAACTTTTCCCTGCTCGAGACACATCTCCTGCTCGCCTCGCTGGCGCAGCGTTTTTCGCCAAGGTTGCGGGACGGCTACACGCCCCGGTGGGAGATGCGGGGGACGCTGACCTTGGCCGACGGGTTGCCGATGGTCGTCTGTCGACGTTGAGTACGATCGACGTGTGGTGCTACAACCATGCGCATGCCCGCACAGCCGGTCCTCGTGTTCTGTACGGTTCCCGATCCACAGCTCGCGGCCCGGTTTGCCCGCGAGTTGGTCGAGCAACGCTTGGCGGCCGGGGTCGCCATCGTCGAGCGTGTCCGATCGATCTATCGCTGGCGCGGCACCATTTACGACCGGCCCGAGGCGCAGTTGGTGATCAAAACGACCCGCGGGCGGGTCGGCAGCTTGCAGACATGGATCGCCACCCATCATCCCTACGAGGTCCCGGAGGTGATGGTGGTCGAGGTTGCTGACGCTGCGCCGGACTATCTACGCTGGCTCGTTGCCGAGACGTCTCCGGCGCAGGCCCAACAGCAGCGTTAGCGCGAACACAGAACCTCCAAGTGGCACGCGCCCGTTCGTGTCGCACGCACACCCTTCGTCTGTTTCGGAACCGTAGTCCGGGGGCAACGCACTGTCGGGACCTGGGCCAGTCCCGCTCGAAGTCATTGTAGAAGCATTATCCGTGGTCGAGCTGGTGGGGGAATCACTGTCTGTCGATACATCCACGGAGTCACCTGACTCCGTGTCATCGGAATCATCGCTCGTCCCGCTATCATCGGTCGTCGTCTCGGGCGCGGGCAGGGGGTAGAGGTCGCCTTCAAACAACAGTCGAAGATCGCCACCGCCCCATGTCTGCTTGTCGTCGACATTGTTGGGTGGGGCGTCATAGCCGACCTTTTCGTAGACGTTGTCGACATGGGCGACGTAGTAGGCCGCCTGCGCGTGGGTATCGGGGAGTGTTTCGACTTCCGGTTGCAGCGTGAGCACCACGCGTTTGCTCTCCCCCGGACTCAGGGGGCCAAGTTCGAGGAAAAATTCTGTTCCGAGTTGGTCTGGCGGAAGGTTTTCGGGAAACTCGTTGCTGTCGTTCGGGCACCAATCTCCACCACAGCTGTTGTCCATCCAGTTGTCGAGGATCTGCCAGTTCGCCACCGACCAGTGCGAGCTGAGCTCAAACCCGGCGCGGACACCAAACGCGACGGCCGTGTTTTCGGTTCCGTTTGTAAGTGTATAGGCAACATTTATTGTTTGGTCGAGATAGGCGTCGAAAATTTCCGCCGAGTTGCCCTCGGGATTGAAGTCGGGGTCTTGCCCCTCGATGGGTTCGACACTCGCGTCGAGGCTGAGTGCAGGCCAGGGGATGACAACATCGGCACAGGACGCTCCGGGCAGGTCGTTGTATGCACCTTGATCGATCCAGTCGCCGGGGCCGGGCGAGCAGGGGCCGTCAAAGGGATCGCGGATCGAGCCGTAGTCGGCATTTCCCCGCATCTCGAAGTGGAGGTGGGGTCCGGTTGAATTCCCGCTCGAGCCGACGAGGCCGATCGGCTGTCCACAGGCGACTTCGTCACCTTCGCCGACCATCACCGACCACGTTTTGAGGTGGGCGTAGAGCGTGCGGGTACCGTCTGGATGGGCGATCTTGATGTGGTTTCCCCAACCGCCGCCGCCTCCACAGTTTCCGGACATACACATATCGGACTCGCCATCGTGGGTCACTTCGACGGTGCCGGCCGCCGCCGCGAGTACCGGACGACCCTCGGCCATCGCCGACCATGAACCCAAAATCGCAAAGTCTGTGCCTTTGTGACCCGAGTAGGTGTTCCCTCCGCAATTCCAATCGCTGACACCACCCTGGTCAAAGTAGGAGGTTACCACCCAGCCGTAGTCCTTGTCACCCGGGTACGATACCGGCTCGGCACGCGCACTGACGGGTGTCAGGGTGAGGGCAAGAAACATGTAGCAGCAAATTTTACGGGACATCACCGAACCTCCGCGAGCGGCAGCGGGAGACGGACGGGTCCGTCGGCGCTGGTGTACTGAACACTCGAGTTGGTCCACTCGAGGTTGGCTGGAAATCCCGGGGGACTGACAAACCCATCGGGTTTTTTCCCGGGTGAATAGGCGAGATTGTGGTTGGCGAGCAGATGCACCTGTGTCGTGTCGAGCTCGACCACGGCCAGGACAGGTAATTCATCCACAAGTGTCACGGCCACCCATCGGCAGCTCGGATCGAGCCCGAGGACACGGTCGAGCCTGTGGTGGGCAAGCGGGACCTGCGAGGGCGTCCGGCCTTCGGCGAGCCACAGTGTGCGCTGACTGGGGTCGCCGTGGGTACGTGCAAATACAATTTTTTGAGGCGTTGTCGCACACCCCGCGAGCCCGCGGGGGACTGCTTCGGCGATCACCTCGAGCGCACCCGGAGGCCCGACCCGCAACGTGCCGGTCCAATCAGACTCTGCCGAGGGTTCGACGACTGCCAGCCACGAGTTGTCAGCAGCAGCCCATCCGTCGAGCACTGGACCGAGCGCATGACCCTCGATCTGAAAGTCCTCGGTCACCCGACCGTCGCCCGCGCGGAGCTCGAAACTTGCGGAATGCTGCAATGGGGGCGAATCACACCCAGGAGTTACGCCAACGATACAAAGAGCGGCAATCAGCCTGCAAAAACATCTGTGCACAGCTGGTATGTACATGAAGTTTGAGAACGAGGGCAAGTGCACGTGACTGGAGAGGTCTTCGATTGTGGCCGTGCTTGTATATAAAAATGTAGCTGCGGGCTCCCAACAAGCGATCGGTCGCCGCGACAACCATCGGGGTCGCCGGGTGAAGCAAAAACCGGCTGACCGAATCCGTGGTGTTGTCGCCAATCCGCGCGTTTCGATGCCGCGGCGAGTCGACCAACTTGTCTGTTTTCGCGCAAAAAGACGTGTTTGCTTCTTTCCTGAGCCGAGCTCGCAAGCACCGGCATCGGGATCGCGGTAGACTACGGCGGTGCAACTCGATGTATCACCATTGATCACCCGTCTTCTGCAGGCGCGTCACGTCCTGTTGGCCGGGGCAGGCGGAGGCTTTGATGTGCTCGGGGCTGTTCCCCTGTGGCACCTTCTGCGGCGGGCCGGCAAGCGGGCGACCTTTGCCAACCTGTCGTTTACAGATCTGCGCGAGACGGGGCCGCGACCGCTGCATCCCGCGATGGTTGAGGTGACGGCGTCGAGTCCCGGGCCGAAATACTACTTTCCCGAGCGGACACTGTGTCGTTGGTATCAAAGCCAGGGCGAGGAGCTCTCGGTGTATTGCTTTGAAAAGACGGGTGTGCATCCCCTGGCACAGGCGTTTGCCAAACTGGTCGAACATATCGATGCAGATGCAATCGTCCTGTGCGACGGCGGGACCGATATCCTGATGCGCGGCGACGAGGCCGGGCTCGGGACACCCGCGGAAGATATCACGAGCCTCCTCGCAGCCCAACAAGCGCCGGTCTCCAACAAGATTGTGGTATGCATCGGGTTCGGCGTCGATAGGTTCCACGGGGTCTGCCATGCGCACTTCCTCGAAAACGTGGCGGCCCTCCAGCGCGAGGGGGGGTTTTTGGGGATGTTGTCACTGTTGCCCCAGATGCCCGAGGCCAAGCATTATCTCGAAGCAGTTGCTTATGCACAAAGATATACAGTTTCGCGACCGAGTATCGTCCACGGATCGATCGCGTCGGCGGTCAAGGGGGACTACGGCGATGTCCACTGCACCGAACGCACCCGCGGGAGCGAGTTGTGGATCAATCCGTTGATGAGCACCTACTTCGGGTTTGATCTCGATTCCGTGGCCGACCGACTACTCTATGGCGATCCGCTGCTCGACACCGAAACGATCTACGAGGTCGTGGCGGCGCTCGAACTGTTCCGCAGCCGGCGTGTCCGCAAGTCGTGGAAGTCAATTCCAGTGTAACTACATGAGAGGGCGGTTTTTGCCAGGGGTACGCCCGCTCGGAGAGACTGGGCGGAAACCTGCCGTCCACGGGCGGTAAGTGGTACGTTGCTGGCCATGCCCCGCCTCCCACATTCCCTCGCGGTCCTCCTGTCCCTCGGATTGGCTGTTGCGAGCTGTCGCCAGCAAACGCCCGTCGTCAGCGAGCCAGTCGAGTCAAAAACCCAGACCGAGACACCGGAGATCCACAGCGGGCCGGACGACGGCGGAGCTGGTCGGGTCGAGGCGACGGCCGATGGGTATGCGGTCGGCACCCATGGGGCGGTGACGAGTGCCGAAGCAAATGCTAGCGACATCGGTCTCGCTATCTTAAAAAAGGGTGGGAATGCGGTCGATGCCGCAATCGCGGTTGGTTTCGCTTTGGGTGTCACCCATCCGACCGCGGGCAACATCGGCGGCGGTGGATTCATGGTGGTACGTCTCCCCGACGCTTCGGCCCATGCCCTCGACTATCGCGAGATGGCCCCGGGGGCAGCTAGTCGCGACATGTACCTCGATGCCAAGGGCGACGTGACCTCCGACAGTCGGTTGGGGCCGCGAGCTGCAGGGATTCCCGGTGTGGTCGCAGGGTTTGCTCGCGCCCACCAACTGTGGGGAACCATGCCGTGGGCCGATCTGGTCACACCGGCAGTCGCTCTCGCCCGCGACGGCTGGATCCTCGACCGATTTCATGCCGAAGATTTGGCCTGGGGCAGCAAACGCATGCGGGCCTATCTCGATGAGCTCAAGGCACGTAAGCCGGCGGCAGCGGACAAACCGCGGCATCAAAAGCTCATCGCGGCAGTGGAGCAGACCTTGGCGACCTTCCAAAAACCCGATGGGTCGGACTACACCGAAGGTGAACGCTGGCAACAGCCGGCGTTGGCTGCCACCTTGGAGAAAATCGCTACACGTGGTCCCGAAGCTTTTTACAAAGGTCCCTTGGCAAAAACGATGGCCACCGAAGTTCAGGCAATGGGAGGACTTTGGACCGAGCAGGACCTCACGGCCTATGTCGCAATCGATCGACAACCGTTGCAGTTCGACTACCACGGTCACAGTATCATCACGATGCCACCTCCGTCGGCGGGAGGAGTTGTTCTGCGTCAGATCTTAGGTGCCAGCGAAGCGCTCGAGCTCGCGTCACTCGGGTGGGATACATCCGAGCGCATGCATTTGTATGTCGAAGCACTCCGGAGGACCTACGCCGATCGCAACCTTCTGCTCGGCGATCCTGACTTCATCAATATCCCGATGAAAACCCTTCTCGACGTCAGTTATGTCAACAAACGTATGTCAGACATCGACCGAACCAAGGCGACACCTTCGAACCAGGTCGGTGCGGGGGTCGAGTATCGCGAGTCACCACAGACCACCCATTTTTCGGTTGTCGATAGCAAGGGTACAGCGGTTTCAAATACCTACACTCTCAACGGAGGGTTTGGTGCCAAGGTACAGATCCCCGGCACAGGTGTGACGCTCAACAATGAGATGGATGATTTTACGGCGAAGGTCGGGGCACCTAATATGTTTGGACTGATCCAGGGGCCGCAAAACTCGATTGCACCGAAAAAGCGTATGTTGAGCAGCATGACACCGACCATCGTGACCAAGAACGAGAAGGTGCGTGCAGTTGTCGGCTCCCCTGGAGGGCCGACGATTACCACCACGGTCGTACAGATCGTGATGCAGCTGATTGACCACAAGCGCTCGATCGCAGAGGCTGTGTCCGCCACCCGACTGCACCATCAATGGCAACCCGATATGATTTGGTACGAGGAGGACCTCGATCCGAAGCATATCGATGCTCTCCGTGCGCGCGGGCACGACATGAAAACACGGGGGCGCATCGGGCATGCGAACTGTATTGAGATTGTCGAAGAGACAGGTGAAATGCGAGCTGTCGCGGATGTGACCCGAGACGGAGGGAAGGCGAGTGCCTACTGAGGGAGGCCCTCAACACTGCTTTCGGTCGATACGTGCCGCAGACAAGATGTGCCTACAATAAAATGTCACGGCCGTTGCCCAAGCCGGCGGGCCCGCGACGTTGATGGCCGGCTGCGGTGGGCAAGCCGAGCTGGCGCGGGGCTACGGGACGGCGGCTGCACCCACGAAGTTGTCACCTTCGGCTGTGTAGTAGACAAGTGGGTCGCTGGCGACCAGCGTGCCGTTGGTGTAGGTGAACTTGAGGACAGCCCCATTGCTGTTGAGGGCATAGAGGTTGTTGTCGATCGCCGCGAGTCCGCGCAAGCGTTTGTACGCGGGCGAGACGTGTTCGATGAGCAGCATATCTTCGCCGATGGGATCGAGTAGCAAGATCGCGTCCTGCAGGTCGTAGTTGTTCGTCCCGGGGTTGACCGTCGCAAACAGCCCGGCTTCTTGCATCCACGCGATATCGCCGCTCATGACGTAGAAACTGAGCATGTCATACCCGGCGCCTTGGTGCGCAGGGTCGAATGCGAGGTCCAGCGAATACCACGTCCCGAGATTCGCCCCGAGCATGATCGGGGAGTCCGGCATATCCAGAAAAATTCCCGGTACCGCTGCGAGGCCTTGGGGCTCCTTGCCGACCGAAGTCAGATACCAACAGTTCCCATTGCTGGCATCACATGCATATACTTCCGCTTGAGTCGTCGCGATCATGACGCGGCATTCGTCGACCGCAAGTTCACGGACGTCGAGGTCGATTTGCGTGTCGGCATCGACGAGTGGCACCACGCCCATCGACATCGGTGGGTCACCGACTTTGACAATGTGCATCTCCTTTTCTGCGACGAGGTACAGGGTCTGTGTGGCGGCAAGTGCCCCGGGGCGGTCACCGTCGTCGGGAAATGGATCGCACGCGTCCGGAAGGCCGTCGTTGTCGCTATCCCCGTTTTCAGTATCGCCTTCAGTGGTCTCGGCTTCGGTGGTCTCGCCGTCCGTGGTCTCGCCGTCCGTGGTTGTCGGCTCAATAGTTGTGGGTGCAATGGTTGAGTCGGAGTCGGAGGGATCGATCGTGGTCGCGCTGTCGGTCGGTTCGTCTGTCGTTGGTCCGGATGTGGCCTGAGAGTCAGATTCCGAGCCTGTGATGTTGGTGGCGTCGGATGTGTCCGATGGGTTGTCGCTGGTGCTCGAACCGGCCGAAGTGGAGGCAGAAACGCCGAAGCCAGGGTTTTCGCGCGTACATCCGAGCGCCAGCAACGCGAGGCACAACCCCCCAACTCTGTGTACGTGGGTATTCATCCGACCAACCGAATCAACGGTAGCACGCCTTCAACCGGTGGAATGTAGAATTAAACATGTCTTTTAAAACATGTTCTATGTGACTGTGTGACGGGATGGGCGGATCACGCGGGCAGGTCACGCAGATCACGGCAGGCAGACAATTGACACAATGTCACGGGCAGCTCGCCAGTGTGTCTGACTGTCCGTCAGGTGAATCTAAAGGCTCTAGAGATCAGATTTAATTTTTTGGACCAATGGTTGCATACTGAGTCTGGCGATGGACATTGGGCCGCACGATCCCGGGAATCGGAGGACAGCGCGATCGCTGGGAGTTGGCGCACTCGCGTTTGTTGTCACAGCCGGTTTGACAGCCGGGCTTGGTGCGCGGATGGGACGGGCCGCAGTCGAGCCTGTCGTCCTTGTACCCGCGGCTCCGGTCGAGCGGTCGACAGTGCCGGTGCAGCCTGAGTTGGTGGCGGAAGACGATCCGGCCCCGACGCGAGAGGCACACATCCAACCGCCGGCGAGCGGCTTGCCACTGCTCGTGTTGGCGACATTGGTCGCCGATTCACCAGAGCGCTCGCGGGCGACGATCCTCGATCAAGAACGCATGCGGATGGCGAGCTTTGGGGTCGGAGAGCCGCTTCGCCCAGGCGTGACGCTCGGGCAGATTCACCGCGGTCAGGTGTGGGTCGAGGAACAGGGCGAGCTGCGGGCATTGACCCTGGGGAATCAACCTATCGCACTTGCAGAAGGGCCCACACCAGGTCTGTTGGGAGCGGGGTTGCCCGGCGAATTCGGGATCTCGCTCAAGCCCGTCCAAACGGGGGGGCTGAGTGTCGGGCGGCCAAATCAGGGGCGGTTGATCAACGCCGTACAACTCCCTGAAAATTCTGGTTTATATGCACGTACCCAGCCGAACGCCAGTTGGGGCGCGAGCCATACAATCGCCAGCTTACAACGTGCATCTGCAAGATTTCGCCGCGTCAGTGGGTACCGCGGGACCCTGGCGATTGGGGGGATCAGCCGCCAGCACGGAGGCTATTTCCCGCCCCACAAGTCGCATCAAAGCGGACGGGATGTCGATGTCGTGCTGCCGAGGCTTGTGGGCGACGAAGGCCGTGCGGTCGACTGGGCCGCGACCTGGGCGTTTGTCCATACCCTGATCGAAGACAGACAGGTCACCCAGATCTTTTTGAGCTACGAGCGTCAACGGGAACTGTTTGCCGCGGCACGGGCGGCCGGTGTGTCGGCAAACGATCTCGAAACGTGGTTGCAGTATCCCAAGGGGATCCGCGGGCCCGGGCTTGTGCGTCACCAGCCAGGGCACCGCAATCACTTGCATATACGCTTTCGCTGCGGGCCCGAAGACCAGCGGTGTAGCGGCTGGTAAATTTATTTACGATCGCCAAAACCCCGGGTGAAACGAACTCCGTTAAATGTGTGTGTACAACAGGCACACGAAGGGCGCAGATGCTCGACGCGCAAACCGGGATTGACCTTGCGCAGTCGGTTGGCTTCGTCGACGTAAAGACCACTGTAGTAGCTACTCTCGCCGATCCGAACATAATCTTCGCCATCGGATTTGCGCAGGGCGACGATCCAAAAGATCGGGTCTGGACGGTCGAGTCGGGCGACAGCCTGGCTGTAGACTGCATCCCAATCTTCGCCGATGCGGGCCAGTAAAAACCGAAACAGCGGTGTGTAATCGCGACCGCGGTGCTGTTTGCCGTGCATCGGGCCACGTGGTCGATCGTCGACCTGTTCGCGGTGGCGTCGGTGGTGATAGTCCCCGCCGAAGTCGTGATGGACACCACGGGCGCGCGTGTTGACCCGCCGGTAGAGCGGTCGGTTGCCGCGATTCATCTCGACGAGTATTGGCGCTGCTGGCCGGATGTTCAACCGAGATGCCCCTATGGACATCCCGACTTGCTGCTCCCTTAATTCGAGGCCGTTGGACCCACGAAAGGGCTAGGGCTTGTATCAGCCGAGGGCACCGAGTGCGTGGAGCATCACCAGTACGATGGCGACCGGCACGACAAAGCGCAGCAACATGAGCCACGCGAGGTAGATGGCCTTGATTTTTCCGAGCTCGGAGCCGGCGGCGAAACTCTCTTCGCGGGCCTTGCCCCCGACCTTCCAGGCGGCAAACGCCGCGATTCCGAGGCCGCCTAGGGGCAGCATCCAGTTGCTGGCGAGATAGTCGAAGGTGTCAAACCAGTTTTTGCCTGCCTCGACCCCGACGACCTCGAACGCCGGCGCGGTGAGGGCAACAACGTCGCTGCCGAACAGCTCGGTTGAGTTGCTCAGCGCCGAGGGGATGCCGAGGGCAAAGATCACGGCGGCAATCGTGAGCACCGCGCGTTTGCGGGTCCAGCCGCGTTCGTCGATGAAGTAGGACGCAGCCACCTCGAGCAGCGAGATGCTGCTGGTCAGGGCCGCGAAGGTGAGCAGCGAGAAGAACACCACCGACCACAGGCCGCCGCCCAATAAACTTGCAAATGCAATGGGCATGTTTTTAAAGACCAACCCCGGCCCGGCGGCGGGTTCCATGCCCTGGGTGAAGGTGATGGGAAACAGCACCAGGCAGGCCATCAGGGCGACGAGCGTGTCGAGGATGGAGATGTAGATCGCCGAGCTGACGAGGTCGTCGGTCTTTTTGAGGTAGCTGCCGTAGGTCAGCATGGCCCCCATCCCGACCGAGAGGGTAAAAAAGCTGTGCCCCACCGCCTCGAGTATGCCGGCGCCGGTCAGGGCCTCGGTGTGAAAGCCAAACACAAAGTCGAAGGCCTTGCCAAATCCGTCTAATGTCGCGGCGTAGATCAACATCGCCGCCATCATCAGCAGCAACAGTGGCATCAGCAGGCGAGCGGCTCGCTCGACACCTTTTTGTACCCCGCCGATGACGATCGCCACGGTGATCAACATGAAGGCGGTGTGCCAGGTGAGGTTGAGGGCGCTGTCGCTGACGAGGCCGCCAAATGTGTCCCCGAGTGCTTCGGCTGTCTGTCCAGCGATCGACCCGGTGAGCGAGAGGTACACGTAGTGCATCGCCCACCCGGCAACGACACTGTAGTACGAAAGAATCACAATCCCGGCCGCGACCCCGAGCCAGCCGACAGCGGGCCAACCCGTACCGGGAGCGAGCATTCGAAACGCCCCGACCGTCGAGCGCTGGGATGTCCGTCCGAGCAGGATCTCGCCGATCATGATCGGTAGGCCGACGAGCACAATACTGGCGAGGTACACCAGGACAAATGCACCACCACCATTTTCGCCGGTGATATAGGGAAACTTCCACATGTTCCCAAGGCCGACAGCAGACCCCGCAGCGGCCAAGATGAAACCGATTCGAGAACCCCATTGCGCACGTTTATCTGCCATTTCGTTGCCTTCCGCCGACTGGCTACGGGGGGTACCGCTGTGGCACGCATCTGTCAATGACCGCGGGTGGTCGCGAGAACAACGTTGACCGCAAAAGTGTTCGCGGCCAGGAAAACCGAGTACGATTCGATCGATGTCAACGTGGATGAAACGAGGGATGATCGCTGCGTGGATGTGTGTTGCCGGACCGGGATGTGGCGGGAAGGACAGTGATACGGCCGCGACGACGGGGGATACAAATGCCGAAGTGACAACCGAATCCGAGGATACTTGTATGTCCGACTGTTCGACGACCGACGACCCGACGACGGGGTCGACGACCGACGAGACGGGGTGTGGTACCGAGTGCCCCGCGACCACCGAGGTCACAGGCGAAAGCGAATCCGATCCAAGCTGTGGGCCGAACCCGTGCGGCGCCTGTCAGGATGGTTGTACTCCCAACGATGTCTGCGAGATGGGCGAGTGGAGCTGCGAGTGTGTGTGCGACTCCGGCAGCGATACCGACGCGACTACCGGTGGCGAAGGCGATGTGATGTGCGTGCCCGAAAACGGCGGAGAGCCGTCGTTCCCGAGCTTCGACAAGAGCTGCAATACAGTCGATGATTGTGCACTGGTCTTCCACCAGGTCGATTGCTGCGGCAACGCCGAAGCCTGGGGAATCAACCTCAGCGAGCTTCCAGCGTTCGACGAGGCCGAGGCGATTTGCCAGAGTCAGTACCCCGGTTGCGGCTGTCCCAACGGCCCGCCGCTGGCTGAAGATGGCAACTCGGCATGGAACGATGCGATCGATGTCAAGTGCGAAGGTGGGCAGTGTATGAGCTTTGTGCCTTAGATTGTGTCTCCGGGGTCAGGTTCGATACCTCTCGAGTGGCGTCGTCGGTGTATACTTCCACCTGCATGCCTCGGGCCCCTATCCTCCTCGCCGTGTTTGCGACCTCCCTGGCATGTGCCCGGTCGGTGACGCCGACCCAGCCGCCCGTCAATCTCACCGATGTGCTTCGCTTGGGTGCCACAGTCCCGCTCGAGGACTACATCGACCAAGCCCGTGCGGGCATCGACACGAGTGGAGTGGGTGGTCGAACGTGAAGAGGACGAGCGCGCGGGCGGCCGAGTCGCACATACGACGATCTGGATTGCTCGGGTTGCCGGCGACAGTCGTGTCACCGTCCGCCTCGATTTCCGCGATGGACTGTACGGGCTTGTCATCACCAGCAGTCAGGGACTTCCGCTCGAAGACCAGGACTGTGTGTTGCGCCTCAACGAAGACCTGAGAGCTGCGATCGGTCTCGAGCCATAGCCATTCGTTCGCGGTCTACTTTGCAGGATCGAGCTCGTCGAGGCTCGCGCGCTCGCACGCGAGAAGTTGCTGATACACGTTCCATGGCACACCGCCTGCCGCTCGTATCCTACCCGCGAGCTCACCATTGTCGACTGCCCGCACGTAGCGTTCCAGTTTTGCGGTCTTTCCCCGCAAGACCCCGACCTCGGTATCGAGTGCGAGCGTGTGCTCGCGGACGGACAGATAGTCGGCATAGGCTTGGGAATGGTCGAGCAGACCTTGGATCGCCTGGCGCTGGTCCGCCAGCGTAGCCGTGAAGTCCGGGTGCCACGGGTCGTCGAGCACCGGAAACAGGGCCAGCAATTCACCTGCAACCATCCGGTAGGCGGCGTCCTCTTGCTGTTGCGCGGCGGTCAGTTGACTGCGCGTCGCTTCGATTGTTCGCTCGTATCCTGCGAGCTCGGTCCGGGCTGCGGTCGGATCTTTGAGTTGGGGAAACTCCGTGGCGAACGCCTCGATGACAGCGCGGTCCTCGGGTGTCGACTCGATCGCACGGTCCGTGGGTGCGCGTTCACTCGAATGTACACGCAACCATCTCTCCGAAGTTGTTGTTGGTACATCGATACCCTCCGATGCGATCCGCGCCCGTGCATGGGCCTCCAACAGGGAAATTTTGCCGTCGCCGTCAAAATCGATAGCATCCGCATCGAGGCGGTTACCGTGACGGTCCTCGCCGCGCAGGGCGTGGAGCATGTGCAGGCCAAAACCCTGTTGTACCCGGCGGTCGGGATTGGGGTCGCAGCCGGAGGCCTCGAGGTCCCACGTAGTGGCAAACAGGCCGCAGCGCTCGCCCGTGGGTGGACCGTTTTTTGGATCGGCCATCGCAAACGCAAGTTCGGCAAATCCTCCCGAATAACAGGATGTCACCACTACCCGGACCGGTCGCTTTGCGGCATCGAGATGGCGGGCGAGGGTTTTGGCATCGAGCGCCGATTGGGCCCACAACCCGAGTAGATTGTCGGCAGGTTGTTGACCGAAATCTCCGTGACCCGCGAGGTAGATCCACAGCGGTCGACCCGGATGGGCGAGTTGGTGATCGAGTGTGGCGAGGACGTGGTCGGCCGTCGCCGGTCCGTCCGGCGAGAGTTGGGTCGGCCGGTAGTGCGCGTTGCGACCCCCGCGAGGGGCGAACAGGTCTCCGAGTTGACGTGCGAGCGGGTCGCCACGCGGGTTTGGATCTTCGATTTGGACCACGCTGCCGCGGCGCCCAGCGGCGTACAACAAGATACCCGCACGACCTCGATGCCCGAGAATTTCCGCGGCGAGTCCGAGGTCCTGTTCGATCGACACCTGGTTGAGCTCTGGCAGCGACCCTCCGCCGGCGACAATCCAGGAGACGACCGGGTGGCGTCTGGGATCGGGGGGGGGTATGTTCTCGGGCTCCGACGCGGGAAGTGGAGCCGGGGCCGGCCGTGTGCTCGGCTCGTGTGGCGTCGATGCTGCGGTCGGTTGAGGTGTGGAGGCTCGAGGTTGCGGTGGACCGTCGCAGGTCAGCAACATCCCTCCGGCGAGCACGCCCACAATGGCGTGATGCAGGAGGCGTGTAGCGAGAAAAGCGTGCCGGTTCATGGGGGTGCGCGAGCATACACGATTGTGTGCTTGCGCGGACCCGGGGGGATTTGCCAAGGTCATCGAGGGTGAGCGAGGATCGAAAAGTCAGCGGACGGCGGGCACACAGGCCCGCGGCAGACGATTGGCGGCTCGTGCTGTTCCGGCTGATGTTTCAGACCGACACCCCCGTCGGCAAAACCTTCGACATGCTGCTGATGGTCGCGATCGTGATCAGCGTTTTGGTGGTGATGCTCGAGAGCATGCCCGCGTTTGGACCGAGCTACCCGATGACCTTCACGGTGATCGAGTGGGGCTTTACCGGTCTGTTTACGATCGAATATGTGTTGCGACTCGTTTGTGTCCGCAGTCCAATTGCATATGCAGGTTCATTTTACGGGATTGTCGACCTGTTGGCGATCCTGCCCACGTACCTCGGATTTTTTGCCGGTGTCGAGTCCCTGATCGTCATTCGGATGCTGCGGTTGCTCCGGGTGTTTCGCCTGTTCAAGCTCACGCGGTTCATCGGCGAGGCCGAGGTGCTGATCCGGGCGATCGTCGCCAGCCGCACCAAAATCGCTGTGTTCTTAGGTGCCGTGGGGCTCATCGTCGTGATCGTCGGAACGCTGATGTACCTGATCGAGACGGGGGCCAACAGCGGGTTCGACAGCATCCCCAGAAGCATGTACTGGGCGGTGGTCACGATGACAACCGTCGGCTACGGCGACATTGCCCCAAAGACACCTCTTGGATCGATGGTCGCCACGCTCCTGATGTTGGCCGGCTATGGGATCATTGCCGTACCCACAGGGATCGTCACCGCCGAACTTGTTCATCCTTCCGAAAACGAGCACGACATCAACCTCAAAACCTCGACCGAGGTGTGTCCAAGCTGTGCACTCGAGGGGCACGAAGATGATGCTGTGCACTGCCGACGCTGTGGGACCCATCTCGATCTCGAGGACGACGAGAAGGCCGAGGACAGTCAGGAGCGCCCGGCCGAAGCCGCCGACGAGCTTCAACCTGTATAGTCAATTATTCTTCGACACCTCGTTCAGCTTCGACACGATCGAGATATCGTCGAACAGAGTGCTCGCCATCTGCGTTCCGGATTGCCCGGCCTGCACGAGGTGCGAGAGGTCGCAGGCGACGGTGACGGTAAATGCCGATCCCTTGCCCGGTTCGCTCTCGAGATCGATCGACCCCCCGAGCATATGGCTGTAGTGACGGGTGATGGCGAGGCCGAGGCCGGTGCCGCCGTAGCTGCGACTGGTGCGTGAGCTCGCCTGGGTAAACGGTTGGAACAGGGATATTTGCCGATGTGGCGGGATCCCGATGCCGGTGTCCGACACAACAAATGCGACCTTGCCGAGGCGACGACGCGCGCTCAGGGTCACGGTTCCCCGCGTGGTGAATTTGGCCGCGTTGCTCAGCAGGTTGAGGAGAATCTGTCGGATCTTGGTTCCGTCGCTGGCGATCACGCCGAGCGCTTGACTTGTATCGACAACGAGGCGGTTGGCATTTTTCTCGATCGTCGGGCGGACGGTGGCCACGACTTCGTCGATCAGTTCCGCGACGTCGACATGGTCGAGCACCAGCTCCATCCGCCCGGCCTCGATTTTCGACAGGTCAAGGACGTGGTTGATGAGCCGCAACTGATGGGTCGCGGCGGTGAGGATACGGTCGACATCTTCGATCACGAGTTCCTCACCGGCTGCGGAGGCTTCTTTGATGAGTTCGCCGTAGCCGATAATGGCGTTGAGCGGTGTTCGCAGTTCATGGCTCATGTTGGCGAGAAATGAACTCTTGGCCCGATTGGCTTGGTCGGCGCGTTCGCGTTCGGCCTGCGAACGCCGGCGGGCGAGGTCGAGATCTGCGATCGCCCGCAGGTGGAGTTTTTCGTAGAGGATACCGATGGCTGCGACGACACTGAACATGGTCCCGAGGACGATCGCTGCGTTGAGCATCTCGTCTGGTCGATTGAGCATGTGGGGAAATTCGAACCCCGATCGACTGGCCAGGTAGAGTCCCCAAACCTCGAGGATGCCGGCAAGTGTCCAGGCGATGCCGGCCCGCGGTCCGGCGAGCAGCGTGGCGAGGAGCAGGACCGCGGCATTGCCCGTGACCAGTGGCGTCTCGACCCCGCGATCGCCGATGCACATCACGGAGATGACCACAAACAATGCACATGCAATCAAGTTGCCGGAGACCGCGACCCGGCCTCCGCGACGCAGGTGCCGCAGCGAGACCCCGATCAGTGCCATCGCCACCGTCATGATGCCGGCAGCGAGCCACAGACCCTCCAACAGTGAGTAAATGATGCCCATGAGCTGTGACCCCATGACGGCGAGAGCCGCGATCACAGCGAGTCGGGCGCGCCGGAGCGACTCGCCAGAGGGGTCGGAGGCAAATGAAGCAATTGGGGGGAGAAATGTGTCGAGTACCCGTGTGGGTGTGACAGGCCCGACGGCCCCGAGCAACGGGCGCGTGGTGATGTCTGGATTGCTGTCCTTCAATACAGGTTGTGGACGGGTCTGCGAAGATGTGCGCACGCGGTCCACAATCAGCTCGAGTGGCGTCGGGTGTGCCGGTTTGCGATTTGTCGCAAGGTGGTGTGATTGCGCCGGCACTGCCCCCATCCAATCCCGGAGTAACCGCGCAGGGCTGTCGGATCACTTGCCCGGGGCCGGGTATCAGATAACCAGCCGGAGCGCGGTAGCGTGCGGGGGAAGCGACCGAAAAACTGTCCGATCGTTCATGCTCATACGTACATCAAACAGCGTCAGCGACCGCGATAGGTCGCCGGGGTCCGCGTCAACAGAGCTTCGACAGCCGCCTGATGATCGTCAGTTGTCTGGCTGATACCTTGGTAGGTCGCGGCGAGTTCGAGCGCTTGTTCGAGCGACGCTCCCCAGCTGCGGTAGGCTGCCCGTTTGGTCAGACTCACAGCGATGGGCGGAAGCTCGGCGATCTGTCGGGCCCTGGCCGTCGCGGCGTCCAGTACGTCATGTCCGGGCACAACCTCGTGGACAAGTCCGAACCCGTGACCTTCTTCGGCAGTGACGACCCGGCCGGTGAGACACATCTCGAGGGCCCGTGCAAACCCGATTGTACGTGCAAGAAAATACGCGCCACCATCACCCGGGATCAGTCCGACCTTGACGAAGGTCGAGCCCAACTTGGCACCGGCAGCAGCGATGCGAATGTCACACATACACGCGAGGTCGAGGCCAGCCCCGATCGCGGCCCCGTTGATGGCCGCGATGATCGGCTTGTCACACCCGGCGATGGTCCGCGGGATTTGTTGGATCCCGTCGATGTAGCGCCGTCGCAGCTCGGCCGCGTCGCCGGCAAACATGCCGCTGCGATCGCGCATGCGCTTGAGGTCACCTCCAGCCGAAAAAGCCTTGCCCGCGCCGGTGATGACGACGGCCCGAATCTCGCGATTGTTTTGGGCCCGCTCGAGCACCGCGACGAGGTTGCGGACCATCGCGTCCGAGTAGGCGTTGCGGGCCTGTGGGCGGTCGAGGGTGATCGTGGCCACCGGACCGTCGATCGCGTAGCGGACATCTTCGAGCTGTGTGTCGGTCATCGCCGTCGACGACTACCACACCGCCGGACTTGCGCGCACGCGGGCGAGCGAGTATGGATCGGCGCGTGGACATTCCCGAGCGCAACCGGACCGATGTAGACACACTTTTTCGCCGGCGCGTTCGCTTAGCAGCCCCTGGTTTTTCTCGAAGCGCCGGCGGGACTCAACCTCGTCAAAATTCTCTACGCGAGACGACACGCAAAAAAAACCACCGGCTCCGAGCAGCCTGCGGTTTTTCTCGGGCCTTCACCCAGGCATCGGCCGTGGCGCTGATTGCCGGATTGTGGGGGTGCAAACCCGAGGTGCGAACGATCTACGCTCCGTGTCCGCAGGCGACGACCGAGTGTCCAGCACCAGGACCGGAATCACCGGCACCAGCACAGACACCGGCACCTGCTCCGACGAACATCCCCGCGCCGATGACCGCTGCAGCGCAAAAGATCGCAGCCCAGCTCGACCGGGGAGAGGTCGACGGTCGCGTCTACAGTCGTCTGGCCGAACTGGTCGATCGCTTTGGTCACCGTCTCTCGGGATCGAAGGCGTTGGAGCAGGCGATCGACTGGACATTGGTGCAGATGCAACAAGATGGACTCGTCAATGTCCGCCGCGAAAAAGTCATGGTCCCCCACTGGGTCCGCGGCACGGAGTCCGCCACCATCGTCGCGCCGGTCAAACGGCCGCTCACTGTGCTCGGGTTGGGCGGGACTGTCGGTACCGGGCGACGTCCGATCCGGGCACCGGTCATCGTCGTGCCCGACCTTGCGACCCTCGAGTCCAAAGGGGCCCAGCTCGCCGGCAAGATCGTCGTCATCAACCAGGCGATGCCCCCGTACGACTACAAAAATCATGACTCCCACTACGGCGAGACCGTCCAGATCCGCGTACGCGGGGCCTCACTCGCTGCCAAATACGGGGCCAAGGCGGTGCTGATTCGCTCGGTCACCGCCCACAGTCTCGACAATCCACATACCGGCGCGCTGCGCTACGAAGACGGGGTCAAGAAGATCCCGGCTGCTGCGATCACGGTCGAGGGGGTCGAGCGTTTGCAGCGAATGGCCGCCCGCGGCCCGGTCGAGGTCGAGTTGTTTCTCGGGGCCAAAACCCTGCCCGATGCCGAAAGTGGCAACGCGATCGGGGAAGTTCGCGGGCGCGAGTTGCCGGACGAAGTGGTCGTTGTCGGTTGCCACCTCGACTCGTGGGATGTCGGCGATGGTGCCTCGGACGACGGGGCGGGGTGCGTGATGGCGATGGAAGCCGGGAGGATCCTCCACGAACTCGGGTTGGTCCCGCGCAGAACTGTTCGTGTGGTGTTGTTCACCAACGAAGAAAATGGCCTCCGCGGAGCCAAGGCCTATCACGAGGCCCACGGTAAACAGGTGCACGCCGGGGCGATCGAATCCGATGCTGGGGCCGGGGCACCACAGGGGTTTGGGATCACCGGCACGCCCGAACAGCTCGCCGAGCTTCAGAGCTACGCGTCGCTGTTTGCCCCCCTCGGGATCCAGTACCTGACCGAAGGGGGTGGTGGTGCGGACATCTCCCCGCTGACCAAAGACGGGGTCCTGAGCGTCGGGGTGCACCCGGATACCAGCCACTACTTCGATCTGCACCACAGTCCGGCCGATACCATCGACAAGATCGTCCCCGACCATGTCCAGCACAATGCTGCGGCGATGGCATTGATGGCGTTTATCCTGGCTGAGCGGTAACGACAGCTGCGCTCGGTGTATCACCAACGAGGTCGTCGTTTGTGAGTGTCGCCACCCTCGCAGTCCGTCACGTAGGCGTCACAGGATCGGCGACTTGTAGCGATGTCCCACGCACAGGGGCCTGGAATCTGATGCACTTTTTCAACCTCAGTTCGCAACGCCGGTGAGCGATCCGGGTTACAGTCGCGCCGAAACCGGGGGTGACGATGCGTACGAGAACAGTTGTGATGATCATGGCCGGGGGCAAAGGATCGCGCTTGGGGCCATTGACGACCCACCGCGCCAAGCCGGGCGTTCCGTTTGCCGGGCGCTACCGGATCATCGACTTTGTCCTGTCGAACTTTCTCAACTCGGGCTACCGCCGGATCTATGTCCTCACCCAGTACATGGCCAGCAGTCTGATCAAACATCTCAACCGTACCTGGCACCTAGGTGGGATCGGCGAGTACATCGAAGTTGTACCTGCACAGATGAGGAAAGGCGAACACTGGTATCGGGGGACCGCCGACAGTGTGTTTCAAAACCTCAATCTCGTCCGCGATTCCCGGGCCCGGCACGTGGCTGTGTTTGGTGGCGACCACATCTACAAATTCGCCATCGACCAGATGGAGGCTGCCCACATTGAACGCGAGGCCGATCTGACGGTCGCGGCCTATCCCGTGCCCCGACACGCGGCCCATCAGTTCGGGGTGATCCAAGTCGACAGCGACGGCAAGATCGTCGGCTTTCAGGAGAAGCCCAAGGACCCGGTGCCGATCCCTGGGCGTCCCGACTGGTGCTTGGTGAGTATGGGCAACTATTTCTTCCGCGCCGATGTCCTCGAGCAGGTGCTGACCGAAGAGGCACAAACACCTGGCACGGCCCATGACTTCGGTCGCAACGTCATCCCGCGGATGGTCGCCGCCGGGCGCCCGGTCTACATCTACGATTTTGGCGAGAACACCATCCCCGGCGAACCCGACAACGCACCGGCCTATTGGCGGGATGTCGGGACCATCGAGAGCTACTTCGAAGCCAACATGGAGGTTCGTAAGCGCATCCCGGCGGTGAACCTCTACAACCGCGAGTGGCGGATCCGGACGGCACAACGCGACTATCCGCCGGCTCGGGTGGTGCGTCACGGCGAAGGCCCGGCCTCCGAACTGCTCGACAGCCTCCTGTGTGAGGGATCGATTATTGCAAGTGCAAAGATTTCAAAGGTCATGCTGGGTTACGACAGCATTGTCGCCTCGGGTGCCGTGATCGAAAACTCGGTCCTCCTGTCCGGGTGTAACATCGGGGCAGGTTCCAAGTTGCGCTCGGTGTTGTTCGACAAGAACTGCTCGACCGCCCCCGGCGTCACGATCGGCTACAATCCGAGCCAGGACCGTGAACGGTTCCCGTTTGTCACCGAAAACGGGATCGTCGTGTTGCCCAAGGGCACGTTTGTGCCGGCGGAGGGACCGATCTCGTTTCCCGAGGACATGCACGAGCTGTTGCGCAACGACCCTGCCACCCGGGATGGGCTGGCGAGTTTGGCCCAGCGCGGGGGATATGTGGTCGCCGACCGTCACCGCCACAGCTATGAGTCTGCCGGGCCGCGCTACCGCCGGTACTCACGGGCAGGGGAGTCGACCCTCGGTCAGGGGTAGACACTTGGCGGGCACTGACAAACGTGTACAGACAAGAGACGAATTATGAAAATCGCGATCGTCGCCTCTGAAGCTGTTCCCTGGTGTAAGACGGGGGGGTTGGCGGATGTTGTCGGGGCGTTGCCCCGCGCGCTCGTCGAATGCAGCGATGAAAAAATTGAACCTGCAACGTTTTTACCGCTGTACCGCAGCGTCCGCGAAACCGTCGACAAACACCCTGACCTGCAGTTTGTCGACACCGGTGTCGAGGTCGCGGTCCCGTTTTCGCTGGGCCCCGACCGCGGCCGGTTTTTCCAGGTCGTCGGCCACAATGGTCCACCTGTCTATGCACTCGACGCCCCCCACCGCTACGACCGCGCGCGTCTGTACGACGACGAAAATGGGCGGGCCTACGAGGACAATCTCTACCGTTATGCGCTGTTGTGCCGCGGGACCCTCGATGCGGCAACCCATTTGCTCGGAGGTGTGCCAGATGTTGTGCATGCACACGATTGGCAGGGGGCGCTGGCGCTGGCCTACTTGCGTACCCGGTACCTCCAGACACATGCGCATACAGCCGCTGTGCTCACGATCCACAACCTCGCCTACCAGGGGTTGTTTGCGGGCCACCACCGTCACAACATCGATCTCGATCCGTCTGCGTTTCACATGGAGCGGGCGGAGTACTTCGGTGGAATCAATCTGCTCAAAGCTGGGATCGCCTACGGCGATGTCACGACCACGGTCAGTGAGACCTATGCCCGCGAAATCACCACACCGACCTATGGCTGTGGTCTCGACGGGTTTTTGCGAGCCCGCGGCGAGCACCGGTTGTGCGGGATCGTCAACGGTGTCGATACCGAGGAATGGGATCCTGCGACCGACCAAGCGTTACCCCAGACCTACAGTGTCGAGGAGCTCGCCGGAAAGGCCGCGTGTCGTCGCCAGCTGCTCACCGAAATGGGGTTGCAGATACAACCGGGGCAACCGGTCCTCGGGATTGTCAGCCGGTTTACCGGGCAAAAAGGCCTCGATTTAGTCGCGGAGCTTGTCCCCCATCTCCACGCGATGGGTGCTCGGCTGATCGTTTTGGGGTCGGGCGATACGGAATTGGAGCACAGGTTTCGCTATTTGGCGGAGTGTTTTTCCGACAATCTCGCGGTCCGGATCGGCTTTGACCCCGCGCTCGCACGCAGGATTTTTGCCGGCTGCGATATTCTTTTGATGCCGAGTCGGTTTGAGCCCTGTGGTCTCAATCAGCTCTATGCAATGCGCTATGGCACGATTCCGGTGGTCCACGCCGTCGGCGGGTTGCGCGACACGGTGATCGACCCCGGAGATCGGGCGCTTGCAAGCGGGGAGGGGACAGGGTTTCGCTTTGACCACCCGACCGTCGTCGGTCTCCACTGGGCCCTCGAGCGCGCTGTAAACATGTATCAGCACAATTCTGATGGCTGGACCCGACTCGTCCGTGCCGCCATGAACCGGGATGTTTCCTGGGCCTCCTCCGCGCGTGCCTACCTCGATCTGTACCGCCGAATATCGGCGCGTTGAGCCCCCGAGCACCCGTAGAATACCGAAAAGACCCATTTTCGCGACGATCACGGGCTGTGGTGGCCAATGCGAGCGCACGGACGGTACACTCCGCGCTACCGTGCGTTGCCCCCGATCCCTGTGCTCGACGATCGTTGTGGGTACATTCTTATCGCTGATCCTAACGGCTCAATCGAGTCGGGCACAGGCCTCGCCGACGACCGAAGGCGTTGCGATCGCGTGGGATGCTCCTGCTGTGTGCCCCTCTCGGGAGGTGGTGGAGCAGGCGACCGAACGCAGATTGTCGGCCGTGCCTGATTGGCATCGGCGTATGGCCGAGCTCGGGGTTGTGGCCAGGGTCAGTGGCGCGAGCGGGAGTTGGCACCTCAAGCTGGAAATTCGCGATCGCGGGGTGCTCGGTGTACGCGAGGTCACCGCGCCAACGTGTCAGGAAATTGTAGATGCAACGTCTTTGTTGGTGGCGATGACGGTCGACCCGCGGGCTTCGTCTGCCTCCACTTCGGAGTCTCCAGCACAACCCGAGGAAATCGCAGAAACGACGGGAATCGAGGTCCCGCCGCCACAAACTGGGCCGATCGAGAAAGTTGAAGATACACCAAAAACAGCGGTGTCGGCCGATGCCCCGCAACCCGGTCCATCCGAGGATACGGACGACAGGCAGCGACCGAGGATCGAAATTGGCGTCGGACCAGGCTTTGGCACCGCCGGACTTCCGGGCGTGGGTGTGGGGATGGTCGGCGGCGCATCGCTCGTCGGTCCGCGCTATCGCGTGGAGTTGCAGGGGAGTTACTGGTTTCCGCGGACGCGTGCACTCGCGGGGTTGTCGG
This sequence comes from uncultured Nannocystaceae bacterium, assembly GCA_964621785.1. GTDB lineage: Bacteria > Myxococcota_A > Polyangia > Nannocystales > Nannocystaceae > JACKDW01. The sequence continues at coordinate 86,524 of CAZUPD010000001.1, forward strand.
CCGACGTGGTGTTTCGAGCCGCGACGATCAGCCTGCGTGGGTGTGCCCGCTTCGTCCACGGCCGTGCCGAAGTACCGCTGTGCGGCGGGCTCGTGGTTGGAGCGCTCGCCGGGGTCGGTTCGGGACTGATGCGCGACAGCAGCCACACCGGCGTCGTTGCAGGGGTTGTGGTGAGTCCCGGGATCATGTTTGTGCCCAAGCCGTGGTTTGTGATGGGTCTACGAGCCGACCTCGACCTCACACTTGCACGCCCCCAATTTTCGGTTCGCAACTACGGACCGGTGTTTCGCCCCCCGCCACTAGGGGCTGAACTTGTGGTCAGCTTGGGGGTCCGTTTTTGAGGCCACGACGATTTTCGAATGGGTCGATGGGAGCTCGGGCAATCCCACATGTCCGCGAACGATGATGGCCCGTGTCCTCAAATTTCCCGCCGATTCGACGGCGATTACCGGCGAGAGCGAGCGGGATGTTAGCGGGGTCTACCGGCGCGAATTTGCGTTTATCTGGCGCTGTGTCCGGGCTCTCGGAGTGCCCCAGAGCGCGGCCGAAGATGTCGTGCAAGAGGTGTTTGTCGTCGTCCACCGGCGCTTGGTCGACTTCGATCCGAGCAAGGGGTCACTGCGAAGTTGGTTGTTTGGGATCGCTCGACTCTCGGCCCTGCGGTACCACCGAACGACGCGTCGCAAGGATCCCAAACGCCTCTCTTCGCCGACCCACAAGGAGCCTCCGCAGCCAGACGATGTACTTGCACGGAGTCAGGCCGCCGCGCTCGTGCAGATCTTTCTCGACGGTCTCGACGAACGCCGACGCGACATCTTTATTCTCCACGAACTCGAAGGGTTGCCAGCCCCCGAGATCGCCGAGTCCCTCGGACTCAAGTTGGGGACGGTCTACTCGCGTCTTCGACGGGCGCGGCAACAATTTCAAATGTATGTACAGAGGCAGCGCGTCCGCGATGCGAGAGGACTCAAACGCCATGGATAAGCTCGACCCCGAATCCCTCGCTTTTCTCGCGGCCTACCGCGAAACCCTCGACCCCCCTTCCGAGGCCCGAGCGCGGGTATGGGCCGCCGTGGTCGAGCAGACCGTTCTCACCACCACGACCCGCCGGCGCAAGCGAATGTTTGCAATTGCAACTGGGATCGCAGTTGCGGCAGCATGCGCGAGTTTGTGGTGGTTCCAGGTTCGTGCAATCGATCGCGTACCCGCGGGTGACCCCGCCTACGGTGCTGTCTATACAGAAGAACAGCCGAACGAGCTCAAAGCATCCGTGCCCGAGCCCGTGCCGGTCGCAAAGCGGACTCCGAGCACACCACCGGCGCTGGGTGAGCCGCAACCACAGCAGGCACGCGAATCGCAGACCGTTGTTCACGAACCACCGCGCCGCGAGACCCGGAGGCAAAAGCCGCAGCCCAAGCGAACCGCGACACCTGTCCGTGCGGACTCGATCGCCGACGAGTTGCGTGTGCTCCAGCGGGCCGAGAAAAACTTGCAGCAGCAACAGTACGCGAAGGCCCTTGCATCGCTCGACGAGCATCAACGGCGATTTGGGGAATCCGGACAACTTGTGCCCGAGGTGACAGCCTCCCGGGTGACGGCGCTGTGTGGCCTCGGCCGACGCGAGGCTGCCCGCAAGCTCAAACAATCGTTCCTGAGCAAATGGCCGCGCTCCCCCCTGCGCGCCCGGGTCCTCGCCGCCTGCGAAGACGGATCGAATTTCGAATAGAGAACCTGCTCGAAGGGCAACTTGAATTGATTGACAGGATCAAGTCCATGAAAAACTCCACTGTGATGTCCAAATCCCTCTCGTTTTTGTTTGGTACCGCCCTGGTGCTTCCGCTGACGATTCTTGCCTGTGACGGTGAGGTCGGCGATGCGACCGACGGTGTTACCTCGAACGGGGACAACAACACCAATGGCAACAGCTCGACCTCGGGGATGACGGGTGAGCCGACGTCGACCACAGGCGAGCCGGCGACGACGACCGGCACCTGCGAAGATCAAAATGTACCATGTACATGCAATATTGATTCAGATTGCCCCGATGGTCAGGTCTGTACACCGGACGGCCTTTGTGTCGGCGAGGACCCGAGTACGACTGGCGATCCGATGACGACCACCGGAAACCCCAACACCACCGGGAACGACCTGTGTAACAGTGACGACGAGTGCCCGCCGGGCATGATGTGTGTCAACGGCGTGTGCGACGGCGATCCGGACACCACCACCGGGGAGCCGAGCACAACCGGCGACCCGATGACGGGAACGGACACCAACGGCTGCACCGACCCGAATCTCCCGTGTTGCGAAAGCGACAGCGACTGTGCCCCGGGCCAGCTGTGCATCGACGGGGTGTGTACGGGTGAAGGCATGACGACGGGCGATCCGGGCGTCTGCGGCAATGGCATCGTCGAACCTGGGGAAGAGTGCGATGATGGAAATGATAACCCGAACGATGGGTGTGATAGTTGTATGCTCAACGGTTTATGCAACAACCCCAACGATCCGGATTGCTGCAACAGTGACGACGAGTGTCCACCTGACCAGATTTGTGTGATGGGAACATGTACAGGCAACTTCCTTCAGTGCGAGGCTGACAGCGATTGCCCGCCGATGATGCAGTGTGTCAACGGCCTGTGTCAGTGAACGGGTTGGTCTGACCCGTGCTTCAAGGGTGCATGGCTGGAGGGTCATGCACCCGAGCGCAGGAAGCTTGATGCGAGATTCAGCACAGGTGATGGCGTCCAGGCTACGGCACGCGTTCCTTGCAACGCGCTCGGAAGGTTGGTGCGAAATTCCAGAAGTGACTTGCGCCAAAAGACAGTTTCTCTTCGTTTGCAGGTGTGGTGCAGGCTCGCTATCATCGCTGCGTGACCCGACGTTCGTTGCCGCTCGCCGTCTTTGTTGCCCTGACCGTTTGCTCGTTTGTCGGCTGCAGTCCGGGGAACGAGGTTTCTTCAGCGACAGCGACGGAAGGATCGAGTGGTTCCGACAGTGACGCCGACAGCGACGAGAGCGAGACCGGGGTCGACCCCACTGTGCCGACCTACTACGGCGACGTGCTCCCGATCTTTGCCGCCGCCTGTCAAAACTGCCATCACAGCGGCGGGATCGCACCGTTTGTCACCGATCGTTACGACGAAGTCGTGGCGTGGGGACCTGCGATAGCAGCAGCTGTTGAGGCCCGGACGATGCCACCATTTTTGGTCGATAATTCGGGTGTATGTCAAACTTTTGAACATGCAAGGTGGCTCGCCGACGACGAGGTCGCGACCATCCAAGCGTGGGTCGAGGCCGATATGCCCGAGGGGGTGCGGCCCGACCAGCTGCCTCAACCACCGCAGCCCGAGGCCTTGATGGGCGCGCAGATTGTCGAGCTCAACACGCCGAGCTACACGCCAAAGGCCAAAGGGACGCCCGATGCCCTGTACGACGACTATCGTTGTTTTCCGGTCGAAATCGGGGGCGACACCACCCAGTTTTTGCAGGGCTTCGAGGTCGTGCCGGGCAACGATGCGATCGTTCATCATGCCGTTGGGTTTAAAGTCGATCCCGGTCGCACTGTCATTGGCGAGCTCACCAACGCCGGGATCATGGAGTTGCTCGACGGCCAGGACGACGAGCCTGGTTGGGAGTGCTTCGGGGCCGCCGGCGAGAATGTGTTGGTCGACGGCGTGCCGTTGACCTGGGCACCAGGTGTATCTGCAATCAATTATCCCGAAGGCACGGGCATCCGATTTGAACCCGGCGAGATCATGGTGGTGCAGATGCACTACTACCTCGCCAACGCCGACGGGGAAGACTCGACCAAGGTCCGTCTGAGCATGGCCGACTCGGTCGAGCGCGAGGGCTACCTCGGGATCTACGACGCGTTGCTGTTCTCGATGTTCTCGGGTTCGCCCACGACCTTGGAGCCCGGCCAGCCGGACGTTTTGTTCAGTTGGGAGACCTCGCTGAGTTCATTTTTCGGGGATCTCGGTCAAGCGAGCGAGTATGAGGTCATGGGCATTTTGCCGCACATGCATCGACTCGGGCAGCGGATGCAGGTGAACTACGAGGTCGACGGTGACGAGGCCTGTGGCGCCTACATCCCCAACTGGGATTTCGACTGGCAGCAGGTGTTTTTCTACGAGACACCACCGGTACTCAAACCAAATGACCGCATTCATGTGACCTGTGAGTGGAACACCGAAGGTGTGGCCAATCCGGTGACGCCCGGTTTTGGCAGTGACAACGAGATGTGTCTCATCGGCGTCTATGTGGCACCCAAGTTGTAGGTACATTTTTTTGCGGTGGCTGTGGTCGAGCGTGCTGCTACTCGCCGGTAGCGGCTGCGCGCCGCCGTCGTCGACCCCCGGGAGCGAGACCGGTACGCCGCGTGTCGGCGGGGCGCTCATCTCACCGGAGCTGTGGGTTCAGTCCGATGATGATGGTCCGTTTTCGGGTCATCGCCCACCCCAGGTCGACTGCCCGAATCCGGCCGCAACTGTCGAAGCCGGTGCATTTGAGATTCTGACCGACGAGTGCAACTACCTCGCGGCGAGTCAGCCATCGCTGTTGGATGTGCAGTCCGGCGATACACTGGTGATCGACTGGGCACACGGGGATTTGGTAAGTCCACAGCCGGCGATCGCCCATCTCGGGTTTGGGCTCGGAAGCGAGATTGTGTTTGAAACCACAATGGTGCTCCAACCTCCGCCGGAGGCGATCGCAGCCGCGGCCATGCGCAGCGAAGTTGTGGTCGAATTCGATGCCCCACAGGGGACGCCAGTTTATATGCATGTGCATAATCATGGGGCGAATTCCTGGCGGATTTTTGCGCTCGACCTCAAACCCGAGTAGGATCGACTGCGCACATGATCGACGACCGAGCTGAAAGGCGCGATCCCGCCGTCTCACGCATCAACCACGATTGAGCGTTGATCAGCTCGTTGCGGCCTCATATGATTGGATGGTCTTTTAGACATGTACCCGAACTGTTGTATGCTGATCGTGAGTCGTAGGCGCCGACGTGCCGTAGGTATCTGATGCACTTTCGCCTGAACGAGAGCACGGGAACGGGGTGTGCGTTTGAGTTGGTCGACGACGCCAATGGCTCAGTCGTGTTCGAGGGGAACGAGCACCCGACCCGCGATGCCTGTCTCGCAGCGATCCGCGAGGTGACGTCGAGTTTACGCTCACAGGCCGAGGCCACCCTCGAGGCGGAGGGAGAAGGCTTTCGCCTGGTGGTCACGGCCTCGGGCAAGCGCATCGCCACAGGCGTGAAGGTTGCGTCGCGCGAGGAGACCGTCGCGGAGTACACGCGGATCCACACCTGGATCACGACCTCCAAGCCCGTGATTCGAGCACGGAGCCGCAAACGTTCCAAGCGTTCGCGCAATCGGGACACGGTTCCCAAAGATGCTGTCCGTTACGACATGGACACGACGTCAGAGTCCCACAAGCGCGGTGTCGAGGAGTTGTGTCGGGCCAGCGACGGTCTGTACGCCTATCACTTCAACGACGACCGCGGACGGGCCATCCTCTACTCACGTGGGTTTGCCTCGGCCTACAGCCGCACCAAACAGATAGCGAGCATGTTGCAGTCCGCCAAGGACATCAAGCGGTTCGATGGGCGCGAGGATGACGGTCGGCCGTACTTTGTCTTGTTGGCGAGGAACGGACGGGAAGTCGCCCGAAGTCGGTATTTTGAGTCGACCCGCAAGCGCGACGCAACCATCCGCTGGGTCGTCGGAGCTGCGGCACACGAAGCGGTTCGCTATCCGGTTCGTGGGAAGCGGGTCAAGCACAAGCAACAAAAGACGATCGATCGCAGTCGAGCATCGGTGTCCGGGCTGCCCGGCTTCGAGGGGATCAAGCACGGGGGCAAGCACTTCTTTCACCTCAACGATGCTGACGGCAAAGCACTTTTGTATAGTCATGGATACCGTTCCGCCAGTGCGCGGGATACCGGAGTACGTTCGCTGTTGCGAGCGGGGATCTTGGCCAACTGCTACAAGATCGAACCCGAAGGCGACCAGTGGAGCTTTTGTGTCAAGGCGAGCAATGGTCGTCTGTTAGCCCGCAGCCGTGTGTTTACCGACCGGGCCGAGGCCGAGGCCAGTGCCGAGTGGTGTCAGCTGGTGATTGTCAATTTCGGCAAGCGCTACGGCGTCAATCAGCTCGAATCGATCTGTCTCGAGATTCCTCTGGATATGGTCGCCACCGAGGCGAGTGAGACAGTGACGCGTCGGCCGGTGGCGACCCGCGACAACTGGCCGGCTGTCGAACGTTCCGGAGCAGCAAACCAAAGCGGCGTGTCGGCACAGGGAATCGATCCGGAGCGCTGGGTCCCCCCACAACCCGGACAGCAGCCCGTCGGTGTTTCAGGACAAAGTGAGCGTGAGCCCTGGCTCCGTCCCGAGGCTGCTGCCGAGGTTGAATCCTTGGCTGTGCAACAAAGTCTGGCGCCATCCAGCGGGACAGAGCCCAGCGGGCCGGTGGTTCGGGGACCCAACGATGCCGAAGATGCGGAGCCGCAAAGTGAGGCGAACGACGCGACGGAGGTCGTACAGAGCGAGCAGGTACCAGAGGATGGCGAAGAGGCGGATGACGCGACCGAGGTCGGCGAGCACGAACAGACGGTACCAAAAGCTGGCGATGATGCGGACCTGCGAAGGGAGGCGGATGACGCGTTCGTGGCGGACGAGAGCGAGCAGTCACAATCGCGTGAAGTCGGAACCGAAGCGATAGCCGAAAACGAACGAGGCTTGCCGGGTAGCGAGCCCGACGAAAAAGTTGCTGATACCTCGGATGGAGAGGTGAGTGGTGACGAGCCGCGAGATGCCGATGCACCCAACTGGGTCGACCGGCGTCAGGGGACCGGTAAGTGGATTCTCAAGGGACTGAGCCTCGGAGCCCTCTCTTTGTCCGATGTCGCCCGCGAGATCGCGCGGGGAACGGAAGATAGTGCCGAGGAGCCTGTCGACCGCGATGACCGAGATGCTTGCACCGAGGAGTCGGAGACTCGGGTCCAGGTCGATCTCGCAGATGAAGAAGAGGACGACGAAGACGAAGGCTGGGAGCGAGTTGAAGACGTTGGGTCGCAGGCGGATGTTGGCCGAGCGACGCCCGTGCAATCAGATACATTTGGTGGTTCCGACACTAAAACCGAGGTCGAAGGGCCCGATGTTTCCTCTTCTGCTGTCGAGGAACGGGGGCGTGACTCTTCGGAGGCTGATCGTGATGGCGATATTGTATCTACACCGGTTGATGGCTCTGTGTCTGCTCCTTCTGCGGACGCGTTGGCAGAAGATCCTGGCGTAGCGGAGGCCGGCCAATCGGGAGCGAGTGCTTCACAGGATGTCACCGAGTCGGCACAAACGCCGAGCGGGTCGTTTGCGCCGGGGCCGAGTGTTTCCACGGTCGGTGCGTCCGCGGAAATCGAGGGAGTCGGCGATTTTGAGGCACACAACGACGGCGCGTCTGAGCCTGCCGAAGAGGTGTTCGAGTCTGTTGCGGAGTTCGAGGGCCTTGAGTTCGAGTCGGGCTCTCCCGCGGGAGGTGTGTTCGAGTCGGCTACAGGAGAAGCCGGAGCGTTTGAGCCAGAGGCGATCGCGTCAGCCAACGGGGTTGATCCGGACTCGGTCGTGCCGGAGGGCGGTGAGATCGAGCCAGAGGCGATTTCGTCGGCCGACGAGACGGCCAGCGAGGTTGAGTCACAGGCGATTGGGTCAACCGCGGAGTTTGAGCCGGACGCAGATGTGTCAAATGAGTCAGGAGAGGGCGAGGCACCAACCACAGAGACGCCAGAGAGTGTCGGAGGTGCCTTGTTTTCAGGGACAGATTGGGAACAGGCATTCGAGGCCGCCGCGGCTGGGGTCGAGCAATCGGCGAGCCATGATCTTGTAGATTCAACTTCTATCGCCGCAAAAGTTGGCGATCGGCAGCGTCCCGAAGAGGCAGAAGAACCTCGGAGCGTGGGCAATGTCGGAGACGTGAACGCAGCGACAGACGCGAGCGAGGCAGCACAGACAACTACTCGCGATGTCGATGCCGAGACGCAATCCCCGCCATTGATTTCGGCGAAAGTCTCCGGTGGTGCCGAGCAAAAGCCGGCTTCTCGTACCTCGATACAGGATGACTCGGAGGTTTTCGCTGCCATCGAGGATGCCAAGCGACGCGGTCTTATCCCCAAACAAAATCGCCAGACAGCGCAACCCGAGATCCCGGAACGGGACAGTCGCCCGCAGGACAAAGGACGTCTCGTATCACAAGAGCACTCGGAAAGTCGTCCCGCGACCTCGCCGGCTGCGAGGTCTCTGCGTCCCCCGGTGCAGAGCCCTCGAACCCGGTCGGCCCGAAAACCGTCGTCCCCGTCTGCGATTGTCATCTCGACGGTTCCGCAGCGTTGGATCGACCGCCACGGCAATGCGGTTTTGTTTGCCGCGATCGCATTCCTTGTACTTGCAATCTTGACGCGTTCCCGCTCGCAGCAGACGCCCGATCCGGCCCAGGCAGGCGCCACCGGTACGCCGCCAACCCAGCCGGTCGAACAGCCTCCGAGTTCTCGACAGACGTCTCCCGAAACACCCCTGCCTTCGGTGATTTCGGAGCCGCCCCAACCGGTCGAGAAGCCACCCCAGCCGCTTGCGTTTGTCGAACATTGCCCAGTTGATGCGGTTGATGTGGGGTTTGTGGTCAATCCGAGCCAACCGCAGCCTGGGGCCTCGGTCAAGATTGTGGCCGCGACCATGCGGACCGAAGCAGAGCTTTCCATGCAGCTACAACTCGACGGCAAAGTTGTGGCGTCGGCGGAGACGAGTTGGCCGGGGATTCCCTCGTTTGTGATTGCAAGGGTCACGCTTCCGGATCCCGGGACCTACCGTGCGGTCGTGGTGGAGAACGGAAAAGCGATTGCTTGTACATCATTTTTAGCGGGCGATGGCGGGATCCCGGCGCACAAACAACTGGCCGCTGGCCTGTGGCCGATCGAGCGCAACTGGAACCTCGGTGAGGAGGCGTTGTATAGCGCCTGGGTTCGGCGGTTGTTCTACGCGCGACATGGCGTCGGTGTGACCGCAAAAGATCTCAGCACCCTGACGATGGATGCCGAGCGCAACTTTGTGTTCAACGCAATGGGGTGGCGGGAGGACGATGCTGACCATGCCTCTGGCTTGTATATGCAATCTACAGGGGTCAGCCTTCCATATACCCTACGCGCGTACTGGGCGTGGAAACGCCGGCTTCCATTTTCGGCGCGAACCTGCGTGCGCGGGACAGATGGCCGCGCGTCCACCTGTTCATCCCTGACACTGCCGACACCATCATCGCGCAAAACTTCCACGCGCAACTACAAGAAAAATGCCCACGGCAACATCCACGGGCTGTTGGGTGTCAAACGCTCGGCAACGCCGAAGAAGACGTCCGAGTACGATGCGGTGCGTCAGTACCTGGGCAAGGTGTTGAATTCGAGTGTGCATACATGGAATTTTCAGACCGCCGCGGGTGATCCGAAGACGGATTTCTACCCGGTCCAGCTCGGTCGCAACAGCCTCCGCCCGGGTACGGTCTACGTCGATCCCTACGGCGGGGTGCTCGTCGTGGTCGAGGCCCGGGCGGCGGGCGAGGCCAGTCCGGGAATGCTGTTTGCGGTCGATGGGCAAGACGGCCAAATCGTGCGCCGACGGTTTGGGCCCGGGGCATTTGTGTGGTCGCCAGACCGGGCCGTGGGGGAAATCGGCTTTAAACAGTTTCGCCCGCTCGACATTCGCGACGGACAGGTCCGACAACTCGACAACCGCGAGGTGGCGAGCACGCGCGGCGACCTGTGGGCAGGTGACGAAACGATGTCGACCGAGGCCTTTTTTCACGCGGTCGAGTCGGCCTTGACCCCAGGTGTGCGGGATGCTCAGATCGAGCAACTGTTTCTGATCGACGCCTTGTACGAGGCGGTGATCGCTAGGGCAGAGGTGGTCCAGCGCGCGACCTCGCGGCGCAAACCGGTCAAGATGCCCGGCGATCCGATGCGCCCGACTGACGGGCCGTGGCAAACGTTGTCGACCTTCGAGGCGGATCTTCGTTTGCTGATCGCGCTTGATGCGATCGAGGCGTTCCCCCAGCGGGTCATCCTGCATCCGGAGGCCTTCGGGATCACAGCAGAGCAGGCGCCGCAGCTGCGCGCCGAGTTGCGCGAGCAACAGCAAAGGCTGTTGACCCAGCAGAAGTACAAATTCCAGTACACGCGCAGCGATGGCAGCCTGTGGACGATCGATCTACGAGATTTGTCGGCCCGCGCCCACGCATTGGAGGTCGCCTATCACCCCGACGATTGTCCGGAAATTCGGTGGGGGGCGGCCGAGGGGAGCGACGAGGCAAAGACGTGTCTCAAACGCGCTTCGGCGGCCCAACGCAAGCGAATACAGGCCTATCGCCGGTTTTTCGCCGACCGCAAATTCCCGCCAAAAAAATGATGATACAATTATTCTGGGTGGATGTGTTCACTCGGACATGTCGGGCTGCGGAGCCGACTGCAACCGAAGTGACCGGGATCCCCGAACCCGACAAAAAATGTGCTACACCGTCGACATCAACGGAGTCATGACCATGCCGATGCGATTGCTGCGAAACCTGTTCCTCGTCCTTCCCCTGATCGCCGTTGCATGCCAAGGGGAGACGGACCCCAAACATGCCAAGACGATTGAAGTAGGCAAAATTGCCCGCGATATCCAACGCTCACCCACCCGTGCAAAGTCGATCATCGAAGATGCCGGATACACCGAGGAGAGCTACCGCAAGGCGATTTTTGAGATCGCCCAGGATCCCGAGCAAAACGCGGTCTACATGAAGGTGCTCAAGGGCGAAACACCCTAGCCAGACTTCTTGAGGGTGCGGCTACGACCGCCAAGGCTGCGGTTCACGAACCACGGCCCCAAAACCATGACCGTGGATGCTACTCGTCGGGCATATGGTGGCGAGAATCGACCGGCCGCACGAGCGCATTGGCGAGTAGGGCCAGGGCCAACAACCCTGCCATCAGGTACATCGTCGAGTTGTAGACCGTCGCGGAGGGATCGATGGTGCCCGGCGGGGCGATGTCCATCAACTTGCTGAGTGTCACAGTCTTTGCCTGTACAAGTTGTGGAAGTTGGTCCATGCCGGCGCCAAACGTGGCCTCAAACTTCGAAGGATCGACCGTTTGGGCGAGGTCATCAATGGCGTCATCGACCGCACGGGCCCGTAACGAGGTGATGGCCAAGGGCCCGAGCACACCGGCGGTACTCCAGGCGGTGAGCAATCGCCCGTGGATCCCCCCGACAAACTTGGTCCCAAACATGTCGGCGAGATAGGCGGGAATGGTGGCAAAGCCCCCGCCGTACATGGTGAAGATCATCATGGTCACGCCGTAAAACGCCACCAACCACACGGTCGCCGGCGAGGCACTAACCTGCCCCGCCGTCCACGGGATCGACAAATAAAGGGCAATCCCGAGGATGAAAAACACGTGGTAGGTGTTTTTGCGACCGATGTAGTCGGAGATCGTGGCCCAGAAAAACCGTCCGCCCATGTTGAAGACGCTGATCATCAACACATAGGTGGCGGCAAACGTCTGGTCGACCGTGGTCGGCAAGGTGGACCCGAAGATCTCCGTCATCATGGTTTTGGCGACGCCGAGAACACCGATCCCGGCGGTGACGTTGAAACACAGGACGATCCACAGCAGATAAAACTGCGGGGTTTTGAGGGCTTGGTCGATATGGACGTGGTGCCGGGTGATCATCCGCGCGCCAGCCTCGTCCTCACTCGGTGGCTCGTAGCCCACCGGTTTCCAGCCCTCAGCAGGGATCCGGTAGGACAGCGAGGCGAGCAACATGATGATGAAGTAGCCGATGCCGAGGACGATAAAAGTTGCTGCTACACCGGTGTCGCCGGTACCCGCGACGTAAACCCCTTCGGGCCCGGGCACGGTGAGCTTGGCGAGGTCGCCCGCCCCGACGATGACGACCTCTCGCATCTGGCCAGAGACCTCGGCCAGCCGACGCCCGGCTTCGGTGATGAGCGGGACATCGGCGGCTGGGCCGAGGTAGTCGGGGGCGCGGTAGAACAGTTTGAGCAGCCACAGTTTGAGCGGCGCACCGATCATGGCCCCACCGCCAAATCCCATGATCGCCATCCCGGTGGCCATGCCCCGGCGGTCGGGAAACCACCGGATCAGGGTGGAGACCGGTGACACGTAGCCGAGCCCGAGGCCGACGCCTCCGACCACGCCGTAGCCGAGGTACACCAGCCACAACTGGTGGAGCGTGATCCCGAAGCTACCTAGCAAAAACCCGCCACCCCAACAGCAGGCAGCCGTGACACCAACCATCCGCGGACCGACTTTCTCAAGCCATTTGCCCCCTAGGGCGGCCGATAGTCCGAGGCAGACGATCGCTACCGAGAAGATCCAGACGACGTCGCTCAAGGCCCAATCGCCCGAGGATGATCCGACGACGCCGAAGGCCCGGGTGAGCGGCAGGTTAAAGATGCTCCACGCATAGACGGACCCGATGCACAGGTGGATGGCGATCGAGGCTGGGGGGACGCGCCAGCGATTGTAGCCGGGCGGGGCGATGATCCTTTGTTTGCCGAGGAACGCGTACATGTGTAGGCACAATTACTTGGCGGATGGTACCAGCGGGGGTACGGCTACGAAAGTTCTTATGTTGCGGTCCATGCCTTGCGAGTGGACTGGACGGCCTGCGAATGCAAGTGACTCCTTGAGTCTGCACCCTCATTTGTCTCTTCGACGGACCGGGTTGGCGTCGAACTTTGGTTCCGCCTCGAACGCTGGCGACGCTCTACTGTGTCTGTTGCGTCAGGTCTTGGATCGACGTGCGTGTCGCACACGTGTGAGCGTCTGGATTCTTTTCACCTTCGAGACCGCGGCGCATCACCGACGCGATGTGTTTGTACGCGCCTTCCCACGCCCGCGCAGTCGCGGCATCAAACCCGCTGTCAGCCGCTTTGAGCGTCGCGAGAAGGGCCTCGCCGACGACATCGAAGTGCGACGGGCGAGCGCCGTAGGCCGCGTGCCGCCGACCGATATGTTCGAGGATGGGATCGAGTTGCTCCGGCGTTCGCAGCCCGTCGATGGCAACTTGCATCGCTTCGAGTAGCTTTCTTTGTTGGCCACGCATGTCCGCGGGAAACAGCTGTCTCAGGCTGGGCTCGCGGGCGAACAGGGCGGCGTAGAAGTCTGCGGTAAACCTGTCGGCTCGGTCAGCAATGCGGGCGAACGACCGCTGGACCAGGTCGGTCGCGCCCGACTGTGCATCCTCGCCGACGAATGTCTCTCGAAACAGGCCGAGGCGCATCAGTGTCGTTTTCGCGGCGAGGAGCTGTTGCACAAGCGCATCGGCCGACTCGGGGCGATCGCCGGGTGTACGCTTGACGCAACGGTCGACCAACGTGGCGAAGATTTCCGGGACTTCTGGAAGTAGGTCGTGGAGCTCGACAGAGACGAGCGCCCGCTTTTGCCCGCCCGAGGTGCGCCCGAGACACAGGTCGTAGAGCACGACCCCGAGTGAATAGAGGTCGCTGCGCTCCGACGACGGGAGACCGCGCCAACGCTCAGGTGCGAGATAGTAGGGAGTTCCCAGGATCGTACTGACGTCGGTCCGACTCGTGTCGGTGATGGGGGACGTGTTCCGGAGCGTGTGGATGGACGAGGTGGCGTCGATGACTCCTGTCGTTTCGGCCACATCTTCTGGTGGCGGTGTGGCGTCATTGCTTGCATCATCAATGACTTCGACCGCAACGCTAGACTCGTGGAGCTTGGCGATCCCAAAGTCGATGAGTTTTGGTTCACCTGTCTCATCGCACACAACGATGTTCGACGGTTTGATGTCCCGGTGCAGCACGCCACGCCGATGGGCCGCTGCAAGTCCGCGTACACACCCGATCGCGACGGATAGCACCTGTTGCCACGGCATCTCCACCGCGGTTTGCAAGGTCCGGCCGCGCACAAATTCGTAGGCGATATAGGGTTGACCGCGGGCTTCACCAACACGGTAAATCGTGACGACATTGGGGTGCTGGATCCTCGCTATCGCCCGCGCTTCGATGCGAAAGCGTTCGAGCGCTCCAGGCTCGCGCAGGATGTCCGGGGACAAAAACTTCAGGGCGACGTTGCGGGCCAACGTCCCCTCGTAGCCGAGGTAGACTTGGCCCATGCCGCCGCGACCAATCGGGCGCAGAAGTCGGTATCCGTCGACCACCTCGGGCGGCGTCCAAGCGTGCGTGGGCATTTGCTCGCTCATCTGCTGTGACGTCTGCATACCACGTCTGGGCGCCCGAGAAGTTCTCGCCGCGACACGCGAGCGAACCCGCGGGCCGCTGCGGACGCCGTCAATCGTCGGGAGCGTCTTGCGGAATCTCGACTTCGTACATGGTGATCCAGCGTTTGATCTGCCTGCGATCGCGGTCGAGTTCTCGCGCGGCGGCCCGGATCGACCACCGATTTCGCTCGAGCGTTGCGACGAATTGTTCGCGGGTCGGACGTTTGCGCGTACCCCTGCGTTTGGGTGCAGTTTCGATGGGTGGGGTCGCAGGCGGCGATTCGACGCGATCCGAGGAGGTCGAGCCCGCGTCCGGGCCTGCGGGCCTGGCCTGGTCGAGGAGCCACTGCGGCAGTGCCTCGCGGGCGATGGGCCTTTCACATTGTATATGCATAAGGTCGTGAACCAGGCGGTTGAGACCGCGGAGATTCTCCGGCCAGTCGGCGGCGAGGATGACCTCGGCGGCCGGCGATGAAAGCTCGAGGTTTGGCCGATCGCTGAGTCCGCGTTGCTCCGCCCACGCCGCGGCAAGTCGCGTGAGCCAGGAGAAAATATCGACCCGCCGGTTTCGCAGGGGGGGGATGCTCAGCAGCCACAGGGACAGACGTGCGAACAGATCGCGGCGAAACGTGCCGGCCTCGACATCGCGATCCAACGCGCGGTTGGTCGCCGCGATGACCCGGACATCGACCACGCGCGAGTGGGTCGACCCAACCGCGGTCACTTCGCCGGACTCGAGTGCCCGCAACAGCTTGGGTTGCAGGTCGAGGGGAAGTTCGCCGATTTCGTCGAGGAACAACGAGCCCCTGTGGGCGGCCTGAAAAAAACCGTCACTCGCCGTGTTTGCACCCGTGAAGGCGCCCCGGACATGACCAAAGAGTTGGCTCTCGACCAGGGAGGCACTGAGGGCGGCGCAGTTGAGCGTGATCATTGAACCTGTTCGTCCGGACAGGCGATGGAGTTCGCCGGCGATACGCTCTTTGCCCGCGCCACTCTCCCCGATCATGAGGACAGGAGAGGGATCCCGCGCCATTTGGCCGATCCGTTGACGCACTCCCGCGATCGCCCGTGCCCGTCCCGGTACCAACTCGATATCGACAGCGGGGTCGTCGACCAGGTTCGGCGGTTCAGCTTCGTAGACCAACAGGACATCGCCGATCCGCAGGACAGAGTTGTGTGTGAGGTGGCGAGGCGTTTTGCCGACGGGGCAGCCGTCGATGGTCGAGCCGTTGCGCGACTCGAGGTCGATGGCGTAGTGGCGACCCTCGACGGAGTCCCAACCGACGATCAGGTGGCGGCGTGAGACGGTGGCATGCTCGATGCGAAAACCCTTGGGCGGTTCGACTTTGCGCCCGAGGGTGAGGGGGCTGTCCGCGAGCTGTCGCACCGTTTCGAGCTCGGGTGGATGAACGACCGTCAAGCGGCGGAGGCGTGGCTCGCTCGTATGGGCGACGTGCTCGATCGTGAGTGTTTTCGTAATCGACACGGCGGGATTGTTGCATCGAGTTGGTGTGTTTGACTACGTCGTCACGGGGTTAGATCGTCTTGGACCCGAAGAGCCAAATTTCAGAGATCCATTCCTCTCCCGGCTGAAAGGTGGTCAACGTCGACCCGTCTCGACCGCCGCAGGCAGGAATCGAACAGTGTATGTCGTCCTGAAACTCGGAGACTCGTTCGTGGTTGAGGCAGGTGGCACCGCCGGAGCCCCAGTGGGCCTCGATACCAAGACTATTGGGATACTGGTCGGAGTTGTACATTTGATCGTACCAGTAAACGTTGGTGCCTTCGACGGTATACGGGGTGCCGTCGCCACAGTAATCGGCCGTCAGCATTTTGAGTGTCGCTTGGCGTTGCCACCGGTTACTGGTGTCACGGGTATAGCCGAGCATTTTAGCTTTGTAGGCCGCTTCGCCGACACAGGCGAGTGTCACCCAGTTGTTGCTCTGCCAATCTGGACGCGCGGTAATCGTGTCGCGTCGGTAGCGGACGTCTTGAATCGGGGTGATCCAACCAGACTCGCACTGGTCATCGGGGTCGTTGTCCATTTCGTAGTCGATCTTGTATTTGACCGATGTCTCCGGGTCGTCGGACCATGTTGATTCGAAGGCAATATCTTCGATTTCGAGGTCGAAATCGGCGACTACGTCACCGTAGGTCGCGCGTAGCCGAATGGTCCACCCCTCGAGATACATACCGGCTTCTCCCGCGTACAGTACGTTATTCTCGACAATGAGAGGTATGATTTCATCGGCGTCCCAGGGAGGGGAGATACCGAGGAGGCTGACATTGTCACTGTTGGGCTGACCGTTGAGGCGCAACTCGGGGAAGT
The DNA here is from genome assembly GCA_964621785.1 of uncultured Nannocystaceae bacterium. Lineage (GTDB taxonomy): Bacteria > Myxococcota_A > Polyangia > Nannocystales > Nannocystaceae > JACKDW01. Next base: position 103,150 of record CAZUPD010000001.1, read on the forward strand.
CGAAGTTGTTGACATACGGAGAGTTGGTGCAATCGGTGCAACCGAATCCGCCCGAGCGGACTTCGATGTCGTCTTCGATGGCAAGGTCGTCGTCGGACGGAGTTTCGGTGTCACAGGCGATGGTGAGAGAGAGGCAGAAGGCGACGAAGATTGTGTTCTTGATGCTCATTTGAATGCTCCCGATGTCTTGCCCGGAGTAAGAGCATTCGGCGTGCCAACACATTATCTCGAGAATTCAAGGACAATTGGCGTCACGGGATGGACGGTGCCCCGGGGACATGTGGTTTTTTAGAAATGTCCCCGGGGACAGAAAATTGGTCTGCCGACAGAGGGCGCTCGAGCTCGGTGAGGCGGTTCCTATAACCCGGGCCGGCGCTGCGGTAATACGCTTTGACTTCCGCTCGGAGCTCGGTGACGCGAGCCTGTGAGCTCCCGATCTGAACCAGTGCGAGGGCGAGTGCTTCGGTCGCCCGCATCCGGAGGTCTTGGTATTTGGGTCGACCTTGACTCGTCACGATTGGACCGAGGGTTTTGCGGGCCTGCTCGAGATACGGGACCGCTTGTTCGGCACGGCCGAGCGCGATGAGTGCCCTCCCGCGACCCGTGAGCGCGCGTGCGTGTGAGACTCTGTTCCACCACTCGTCTAGGTAGGGGGCAAAGTCAGCCATCGAAGCCGCGAACTGCTGTTCCGCCGCGGCCGCGTCACCTAAAAACAGCGCTCGCTCGGCGGCGAAAAGTCGATGAACGGCCGCGGACCACTCGTCATCGGACGAACACGAAAGAGCTTGTTGTAACGCTTTGGCGGCCTCGCGTGGATGATCCATCGCATCGAAAAACTGGGCCCGTAGGGCGCCGCATTCCAGACACTCATTTGCCAGTTCCGGGTAGTCGCTCGCAAGCACCTCGCAGGTACCCGCAAGTCGTTGCAAACCCTGCTCCGGTGACGAGGTCATTGTAGCGATCAAGTACCGCAGCTTGAGGACCATCGAGTGGCCGGGCCCGAGGCGGCTGCTGAGTTCGGCCTTGGATCGGTCGAGGAGCTGGTGTTTCCGGGTTTCGTCGGTGATGACATTGGCGAGGCTGACCCGGTAGTTCCACGCGATATCGATCGGGTTTGCGAGTTGCGTCGACTCGGCCACGTCCACGGCCTGTGTGAGCAGCTCCTCCGCAGCATCGCGATCGCCCGAGTTGAGCAGCGTCAAACCGACGTTGCTCAACAACATAGCCTCGAGGTCAGGTCGTCCATGCACCCGCCGCATTAGTGCTTCGGCCAAACCTCGGCGTGTAAGTGCAGCTTTGGTATCTCCTCCGCGGCTCGTCAAAAACAGGAGTCGCGCCTGGGCCTCGGCTGCGATGTCGTCGCGCCGGGCTGCGATCGCGGTGTTCAGCGCCTGGTCCAGCACGTCGTAGGCCTGCTCCCATTGCAGCGCAACGAGGGCGATCTGCCCCTCCCGCAGCTCGCGTTCGGCTGTCAGCGGCGGGTAGTCGAGGGCCTCGACCCGGTCGTTGAGGTCGCGGACCTCCTGCAGTGCACGTTCGGTCTGACCTGCGTGTGCCATCACGTAGAGCTCGGCCAAGCGCCCTTGAAGCTGTTCGACGCGATATGCTTGCTGGGTATCTTCGGGCGGGGGAACTTCGGCCGCGAGCACTTCGAGGTCGTTGCAAAAGGCCAGAGCGGGCAGGTGGGTGACCATCGCCGGCGCTTGCCGAAGGTCCATCTCGCCGCCGGTGACCGAGGTGATCGCCTGGACCAACGACCTTCGTGCACGTTCGTGGCAGCGCAGTTGCTGGCCGTAGATGTCCGAAGAGACCTCTTGTCGGGCATGGGCCTGGCAGGCCTCGCCCGCGCTTGCGTGCCATGCATCCGCATAACTCGACAGCCCGTCGACCACGCGGGTTTGCAGTTGCTCGTCGTCGAGTTTTCCGGCGATCTCAGCCTGTACGGCTGGGTGCCAGACCTCGGTCAGCTGCTTGTCCACGCCGGTACACGGCGCTTGGCCTGCCAGTGTCCAGGCCCCAAAGCCGACTCCAGTCATTGCAGCTACAAATGTTATGGCCAAAGCGATTCGCCGACGTGTTCGCTGCCGGTCGCGTCGCAGCTCGCCGATCAATTCCTCCATCGACGCAAACCGGTCGGTCGGTGAGGTCGCCAGGCCCCGGCGCAGCACGGCCACCAGCCAGGTCGGGATCCCCGGTTTGGAGGGTGGTACCCAGTTGCCGTCTTGGACGGCCTGGGACAATGCGCCGAGGGTGTCACCGTCAAATGGACGCGTGCCGTAGAGGGCTTCGAACAGGGCGATACAAAATGCAAACAGATCGCTGGCGGGGGTCGCTTGTTGGCCGAGCCATTGCTCTGGGGCCATATAGGCGGGTGTGCCCATGATGGCGCCCGTGCGGGTCATCGATTGAGGTAACAAGCCCTTTGGGACGGTTTCATTTTTTTGTGTCTCAAAAGACAGTTCTCGGGCCAGACCGAAGTCGACGACGCGCGGACGCCCTTGGCGGTCGATCAGGACATTTGCCGGTTTGAAATCGCGGTGGATCAGGCCGACAGCGTGGGCTGCCTGCAGACCTTCTGCTGTCTCGACGAACATCTTTACCACGTCCCGCCACGGACGTTTTTCGCCGCGCATCCACTCCCCGAGTGTCTGGCCCTGGATCAGTTCCATCGCGATAAAGACCCGGTCCCCGTCGAAGCCGACATCGTGTACCTGCACGACGTTGGGGTGGGAGAGACGGGCCAGCGCTTGAGCTTCGCGGATCAGACGCAGCGGCGAGCCGGAGGTCTGGTGGTCACGCAACAACTTGAGGGCGAGTTTGCGGTCGAGTTCGGGATCGTAGGCTTCGACGACCACACCCATCCCACCTGCGCCGAGCTGGCGGAGCACCACGTAGCGGCCGACCCTGTCCGGCAACGTCGCATTCGAGCTTTCGCGTGAGGGGGGGGACTCGGTTGTTCCAACGGCCGTGTCGGTGACCTGACTGATCGCGCCAGCGGAAGGCTCGTCGGTGGCGTGGTGCGTTGGCTGTACGGCAACTTCGGTGTTCGCAAACGCCGTGGCCGGCAGTGTCGACCCGAGCTTCTGTGTGTTGGAGATTTCCGACGACCCGCCGCGGTCGGACGCGATCGTCATGGTTTCGTCGACCGTCATGGCATCCCCGCGTCGGTGAAGCTCGAAGAAACTGGCACGCGAGCCGACAGTATCGCATCGTTCGGAAAGAGTTGTGAGGTCCATTGCGCGTGGGAATGCAGCCACCGGATGTAGGAACCCGAAAATATGGTTGTGTGTACATTTTGATTGTGGGGTGGTTGGTACACCCGAGCGCCGACACGCCAGCGGGACTTCCGAGATCCGGGAAACCGGGGGACATGCGTTGAAATCTTGGAAATGATGGGCATGCTGTGGCTCCTCGCGCGGTTTCGATGATGAACGTCCGGCGTAGTCAAACGAAAGCACGGAGCGTGCCAGTTGTGATTTCAAGTCGATACAGGGGTGCTGTCGAGTGTCCCCGGGGACGCTGACCTGTGGTCAAGCGACCTACGTCAGTGTAAATTTCGTGCGAAATGGCGGTCACCGAAACGATCACGCGGGCGGGGACGGGCCGTCGGACGTTGGACCTGCAACACGTCCTCACGGTTGTGCATCCGCCCTCGCTGTGTGGCCGCTTCCAATTGACGGATCAACCAGTTGTCCTCGGTCGCAAAGTCGATCCGCCCGAGGGAGTGCGACTCGCACATGCGACCGTCTCGCGCCGGCACCTCGCCATTCACTGGGATCGGGAGGCGGGTTGCCACTACGCCGCAGAGCTCGGTTCGCGCAACGGCTCGACCCTCAATGGGGCGCGCTTGAACCAGGTTCCCCGCCAACTCCGCGACAACTCGGTCCTGCGCCTCGGCGATGTGTTTGTGGTCTACGAAGTTGAATCTACAACGACTCCAGATGACGACCATGTCGACCGGGATGCGATCTGGGGTGAGGCGCTGTCGATGGCAAGCCTACGTGGGCGGGTCGGGCAGATGGCGCGCGACCCCTCGCCCGTCCTCATCCGCGGGCAAAGTGGTGCGGGGAAGGAGCGGGTCGCCGGCGAGCTCCATCGGCTGTCTGATCGGACAGGACGAATGGTGACCCTCAACTGCGCGACCCTGAGTGCGACGTTGATCGAAAGCCAATTGTTTGGACATGTCCGCGGGGCTTTTACGGGGGCCAAGCACGCGAGCGAGGGATTTTTCCAGGCCGCCGACGGGGGGTCCCTGTTTCTCGATGAGATCGGTGAGATGCCCGTCGAATTGCAACCGAAGTTGCTGCGCGCGATCGAGTCGGGCGAGGTCACGGCCGTCGGTTCGACACAGCGTCGGATCGTCGATGTGCGGGTGATCGCAGCGACCAACCGCAACCTGGCGGAGGAGGTCGAGGACGGAAGGTTTCGCCGAGATCTGCTCGCGCGCCTGTCGTTGTGGTTGTTGGAGGTCCCCTCGCTGCATCGCCGCCGGGTCGATGTCCTGGCCTGGATCGATCGGCTCGCCGCGAGATGGGCCCACCAGCGCGGACACTCCGATCGGCCGAGCTTCGAGTTCTCGCCACCGGCGGTCGAAACGATTTTGCTGGCGGACTGGCCCGAGAATTTGCGCGGGCTCAACCGTTTGGTCCACGAATTAGTGCATCTACAACCAGGAACCATTCGACGTGAGGCATTGCCGCCATGGTTGCTCGAACGCGCAGGTTGTGCGATTACTCAGTCGAGACGACAACAGGCGTAACCTCGACCCGTACATCGTAAAAGATCGCACCGCCGCCCATGTCGGTTTGGTCCTGCGGCACAACTTGATTGATATTACAACCATCGGGGGAGTACTTGGCCCACCACACCCCCGGGGCCACCACGACTCCTGGGCGGACATCCTCGCCGATTGTCGCCGTCACTTCGACTTCGCCGACTCGATTGTGGAGACGGACGCGTTGGCCTTCGTGGATCCCGCGGGCGTTTGCATCGTCGGGATGGAGTTTGACCACGGGCGTTCGTTCGCGCTTGCGCAGGCGCTCGAGGTTGACAAACGAACTGTTGAGAAACGAATGGGCCGGCGGTGAGAGGCACGTCAGGCCCTCGCCGTCGCTGGTTTCGACCAGTGGTGGCGTGTAGTCGGGGACCGGGTCGTAGCCCGCGTCCAACATTGATTGACTATACAATTCACATTTGCCACTCGGCGTCAAAAAACCCCCCTCGGCAAACGGGAGATAGGGCTCGGGCAGGTTGAGGCGGCAAAAGCCTTCCCGCAAGAGCCTGTCGAAGGTGATGCCTTCGAACACCTCGTGTTGTTGACTGTTGACAAACTCGCGCAGGATGTCGCGGTCGGACTGGGCAAACTCGGGATCGTCGTGACCGAGGGCCGCCGCGATTCGGCGGAAGATTTCGCTGTTCGGCAGGGCTTGATGGAGCGGGTCGATGGCCGGGCGATTGAGGGCGAGATAGAGATGTCCGTAGGGCTTGAGGAGATCCCAATGTTCGAGCTGGGTGGTTGCCGGCAACACGTAGTCGGCCCAGTCGGCGGTGTCGGTCTGGAAGTGCTCGAGAACCACCGTCAGCAAGTCCTCGCGCGCGAGCCCGGCACGGACCGCGCGTTGGTCGGGATTGACGGCCACCGGATTGGCGTTGTAGACGATCAATGCATGTACAGGAGATCCGGCATCTTCCGGTGTGGGGATGGGATCGTTGGGCTCGGCCCGCAACAACGCCCGCGCACGTACGGCCGGGTCGAGGCTGAGGGCGTCGCCGAGAAAGCTCATGTTGAAACACCGGGGACGGGGGGCCGCGGCGAGGTGCTCGCCTAGCAATTGAGAGCGGTCGAACATGAACTGGCCGCTGGTGCTGAGCAAGATGCCTCCGCCGCGAACCTTGAAGGCACCGACAATGGCGGGCAGGCAGGTGAGGGTACGAACCGCCATCCCGCCGCCGCGGTGGCGCTGAAGTCCGTAGTTGATGCGGATCGCCGGTGCCCTAGTCGTTGCATATTCACGTGCGAGGGCGACGATACGGTCGCGGTCAATTCCGGTGATCGCGGCCACGCGCTCGGGTGGGAACTCGCGGACCCGGGCCCGCAGCTGGTCGGCGCCGAGGGTGTGTTGTGCGAGATAGGATTGATCTTCGAGGCCCTCGGCGAACACGATGTGCATGATTCCGAGGGCGAGGGCGGCATCTGTGCCCGGGCGGATCGGGAGCCATTCGTCGGCCGCCTTGGCAGTACGTGTACATACAGGATCGATGACGATGATCTTGGCCCCGCGCTTGCGGGCGGCGAGTGCATACCGCCACAGGTGGGGGTTGCTGGTGAGCGTGTTGCTGCCCCAGATCAGCACGAGGCTGGCGTGGGCAAAGTCGAGGGGGTCCATCCCGATCGCGGCGCCGGTTGTGTATGTGTGACCGACACCTCCGGCTTTGGAACAGATCGTGCGCGCGAGCTCGCTGGCACCGACCTTGTGAAACAGTCGCTGGGCCATGGCTTCGCCCTGCAGTAACCCCATGGTCCCGGCGTACGAGTAGGGCAGGACCGCGGCGGGAGTGCGTTCGATGATCCGCCCTAGACGATCGCCGATTTCGGCGAGTGCGACGTCCCACGTGATGGGCTCAAACCGTCCCTGGCCCTTGGGCCCGCTGCGGCGAAGTGGGGTTTGCAGACGCTCGGGGTGATAGGTGCGTTCGAGGTAGCGATCGACTTTGGAGCACAGGGCCCCGCGCGTCAGCGGATGCTCCGGATGCCCACGAAGATCGACGGCGCGTCCGCTGTCGCGATCGACGGCAACCTGCCACGAGCACGTGTCCGGACAATCGTGCGGACATACTCCGGTGACGATGCGGCGCGAAGGGTCGTCAAAGGCACGGCGGGTCGGGGTGTCCACAGGACGAGGGTATCTTGTTTTGCTCGCGGCGTATTTTCTTGCGGGCAAAGGTATCGCGGCTCGAGTTCGATGTTACCTGCGCGGCAAAAAGAAGATCGCGGTACGACGGACATGTTGCGGCCCGAGTCCGTGTCCCGGCGAGAACATACGCCGCGAGCAAAAAGAAGATCGCGGTACGACGGGCATGTCGCGGCCGAGCACGTATCCCGGCGAGAAAATACGCCGCGATCATAAAAGAGTTTACAATCGTGGCGATGGTGCGGGCACTCGCGGTGCTGTTGGCATTCGGACTGTGGGCCGGTTGTGGCGATGGCCAGCAAATGACGGACAGTGGTTCGTCCGATCCCACGGAGGCGACCTCGTTGCCGACGACCTCGACGGGTCCGCCGACCCTGACCGATCCGTTGCCTACCGATGGACCGCCGCAGGTCGAGTGGGAGACACAACTTCTGGTCGGGGCCGAGGTCGGTTCGTTTTTCGGTGTCTGGGGTCCGGCGTCCGACGACATGTTTGTCGTCGGGGGGCAAGTCGACGCCGGAGTGATCTACCGCAACGGTTCGGGGTCGTGGCAACAACAGGAGATCGGCAAACTTCCGCGGCTCAACTGGGTCCACGGGATCGACGGCTACATTGTCGTTGTCGGGCATGGTGGCACGGCTCTGCACCTTGACGAGGGTGCCTGGGTCGTCGACGAGACTCCGACCACCGCGAGATTGTGGGGCGTGTGGGGACCCGCAGCCGATGATCTGTGGGCGGTCGGCGGTGATACTGGGGACGCCGCACCCCCGGTGTTGTTGCACTGGCAAGGCAGCGATTGGGAGCAGGTTGCCTTCGACCTCGAAACCGATGCACGTGCATTGTTCAAGGTGTGGGGGACGGGCCCTAGCGACATCTTTGCCGTCGGCGATCGGGGCCTTTTGATCCACTACGACGGCGTCCAGTGGGGGGCACAGAACTCGGGCACAAAGTCGTCGATCATCGGAGTTTGGGGGCGAGCATCGGATGATGTCGTCATTTCCGGAGGTCGCAGCTCCGGGATTGTCGTTCGCAACCACATGGGAGCTTGGTCTGGCCGTCGGTTCAGTGAGCGCGAGGGTTTTGATGGCGCCTGGATGGACCTCGACGGGGTTGCCACGGTCGTGGGCCGCCGCGGGTTCATCGGACGTTTCCCCCCCGGGTCACTCGAGCCCGAGATCGAAGTCAGCGGCACCGAAGTAGAACTCCACGGTGTTTATGGTTTACCGGACGGCCGGATCTTTGCCGTCGGGGGCTTGTTTGATGCAAGTCCGTACACCGTCGGCGTCATCTTGATGCGCCCGTTACAGCCGTGATGCCGCGTGGGACGTGCGGAGTCCTCTCACTGCGCCGCGTATGTCACATCCGTGATGTGGCAACAATCCACGCGGTTCCCGCGGCGGGCGCTACGCAGTCGGCCGACGTTGGGTATCGACAATCGCCGGTCGATACGTCCCACAGATCACCGCTGCTGGGATTTGCCAGGCGACCTCGTGGTATGGTCCGCCCATGTTTGACCTGTCCTGTTTCGTCCTCAATCAGCGCGTCAGCTATGGCGTGCGCCTCTCCGGGTGTTTTGCGTTAATCGGCTTGATCGCGGGTTGTGGCGGCAGCAACCAGACGACGACCGAGACGGATAGCGCGACCGAGACCGAGACCGAGACCGAGTCCGACACGCGGACGACCGACACAACTTTTACACCGACGACAACGCTACCGACGACGGGACCGAGTGGTTCCGAGTCGGAATCCGAGTCGGAATCCGAGACCGAGGGTCCGACGACCGACGACCCGACCGATACGGAGACGACCGATACGGAGACAACCGACACGGAGACGACGTCGGATACGGAGACGACGTCGGATAGCGAGACCACCGGCCCAAGTTGTAACGAGGGCGAAGTGATGTGCGCCGGCGATGACGCGAGTACGTGTGTCGACGGTGAGTGGAGTGAGCCCGAACCCTGCGACTATGGCTGTGAAGACGGCGTGGGATGTCTCGATCCGTGTGTCGAGGGCGAAGTGCTGTGTGTCGAGGGCGGCGCTTCGACATGTGTCGACGGTGTGTTCACCGATCCCGATCCCTGTGATGATGTTTGTGTCGCTGACCTTGGATGTGTCGCCTGTATCCCCGGCGCGTCCAAGTGTGAGGGCGGCAATTCGATGGTCTGCACGGAAAACGGGGAGGCCTACGAACTCGACGAGCTGTGCGACGAAGTCCAGGGCGTGTTTTGCAACGAGGACGCAGGGGTCTGCGACGGCGACTGTGCGCCGGGCAACCTCCAGCTCGACTACCTCGGATGTGAGTACTACGCGACGGTCACCCAGCAGCAGGATTCGGGGATCCAGGGGACCGACTTTTTCGCCATCACGATCGCCAACTCGTCCGATCAACAGACCCATGTCGAGATCGAAGGCGGGAACTACAGTACACAGGTCGATGTGATGCCCAACAGTGTGGAGCGGGTCATCCTGCCGTGGAATAACGCCCTGTACAAAGGGACGGGTCCCACGAAAATTGTCGAAAATGCGGCCTACCGCATCCGCGCCGACCATCCGGTGACGGTGTCGCAGTACAGCCCGATCGATACCGATGTCACCAACGATGCATCGCTCCTGCTCCCGGTCAACGCGTGGACCGGGACGGCACTGGTTGCCTCGTACCCGTTTTGGATCAATCAACTCAATCCCAACCTCAAGACACCGGGGTTTTACGCGGTGGTGGCAAGCGAGGATGGGACAAAGGTGCAGCTACATCCTTCTTCCAGCAGTGTGGTGCAGCCAGGCGATGGGGTCGCCGAAGACGGAACCGGCGAGGTCACACTCAACCGCGGGGATGTGCTCCAAGTCGTCACCAGTTTAGAGGCCGGCGACCTGACCGGAACCATCGTCGAAGCCGATCGTCCGATCCAAGTCATCGGCGGCCACAGCTGTACCGAGGTTCCGCAAATGACCCTCGCGTGCGACCACCTCGAAGAAGTGATGCCACCGATGGAGTCGCTGTTGTCGACCTATGTGGTGATGCCCCCGGTCCAGACGCCCAACAGCGCGCTGTTCCACGGCCAGGTCGTGCGGGTCATCGCTGCCGAGCCGGATACGTCGGTGACGTTCACACCCGATATCGGTCAAGACACGGTGCTGGCCGCAGCGGGTGACTTCATCGAGATTCCCCCAGGTACCGATCGCTATGTCGTTCAAGCCGAGGACAACAAGAAGATCCTGGTGGCCCAGTACATGGTCGGAGCCCAGGGAGGGTACGGTCAAAGCGATCCGTCCATGGCTCTGGCAGTGGCGACCGGCCAGTACCGAACCGATTTCCTGATCCACGCACCTCCGACATGGGCAGCGAACTACGCCAACTTGATTGCACCCCTCGGAGCGATGGTGGATGTCGACGGGGATACCGTCCCCGAAAGCGAGTTCACACCGATCCCACAGACCGATTACATGACGGCGACCGTGCTGCTGAGCAACGAGGGAGACGGCAACCATAGGATCGAGTCGGACGAGAAGATCGCCGTCGCAGTTTACGGGGCTCAGACGTTCGGTAGTTACTGGATAGTCGGTGGCCTCGATCTCAAGCATTTTTAGCGTTTTGAACGCGCGGGTTATTTCGGCCGAGGACAGGCCCTGAGCGGCTAGCAGTAGGGCCTGTCCTCGGCCAAAATCCCACCGCGAATCGTTGGTCAGGCTTGGTCGGCTTCGATGGGTGGCGCGGGTGGTCGGCTTCGAATGGGTCGGCTTCGATAGGCGTCGCTGTCCTCGGCCGCGATTCCACCGCGAATCGTTGATCAGGCGTGGTCGGCTTCGAAGGGTGGCGCGGGTGGTCGGCCGCGATTCCACCGCGAATCGTTGGTCAGGCGTGGTCGGCTTCGATGGGCGTCGCCACTGAGGGCCTGTTCGGCCGCGATTCCACCGCGAATCGTTGGGTCGCGCGGGTGATGTCGAGGACAGGCGCTGAGCGGCTCGCGTCCTCTCACTCCGGTTGTTGCTCGGCCCATGTCAAAAATGCCGCGAGCCCATCTGAGAATGGGGTTTTTGGTGCATATCCAAGTATCTCGCCTGCGTGTTGGATGTCCGCATAGGTCACCGGCACATCACCTGGCTGATCGGGCAGGCGTTCGATGATCGCCTCGCGCCCGACCGCGTGTTCGATGTGGGCCACCATTTCGGCCAGCGTGATCGGAGTGCCGTTGCCGAGGTTACAAATCTCGTGGTCCCGCGCAAGCGTGGCATGACAGGCGCTGAGGATACCCCCGACAATATCGCCTACAAACGTGTAGTCGCGGCGCGAGCTTCCGTCGCCAAACAGGGTGATCGGGAGGCCGGCGGCGATGCGTTGGGCAAACGTGCGAATTGCGAGATCGGGGCGTTGACGGGGGCCGTAGACAGTAAAAAACCGGAGGGAGATTGCCTGAAACGGATATAAGTGTGCGTATGCACCGACGAGTGCCTCCCCGGCAATTTTCGTTGCTGCGTAGGGCGAGGCCGGATGTTCGAGGCGGTGGTGCTCGGCAAATGGTGTGGTCGGGTTGCACCCGTAGACCGAAGACGACGACCCAAAGACAAACCGCTGGACGCCGTGGTGACGGGCTACCTCGAGTAGGTTGAGTGTGCCTTCGACGTTGACCGTCTGGTACAGCCTTGGCTGACTCAGGGACGGACGGACACCCGCTCGCGCGGCGAGGTGAATGACGACCTCGGGCTTGAACGCGGCTGCGGCCTTGTCGACTGCGGCTGCATCGCGGATGTCCCCTTCGTACAGGCGGTAGTTTGTGTGTCGTTGGTGCGCTGCGATGTTCCTGCGTTTGAGGGCGGGGTCGTAGTAGTCGTTGAAGTTGTCGATCACCGCGACCTCGCACCCCTGGGACAGGAGGCGGTCGACACAGTGGCTGCCGATAAAGCCGGCTCCGCCGGTGACCAAAAATCGCGCGGGCTGAGGATCCATCCTCGACATCGTCGTGAAACCCATCGCACTTGGCAAGTCGCGGCTTCCTCGGGTTCCCAGGCGATCGGTTGCCCGGTGTTTGTGTTGGTGTACGGGTCTGGGCGGCGCGGTTGATTGCGACACACGCCTGTGGCAAGACGTGCGGGTGACTGGCCCGACTCGCGTGCGCAAGTGTGTGTTCCCCGTGGGTGGACTGGGTACTCGATTTTTGCCGGCGACCAAGGCCATGCCCAAGGAGATGCTGCCGGTCGTCGACCGCCCGCTGATCCAATATGCCGTCGAGGAGGCGCGTCGGGCCGGCATTGAAGAGTTCATCTTTGTGACCGGGCGAGGCAAGGCGGCGATCGAAGACCACTTCGACCGCTCGTGGGAGTTAGAGGCGGTGTTGCGGGACCGCGGGCAAATCGAGTTGCTCACCGAGTTGCAGGCGACGCTGCCAGAGCCCGGACAAATTGCCTATACACGTCAACAGGAACCGTTGGGGCTCGGCCACGCGATTTGGTGTGCCCGGCATCTGGTCGGCGACGAGCCGTTTGCGGTGATGCTGGCCGATGACCTTGTCCTTGCAGATACACCGTGCCTCGGGCAAATGCTCGCGCGGCATGGGCAAAATGGCGGTCGCGGGCATATGGTGGCGGTCATCGATGTCCCCCGCAGCCAGACCCGTCGCTACGGGATCCTCGATGTCACCGACGACGATGGCACCCTGGTGTCGGCCCGCGGTTTGGTCGAAAAGCCCGCCCCCGAAGATGCACCCTCGACCGTTTCGATCATCGGCCGCTACCTGTTGCAACCGAGTGTCTTCGCCGAGCTCGAGCGCCAGGAGCGGGGGGCCGGTGGCGAGGTTCAGCTGACCGATGCGATCGCCCGGACGCTGTCACAGGAGCCACTGTTCGGGTTTCGGTTTGTCGGTCAACGCTTCGACTGCGGCACCCAACCGGGGTTCCTACGGGCGACGGTCGCCCACGCACTGGCCCGCCCCGATCTTCGTATGCATATGCAAAAAATTCTTCGGGAGTACCAACCCCGCAACGAGTGACCGACCGTGGCTTTTCTCGCCTGGCACCCCGCACGATCTTGTCGCAGTTGGGTTTCAGAGAATTGCAACTGTCGTGGCGCTCCCGTAAGATTCGCGGAGCCCAATCTCGGCAACATCGACGGACGAGCCGATACGCGAGACATCCACGGGCCGCAAGAACACCAAGATTGCCATGAAAATAGCGATGATCGGTTCGGGGTATGTCGGGCTTGTGTCCGGCGCCTGTTTTTCGGAGTTCGGGACCACGGTTGTGTGTGTCGACCGCGATAGCAACAAAATCGCGGCGCTCAACTCGGGGGACATCCCGATCTACGAACCGGGTCTCGACCGTTTGGTTGCGGCCAATGTCCGCGGTGGTCGACTGAGCTTTACGACCGACCTCAAAGCTGCGGTGGCCGGGGTCGATGCTGTGTTTATCGCTGTCGGCACCCCGACGCGTCGGGGTGATGGCCACGCCGATCTCAGTTTTGTCCACGCGGCCGCGCGCGAGCTGGCCGAGGCAATGACCGACTACTGTGTCGTCGTCACCAAGTCGACCGTACCTGTGGGCACCGGTCGCGAAGTTGCCGCGATCATCCGCGAGGCCCGTCCCGACGCCAGCTTTGACATGGTCAGCAATCCCGAGTTCTTGCGCGAGGGTTCGGCGATCGACGACTTCATGCGCCCCGACCGGGTGGTGATTGGGGCCGAGACTGAACGTGCCCGAAAGGTCATGCGCCAGTTGTACCGCCCGCTGTACCTCAACGAGACACCGATCGTGTTCACCGGTCTAGAGACCGCCGAGCTCATCAAATACGCCGCCAATGCGTTTTTGGCCACCAAGATCACGTTTATCAATGAGATGGCCGACCTGTGTGAACGCGTCGGTGCCGATGTGCAACAGGTCGCCCGCGGGATCGGACTCGACCGCAGGATCGGTCCCAAGTTTTTGCACGCTGGGCCCGGCTACGGCGGTTCGTGTTTTCCCAAGGACACCCTCGCACTGGTGCGCACCGCCCAACACCACAACACCCCGACGCGGATCGTCGAGTCGGTGGTCGAGGTCAACAACCGACGCAAGCGGGACATGGCCGTCAAGATCATCGACCACATGGGCGGGGATGTGGCCGGCAAGACGATCGGGGTGTTGGGCGTGACGTTCAAACCCAACACTGACGATATGCGCGAGGCCCCTTCGCTGACGATCATACCGATGTTGCAACGGGCTGGCGCGACGATCCGTGCATATGACCCCGAGGGCATGCGGGAGGCGGCGGCCCTGCTCCCAGGCGTAACCTGGTGTGACGGGGCCTATCAGGCGATGGATGGCGCGGATTGTTTGGTGATCGTCACCGAGTGGAACGCGTTTCGCGACCTCGACCTCGCCCGTGTCAAACAGGCCATGCGCGCCCCCAACTTGGTCGACCTCCGCAATATCTACAGTCCTGGGCGCATGCGGGAGGCGGGGTTTGTGTACACAGGGGTGGGCCGTGGCAAGGCGAGTACACAACCGGCAGGGGGTTGAGCGGAGGCTGCTAGGGGGCGAGTTGACTGTGGGTCTACGTGCTGTAGATCAACAAATCGCCTGGGAGCACCGTGGTATCACATTCCGATGCGGTTCCAGGTACGTCAGCTCCTGTGTCTTTGGGCATGCTCTGGACTCCTACTCGCCTGTGCCAGCGAGACTCCACAGGTGGTGTCCCAGCCACCTGCGCAGACCGGCGAGCAACCACAATACATGTATGCGCACCAAAGCCAACATGGGACTTCGACCGATGCGTCCCAACAAGCTCCGCAGCGGACTTTGATCACGATTGTCAACCGCAGTCCCTATGTCCGCGGTCTCCAGGTACGCGATCCGGTCCGCGCCCAGTGTGGGATCGAAGATGAAGTCCCGGCCGACATCGCCGCATTTGCCCAGCAGTACTGGGATATCGCCTGGGCCACCGAGTCCCAGGGTGTTCGCGGCTGGGTGCTCGAGACCTGGGTTGTCGGGGTGATCGCGCCCGGCGGAGGGGGATGGTCGGGGCGCAAGCAGGTCACGGTCGAAGGGCGTCTGACATTCAATGGCCAGTTGATTGGCACATTTGTCGCCCGGCGTAGTTCCGGTGGTGGGCACCGTGAATGTACATTGTTACAAAACTGTGCCCATACACTCGGTAGCGATATCACCCATTGGTTGCTCGACCCGCAGATGGATGCGCGCCTCGGCGAGCTGCGGACAAGAGTGTAAGTACACCGAAGTGATACGCTACCTCGGTGTGGGTGGACGTCGCGACCAAAACAGGGCCAACAGCCCACCTGCGATGAGGTGCCAGATCCCCCACAGCCCGGCGGTGTAGGCCATCCCGCCGAGGCCGTCGAAAAATCCGAAGATCAGAATCAGCCCGAGGCCGGAGTTTTGAATCCCGACTTCGATCGTCGCCGTGCGTCGGTCCGCTGCTGGTAGCCGCGCGGCCGAGGCCACCAGGTAGCCGAGCGCGAGAGCGGCTGAGTTGTGGAGCACCACGATCGGAAACAGGACGTCGATAAAGTCCATCAGCAGCGAGATGTTGCGGCCGAGGGCGACGGCGATAAAGACCACCAGACTCACGATCGAGAACACGCGAAACGGCCGTCGAAGTTTGGCCGCGAGTTTGGGTCGGCGCTCGGTGAGTGCCATTCCGAGGACCAGCGGCAGGGCCAACAGCACGGTGATCGTGACCAAGAGGTTGAGTGGGTCGAGGTGGACTTCCTGCAACAGGGCCGAGGTCGCCGGGTGCAGGCTCGCCCACAGGGCCAGGTTGACGGGGGTGAGCACAGCAGCGGCCGCAGTACACACGGCAGTCAGTGAGATCGACAGGCCCGTGTTCCCGAGGGCGAGGTGCGTGATCACGTTGGACATATTGCCCCCGGGACAGGCGGCGATCAGGATCATGCCGAGGGCGATGCTCGGGGCCGGCTCGAGAACCCATGTGAGGCCAAATGTCATTGCCGGCAACAACACCAGCTGTGCCGTGAGGACGACGATGGCGGACCACGGGTGTTGGGCGACCCGGCGAAAGTCTCGCAGGCGCAGGTCGAGGGCAATGCCAAACATGATGAGCCCGAGAATGATGTTGAGCAGCACCAGGCTCCCAGGGTCAAAATCGAGTGTGCCCTGGTCGATCGGGGACATCTGCGAGGAGCATCGCATACTTCGGACAACCGCAGCAACGCCAAACCTGACCCCGACAGACTGCAATCCACGACGAAAACTTAGATATACACGGATTCGGAAGGCGCGCGCACGGGTGTGCTGGCTTGACTCTCGGGTCACCTCGCGGCGAACGGCTGCGAAGTGAGCCAATGTTTGCGCGCACCCGAACGCCACCGTCCGCAGCGGAAACGTCGGCGAGTGTTGGAAAATGATGCATCTACAGCAATGCCACGCGCGGGATACCTGTACCTGCATCGTGTGAGCGAAGTCGTTTGGAAACAGCTGAGAATCCCGCGAGAACGCCGGCTCACACATGGCGTTTGGAGGTCGCCTCGGCTAGCGTCGCCACGATGTCACAGAAGTTGTTTGCCTACCTGCGTGTCAACAATGCCGCCGAGGCCATCGCGTTTTACGGCAATGTGTTTGGGGCCACGGAATCATTTCGCCTGGTCGAGCCGAGCGGTCGCGTCGGGCATGCCGAGCTCGACCTCGGTGGGACGATGTTGATGGTGTCCGACGAGTACCCCGAGTACGGGATCAATGGGCCGTCGGCCGGGGGCGACGTCGGCATGGCCCTACACCTCCATGTCGACAATGCCGATGAGGTCGTCGCGCGTGCCTTGGCAGCAGGTGCGGAGCTTGTCCGCCCGCTCACCGATCAATTCTACGGCGAGCGCTCGGGTGCGGTGCGAGATCCATTTGGCCACGAGTGGCTGATCGGCCACGAGATCGAAAAATTGTCCAACGAAGCGATTCAGCAGCGGTTTACCGAGATGCTCAGCAAGTGAGGGATTGGATGCAGATTCAACGAATATTGTTCGCCGCGGCCCTTTGTCTCGGCGCGGCTGCGACGACGGGCGGATGTGCGTGGATCCTGGCCGACAACGGTCCGGTCGAACGGGACACCCGCTCGCTCCCCGCGTTCACAGGAGTTTCCTCGAGCGGATCATTCCATGCGATTGTGACCGTCGGCCAGGCCCAGAGCGTCGTCATCGAGGCCGAACGCGACATCATTCCCAAGATCCGAACCGAGGTTGTCGACGGCACCCTCGAGATCGAATCCCAGGGGTGGTTTACGACCAACGAGGGGATCATGGTTCACGTCACGGTGCCGCGTCTGCAAAGCGCCCACCTGCAGGGGTCGGGTGATGTCGTGGTCAAGGGCGCGACGGGACCGTCGTTTGACGCGTCGGTGTCCGGATCTGGCGATATGTCACTGTCGGGCAAGGTCGATGCGTTTCAGGCCTCGGTCAGCGGGTCGGGTGAAGTCCACGCGTTCGAGCTCGAGGCGGCGACGGCCAACGCCAGTGTCAGTGGCTCGGGCGATCTTCAAGTATATGCAACAAACACCCTCCAGGCGACGGTCTCGGGTTCGGGGGAGGTTGTCTACCGCGGCGACCCGAAGGTCACGCAAACCGTCGCCGGTTCGGGAGAGGTTCGCCGCGACCCCGGCTGATTACCGTCACACATAGGTATCCACGCGTTTGATGCCGAGTTTTTTCATGCGACTTTGCAGGGTCGTCGGTTTGATCTCGAGCAGCTGGGCGGCCCCATTTTCTCCGTAGATCTTGCCGTTACACCGGCGTAGTGCATCGACGATGTGGGCGCGTTCATGTTCCCGCAACGTCGGGAACGCAGCGTTCGGTAGAAGGGGAGGGCTGGGCTCGGACGCTGGGCGAGCCTGTAGCGAGTCGAGGTCGAGCGGGCCCTCGCCGTGGAGGATGGTGGCCCGTTCGAGTAGATTGACAAACTCGCGGACATTGCCGGGCCATGTGTGGCGTTGCGCCCGTGCCAATCCTACGGCGGACAGGGTCCACGGGCCACGGCCGGTGCGCGCGTGGAGGCGGGCTAGAAATGTATCTGCAATTTTATCGAGGTCGACGAGGCGCTCGCGCAACGGAGGAAGCGTCAAGGGAAAGATATTGAGGCGGTAGTACAGATCTTCGCGAAAGCTCCCGGCCTCGACTGCGCGCTCGAGGTCGACGTGGGTCGCGGCGAGAATCCGGACATCGACGTGGATGCTGCGGTCGGACCCGACCGGCTCAAACGTCCCCTCCTGCAGGACGCGCAACAGTTTGGCTTGGCTCTCGGGCGGGAGCTCTCCGATTTCATCGAGCAACAAGGTCCCGCCGTCGGCGGTCGCAAACCGGCCGGGACGGCTTCGCGTCGCCCCGCTAAACGCCCCTTTGACGTGCCCGAACAACTCGCTCTCAATCAGGTTTTTCGGCAGGGCCGCACAGTTGAGTTTGTAAAACGCGGCGTCGCGGCGGCGGCTCCAATCGTGGAGCGCTTGGGCGAGAACTTCTTTGCCGGTCCCGGTCTCACCGCGGATCAGAACCGGCGTATCGGTCGGAGCGACACTTTTGGCTGCACGTACGAGTGCTTGTATCGCCGGGGAGTCGCTGGCTTCGAGATTGGAAATCGCCGAACCATCGGTGTTTTGCTCGGCGGCCAGCAGTCGATTTTGTTCCTGCAGCCGTCCGAGCATGCGGTGGAGGTGTTGGGTTTGTTCGGCGAGGATAAACGCGAGCCCGACCAACTGCCCATAGACGCCGGCGAGTTCGACCACCTGTGGGCTGTAGGGCTGACAGGTCAGGCGGTCAAATGTGATGACACCGAGGCTGCGGTCGCGGGCAAATAGCGGAACGACCATGCACGAGTGGCCATCTTCGAGGTCGACGACACCGCGGTAGGGGTCGCCCTCGTCGGAGCTGTGGTGGTGCTCGAGCAGCGCGATCGGTCGTCTGGATTCGAGCGAGCGGCGGACGGTCGGGAACTCGCCCAACGAGATCTGGTGCTGCGAGACAGATGTATTTGCAAGTTTTCCCCGGGCGACCCGCACCGACAGACGCTCTCCGTGGAGTTCGAGGACAGCCGCGAGGTCGTAGGGGATCAGGTCGGCGAGGGCATCGAGCGCTTGCACGAGGAGGGCATCGAGTTCCGCCGGAGTGGTGGAAAACGCGGCCAGCGAACGCAGATCGGATTTGAGTTTGGGCAGTGGATCCGACATTGCCTGGGAGAAATACCGATAGATCGGTTTGTCGACCAGCCTTGCCCGATCGTTTGTTATTTCTTGCTGGGTTGCGGATCGGGTTGGGCCGGCGCCTCGGTCGGCATCTTCGGCGGATTGGGAAACGGCATCCCGTCCGTGCGAATCACTTTCTCGGTGTCCGTGGGGTCGACTAGCTTGGCGAACTGCACCGTACTTGTGGTGGTTGTCCGCAGGCCTTTGTCCGCGTCGACCACGACTTCGATCTTCTCCTTGAGCAGGTGCGGTTCCCCGGCTTCGAGCCACATGTACACCCGACCGGTGAGGCCACCTTGGCGAAGGCCGTTGCTCGCCGCGGCTTGGTACGCGCCGACGTAGCTGAGTTCGGCGCGGGACTTTTTGGTGATCGGATCGTCGCTGACAGCCTCGAGCTTCCACGTCAGCACCCGGGAGTCGATCATCCCGCCGGTGCGCATGTGGCAGGTGTGTTGCCATGTCGTCCCGACCGCGACTTTTTGTTCGGGGAAGCGAAGGCAGTACAGGCGATCGACGGGAGCCAGAGCCCGGCCCGCTTCTGAGGCGAGTTGCTCGGCATCGCCAGTCAACGCTGGTTTGGTCAGGCGGTGACCGGTGCCGTCGAGGCGATAGCTGGTTTGGATGTCCGCCACCGCTTTTTCATCGTTCTTGAGATAGTTGCCCTGTGGCGGTTCGGCATCGAAATTGAGGTAGCGATGGTTGAGTGTGCATACACGTTTCCCACCATCACCGCTGCAGTTTGCGAGCTCGATGAGCTCTTCGCGGGCGAACCCGGTTGGTTGTTGGACCAGCGAAAATTCGACCATGCCGATGGTCGTGGTCTTGTAGGTCGTATCGGCCGGCAGGGCCAAAAACAGTTGATAGCGGGTCGCGTCGGTTGGGGCCTCGTCGATGACGTGCACGATCGGGTTGTCGTCCTCCGACGCGGCGGCTGGGAGCTGGGGGGGTGGATTGGTGTCTCCCGCCTTCGGGGTCGTTGTCGGCGGCGTTTTTGGCAGGGCCTTGGTCGCCGGGGGGTCGCTGGTTTTTGCCGGCGGGTTTGTCGGCGCATCGCTCTGCGTCGGCTGGGAGCGGGCGGCGAGGCCCGAGGTTTTTTCGCCCGAACCGCAGGCCGACAGGATGAGGACACAGCAGCATCCGGCGATGACGCGTGCGGCTCGTTGCGGACCACCGAGCGTGAGCACCACGCGGGACATGCTTTCGTGGTGCGGGCCAGCCCGCCTAGATGCTGCAAGGGATCGCTGAAAATTATCGAGGGCGAACACGGGCGTGAGGATGGCATGTGCTGCCAGTGGGCGACAGAGCTCCGGCCCGCGGACGCGCATTTCCTGGATTCACCCATAGATCTAGTAAAAACATAGTTTTGAGAGTTCTTGAGGCAGAGTGCGGGATAGCTCGGAGACGTGACTTCAAGCCCGCACACAAGCGGCTGCCGAGTTCATGTGAACTGTGGTGCACACCGGCGGCTTGGAACGAGGTATCCTGCGCAACATGCGACGGCCATATTTGCTTCGTGGTGGTGTTTCGGGTGCGATGTCCCTCGTCTTCGTTTTGGCGGGGACGGTCGGCATCACGGGATGCACCCAAGTCAAGGAAATGCTCGGGATGGAGGAGGAAAAACCTCCTGAGCCAGAAACCCCGGTTGCCGAACCGGAGCCGGAGCCCGAACCTCCGAAGATCGCCGAAAAACCGATCGCCGAGGTGGAGCTTCCAGCGTTGCCGGAGAAGGCCGATCGCGTCGACGACCTGTTTCACTTCGTCCCCGGCGGGGAGGACGGTCTCTACGTCATTGTTCGCGATCCGATGGCCTTCATGGCCTATGCCGAACAGAGCCTGAAGTTCTCGGATAAACCGCTCGAGAAACTCGCCGCCGCGGCTGCCAGCAACCCGAACATGGGCGGTGAGGTCGCGGAGGCCAAGGCCGGACTCGCCAAGGTCAAGACCGGCTACGACGCCGTCAGTCAAAAGATCAAAGACTCCGGCATCGACATGACCCACGGCTTCATCATGGTGAGCACCACTGGGAAGCCGAAGGACATGGTGGCGATTGTCTCGGCGGACAAGCCCGATGCGTTCAAAAACCTGATGCTCGCACTCGAAGCCGACGACGCGGACAAGCTCGTGTGTGCCGAGCTTTCCGACAGTAGCGGGCACATGGCCTGTGCCGACAGCCAGAAAGTCCTCGACGGCTTCAAGCCCGACGGCGATGCGGCCAAACACCGCGAAGCTGCCGAGGCAGCTCTGCCGGGTGTCAACCTCGACGAGTCGAATGTCATCGCCCACGTCAAAGACAACAAGGCCGGCTACTACGTGGCTGTGAGTACCCCGCCCGGGACCGCCATGGTCCACGTCAGCTTGCCGATGGAAGAGCGCGACGTGAAAGAGGGGATTTCGATGTTAAAGCCCGGCGGGGGCAACCTGCTGCGACACGCCCAACCTGGCTCTGGATTCATGTGGGCGAACCTCGAGATGGAGCAGCTCAAAAAGCAGGGGAATCTCAAAAATGCCCCGCCCCAAGCCACGCAGATCGTCGACAACATGAACGGCGAGTTCTACTTCGGCGGCGGCATGGAGCCGGCTTCATTGCAGATGCATGTCGGGATGCGGGACTCCGGTCCGGCGGCCGGTCTGATCGAGTTTGCAGCCATGGCAGCCAAGGGCCAGGTTCCCCCCTCGATCCCCGACCTCCCGGGTAGCAAGCTGACCTTTGAAACCCGCGATATCGCGGTCCAAGACGACACGGCCAAGGCGATCCACATCGGCCTCACCGGTGTTCCCGAAGTCGACGCCTTTTCTAAGATGGCCGGCTTCACAGCCGACGGATGGATGTATGCCGCCGGCGATGCGCTCTCGGTGGTGTTGGGCGTCGGCGACGAAGACATTCAGAAGATCGCCGCGACCGAGCCGGGTATGTCGGCCGACACCAAGATCACGATGCCCAAGCCGTTGGTCGAAAGCCTCGGCAAGGGCGAGGTCAGCATGATCTTCCACCTCCCGGTCGACGCCCTGCAAAGCCCGTCGCTGCGCAGCCTCGTCAAGGCCGGACTCGAGGGCGTTCCCGACGTCACGCCCGAGCTCGTCAACTCCATCCTCGATATGGCTGCACCGATCTCGAGCGGGACGATGTGGCTGACGCAGAGTGGTGACCACGCGGTTGGTCACATGGCGATCCGCGGGATCGGCCATACGGCGACCGAAGAAGGGCGCGATGCACTCGAAGCCGCCCAGAAAGTGCTTTCGGGTGAAAACGGGGAGACGATCTACACCGCCCTCACCCACAAGTACCCGCAGACGTCGCGCACGGCAGCCTATAAGACGCGCTCCGGGATCGGCGGGGCAGCCCCCTTGGCCGCCTCGGGGATTGGACTCGCAGTCGGTGCGGGTGTGTTGACCTACTCGTTCCTCGCAGGTGTTCGCCACGAGGAGCTCGCCGAGGAGCTTCCGATACCCGAGCCGGAGGCGGAGGCCGCACCAGAGCCGGAGCCGGAGCCGGAGGCCGCGCCTAAAAAGAAGGTCGTCAAGAAGACCCCAGCGAAGAAAGCAGAGCCCAAGCCTGCAGAGCCGGAAAAGAAAACCGTGACCCCGCCGGACCGGGGGTCGATCGCCGACGCCGTTAAAAAGCGCAAGGAAGAACTCAAGAAGAAGCGCGAAGAAGCAGGTAACTGATCATCGTGTGTGCGTGACGGGCGGCGACTTTCGGGTCGTCGCTCGTCTTCGTTTGTAGATGCAAAAAAGGCGACTCCTGCAGGAGTCGCCTTTGCCAGTACCAAGCTAGCTTTTTGGTACCGTTGAGTTTGTTTAGGCTGCGCCGCCACTGAGGCAGGTGCTGTAGGCCGTTTGGGCATCGACACACGAGGACGAGGTGTCGGGCTCGGTGCAGGAGCCACCGGTGCACGAGCTATTCGCATCGTCGTACTCGGAGCCACAGCCTGCGTCTTCAGCAGCTTGCTTGGCTGCGTCGCAAAGGTCCTGACAGTCAAGGTTCTTGATCTCGTCGGGCACGCCCTCGCAATCTTTTGCGTCTTCGCAGGAGTTTACACAGGGATCACCGCAACCGGCCGGCACGGTGAAAGCGCCGACAAGGAGGGCGCCGAGGAAGGTGAGGGGGAGAAGCTTCTTCATGGGGTAGGTTTTTCGATCACTTGAAGAAAAAGTTCAATCTTTTCGGTAATCCGAATCGTCGTCGTCACAGGTCGTCCGCGCGCGAGCAAAGGTGTTCTGAGTCACGCGTTACCACGCAGAATTACAACTCTTACGTATGCGTTAGAGTTATAGTAGAAACACGTGCGGATCAACAAACCAGCATTTTACCTGAGCTCTTGACTCAAAATTGTTTTTCCTCCATTTCCTACCCTCACGTTAAGGAACTATTTCTCAAAATGTCCGGCGAGTGCAGCACACACATGAAGATCGGCGAACTTGCCCGTAAAACCGGCAAAACTGCCCGTGCGCTGCATTTATATGAGGAAAAGGGTTTGCTCAAACCGGCTCGGCGAACCGGCGGTGGGTTTCGCCTGTACGGGCCCGACGAAGTCGCACGCGTGTATTGGATCAGCAAGCTCCAGGACATGGGCTTTTCCCTGGGTCAGATCCAGGGGTTGCTCGCATCGGTCGAAGCGTCGGCAACCGCCCCCGAAGCCATGCAGGGGGTGCGGGAGTTGTTTCGCTCCAAACTCGAGCAAACCCGTGCTCAGGTGATGCGTCTGTTACAGCTCGAGCGGGACCTCGCCGAAGCCCTCGGCTATTTGGAAGGTTGTCGTGTGTGCAACGAGCCCTCGGCAGCCGAAATTTGTACGACCTGCGCCAGCGAACGGCGGACCGAACCGGCGCCGACCTTGGTCGCGGGCATTCATCTCGGTGGCAACCGACGCATGCCACCTGCTCAATTGGTCACCCTGCGCAGAGAACCATCTGGCGAACCGCCGTCGGGCTCCTCGGGCGCGGGGCTGTGACCAACCTTTCCAAGATAATCAGTGCATTTACACTTTCCCCACCATGCACCCGTTCCCATGACTACCGAAACGCTCAACACCCCCATCTACCTCGATTACGCTGCAACCTGTCCACTCGACCAGCGTGTCCTCGACGTCATGTTGCCGTTTTTCACCCACAAGTACGGCAACGCCGCGAGCCGGACCCATGCGTTTGGCTGGGAGGCCGAGGCCGCTGTCGACAACGCGCGTGAACAAATCGCAACCACCATCGGTGCCGACCCCAAGGAGGTCACCTGGACCAGCGGTGCCACCGAGTCGGACAACCTCGCGATCAAAGGAGTGGCCGAATACCTCCATGAGCAAGGCGGCCACATCATCACCGTCATCACCGAACACAAGGCCGTGCTCGATGCGTGTAAATACCTCGAACGCCAGGGCAAGGAAGTCACCTACCTCCCGGTCGACAGCGAAGGTTTGATCAGCGCACAACAGGTCGCCGACGCGATTCGCAAAGACACTGTGCTGGTGTCGGTGATGTTTGCCAACAACGAAACCGGCGTCATCCAACCGATCGCGGAGATCGGCAAGGTCTGCCACGAACGCGGTGTCCTGTTCCACACCGATGCTGTGCAGGCGTTTGGCAAGGTCCCGATCGATGTCAAGAAGATGAACATCGATCTCATGAGCATCAGTGCCCACAAGATCTACGGACCCAAAGGTGTTGGTGCGTTGTACGTCCGGCGTCGGCGTCCGCGGGTGCGGCTGACTCCCCAGATCCACGGAGGCGGGCACGAGCGCGGCAATCGTTCCGGCACCCTCAACGTCCCCGGTGTGGTCGGGTTTGGCGAGGCCGCCCGGATCGCCCGCGAGGGCATGGCCACCGAGTCGGCCCGGATTTTCGAGTTGCGCGAGCATCTGCGCAGTCGCCTGAGCGAAGAAGTTCCCCACGCAATTCTCAACGGCTCGCTCGAACACCGACTGCCCGGTACCCTCAACATGAGCTTTGCCTACGTCGAGGGCGAGTCGTTGCTCATGGGTCTCAAAGATGTGGCGATCTCCTCTGGCTCGGCCTGTACCTCGGCGAGCCTCGAGCCGAGTTATGTCCTGCGGGCCATGGGTCTCGACGACGAGCTCGCCCACTCGAGTTTGCGAATGACGATCGGCCGCTTGACGACCCGCCAGGAAGTCGACTACGTCGCCGATCGCATCAAAGACCAGGTTGAACGCCTGCGTGAGATGTCACCGCTGTGGGAGATGGTCCAAGATGGCATCGACCTCAGTACCATCGAATGGACGCCCCACTAACCCCACATTTTTCTTCGGGTCATGGCCCCCAGGACACATTCGGCCGACCCATCTCAAACACCAACAGGAGCAAGTACCATGGCCTACAGCGACAAGGTCATCGACCATTACGAACACCCACGCAACGTCGGCAGCCTCGACAAGTCAGCCGAAGATGTCGGGACCGGCATCGTCGGCGCGCCCGCCTGTGGCGACGTCATGAAGTTGCAGATCAAGGTCGAGCAGGGCGTGATCACCGATGCGAAGTTCAAGACCTACGGATGTGGCTCGGCGATCGCCAGTTCGAGCCTGGTCACCGAGTGGGTCAAGGGCATGAGTCTCGACAAGGCCGAAGAGATCAAAAACAGCCAGATCGCCCAGGAACTCTCGCTTCCGCCGGTCAAGATCCACTGTTCGGTGCTGGCCGAGGATGCCATCAAGGCCGCGATTCGCGACTACCGTGAAAAGAACAAGTCGTCGACGGAGTCATGAATATGCAAGCTGCTAGTGCGCACACCCCCCACGGTGGACCCGCCTCGACGCCGACCGAGCCCACCGTTGTGATCACTTCGCGGGCGGCCAAAATCATGCGCGACCAACTCGTTCGGCGCGGCACGCCCCAGGCGTCGATTCGCTTTGGCATCCGCGGCGGAGGTTGTACCGGCTATTCCTACCTCTTCGAGTTCGAGGATACGCCCCCGCGCAAGACCGACCACATCGTCGTCAAAGACGGTGTGCGCATGGTGATCGACCCCAAGAGTATGCGGTTGCTCCGCGGCACCCAGATCGACTTTGAGACCGGGATCCGCGGGCACGGCTTTCGCTTCGACAATCCCAACGTGTCCGATAGCTGTGGCTGCGGCGAGTCGATCACGTTTTAATCCCGGCGTCTCACCACGCGCATTGCAAATACATCTGCGGTCATCCTGCTCGGGTGACCGATATCATTGTGTATACACAGGATGTGTCCGTGAATCTACCCTCCCCGGAACAGGCCTCCCACCACTTTGCGGTCTTTGGTCTCCCGTGTCGCTACGACATTGACCGCGAACAGCTCGAACAGGCCTATCTCGATCTGTCGGCCGTCCATCACCCGGACCGATTTGCCGGCGCTGATACCCGTAGCCAGCGGCTTGCGATGGAGCGTAGCAGCCTCATCAACGCCGCCTATCGGATTTTGCGGGACCCGGTGCGCCGCGCCGAATACCTCGTCAAGTTGGGTGGCATCGACCTCGACAGCACCGATCCAAAGACGGGGGCTCCGCATCCGGACCAGGCGTTTTTGATCGAGATGATCGAACAGCGGGAATCCCTCGACGAAGCCCGTCAGCAGGGAGCTGCCGCCGTCGAACAGTTTCGCGAGGCGGTCGAAGACCGGGCCGAGGAGTGCCTCGAGGCCGCGATCGACACCCTCGCCGCTGGCGACATTCGCGGTGCTGCCCGTCAGTTGGTCACCCACCGCTACCACGCCCGTTTGCTCGAGGAGATCGAGGACTGAAATGGAGACCCTCCACCTACCGGAACCCGACCTGCTGGCCTTTCGCGCCCCGCTGCCCGGGGGGCAGCCGCATTTACCTGAGCTTTTGGTCCTTTCCAGCAAACGGGCCTACGGCGAGGGTCCGCGCCAGCAAAAACGGATCCTTGCATCTACCAAGAAAATCACAGCGGGGCCCCGTACAGATCTTAAAACGGTTCGCCGTTGGGCCTCGAATGTACGGACCTCGAGTCACCGTCCGCCCGGTCTTCGACCGCCGTGCGAAACGTCCAACGAGCATCGCCACGCGCAGCGAGTGGAGAGCGACCATGACTGACAAACTCTCGATCGAAGGTACCGGCGGTCTGTTTCAAATCGCTGAACCAACGGCTGCCAAGGGACCTGCGCGCCGGCCTGGCTTTGGTATCGGGATCGACCTCGGCACCACGCACAGTCTCGTGGCGATTGCACCTGCAGGGCAGTCTCCGCGGGAATTGTGCGACAGCGAAGGCCGGGCGTTGCTCCCCTCGGTTGTCAGTTATTGCGATCGAGAAATCGTTGTTGGTACAAGTGCGTTGCAGCAACAACTCCAACATCCAGGCAAGGTCGTCAGCAGCGTCAAACGCATGATGGGACGTGGCCTGCGTGACATCGACTTTCCCCATCCCTACAACTTGGTCGAGGCCGAAGATGGTTCGGGAGTGTTGCGGATCGCCGTCGACGATACCCGGGCCCTCACACCGGTCGAAGTCTCGGCCGAGATCTTGCGCGTGCTCAAACAGCGCGCCGAACAGGAGCTCGGGGGACCGGTCGACGGGGCTGTGATTACTGTGCCAGCCTACTTTGATGACGCCCAGCGCCAGGCCACGAAGGACGCCGGACGGATCGCGGGTCTCACCGTCTATCGCCTGCTCGCCGAACCCACCGCAGCCGCGCTCGCCTACGGTCTCGATCGCGGTGGACAGGGTCTGATCGCAGTCTACGACCTCGGCGGTGGAACCTTCGACATCAGTATTTTGCGCCTGCGCAACGGTGTGTTTCAGGTCCTCGCCACCGGCGGTGACAGTGCCCTCGGCGGCGACGACTTCGACCGCGCACTCGCCCGGCACCTGCTCGTGGTCGCAGGCGTGACAGATCCGACGCGCCTGCAACACGAGGCTGCACGGGTGGCCGCTCGCACAGCCAAAGAGGCTCTCAGCAGTGCAGATACAACAACTTGTTCGATTCCCGAGCTCGGGCTCAGCGGCTATCTGCTCACCCGTGACGTCTTCGAGCAACAGGTCGAAGAGCTGGTCGCTCGCACCCTGCGGGCCTGCAAGGCAACCCTCAAGGATGCCGGTTTGCGGGTGCGCGAGCTCGATGCTGTGGTCCTCGTTGGCGGTTCCACCCGCGTGCCCAAGGTCCGCGAGATGGTCGAAAAGACATTTAAAAGACCTCCTCTGGCCGACATCGATCCTGACAAGGTCGTGGCCTTTGGTGCCGCGATCCAGGGCGATGTGTTGTCGGGCTCGCCGCGGGAGGGCATCACCCTGCTCGACGTGGTCCCACTCAGTCTCGGGCTCGAGACCATGGGCGGGATCGTCGAGGCGATCATCCCCCGCAATGCCACCATCCCGATCAGCGCCCGTCAGGTGTTCACCAACTACTCCGAACAGCAAACTGGGATGAAGATCCACGTGGTCCAGGGTGAGCGCGAGTTGGCCGATGACTGCCGCAGTCTCGCCCGCTTCGAGCTTTTGGGGATCCCCCGGTTGCCGCCGTCGATGGCTCGGGTCGAAGTGACATTTCAACTCGACGCCGACGCCCTGCTCACGGTGACGGCCCGCGAGCTCATGACCGGGGTCAAGCAGACGGTCGAGGTCAAGCCGACCTACGGGCTCAGCGAGCAGGAGGTCGACCAGATGGTGATGGCGAGCCTCGACCACGCGGGCGAGGACTTTGCGGCTCGCAACCTCGCCGAGGCCCGGGTGGAGCTCGGGCGGGTGGTGTTGGCCGTTCGCACCGCCGTCGACGAAGTGGGCCATCTACCGGGGATTTTGTCGCCCGAGGAACGGACACAAGTTGTAGAAGCACTCAATCGCGCCGAAGCCACGATGTCCAGCGGCGAAACTGCCGAGCTCAAGGCCGTTCGCGAGGCGTTGGAGCAGGTCAGCGAACCGATGGCCCGACGCAGAATGGAGCGGGCGCTGCACGCCGGGATGCAGGGCAAGAGCCTGCACGAGATCGAAACCACCTTGGCCGACGAGGATACGCTCGAGCAAAAACGCGGCAGCCACAGCCCCGAGCGCATCGAAGGAGGAACCTAACCCATGCCCAAGATTACGTTCATCGAGCCGGAGCGCACTGTCACCGTGGAGGCTCCGGCCGGCGAGACACTCCTCGAAGTCGCCGAGACCCATCACGTCAAGATGGGATCCGCCTGTGGAGGTGTATGTGCATGTTCTTCGTGTCACTGCTGGGTGCGCGAGGGCCTCGATACCCTGCCCGAAATGGACGAGTCCGAGGAAGATAGACTCGACATGGGATTCGATGTCCGCCCCTACAGCCGCCTCGGCTGCCAGGTCAAGGTCGGTCGGGTCGATCTCACCATCGAGATCACCGAAGAGTCGATCACGACCTGGTACAACGAACATCCGGACGAGCGCAAGCCGAGCAGCTGAGGCGAGCTACTCGGCAACCGGGAGCCCACGAAGCAGCTGGGCGAGCTCCTCGGGTGTATGTACAAGTGCATGCTCACGCCCGGGAAAACACCCACGGGCGTTTAGATCCGCACAGGCGAGGCGAAACAGACGGTCGGCATGGGTCGACGCGAGAACGTTGCGCAGCTGGTCACGGCTCACACGTTCGATTCCGGGATTGCGCAGACGGGCTTGGAGCTCGGCTCCATACGCAACTGTGGTGAGGACCGCCATCGAGGCACGGGAGGCGTCGAATCTCCCACCGTCCACACTCGCTCCTGCGAGCAGCACATTGGTGAGATAGGCGAGCTCTGCCAGACGTTGGGAGAAAGTTGTAGGGGCATCTTTTTGCAGTCCGTGAAGGATCGGCACCGCTGGGTTGCGCGTCCCGGGACGAGGAGCACTGTGGCTGGGCCCGGTTGAGTTTTGGAGGGTACGGATACGCTGCGCGAGGGCAGGATTTGGCGTGTGGGCAGTCTCGTTCGCTATGTCGCCTACGTAGTCGCGGAAGTAGGCCTGTGTGAGAGGATCTCTTGTAGATACATCCGATGGTCGAGACGCCGCCAGCAAAAATGCCCGCGCGGCCCGGGGCTCGACAAATCCCTGCCGTGTGCGTCGGTCTTCGCGTTCGGCCTCGACGTCTTCAGCAAGCGACTGCGACGCGGATAGCACCTCTTCCAATTCTCCGAGGTCCTCCACGTCCTCGCGGGTCATGGCTACACAGCGGTCGAGCAGTCGCTCGAGCACATCTCGGTGGTCGCGATCGAGGGCGAGGACCAGTGACAGCAGTGCATCCCAGCCCTCCTCCGCGCGGGCCAATAGCAGGTAACCGTCAATTTCTTCATAGAGGTTTGCCTCGAGTGTGGTCTCGACCGCGCGTCCGATTCGGACATGGGAAATCATTTGCTCATGCAAGTGATCGAGCTCGAATACCAGCATCATCCGATGCAGGGCAAACGCTACGAAGTCCGGCGAGAGCTGGGTGAACCGGCGGGCGACAGCCTCCGGTCCCGCCTCGGACAGTACCTCGAGCCAGGTGACAAACCGGCGCTGGTCGAAGACTTCGCGCTCGCCCGGGGCCTCACTGACAAACAGGTCCTCGTCGAACAGGGCGACCAACTGGGGGACCGTCGCAAGGGCGACGAGTTCGCCCGCATCGGCGACCCCGACCTCACGGACGAGCTGATGCAGATGGGACGGGGGCAGGCTGCGCACGACCTCCGGGAGATCGGGGGAGGCAATGAGCGTGGTCAAAAGGTCGGTGATGGACACCGGACGGCTGGGAAATCCCATAACACCTCGACGTCTGGGCACGAGGGCAGTCGAATGGACAGCCTCGGGGCAACGGTTCTGCGCAGGATAGGCGATTGGCGGCCAAAAACCGATCCTGTCTCATTTGAGCTGTCACAACGACTTCGGAGCTCACAGCTGTTATAAACTTGTCGAATCGATCGGGTCGTAACGACGTTGCGGTGATCAGTTGTCCGTCTGTTTGGGACGGATGGCCTCCTCGGGCAGCGAGACGATCGGCGGCTGCACGTTTTCTCCGGTGAACAGACGCGGGACCAAACCCGGGGTCGAAAACCGATCCCACGCGAGGGTCCCGGGTGCGATCCAGGTATCGACCCCGGCCGCAAAGGTCAGGGTACTTGCAGATGCATTGGGACTGCCGTCAACGGCCCCCGCGACACTGGTTGCGACATAGCCACCATCGAGCAGGGGATAGATCGTACCGATCCGCGTCATGTCGTCATCGTTTTTGTGGAGATCGATCCGCCCGTAGCGCCCGAGAAACAGCAATTGGCCATTCGGGTTGTAGGAGACGCGGTCGGTGGTGACATACCCGCGCTCGCGCGTGTCCACATGATCGCGGGTCGGGTGCCAGCGCGTGTGGGCCTTTTCTGTGCATATGAAAATTTCGTCTCCGGACGGCGAAATTGCCAGACAGTTGCTCTTGGGCCAGCCCTCGATGGAGATCGATTGTTCACGGGCACCGCGGGCGAGTGGCAAATAGGTCACCGTCGCCTGGGGCTTATCGCTGCCCGACACCCACACCAGACTGGTTCCATCGCGTGCGAGCGCGAGGGCCCGTATCCCGGGCGTATCGATCGTTTGTTGCACTTCGCCGGTGTCGGGATCCCAGACGTGCAAGGACTTGTTGCGTTCGACCGAGACCATCGCCTCGGCGTGGGCACTGATGATCGGCAAACTGTGCAGCGGACCGTTGAGCTCGCGCGCTTCACCGGTCTGCAGGTTATGCAGGGAAACTTTGCGGGTTTCTTGGTAGCCGCGATCGAGGACAATGTGGGTACCTGCCGCGGAGAACCTGGCACTGACGACATTACCGAGGTTGGACCACGATGTTTGGGCAACGCCTTTTTCGAGGTCGATGAGCTCGCCTGCATCGCGGGTGTTGATCACCGCGAGCTTGCCATCGGGGGATACGGCGGCGACACGTTCGTAACGCCCGAGTCCCACCAGAACTTTTTCACCTGTCCGAAGGTTCCACATGTGGGGGGTGAGTCCGAGTTCAAAGATCAAGAAATCTGTATTTCCCGACATCTCCGGGGTCGTCGGCCCCGTCTCGGCCTTTCCGTCGAACATCTTGTGCAACGTATTTCCACCGCGCCATAGCTCGGGACGTCCGTAGAGGTCGACGAGCGCGAGGGTGCCATCGTCGGCGATCGACAGCATATCGTCGGGGATCAGCGTGCCATCGCCGCGGACGATCATGGCCTGCGAGGTTCCGGACTTGACTTCGCGGATGCGGATACCCTGGCCGGCGGCCACCACCGATGTGGCGTCGTCGGAGAGCAGCGCAGTGGTTGCATAACCACATTTTTCACGCTGTTCCGGCGTGGGTGTTTGCGTCGGATCGTCCGGGCCGTTGAACATATTGACCACAGTTGTCGCCTCGTCCAGCGAGCATGCGCCGGCCAGATGGGCACGACTCTTCCCGGTTCGGGTGTCCCAGGTGATCACGTCGCCATGGCGGTAGGCGACGACCAAGGCCTTGCCACCGTCGACAAACCGCATGTCCAGCGGAAGGTTGAGGTCGGGGTTCCCACCCCGATGCCGGCGTTCCTCGTACTTCCACGAATAGGCGAGAAGCTTGGTTTTTTTGCGTGTGCGATCGATCAGTCGAACCTTACCGTCGGATCCACCGATCGCCACCCAGTTGCTGTTAGAGGTCAGTGCGAGCGAAACGGGCCATGTCGGTGAATCGCGCAGAATGTTGTCGTGACGCGTCCCGCGGCCGGCCCGATACACCCGGGTGATGGTGGGGGTCGTGCCTTCAAGTGTATAATCATCAATTTTCTTGCCAGAGAAGTCACGCAGCTCCACGCCGCGTCCGACAGCGATCAGGATGCGAGCCTGTGGGCCCACACCCGCAGTCTCGAGGGCCATACGTCGCCCCCCGAGGGCAAAGCTCGCCACCGATTCCCCCGAGTAGACCTCGTGTAGCTGCACGCCCTTGTTGGTCGCCCGAATCATGGTTTTGCCATCCTCAGACATAGCGAGACCGTGTGTGATGCCATTGACGAGGTAGGTGTAGTCGAGGGTTGGCTGCGTACCGGGGCGCCAGAACTCGACCCGGGAGACGGGGATGTCCAACACATAATCGCGGGCGTCGTAGGAGCGTACGAGTACGAGGTGTTGTCCGACCCACATCGCCGCTTGGGTCGACCACGTGTCCACCACTTCGATGCGCATCGTCCCGCCGCGCTCGTCGACTGCCACCCGGGCCTTGGCCCACGTCTGCGCAGCCAGTTTGGGATCCTGCGCACGTAGGAGCGTACCGAGATGCTCGAGTTGTCCGTGGTCGGCACCGTGTTGGATTTGTTGTTGATACAAAGAAATTGCCGCTTGAAGATCGCCGTTGGCGAGGGCTGTGTAGGCGGCTGGGAGTCGTTGGGGTTTCAGGGATTGCGGCGCCGATGGCTTGGGCAGGGAGGCGGCGAGACTGTCGACGATGTTGGTGAGCGCCGGATCGTCGGCCGCTAATTTTTTTGCATTTACAATTGCTTGGTGGGCCGCCCGGACTTGACCGGTGGCGATTAAACCGTCGAGCCACGCCCGAAGGTTGGCCTCGTTGGGCTCGCGGGCGAACACCTGTGCGTGGATCGCTGCCGCCACGTCATCGCGTCCCTCTTCACCCGCGCGGGCGATCAGCTTGCGCCAACAGGTGACGTCTTCACACCGCAGCGAGGGAGGAGCCTGCGGACGGACCTCCGTCGCCGTGACCGGGCTCATTGCTGGGTTTGAACCGGGGGTGGTCGTCGTGGTTTTGGCCGAGCATGCGAGTGTTGCCGCGGTCACGGCCAGGGTGGAGAGCAGAACATTCGAGCCGCGCACGCGGGAGCAAACGGACAGGGGCATCACAGGATCTGAGATTGATCCTACACCGAGTTGTGAGCGGTCGCCGAGGCCTGAAACACGCGTCCATCCTCGTGGATCGCGGTCCAACCCGGGTCGGGAGTGGCGTCGCCGGCAAGTTGTTGTGCGGTTTTGGGTTGGTCGACCAGCGGTTGCTTTGGGGGTCGTCGACTAGCACGTCGACGGGAAGTTCTTCGAGAGTCGTCGGGTGAACAGGACCTCGGGGGGACCGAACCCAGAAGCATCATCGAAGCGGGGTGTCGACGCTGGTGAACCTGGGGACAGGCTTTCGTGCCGAGGAACGACCGCGAAGCTTCGCACAAGACCATACATGTCCTCATGGTCACTTGGCTGATTTGCCAGGAACCGATGGTGTTGCAGAAGGCAACCGTGATTGTGGTGTGAACAGTTTCAACCCGGCGGACTACCAGCCCATCAGTGCGGGGAGACGGTGAACCGGAGGTGACCCATGGGACAGGGATTCGCGGTGAAACGCTTCGGCATCGAAGGTTTCACCACGCGCGCGGGCCCTGGCTTCGGCCGCCTCGCGCAGACGAAACCACGCGGTCGCGCCGACAAAATAGGTGCTGAGTTGGGTCGAACTCAATTGGGCGCGCACCCATTTTCCCCGGGCTTCACCTTCTTCTTGGAAGGATTCGCGGGTCATCAACTCGAGCGCAGCGGCCTCGGTCATTGTGCCTGCATGTATCTCGTGGTCGAGGATCGCGTTGGTGACCGTGCGCAGATAAAACTTGAGTCCGTGGAGTTCGATCGCCTTGCCGCGCAGTTCTTCGCTTTGGTGGATCCGCTGCAATCCAGCCGAGAGCCTGGTTGCCGCCTCCGGCGTCGGCGGGGCCCCGCGGTAGCCAGCCTCGACCATCAGACGCTCGGTGTACACCGCCCACCCCTCGACAAACGGACCATTGCCGAGGACACGGCGGAGTTTGGATGCATCGCGCTTGCCGTAGTAGAGCTGGACAAAGTGCCCGGGAATCGCCTCGTGGATCGAGAGGATCTCGAGCATAAAACTGTTGTACTCGCGCAGGAAGGACTCGCGCTGGTTTTTGGGCCAGTCTTTGGGAACAGGTTGGACGAGATAGAAACTCGGCAACCCGTCTCCCTGTGGCTCGAGCGGGCCGGGAGAGGCCAATCCCGCGATCGCATAGCCGCGGGCGTGGGGGGGGGTCCAGATCACCTCGAGTACTTCGGCGGTGTCGAGCGGCACGAGTTTGTGCGCGGCGACAAATTGTTGGAGACGATCGAGGTTGGCCTCGCACGCGTCGCGTAGGTTGTCGGCCCTTGGGTGGTCGGCCGCGAGGGCGGCGAGGACCTGCTGGATAATTTCGCGGTCGAGGGCATCGGGCGGCATGCGTACGCGGGAGAGAAAGTCTTTGAGCGCCCCCTCTCCAAACAGCGGATCGTAGAGCTCGCGGGCGACAGCTGCCATTCGACCCCGGACTTCGGCATGGGTTTTGCGGGCGAGGGCGTGGACCTCGTCGGCCGAAAGATCGGTTTGCAGGGTCAGTTGGAGTTTGTGGGCGAAGGCCTCGGCCCCGAGTCGCCACTGCCCGTTGGCCTTGGGCACGAACTCGTTTTCGACGACCGCGAGGAGCCGCTCGACGGCAGCCACAGCCGCCGGAGTCGCCGCTGAAATCCTTGTGCGTACATCTTCGGGAGCACCTGCAGTCTTGCGCGACAGTTCGTCTTTGATCAGCGTGCGAACACCCTGGAGCTGCGCGACCGCGACCCTGGCGTGGGGGGCGAGGATCGCTTCGGCGGGTTGGAGGTTTTGCAGCGCTTGGTCGATGAGGGTCGGGATCCCTTCGAGCCGAGATGCCACCGAGGCCGCCCGGGTGGCGATTGGGGCAAACTCGCGGCTGACCAAGTCGTCGAGCCCAGAACCCAACAGGCCGGCATAGGCGTAGGGGTTGTTCTCATATGGACGCTCGACGTCGGCCGAAAACCGCATCAGCTCGAGTCGTGCACACAGGAGGTCGAGGTCGACTCGGCGGTCCTCGTCGAGATGTGTGCGCTCGAGCCGGGCAGTGGCGGCCAGCATGCTATCGACCCACGCCGAGGCCTTGGTCCGGCCGGCGGGCGAAAGATCGGGCCAGGAGCCGTCAAACCGATGGTCGCCATCGGCTGTTCCATGGACGGGTGCAAACGTGTAGTACTCTTCGAGGAATTTGGTTGCAAGTGCATCAAATTCCTGGCGCGTCGCCTCGGGGTCATTTTGCTCGGCAGCTGGTTTGGCCGGGGATGTGGTCGGTTGGGTTTTGCATGCGAGCAGGAGACTGGCCGCGAACAACGAGCGACACACCTGGTTTGCGAGAGGAGACACCGCTCACCCCTAACACAGTCGACTGCGATTGTGTTCGTTCGCCACAAATACCGGGGTTGCGGGCTTCGGCAGCCGTCACGGTTGGGTGGTGAGAAAGTCGAGGATGATTCGGTGCACCGTCACGGGTTGTTCAAGGTGCAGGAAGTGTCCGGCTTCGGCGATTTCGAGGACCGTACATGTGTCGGAGAATGATGTTTGTGCGCCGGAGAACAATTCGCTGCCGATGCAACCGTCGCGGGTCCCGGTCAGCAACAGGCCGGGACACTTGCAGCGCCCTGCGAGCAGGGTCGCCATCGCCCGTGCATACTCTGTGAGGCCCACGGTCCCCGGGAGCAGCTGGCGGTAGTAGGCGACAGCCGCAGCGGCCGTCCCCGGGGCCCGAAACGTGCGTTTGACGGCGGCAATGGTTTCCCGGGGCGGTGTGAAACCCGGACTCCAACGCGACCACAAAAAATCGATGGCCGCGAAGTCGTCGGCGCACAGCCACGATGTCCCGCCGCCGAAATGTTCGGGCAGTTGCAGGCGCGCCATATAGGAACTTCGGCGCAGCTGGGTCGGTGATTGCACCAACCCACCGAGAAATTGCCGGAGCGGCGGTACGGCCATGGCGACGAGCGAAGCGACACAACTCGGGGCTTGGATCGCCGCCGAATAGGCGATCGCCGCACCCCAGTCGTGGCCGACAATGTGGGTCCGGGTAAAGCCCAAGCTGTGGACAAGGGCCGGGACATCGCGCCCGAGGGTCGCCACATCGTAGCGCCCGTCGGGGGCCGGTGCGCTCGGGGCATAGCCGCGGAGGTAGGGGGCGACCGCGGTAAAACCAGCCTGTGCAAGTGCAACGACCAAGGGGATCATCGACGGCGCGTGGTCGGGAAATCCATGTAGTACCAACACGAGCGGACCCTCACCCGCCCGCAGGCCGGAAAATCGCAGGCCGGGTGTCTCGATCGTACAGGGTTGAACCTCGACAGTGGTCATGGGGCCATGATGCCGTGGTTTTGCGTCGTGTAAAATTTGTATATTCACAGGGCGTCGAACCCTGTGCATCCGACAGTCGGCAACAGGGCGTCAGGTGACGTCGAACTTCTGAAAATCACCGATCGCGAAGACTTCGCGCTCTTTGAGGTTGACACCCTTTTGTCGGGCGAACTCGATCACCTCGTCGCGGATGGCTTCGACCTGTTCATCCGATGCATTTGGATCGTGGTGGATGGTCCCTACACGCGGGATATCGGTGGCCTTGAGGATGGCGGCGACCCAGCGCGGATTGCCGTGGCCAAACCCGGCGCACTGGCGGTATTTGTTCATCGAATATTGGCAGTCGACCGCGAGCAGGGTGGCTCCGCGTAAAAACGAGGCGAGGTCGGCGGGCACTTGAACCTGGGCCTCGTAGTCGGTCAGCAGGACAAAAGCTGACTCGAGGTTCATGTCGCGATCGTACTCTTCAAACCGGTAGGCGAGGGTGACCTGCGGATGGACGCAGCGAAATGTGCGGGCAAACAGGATCTTGTCCGGGTCGAGCTGGGTGTCGCCAAACTCGATCTGTTTGAGTTCGCCTTTGATGATCCGGCGGTAGATCGAGTGTTTGATGGAGGTGCGCTTGTTGCTGTAGAAGCACACAACCTCGTCGGGTGAAATCTCGGGTGGCGAGACATCGACACACGAAATCGCCTCGCGGATTTTCTCGGCCGTGACGGGAAACCGCGGGATCGAAAACTCCTGCTCGAGGGCCGCGAGCGGTCCGAACGGGAGGTTGTGGTTGTCCATATCGACCGGGCCGAACAGGTGTTTTTTGATCGAGTTGACAAACATCAACGGACACATCGACAGGCCGTTGACGTGGTCGTTGTGGTAGTGGGTGAACAGGAGGTTGAGGTCCTCAACCGCATCTGGCCCCTGTTCGCGGATGAGTCGGCTGCCGAACTCATAAAACCCGGTCCCGGCATCGACGACGATCCGCGACTTGCTCGAAACCCGGGACGACATGATTTCCCAGGAAGTTGTATTCCCACCGTAGCGAGCGACGTCTGGACGACAGACTGTGACAGAGCCGCGAGTTCCCATTGCACGGACGATCACGAAGGTCCTCCTGACGTGAAGCCGCCATGTGGCTGGCCATGAGGGTTGACACCCGGGCAGGCATGGCGTGCTTGCATTGAGGTACGTGTATACCACAGTCCTCCGCGCACAAAGGCCCTTCGGCCGGCAGACGGACGCGCAAGCTTCGCGCGTTGGTTCTCACAGGAGGCCACAGGGCGGCGAATTGGCATGGGTTCCTCCACGGTTTTCGCGGGTGCGGCCGATCCTGCGCATCGGGAGGGGTCTATGGTCCAGATATTCGAGAGATCGTTTGCAACCAAAACCGCTCCTGCGCAGAACGAAGATATCGTTGAGCACAACCGATCTGGGGCATCGGCTGATGGGTCGGTTGTCGATACATCTTTTCCGGCGTTTTTTGAGCGTGGTAAATTCGGCCGATGCGGACCGACAAACTGTTCCACGTTCTGGTGCTCGGCGGTGCGCTGTTGTCCGGGTGTGACGGAGACGACGGGGGGACGACCGACGCGACCACAGACTCAAACGCGACCGCAACCAGTGAAACCGAGGGGACGACCGCAAAGGAGACCGCGACCACACAGCCCGATTCGTCCGCTACAGACGTGACGGAGGGGACAGCATCCGAGGGGACGACCGAAGAGCCGGAGACCGATTCAAACGCGACGACCGAAGAGCCGGAGACCGATTCAGATGCGACGACCGACGGTCCGGGTACGACCGACACCGAGGGGACGGAGACCGAAGGTCTGATGTGTGATGTGTGTTACCCCGAGTCGTGTTGGGTCGAGGAATGTCCCTGTCAGGAAGATGGGATCTGCTGCTGGTTGGCCCCCTGTGACGCCGAACCATGTCCGGCGCCGTGACATCCATCCCTGCCGAGCAGCGCGTGGTGGTCGCCCGGATGTGGGCATACCGTGCCCTCGCCGAAAAAAGTGCATGTGCACGTTTTTCCCGTCTCGCCGGACGGCTCGCACAGGTTGGCGCCCCCGATCCAGTTGTCACACTCGCCCGCCTTGCGGTTGACGAGGAGCGTCGCCATCAACAGCTCTGCGGCCAACTCGCCCTCGACTACGGCTACGACGGCGATCGGGAGGCATTGTTTGGCGAGCAGGTGCGCGTCTCGGAAATCGGTTCACCCGCGCGTCCGCTGCCCCAACGTGTGTTGCACGAGTGCGTCGCGTTTTGTTGTGTCACTGAGTCGATCAATGTTGCGCTGTTGCAGCGCAGTCTCGGGCTGGCCCGCGACCCGGGCACTCGGGTGGCGGTGCGGGAGATTTTGCAGGACGAAGTCTCCCACGCCCGGATCGGGTGGGGCTACCTCGCTTCCGTTGCTGCACCGGCAGTCGGAGTGTGGCTCAGTCCATTGCTCCCGCGCCTACTCGAGGCGACGGTGCCTGCCACGCTGCGCTCGCCGGCGACGACCGAGGTGCACAGCCCCGAGCTCGTCGCCCACGGTGTGTTGCCGCGGACCGAGCTGCGCGACATTTTGGAGCAGTCGCTCGCGGGAGTTGTGTTTCCCGGGCTCGAGCACTTCGGGGTCGACACGCACGCGGGGCAGGCGTGGTACCGGACCTTCGCGGCTTCGCTTGCGCAGGCATCGGAACATCCATGATTGAAACGCCACACCGCGTCAGTTCTCGTACGGCAAAAACGCATAGCGCTGCGAATATTCGAGTTGTTGGCTGGCGAAGTCGGTCGGGTACTCGATGCGGACATCGGTGATCTCGTCGCCCGATAAAACCGGGACCAGACGCGGCTGAATGAACCCGGAGTAGGGCGCGACCCCGAGTTTTTGGTAGCGTGCGAGGACCTCCGCGTGGAGCGTTGGATCGACTTTGACCGCGTAGGTTTCGACCAAGTGCTTGCACGCCTCGTAGTCCCCGGTCGACTTGATGCGCTGGAGCTCGCGCAGGAGTTGGCCAAAAAGCTCGCGCAGGCGCTCGTAGTCGTTGATCAGAAAGTAGGTTTTGCCGTCGCGCCTCACCCGTTCAATGACGTTGTCGACCCGCCCGAGTTCGTAGGCCCAGGCGGCGATCAGTTGGCGGTTGCGCATGTGTGCCGACTCGATATTTTGACCCGGCTGCAGTTGTGCGAGCTGCTCGAGAAGACTGGTGCGAATGAATGCGTCGTACGAGGCCTTGCCGACCTCAAACGAATCCATCAGCCCGAGTTCGATCAGTTTTGGGTCCATCATGTAGTACAGCGCTACGAGGTCTGAGCGCGCCTCTTCGAGGACGGAGGCATAGCTCTTGAGGGTCTCGGTCGTGGTCTTGACGCCCGGCAACAGCCTCCCCGAAGCGTGCCCGATCACCTCGTGCATATCGACCTCGAGTTTGGCCGCGAGCGCACCGTGGGCCTTGGCGCGTGCGACCTCGTCCGGTGATGCTGCAAACGCTTCGAGCACACCCGAGTCCTTGTTCGAGGCTCCGAGAGCGGCCACGATATTCCCCAGCGTCGCCGACTTCGAACCGTGGGTTTGTCGGATCCAGTTGGCGTTGGGGAGGTTGAATCCGATCGGGGTTGTCGGCGCGGAATCACCGGCCTCGACCACCACGGTGATAACCTTGGCCGAAATCCCGACAACATCCGGTTTTTTGTGGGCGTGCTCGATCGGAGAGTTGTCTTCGAACCACTGGGCGTGACTGCCGATGGTAGCGATGCGTCGACTCGCGTCTTCGTCTTCAAACCACACCAGTGACTCGTAGGTTCCCCGCAGGCTCAGGGGATCGTGGTAGACCTCTAAAAACCCGTTGGAAAAGTCGGTGATCGACGCGGTGTCCCGCACCCAGGCGATCGAGTAGTCGTCGAACGTCTTGAGGTCACCCGTCTGATAAAATTGTATGAGCAAGTTGATTGCCGTGTTCTGTTCGGGCGTTTCGGCGACGGCACTTGCCTTTCGCAGCCAGCGGATGATTTCGCGGACCGCCGGGCCGTACATGCCGTCAGACTTCCATGTCTTTTCGACCAGATTTCCGTTTTCCTTGACGAGCTTGGAGTTGAGGCCATGGGAGACCGGTGAGGCGCCATCACCCTTGCCGCGTTGGGCGTAGAAGGCCAGTACCTCCTGTTCGCTGACCCCCTCGTAGAAGTTGACCGCGGACGTCTTGACCTTGTCGACGCCGATCTCCCGGTTGACGTGTTTCGGATCGATGGTCGGGTCAAAGATGATCGGGGCGAGGCGGTCGACCAACTGGGCTGGGCGTTCCCCTTTGCGAAGTGGCAACAGGCTCGGATCGCTGTCGAGCACGGCCGCGCGAAAGAAGTCCTTCGAGAACTGTGGTTTGAACTTGGTCCCCAGGTGGTTGTGGTGGATGCCCTGGGCAAACCACACCTGCTTGATGTAGGTGACAAAGTGCGGATACTCGGGCGACGCTCGAGCCTTTGTCGACGAGCGCCATATCGCCTCGAGGATGTTACGAATCGTCAGGTTGTGGCGATAGTTTTGGTCGTAGGCGATATCCCGGCCGGACAGCGCCGCCTCGTACAGGTAGTAGAGCACGCGCTTTTGTTTGAGCGCGAGGCGCTCGAACCCAGGAACTTGGTAGCGCAAGATTTGGATGTCCGCGAACTGCTCGGAGCGGTGGTGGAAGGTGAGGTCAGGTTTCGTATCGACCACTCTTTTTTTGGGTCGTTTGTCGTGCTGCTCACCCGTGCGGTCGACCTTCGGTTCGTCGGATGTTGGCGTTCGACCACAGGCGAGGGCGAGACACAACGCGCCGGACAATCCGACCATAGCGGTGCGAGTGGTCACGTCGGCATGGTAATCGCAAAGACATCGCGGACACCACGCTCGCGCAAACGGGCGCGCAGGAAAGCGGGTCGTCTCACGCCAGTGGTGCGCGACTTTTATGACCCGCTCGGGACATCATCACGCATGGACCCGCGAACAACTCTGCCCGCGATGCGCAGGCTCGTCATCAAGCTCGGGACCGCAGTCGTCACGCGCGACGGGGAAAGTCTCGCCCTCGGTCGTCTGTGTACGTTGGTTGAGAGTATGGCGCGACTGCAACTGTCGGGGCGCCAGGTCGTCCTGATCTCTTCGGGGGCGGTCAGCATGGGCCAACAGGCGCTCAAATTGCCACAGCGCCCGCGTTCGTTGGGATTGCGCCAGGCGTGCGCGGCGGTGGGACAGGGGCAACTCCACGCATTGTATACACAAGCATTTTCGCAGTTCGGGGTCAAGGTCGCCCAGGTGTTGCTGACCCAAGAAGACCTTCAAGATCGTGACCGACTGCTGTGCTTGCGCACGACATTGCTGCGCCTGATCGATCTCGGTGTGATTCCGATTCTCAACGAAAACGACAGTGTCAGCGTACGCGAGCTGATCGAGCGATCCCCGCGGAAAGGTGAGATGCCGGCGTTTGGCGACAACGATGGACTATCGGCCAGGGTCGCGATCAGTGTCGATGCCGAGCTCTTGGTGCTGTTGACCGACGTCGATGGCGTGTACACAGCCAACCCCGCGACCGATGCCGAAGCCACCCGGATCCCGGTGCTGGACGATATTGATGCGCATACACTCGGTTTTGCAAGCGGAAGTTCCAAAACCGGGACGGGGGGGATGCTGAGCAAGCTCCAGGCCGCCCGCGAAGCGACCCAGGCGGGGATTTCGGTGTTGATCGGCAGTGGGCACGTACCCGGGGTGCTCGAGCGGATCTTCGCCGGCGAGGCATCGGGAACACTTGTACCTGCAAATCAACGGCGGCAGGCCCATCGTCAGTCGATCGTCACCCCCCAGGCCGTCGGTGCGTTGATTGTCAATGATGGCGGGCTTCGGGCGCTGGCCCGGGCCAAAGCGTCTTTGCTACCCGTGGGAGTATTGGGGGTCGAGGGGCAGTTCGGCGCCGGTGATGTGGTCGAGCTACGCGACCACAGTGGTCGTGTCCACGGGCGCGGGTTGGTCAACTACGACGCCGGATCATGTCGGGCGATCGCTGGGCGTCAGAGCGCAGAGATTGCCGAGATTCTCGGATGGTGCGGATACAGTACGCTGGTCAGTCGCGAGAACTTGGTGATGAGCCGCTGCTAAAAAACCGCACGCGCGCGTGTGCGCGAGACGCCACGCGAACAGGTGCGAGAAGGCGACGGGCCGTACATCGAGCATCCGCGGATCGTACGCATTTGCGCAGACGTTTTCTCTACAATCTGTCCTGTGGGTCATATGTCTTATGGGGCAGGTGTGCCCGTGGTGGCCGAGACCATCGACCGCGCGCTTGCGGGGATCGGGGCCGACGATCAGAAGATCTCCCTCGACGAACTGCAGCGGGCCCTGGGGCTGCAAAGCGCCTATCTTGCCAAACGGTTTTTTAGCGTCCTCGACCTCGACGGAAACGGCTTGCTCGATCGCGACGAACTCTACCGGGCCGTGCGCGTCCTGGAGTCCGGCAGCTTGGGCGATCGCATCGGGCTTTTGTTTCGTCTCCACGATGCCGATGACGACGGCTATGTCTTTAAGATCGAAGTCGACCGTCTGATCCACATTGGGATGGCCGAAAATCGGCTCCAACTTCCTCCGGACATCGGCTCCAGCTTGGTCGATGTGTTGTTTGACGAGGTCGACCAAGACTTTGATGGACGGATCACGTTGCCGGAATTTACGGCGATGTTTGCGTCGCATCCCGAGGTCGTCGAGCAGATGTGCGCGGCGGATCTCGGACGTCTGATCGGCAAGTTTCGCTCCAAAACCAAACACAAGACTCGAAGGACAGGTTTGTTTCGCTGGCTGGCGCATCAGATCGAAGCCAACGCGACCAAGTGGATGGTTGTCGGTGCCTACGCGTTGGTCAATGTGCTGTTGTTCGTGGCCGCGGTCGAACACTATGCCGAGGCCGGTGCCAATGTTCTGGTTCAGCTCGCCCGTGGTTGTGGTGCTTGTCTCAATTTCAATGGCGCCCTGATCTTGGTCCCGATGATGCGGCGCCTGATCACCTGGTTGCGCAAGCGGCCGTTGGCCCGTTACGTCCCGATGGACGAGGCGGTCGCATTTCACCGGATTGTGGGACATGCATTATTTGTATTTGCAGTGGTCCACACCATTTGCCACCTGCTCAACTACGTGGTCGTGTCCGTCGGCGGGGGTTCAACTGTCCTCGAGAACCTACTCGGCACCCAGGCTGGGTTGACCGGACTGTTTTTGATGGGCGCGATGTTGTTGATTTGGGTGTTTGCCCAGGATCGGATCCGCCGCTCGGGCCTGTTCGAGTTGTTTTATCTCTCGCATCTCGCCTACTTTTTGTGGATTGCGCTGGCTCTCTTCCACGGACCTGTATTTTGGATCTGGGCCGGTGTGCCGATTCTTGGCTATGTCGCCGAGCGGGTGCTGCGGATGCGGCAGCGCAGTCGACCGACCGAGATCAAGGAGCTCGGTGTGTTGGCTTCGGGGGTGACCCACGTCAAGCTCGCCCGACCCCCAGGTTGGAACCACCAGGCGGGCGACTACCTGTTTTTGCGGATCCCGACGATCGCCCGTCACGAGTGGCATCCGTTTACCATCAGCAGTGCACCCGAGCAGGACGAAGTCGATGTGCATGTGCGCAGTGCCGGCAACTGGACGCGGAGCCTTCATAAACTTGCACAAGCACGGAAATCGGCGACCCACGCACCCCAGCTGCTCGCGCAGATCGACGGGCCCTATGGGACCCCGAGTGCGCATATTTTCAAC
Organism: uncultured Nannocystaceae bacterium; assembly: GCA_964621785.1. Classification (GTDB taxonomy): domain Bacteria; phylum Myxococcota_A; class Polyangia; order Nannocystales; family Nannocystaceae; genus JACKDW01. The sequence goes on from CAZUPD010000001.1 coordinate 148,034, forward strand.
TCGAAGGTTGCGGTGGTCATCGGTGCCGGGATCGGCGTCACCCCGTTTGCTGCCATATTGCAGAGCTTGCTGATTCGCCAAAAACGCGAGGACATCCCTCCGGTCAATCTCCAACGCGTGCACTTTGTCTGGGTCAGTCGCGATCACAACGCGTTCGAGTGGTTTGCCGAGCGTCTCGCCGAGCTCGAACGCAGGGATCAAAAGGCCCTGTTGCGTTACCACATCTATGTCACCTCGGCGCGGCAGGGCGTGCAGTCGGGACTATTGTCGCTCGCCCGGAAGTATTTATATGCAAAGACCAAGTCCGACTTTGTCACCGGACTGGCCGCGCGGACCCAGTTTGGTCGCCCCAATTGGGAGGAGCTTTTGACCTCGGTGCTGCGGGAGCATGCGCCCACGCCGATCGATGTCTACGTCTGCGGTCCGATGGCGGTGGTCCGGGCGTTGCGACCGGTTTGTCGTGAGTTGGGCATGAGCCTGCGGCACGAGGTTTTCTGAGCGCATCCAGCAGTAAAACTCGAAGCTGTCGACGAGGGCATTTCACGGTATCTTCCACCCATGGACGCCACGGTCGTCGAACAAATACGCCGGGTCGCTCGTGCGGCGCGGATTGCCGGTAAACACTATACGCGGCTGCAACCGAGCGTGCGTGGTGCGGTGCTCACAGGCTGGGCTGCGGCTTTGCAAGAGGAAAGTGTGCGTGCATGCATTTTAGATGCAAATACACAGGATGTTGCTGCTGCACGCGAGGCGCTCGCCCGTGGAGAGCTCGACGAAGCCCGTGTCCGGCGGTTGGCGTTGACTCAAGCGAAACTCGACAGCCTGTGCGACGGCCTGCGCCAACTCGCCGCCGCACCGGATCTCTTGTCCGCACCCGACTTGGTCCGCGACCTCGATGAAGATTTGGAACTCGCCCGCCAGCCGTGCCCGTTGGGGACGCTCGCGGTCGTGTTTGAAGCTCGGCCCGACGCAGTGGTGCAGATCGCCGGGCTCGCCTTTAAAACGGCCAATGGGCTGCTGCTCAAGGGTGGGCGCGAGGCCCTGTTATCCAACCGCGCGCTTGTGGCGGTGTTGCATCGCGTGCTGCGCGATTCCGGGGTCAGCCCCGATGGGGTGGCCCTACTCGAACAGCGCGAAGAGATTGCTGCCATGCTCGCCTGTCGGCAAGACATCGACCTTGTGATCGCGCGGGGGTCGGGCTCGTTTGTCAAATACGTCGAGGCAAACACGCAAATCCCGGTCATGGGGCATGCCGAGGGCCTATGCCACATGTATCTACATGGAGATTTTGATCCGTCTGCAGCTGCACGGATGGTGGTCGATGCCAAGTGCAGCTACCCGGCGGCCTGCAATGCGGTCGAAACGCTCTTGTGGAGCCCAGGGGCCGAAGCGGCCGTACGCGCGACGGTTGCGGCCCTACAGGGGGCTGATGTCGAGGTTCGAGCTTGTCCGCAAACGCAAGTACTGGTCGATAAAGTTGTGCCTGCAACTGAATTGGACTGGGCGACCGAGTATGGCAATTTTACCCTGTCCGTGCGTAGGGTCGCCGACCTAGCCGCCGCCATCGAACACATCGAGCGCTACGGGTCGCGGCACACCGAGGCGATCGTCACCCGCGATCCACAGGCCGCCGAGACCTTCTTGGCTGAAGTCGATGCTGCCTGCGTGTTTCACAATGCAAGTACACGGTTTGCCGACGGCTATCGATTTGGGCTCGGGGCCGAGGTCGGGATCAGTACGGGCAAGCTGCATGCACGCGGCCCCGTCGGGGTAGAGGGACTGCTGACCTACCGCTGGCTCCTGCGCGGGAAAGGGCAGGTTTCGACCGACTACGGCCCCGGTAAACGGGATTTTCTCCACCGGACCCGGGTGCCCTAGTACAGGGCCGACCCGTTCGAGAGTGACGTGTGCAAACCTGCCAGGGTGCCAGGTTCGAGGGGATTCGGTGACTGTGCTCGCTTCGGGATGTTTTCGTTCGCAGGCCGGGCGCAACCCTGCAGCGAGATGGAAGTTTTGTAACCGATACAAAAATGACCTGACTGAAAAGACCTGGCGAGAACCACAGCTGCGCGATACAAGGTTCGTCGACCGTAGAGCCCATCACGGGTTGAAAATAAATGTAACAGCATGTTCTTAGACCTGGTTGGCCGTGCGGATGCTCTGTTTCAAGCTTCGCTCGGGCCGCGCCTGGACCAAAATATGCGCGTACACGAAGTTGAGATCGCCTGAGGACGTGGGTCAAAAGCCGGCCGCACAACCCGAATCTCCGGAAGTGTATGGGCGTATGCTGTGGTGAGCGACGCCCGGGGATATCGGCTCGGGATGACCCGCGGCCGGAAAGGCTCGCCGAAGTGAGGAATCGGGATCCGCTGCGCGCTCATGTCGCGACGTTTGCTCTCGGTTCAACTGATACTATCCCTTTGTTCCTGAGCTATAGGACATGTATTTATGAATGAGCGCATGCGTTTCTTTCGCTTCTCGCTGCTCGCAGCCACGGTGTGGGTGACTTCCTGTCGCAGCAGCGAGGAGATGACGGAGACTGAGACCGAAACCGAAGGTACATCGACGACAACTGAAACGACGATGGGCCCCGTGACGACCGGGACGCAAACCTCCGCCGGACCGACCGAGACCGACACCCTCGAGTCGACGACCGATACGGATACGGATACGGACACCGATAGCGAATCGGACACGGATACGGACACGGACACGGACACGGATACGGATACCGAGGCCATGGGGTACTGCGGGGATGGTGTACTCGATCCCGGTGAGGTTTGCGACGATGGCAACAACGGCGACGGTGATGGTTGTAGCAGCACCTGTCAGGAGGCGAACTGCCTCGTGCCGGTTTCCCACCCCACGATAACCGACGGTGTTGCCGACCTCGCCTGCGAGACCCTGTTTGTGTTGCCCGGGAGCTATCCCGAAGATCTCGTGATCGACCGCAAGATCGAGATCGTGCGGGTCGGTGATATGCCGGTCTACATCGCCGGGAGTGGAGACGATACCGCCGTGCGTGTGCTGGCGGGCACTGAAGTCTCGCTCAACGGGGTGGTTGTCACCGGAGGGGAGTCGAGCCAGGGCGCAGGTATCCACAACATGGGCACGCTCGCGTTGATCAATTCGAGTATCGAAGGCAACTTGGCCAGCGGCGATGGGGCCTGCGGTGGCGGTGTATATACAGGGGATCAGAGCTCCATTACCCTCGAGAGCTCGCACATTCGTCAAAACGCAACGCGGAACAACGGCATGACGAGCTATGTCCGCGGAGGCGGGATCTGTGTCGAAGGTGGGGTCCTCACGCTGAGCAACAACAGCAGCGTGTCGGAAAATGTTCTCGAGCTTTCAGGGACCAGTAACACCCAAACCTACGGAGGCGGTATCTATGCCAGCGCCGCCGTGGTCTCGGTTCTCGATACGAGCTACGTCTCGGACAACAAGCTCGAGCTGAGCGAGAATCTCGTCAGCGGACGCGGTGTCGGGGGAGGGATGGCCCTGTACGATTCGTTTTTGGAGCTTCCCGACGGCGCCTCGGTGACCAACAACCGCGTGATCGGCAGTGGTGGTCCGACGACCTACGAACTCGGTGGCGGCGGGATCTTCCTCGATAGTTCGACGATGATCATGGAGGGCGGCAGCCTGTCCGACAATAGGATTGAAGGCGAAACAGCCGAGTCGGTGGTCGTCCGCGGCGGCGGGTTGTTACTCGAGAACAAGTCTGCGGCGATTTTTCGCGGTGTCGAGTTGCGGCAAAATCTCGGCAGTGCACTGACGACAGGGGCACAGGTCGGTGTCGCCGATAGTCAGGCGGATGGTGGGGCCGCAGCGTTGTATGCGATCAATGGCGACGATAACGTCGCCGCCGAATTTGTTGAGTGTACAATCGAATCGAATGCCGTCTCAGCCCGCGGCGTCGAGCCCGGGTTTACCGGCGATGCCGAGGGCGGGGCGTTTGCGGTGCAGAGCATGTCGGGCAATGCGCTGGCAACCCTCAACATCGAGCGTTCCCTCGCCTACGACAACTCGTGCGAAGCGGACGGGGTGGTCCGCGGCGGCATGACATCCGCACGCGCGCGCTCCAACTCTGCCCAAGTCGATATCAACGTCGTCAACTCGACGATCAGTGGCAACCGCTGTGACGGCAGCATCGGCCTCGGTGGCCACGGGGGGGGATTTTTTGTCGCAACCAGCAACGGCCAGTCGAGGATCTACTTCAACCTCAGTAGCGTGACGCTGACCGCCAACGAGGCACTTGGTGATGCAACAAGTGGTGGCGCGATGTACCTGGACAGCAGTGGTACCTTCACACAGGTTATCTCGGACATCCGCAACACGATCCTGACCGAGAACGATGCCGGCATTGGCCCCGACTGCTATACCGAGAGCACGAATTTTGTCTCCCAGGGGTACAACCTGATTTCCGACGATGACAACTGCTCGATCACCGGCGACCAGGTCGGCAATCTGATCGGTATGAACGGTCAGCTCGAATTGCTGCTCAACAACGGCGGTCCGACCCTCACCCACGGGTTGTTGCCCAACAGCCCCGCGATCGATGCCGGGGATCCAGGCGGGTGCACCGACTCGCAGGATGTGTTGTTAGAGGTCGACCAGCGTGGGTTCCCCCGGCTCGAGGGTCTCAGTTGCGATATGGGAGCGGTTGAAGAGCAATAGCTGAGGCCCGTCGGCTGCTCAGCAAGCCCGCTGGACGCGGACACGTGCATCGGACTGGTGCACAGGTGCGTTGAGGTCCAAGGGGTGTTTGCAATTGCAAGACGAATGGTTACAAGCCTTTACAAGCCGGGACTCGAATTCCCCGTGAGAAGTCCGGGGAGTCAGGCCGAATGCTTGCGCGTTCACCTCGTAACCCGGTATATCCCGCCGTCATGACGGACCCTCGCAGCCCGTGGATTTTCCAGTCGCACCCGCATCCGTACGTCCGTGATGGGCAACCTATGCGGCATGGACAGCACTCGACAGCCTCTCCTCGCGTTTTGCTCGCAGCCGGCGTGAGCATGTGTCTGTTGGCCGCCTGTACCGGGGATCGCGGTCGGACGTTTCGCCGCGACCACGACCATGCCCAGACGGGCCAGACGGCTGTGGATTCCAAGTCGGTTGCACAGGCAAAGGTTCAGGCACACGCCCGGACCCACGCCGGACCGCATGCGGCCAAATCGGGTGCACCCGCGGCGAAGCTGCCGGACCAGCCAACGGGCATCAACTACCCCGCACCGTTTGATGGTACACCGATTTCGACCCAGGTCACAGCGACCGGTCTCAAGGTCGAGGATTTTGTCGCCGGCACCGGAGCGCCGGCCGGCAATGGTAGTTCCGTCAACGTCCACTACACCGGGTACCTCACCGACGGGACCGTGTTCGATAGTTCGATTCCCCGCAATCGCCCCTACACGGTCACCATCGGGCAGGGCCGCGTGATCAAGGGCTGGGACGAAGGGCTCCAGGGCATGCGTGCGGGGGGGAAACGCCGTTTGACCATCCCCCCGGAACTCGGCTACGGCGACCGCGGCAAGGGAAAAATCCCCGCCGGTGCAACACTTGTATTTACACTGGAAGCCGTCGGGATTGCGGCGCCCCTACCTGAGCCTCAGCCCCTGTCGATATTTGCTGGTACACCGGTGGCGACCGACAAGCGCCCGGATGGACTCGAGATCGCCGACTTCCAACTCGGGAGCGGCGCGCTAGCGAAGAAGGGCGACACCGTGCAGGTGCACTACCGCGGCACACTCACCAGCGACGGGACCGAGTTCGATAGTTCGTACGGGGGCAAAAACCCGATCAAGTTTCGCCTCGGTGTCGGCCGCGTGATCAAAGGTTGGGACGAGGGGATCGTCGGCATGCGTGTCGGTGGTGTTCGGACCCTCAAGATTCCCGCGGCCCTGGGCTACGGCGAACGCGGGCGCGGCAAGATTCCGCCAAACGCCGACCTGACGTTTAACGTCGAGTTGATGTCGATCACCCCGGGCGTGGCACCCCAATAGCGTTGACGGTCGTGGTTCCATGAATGCCGGAGCATGTATGAGCAGGTATTGTCGAACGGTCCTATTCGGGAGTGTTTTTTTGTGTGGGTGCAAAGGCCCGGTGGCGGAGCCTGAGGCCGCGCGTCCGGATACGGCCCCGGTACACCCCCCCGCGGCCCAGGAGCAACCCGTACCAGCCCAGCCCATGCCACAGGCCGACGACCCGGCACAACCTGAAGTCGAGGCGACAGCCGATGCCAAGCCCGCGGCACCTTCGATCCCACCTGCGCCAGATGGAACCCAACCGCAGGCCTGTGGCGACGCCCCAGCCGGGATGGCGTGTATCTCCGCCGGTCCGTTTGTCCGCGGGAAAGACGATGGTCCGGAGAACGCCCGTCCCCAGGCCGAGGTGTGGTTGCAAACATATTTCATGGATATACAAGAGGTGACGTTCGCCGAGTATCAAGCCTGTGTGAAGCGTCGGGAATGTCCGCGTTCGGGTCCGCAGTACCTCGACTTTAGTCGACCCGAACAACCGATCAACGGAATCAGCTGGTTTGATGCCGACACCTATTGCCGAGCCCACGGCAAACATCTGCCGACCGAAGCACAGTGGGAAAAGGCCGCACGCGGCCCCGATGGTGATCCCTTCCCCTGGGGGGATGCACCTGCAACGTGTGAGCGTGCAATCATCAAAGGCGAGACCGAAGGACGGGGTTGTGGGCTGCTCAAGAAAGGGGAAAAGCCCGAGACCGGGCGAGTGTGGCCCGTCGGTTCACGCGACCCCGGGCACTACGGTTTGTACGATATGGCCGGCAACTCCTATGAATGGGTCGCCGACTGGTACGCATCGAGTTATGAAGCCTGCGGCGAGGCGTGCAGTGGGGTCGATCCAAAAGGCCCCTGCGATGGTGCGCAGGAGTGTCCCGGCTATCGTCGAAAAGGTGTGCGGGGAGGTTCGTGGTATTGGGGTGCCGACCGGGCACTGGGCTATCACCGCCGCGCACATGTTCCCCGCAATGAACCGTTTCACCACTTCGGATTTCGCTGTGCTGCCTCCATCGACGAGGCCCGAGCTTTGCTCGCAGGTCCGCGCGCCGATGAGGACAGCGAGTAAACGCCGAGGCCTCGCCACACTGGTCTCGTTGGCCGGATGTTGAGGATAGGCTGCCCCGGGGCGAGGACGTCCGCGCCCTCGAAAAGGGACAACGCTCATCGCGCCACGACGTCGTCCATGGTACCGTCGGAGCATGTTCCTATGGTCATACATCCAACTCGTCGGGGTGATGGCCGCAGCCGAACCGAGCCTCGCGGCTCCAGTGTCGCCTCCGCAGCCGATTATCGGCGGAAGCTTCGTCGACCCTGGTGAGTGGGAAGCGGTCGTCTCCCTCGATATCGGTGGCAGTCTCTGTTCGGGTACCCTGGTCGGCGAACGCGTCGTCTTGACTGCGGCCCACTGCATTCCACCCGGATTTTCGCAGACGGCGATCTTCGTCAAGTTTGGTACCTCGATGATGCAGGCCGACGAGACGATTCTGAGCGAGTCCTACGCGATTCATCCCGACTATTGCGAGGACCTGACGGTCTGTCTCGAAGATAACTTTGACATCGCCGTGGTGGTTCTCAAGCACGCGCCGGAGGGCATCGAGCCGGTACCGGTGCTCGCGACCCAAGACGAGTGGGACGAGGCGATGTATTTCGATGCACCCGTCAAGTTGCTCGGCTTTGGACTCGATGAAGATGCAAATACTGGTTTGCTGCGTGAGGGTGACACCCTGATTACGCGCTTTAGCATGTCCGGACTCGAGTTTCGTGTCGGCGGTGACGGTGTCGACTCCTGTCAGGGAGACTCGGGAGGACCGTCATTTGTCCGCCTTTCCGATGGGACATATCTACTTGCCGGGGTATCCTCCCGGGGTCTCGAGTGCGGCGACGGAGGTATCTACGGGGTCGTCGAGCCGGCGTTTTGTTGGATGTATGAGCAAACAGGTCTCAATCTCGCACGCGATGCATGCGGGCCCTGTGGATGCCTCGACACCGACCCGACGCGTCACGACGGATGCAACATGGCCGGAGACCAGTCGGGACTCCTGCTGTGGCCTGTGCTACTCGCGTGGGCGATTCGTCGCCGGCGTTCGGTTAAACTTTTGTGAGCCCGAGGTGGGATGTGTCCGGCGTCGCCGAGGGGATCCGGTTGAGAGCGTTGATCAGAGCGTTGATATGGATCGGCTTGCTGATGTAGTCGTTCATCCCGACTTCGAGGCATGCGTTTTTATCAGACTCCATGGCGTTTGCTGTCGTCGCAATGATATAGGGTTGCGATTGCTTGGGTAGCCGTCGGCGGATCTCCGAGGTGGTCTCGATCCCGTCCATGCGAGGCATTTGCATATCCATCAAAATCACGTCGTAGTGTTCGCGTTCGATGGCGGCCAACGCCTCGATGCCGTCGCGTGCCACATCGGGGTCGTAGCCGAGGTTTTTGAGGGTGGCCACCGCGACCCGTTGATTGACGAGATGGTCTTCCACCAGCAGGATCCGGTGGGGGTGGCGACGGGCGAAGGTGATGTCAAAACGCGGTGTCGCACTCGGGGAAGAAGACGCTTCGTCTCGCCGGTTTTTGCCCATGGCAATCAGCAGGAGGTGAAACAGCTCTTCGGGTTTGAGCGGCTTGGTGAGCGACTCGACGCGGTCGAGGGAACGGGCTCGCTCGCGTAACTCGTAGTCGGTGGGGCCGGTCAACAGGATCACCGGCGGTTGCACACCATGGATCCGCGACCGGATCCGTTCGATCAAATCGATGCTATCAAAGTCCGCGATGTGACCGGAAACAATACATGCATCTACATGACCTTCGCGTGCCAAGGCCCGCAGCGCGAGATTTCCAGATGCACATACATGACTCATCGCGCCCCAGCGACCTGCGAGTTCCGACAGGTACATGGCAAACGTGTGGTGTGCATTGACGATCAGAAATTTGCTGCCCTTGAGACGCGCGTCAGGTTTTTGTTTGACCTCCGCGGCTTCGACCACAATTTCAAAGTAGAACACCGAGCCGGCCCCGAGTTCGCTCTCGACCCAGATACGCCCGCCCATCATTTGTGACAGCCGTTTTGAGATCGCCAAGCCCAAACCAGTTCCGCCGTATTTTCGCGTGGTCGACGGGTCGAGTTGGGTAAAGCTTTTGAACAGGCTGTTGACCCGTGAGCTCGGAATGCCAACACCGGTGTCACGGACCGAAAATTGAATCCGGTGACGCGCACCGTCGGGGTGCGCATCGACACCGATGATGATCTCGCCGGAGTCTGTAAATTTGAGTGCATTACCAACTAAATTGACTAAGATTTGACGCAGCCGGGTAACGTCGCCGATGATCACCGAGGGGACCGACTCGGCCATCGTGTAGAACATCTCGATTTGGTGGTCACTGCTCTTGGCGGCGAATAGGTCGAGGACGTCCTCGACACAGCGGTTGAGCGAGAATGGGATGCTCTCGAGTTGGAGTTTCCCGGATTCGATTTTGGAGAAGTCGAGGATGTCGTTGATGATGACGAGGAGGTCCTGGCCGCTGCTGCGAATGGTCTCGACAAATCCCCGTTGATCTCGGTTGAGTTTGGTGTCGAGTAGGAGGTTGGTCATGCCGATGACAGCGTTCATCGGGGTGCGGACCTCGTGGGACATGTTGGCCAAAAACGTGCTCTTCGCCCGACTCGCGGCCTCGGCCGCATCACGGGCTTCGGTGAGTTGGCGTTCAAAGACTTTGTGTGCCGTAATATCGCGGACCACCGCGATACTCACCGGCTCGGATGCACTGTCGTGCGATTGCCGGGGGTGATTGGTGACCGAGACCATGGTGTGGTCGTCCCGCCGGATCTCGATGGTCTTGGCCTGGTCGGTGGCGACGACATCGAGGAGCCGTTCACGACTGTCTTCATGAACATGTTCAATGAGGTGGGTACCGGGAAGGTCGTTTTGGTCGAACAAAAGCTGTGCAGCGAAATTGGCGTCGATGATCTTGCCCTGCTGGTGAAAGACGACCGCTTCGCGCAGGTGCTTGGCCGACATGCCAAAGCGTGAGGCCACTTCGAGGGCGACGTTGCGTTCGAGCGAGATGTTGGCCAGGGCGACGGACGCTTTGCGAAGTTGTGGATGTATGAGCAAGAACCAGGTCAGGACTGCGGTGGTGAGCAGTGTTCCGCTGACGAGGAGCGCAACCATGGGTGATGCGTTGAGCGCAGCCACGAGCGACCCTCCGCCGACGATGGCGATCAGTGTGACTGCAATCTTCCGTGCCAGTAGCCGGCCTTCCGGCCCAGGAGGCGAGGTGCGAGTGGAAGCAGTCATGGACATGGAAGCGGGGGCTGGCTATCGCACGGTTCGTCTCGCGCAGAAGATGTTGTCGAGTGGAGCTACCGTGAAAATCGCAGAAGCCCACCTCGACAGAACTGGCAAGCGAGCCGGGGCGTCGAGAATATCCACTGGATACGAGTGTACTGGCGCCGAAACATGCGAGCAAACAATGTCTCTTGTTTCGCTTCGAGATGTCTTTCGAATTATGTCGTAATATTCAGGATGTGGCGGAGATGCTTCGGTGGTCGCAGTTCTTGCGTTCGGTAGGTTCCGCGCGGTGCGAAATAAAAGGCCTGTTCCGCGCGTGTCACTGCCCGACACAACAAACAAGCGGCCTGCGCTTGTGGGAAGGCGTCAGGCCGCTGCTCAAGATTCATGCGTATGCATGATTGAAGTGCTGTTAGTTGGTTTGCTGGGTGACTGTCATCAACAGGCCACCCTCGAAGTCGTTTTGGTCGCTGTTGCAGTAGGGGATGGAACAGCCGACATCGTTGTGGTCCCAGGTAACCTTGCGCGGGTTGTTGAGACACACCGCCCCGTTCACGCCCCACTTGGCTTCGATTGCCCAGCCGTCTTGGCCTGCGACCGTGTCGTGGGTGTTGACGCCGATGTCGTCGGCGATATCAATGGGGGTGCCATTTACAGTGTGCACCGTTCCGTCGCCACAGTAGTCCCCGCGGACCATGCGTGTACAAGCTTTGTGGTAGTTTTTGAGACTTGTGCTGTTGTGGGTGCCCCAGCGGCGATAGCCCCATTCGACACATTTTGCCAGCGCGGCGCCGCGGCATGCCCAGGTAAACCCGTCCGGATCGTCGAGGTCCGCCCCGGTGTCAGGATCCCAGACGCTGGTCAGGGCGATGGCTTCGACCGGATTCCCGGCTCCGTCCTCGCACATGGATTCCCAGACGTTGTCGGGTGTTTTGAAGTACTCGACCATGTTGAAATAGACATCGGTCTGGGAGACGCTCTGGGTCACGTTGGTGATCCGAATCCGCTCGTCGGCTTGGTCGACCGAGTCGTTCTCGTCGGTGTCGATCTCGAACTCAGCGTCTTCGAGGCCCGCCCCTTCAACATTTTCCTCGGTGACGGGGTTGTAGGCGACGACTTGCGAGTCGTTGGTATTGCGGTGAAACGACTGCAAGAGGGTGCCGAGTAAATTGACACCATTGAGGCGTTTGCCATTGAGACGCTTACCGTTGAGTCGCTTGCCGTTGAGGCGCTTGCCGTTGAGCTCGCGTCCGTTGAGGACTTCGCCGTTGTCGTGAATCTTGCGGAAGGTGACCTCTTCGCGTTCGGCGAGTTCGGCCGCTTCTTCAGCGGTGAGAAGGCCCTCCGATACGCGCGGGTCTTCGTCACAACCTGGGACGGCGATAAAGGAAAGTGTGAGTGCTACTATGAGAGTGCGGTGGATGTTCATGATGCCTCCGAATCTCCTCCCGAAGGAGGCGGTCTGCCAGTCAACGCTAATGTACCAGTGAACCACGAAAATTGTGAGGGGGGCCCGTGCAAATTCTTTGTAGTGGGGGAGTGCCTCCGCGACCACCACGGATCACCGAAGGCTCGGAAGAGTTTCGCCACCCGCTAGTTTTCGATGGTGTCACTGTGTGTCGGCCGAAACGAGTCGACCACAAACCCGGAGTCCGACGTTTGGGTCCTGGGAGTTCGGTGGCAGCGGAGCGCGATTTGTGGTCGTACACGAGATGCGATCGAACGAGAAAGAGCCTCCCCGTGCGTACTCGCTTGCCTCGTCGGTCGATGCGACCCACTCAAACACGTTGCCACCCATATCGAGGGCACCGAACGGGCTCACGGAGTTTGGGTAGGAGCCGATTTCGTCGGGGCCCATGGATGCGGTGATTTTATTGTAGGTTTCGTCAAAGTTCAGGTCCTGTGGCGCGACCGATTCTCCGTGTGGATAGCTGCGTCCGTCGGCACCACGGGCGGCCCGTTCCCACTCGAATTCGCTGCAGAGATGGGCACCCGGGACACGTCCCGTTTTCTCTAGCCATTGTATGTACGCCAATGCACTTTTGAGAGTCACATTGGTGACCGGGAGTTGTTCCCAGTCCTGCTCGATTCGCTGTTTGCGTGACGTGTAACGCAGTTGTTGTGATTGCTCGACATTGTATGTCGTATCGCCAGCGCTCAAGCGGAGCTGCCAACGGGGTGGCTCCTCCGAGACTTGGACGAGGCCGGAATCAATCCCCTGTTCGGAGCCACCACCAGGAATATGAGGTTTCCGGAGTTCGGCCGGGAGTGTTTCGAGGAACGCGATCCACTCGGCATACGTTGTTTCGTATTTTGCTACGAGAAAGGCTTCCGTTTCAATCGCGTGGATCGGGACCGTTTGATAGAAGAAATTCCAGAGTTTTCGATCGCTCGAACCGTAGAGTGTTCGACCCGCCGGAACGTAGATGAAGTTCGGAGGGATTTGCCCGTCGGTGGGAAGTTGTATCGCAAATGAAACCGGCTCGTTCCGGCGTATCAAAACCGGGGCGTAAACATCAGTAAATCCTTGTTTTGACAGGTTAATTCGGTAGCTTCCGGGCTCGAGTTTGAGCTCGGTGAGGGGGGTCGTACCGGTGAATTCCGTGGTGTGGAGCGCTAGTCGACCTGACTCATCAGGCATGTATTTTTCAATCGTATAGTCGACATTTTCCGGCGAGGTTGTGAGGGCGAGAAGTCCCGGGGCACGCCATTGTTTGTCGCGACTTCCATCGATGTCGTACAATTGCATACGGGCAAGGAGTTCGCCGGTTTGTTCGGTTTGGTACATTTGCTCGGCGAGCACCGCTCGGGTATATAGTGTATCTGCAAGTAAAAAACGGGTCGGTTCGCTATCAGGATCCAGTGTGAGGGTGGCCTCGAGGTCCTGCGCTAAGTTTCGGAGGTCGCCCGTGAGCTTGGATTCGCGCTGTTCAACCTTCTTCCACAGGTTTTGGCCGCTGTCGTGTTCACCGGCGTCAAATGCATCGTAGGCCTGCTGACGCAACTCGTTCACTTCTGCCCCGAGCTGTCGTGCACGCTCGAGTTCTTGTTGACCCTCGGCAAGTTTCGCGCGAATGATATTTTGAGTGGCGCGGTAATTTCGGATCTGAACAAAAAGATATGTTCCAATGACCAGGACCGGAAGGGAGGCGATGGCGAGACGGCGGATCAACAAGGATCTGCGAATGTGGGCCTGGCTGCGGTCGAGGAAGTCCCGCTCGATTTGGCGGAGGTTTGTACGGTCGAGGGCCTGAGCGGCCGCGAGCTGCGTCGGGCTGTACAGCATGTCCCGCGGTCGCTCGCGACGGTCCCACTCGGCAGCGGTGGTTTCCAACTGGTGGCGTGCGGCTCGTTTTTCCTGCTCGGCCTCAAGCCAGCGCGTCAACGTACCCCAGCCGCGGATGAGGGCTTCGTGTGCAATCTCGAAGACCGGATCGGCTTCGGTTTCGCGGACGACGAGCAAACGGCCGCGGACAAGCCCCTCGAGCGCGGCCCTCATGTCGGCGTCTTCGCCCGTCAATTCGGTTTCCGTCAGGCTCGCCCGCGTATTTTCGATGGTGACGAGTCGACTCAAGAGGCTGCGCGCGGCTTGGCGCTGGGCTGGCAACATGGCCGAAAGGACACCATCTGCATGACGGGCCAGAGCGCCTGTCACCCCACCGATGCGCTTGAGATCGCTGGAGCCGATTGGTTGAGCCGGGTCCGTGTGGATCTCCCAGAGCTCGGCGAGTGCGAATTGCAGCAGCGGCAAACTTCCTTCGCGACCGGCATCGATCAATTGATCGACGACCTGCGGTGCATAGGACACGCCTTGAGTGGCGGCCGGCCCGGTGATCGCTTCGCGCAGTGCATCGGCGGACAGCGGACGTAAGATATAGATCGCCCGCATCAATTCGTCGCCCAATGACGGGATCTGGGCGACCCGGGTTAAGAAGTCACCACGCACCGTAGCGATCGTCCGCATGCCTGGAATCCCGACCGCAAACTGGGCCAGCACAGCTCCGGCGAGCCTTGCCTCCTCGGGATCGGCGATCGTCACCATCTCCTCGAGTTGGTCGAGCAGCAGCAGTCGACCCTTGTTGCTGCCCAATTTTTTGCGCACAAACCATCCGACCGAATCGAGTTTGGTCTCGACCAACGAGCTGAGACTGGCTTCGTGAAAGTCGAGGCTTTGCGCGAGCGCAGCGATCAGAGATTGCAGCGGCCGGCGACCTGGGATCAGGGTGATGGCTTCCCACTCGCGGTCGCGGTCGAGGGTGCCATCTAAAATCTCCGGTGCCACGCCTGCGCGGCACAACGACGATTTACCGACACCCGAATCGCCGGCGACGAGGACAAATGCTTCGGCCCGCAGACGGTCGACGAGTGTTCTGGTTTCGATCGTGCGGCCAAAAAACAGACTTCGGTGTTCCGCTTCGAACGCCCGCAGGCCGCGGTACGGATTGCCGGTAAACGCCGCTGTCTTGTGTTCGGTGTCGGAGATGGCCTCGAGAGCCGTGCGCAGGGCATCACCGGTGGCAAAACGTTGAGATGGCTCAAGAGACAGACACCGGTCGACGATCGCGGCGAACTCCTGATTGAGGTCGGGGACGAGGTTCGCCGTTGGCTCGACGCTGTGGTCTTCGGTCGCCGCCAGCAGTTCGTAGGGGGTCAGTGCGGCATAGGGAGGTGACCCGACGAGCAGGATTCGCATCAACACACCGATCGAATAGATGTCGGAGGTCCGCGACGCCGGCTTTCCCTGCCACAGCTCCGGCGCCATGTAGTGCGGTGTTCCGACCAACGTCCCCGGGAGGGTTAGACGGTTTTTGGGTCGCTGCCACTCGTCCTGGAAACTGCTTTCCGACGCCTGCTCGGCGAAGGGGGGGCAATCGGTTCGAGGGTGTCATCGGTCGTGTGTTCCAGGGTCGCCGGCGACGATTCTAAAAGGTTGAGGTTTGCTTCGGGCAACACCTGCAACAGATCTGACGAAGGTTTCGACTTGGGGCGTTGTTTGGCGAGCGTACCGGTGTCTTCGAGTGGGTCGAGCGAGGGCGTCGCCGCAGACGGTTCCAACTTGGCGAGGCCGAAGTCGAGGAGCTTCGCGGTCCCGTCCTCACACAAAAACGCATTGTCGAGTTTGATGTCTCGGTGCAAGACACCCTGGCGATGGGCGGTTGCTAGTCCCCGGGCGAGGTCGGTGACGACGCTGAGGACTTCGGCGGGAGGCCGGGGAAGTTGCATCGCGCCGAGGCTCTCGCCGCGCAAAAATTCCGTAACCAAATAAGGATGGGTGCCAAGTTCGCCAATGCGGTAGATCGCCACGACGTTCGGGTGTTGAATCCGGGCGGCGGCACGTGCCTCGACCAGGAAGCGCTCGCGGGCGGCTTGGTCGTTGGCGTGGATGTTGGCAAACTTGATCGCTACGGGCCTGTCGAGTAGCCGGTCGTGGGCGAGGTACACCTGGCCCATCGAACCACTCCCCAAGCGGCGGACGAGTTTGTATTCGTCGAACTCCTCCGGTGGGTGCCACTCAAAGGTAGAAGCCCGGTCGGTCGCCATGGGTATGCGTTTGCAACCCTACCACGGTGCCGTCCTCATCTCGTCGATTCATGTGCGTGGAGCGGCGCTTCGCGGAGATGTTCGATATCGTCGAGGATTCCGCGGACCATATGGTCGAGGTAGCGGACGCCCTTGTCCCGGGTGGCGAGGGTCGGATCCCCCCAGATACCGGAGCGGGACAAATGCCCTGGCCCGTCGGGTGAGCGCGACAGTCCCGGTTTGGTCTTTGGCTCGTCTTCGGCGACGGCGAGCGCCATGTTGACCGTTTGCGGTGCGATCACCAGCATCATCGAGGTCTCGATCTCGTCGGCATGGGTTCCGTTGCGCTGCTTTGAGATCTCAGCCTCGATCGGGCCCCCGAGTTTGAGGATGTCGGTAAACGTCAGTGCAATCCCCTCTTCAGCGAGAATCTTCGCGGACGCTTCGAGGGGTTTTTGCGTGGATACGCCGGTATTGAGCACATAGAACCGGCGAGGCCCGTAGTTGGCCAAGCTGCGGCAGACATCGACGACCAGGTCGCGGGCTGTTTCGGCGCGTAGGCTGATTGAGCCCGGGTACTCCTTAAAAGCCGGGTAGTAGTGAAACCCGATCGTCGGCGCCACAACCACTTCGGCGCGTTCGAGGACCTGTTGGGTGTAGTAGTCGGCGATCAGCCAGTCGTTGTTGAGTTGCAGGTGCGGCCCGTGTTCTTTCGAGGCGGCGCCGAGTGGAATCACGACGACGGTCTCGGGGGTCAGCACATCCTCCGCCTGTTGCCAGGTCAGGGTGTCGAGACGGATCCCCCGGAGGTTCGACGTTGTTGCTTGTGCAACGATTTGTTCCGGCTCGGAGGTTGTTGCTTGTGCAACGATTTGTTCCTGCTCGGGCGGGTCGTGGTTCATCGGTTGCTGGCATCCGAGTACAAACAGGAAACCGAGCAACAGACCGTACCGGGATGGGTTTCCGCGAACGGTCTGCGCGTTGGCATCTGTTTCCACGACTAGAGTTCGACGATGCTGTTGCGTCCGCGGAAGCGGTCGGAGCGGAACGGCGGCGTCGGCAGGCCAGCAGGGACCACGCCCCAGCCGGTGTACTCGCCCAAAACCGGGTCGGGCTCGAAGCCCTCTAGCCCCGTGAGCATGTCGATCAGGCTCGATTCGCGGACCCGCAACAACCGGGTCTTGGGCACCATGCCAATAAATTGCTCGCCTTTGGGGTGCTTGGCAGGGCCGACCACACGAAACGAACCGAGCACCTCCACGCCTTCCTCGAGCAAGTAATAGAGGTGAATCGTGTCCGAGAAATTGATGGTTCGGACGTGGGGAATGAACTGTGGATTCCCCTTGCGCTTGGCGTAGGCACTGCGGGCGACGAACCCAAAGTCTTCGACGAGATTGCGGGTCGCGGGAAGGTTCTCCTTCGTCGGAGACATGCGGTACAGCCACTGTTTGGACATCAGCTACTCCTCACGGTCGCCGCGTGGGCGCCGGTGAGGTCAACAAACACGATCTTGAAAAGGTTTGCAAATTGACGGGATGCACAGCGGGTCGACGAGCAAAATATGGGGGAATAACACGTGTTTAGCGGAAAGATGGCCCATGTGGTTGCATCTTTTTGTCGCCGGGGTGAAAGTCCGGCCCGCCATTTTATGGTGTTGCGGCCTATTTGTTTTTCGCCTCATTGCCTCACCGTCGCCGTGTTCGTGAAACCCGCGGGATCAGGGGCTTGGCGACGGTCAGCGGGATGAGTCGGAGTTTCCCATCCCGGTCGTATTCGGGGCGCACGAGGCCCACAGCCACGGAACCGAGGTAGGGGCCCGTCGACAGGGCGCGCTCGCCCTGCTTTGTCGTGCACATACAAGAAGTTACAAACAGGTGCTTGGGTTGCTCGCGGGCAAAGGTTGTGGCGATGATGTGCAGCGGACGTTCTGGTGTGGCTTGGGCCTCGCGCCAACGCACCAACACGGTTTGATGGCCGCCGTCTTCGGCCTCGACCTCTGCCCGCGGGCGTCTGCGCAGACGGTTGTACAGCACGCGCGCACGGCCGTCGTCGGGATCGCGTGCGAGGAGGGCTGCGAGCATCGCTTCGGCCTTGTCGAGGTAACCCTGTTGAATATACACACGTGCCAGGGTTGGACTCATCAAGGCACTCATGTCGCCTCCGGCTGCAGTGGCGCAGCCGCGATCCATCGCTGCGCCTCCGGTTGTAAGAGTTGGCTCGCGGTCGCAACGTCGGCGGTGATTTGTTCGCGCAGGGCTTCGGGGCTGGAAAATCGCTGCTCGTCCCGCAGTCGGCGGACAAACGCGACTTCGAGGGTCGAGCGGTAGAGATCCTCGCCAAAATCCTGACCGATGGCGTGGACCTCGAGCGTCGGTTGGGAGCCGTCGCCAAACGTCGGGTTGACGCCGAGGTTGGCGACGGCCGGGAAGCTTCGAAAGCTCGTCTGGTCGCTGCTGACGATCGTCATAAAAACTGCATATACACCCATTTTGGGGATGACCAACCCCGGGGTGAGCTGGAGGTTGGCGGTGCGAAACCCGAGTTGTCGCCCGCGCTGATGCCCGCGTACGACCTCGCCGGCGACCGCAAAGTACCGCCCCAACATCTCCCGGGCGCGGTCCATGTGCCCGCGTTTGACAGCTTCGCGGATCTGGCTGCTCCCGAGTTTGCACGCACCGCCGGGCAACTGAACCTGCTCGGGGATACAGACCTGAATCCCCACAGGGGTGAGGAGCTGGCGCAGCTGTGGCAAGCCCCCGGCACGTCCGGCGCCAAAGCGAAAGTCCGGACCGACGACGACGGTCGATGGCTGCAATCCGCGGATCAAAAATTGGTCGACAAATTCGGCGGGTGAGAGGGCGGCGACGGCTCGGCTAAACGGCAGTAGGACGAGGGTGTCGAGGGCAATTTGTGTGCATACACGGATTCGCTGGTCGGGCGATTGCAGCATCTCGGGGGCACGGCTCGGCGCGAGGACCTGTGCCGGGTGGGGCTCAAACGTGACGAGGGCGACATGGCGCGCCTGGGCGGCGGCACAGCGCATCAACGCACGGTGGCCGAGGTGCAACCCATCAAACGCACCGATACAAGCGGCGGTATCCGGGGGCAGAGCACTGGCGCGGCGGAGGATCTTCATCGGTAGTCGCGGGCGGACGGTATCAGCCCCTGCCGCGAGCAGCCCGTGGTTTTTCTCGCGTGCCGCAGCCAGAACATCCGGGACCGATCGGTGCATCCACACGGCACTATCGAGCTGTTGCACCACACAGGTCGTCGAGTGCATCCCGCCAGGCTTGGTTGTAAATCCCCTCAAATGCCTCGAGCGCACCTGTGTGTGCCAACTCGCGGGCACGGGCTTCCTCCGGGGAAGTCGGGTTGTACGGCGCTTGTCGCCGGAGCTCCTGGTAGACCATTCGCGTGCAAAACGTCAGGCCCTTATCTGGGTCGCAAAGGTTTGGATCGTCGCTGGCGAGGTCGGTGAGCGTCGCCTCATCGGCAACAGCCCGCCCGGCGCGTTTGAGCGAGTAGGAGAGAAACACGCGAAAACCCTGATCCTCGAATGTGTGGGTGGCCGGCAGGCGAAACATTCGGATCATCAGATCGAGCAGATCCTGGCCGCGCAACCCGCCCGGCAGCGCCTGCACGCGCACGCGATCGGGGTGGCGATTGCTCGCCACGGTGACGTCGATCGTCGCCTCGTCGGCGAGCAACGTATCGGCGTAAAAGCGGATAAACGTGGTCTCGATCCAGCGTTTGGTGACGGCAGGCCCAATCACAAGCTGGGGGGTCGCGGCGGTCTCGGCGGCTCGGGGGTCGGACACGTGGCGCGCACAGTATCACGGACCCGCCTGGGCAAACTTCGTGGGATAGTAGAGAAGATCCGATGAACATCCCGTCCACGAAGACCCGAAGATTCTATGCCCTCGCCGGATGTTGCCTGTGGTTTGGACTCGCCAGCGCCTGCGGTGAGAACAAGCGCGAACTCTACATGCAGGGGATGAAGGTCGAAGGCGAGGCCGAGCGCGGGGTGTGCAAGTTGATCTACGACAGCGACGCGCAGGCCCATGTCCTCGACGGCGACCAGGTGCTGTCGTGTCTGCGACAAACCGACGAGGCGCTCGCGCTGTACGAGCGAGCCGCAGCGCTCGGCCTTGCGGACCTCGACTTTGTACGTACCCACGAAAAGGCCGTGGCGCGCAAGAAGAACCTCGAGATGATTCTCAAAAATGTGCGTGAGATGGAAATGCCCGAGTACGAGCCGCCCAAACTCCCGGCGGATGGGTAGCGTCGCAATTCATTGCGGATACAATTACTCAGGGGCGCCGGCATCGATCCAGCGGGCGATCGACACAAGATCCGAGTAGGGGAGTTCGCTGTCGGGGGGCATCGGCGAGCCGCGCAGACCGGCGAGACCCGAACCGTCGGGGTTGCGCAATAGGACATGTACCAAAAAGCTCTCTGCCGGGTTGCGTGGCGAGACCATGGGAAACCCGGTGCTGCGCACGGAGGTGTCGTGGACCAGATCCTCGAAGGCGGTCGCCGGCGTGCGCAAGTCCAACAGTTCGATGGCGACGGTCGCGGGCTCGCGGTGACAACTGCAGGCGGGGTTTTCGGGGCTAAAGATAGATCCGGGAGCAAACAAGTCGGTCAGGGTCGGCGGTGGCGCGACCTCGGAGGGTTCGCCGTCTGTGTCGCTCGTGCCCTGCGTATCTCCCCCGGACTCTGTTGTATCACCATCGAGTTCGCGCTCGGCATAGGTGAACTCGACGATAAACACCGGGTCGTCCTCGGGGTCGTCGGGGGTGGTCCAACCCGGGGTCGAGGTGTCGAGTTCCTCGCCCTGCCAGCCGATCATGCTCGGGGCGATCCACATCCGGTGCAGGGTCGCGGACGGTGTGAGCGTCGAACGGGTCGACAACACCGAACCCGGACACCACCGCTCGGTTGCCAGTTTGGAGAGATCTCCCCGGGCATGGATCGGAAACAGTTCGAGGGAGGTGGAGGTGTCGTAGGGGGCAAACTCGCCAGATGCGAGGCGCATGCTGGTGACGTCGACCGTACGCGGGTCGAGGTAACCCGACAGGCAGATCTGAAGCTGCGTATCGGGATCGACATCGACATCGCCCGCGCGCGGGACGGTTTCGACGATCTCGAGCAAATTTTCGGTCGCCGGGAACCGCTCGCGGGACGAGGTTCGGGTGCAGGCACTGCTCCAACTGACGAGCGCGATGAGGCATGCACAGACGAGCGGACGGGCATCGCAGTCGGTGAATGTTCTCGACCCACGGGCTCGGTTGCCGAAGTTGGGTTCCGCGAATCTTCCCCCTGGGCCGTGACGGACTCGCGGAGAGGAAGCGCTCGGCCCCGCCGCGGGTCGTTCACCGTGGCCGGAGTGCGGGGCGATCGCAGTCGTATCGTCGGCCACGGCCGCGAGCTTATCAGGCTTCGACTTTGCAGATGCGAGTCCGGGATCTCACCGATGCGCGGATCGGCGGTTGCGTTGTGACACGGTCGGAGATACCTGCGGGAAATACGCTCGAGCTCGGGCCGCTCGCGCTGGCCCGCTATCGCGAGGCGAAGCGAGAGCGTGCTCAAACGTCGATCGTGATGGCTGTGCCGGTTTGCGCTCGGGTTTCAATGGTTGCACACACTTGCCCCGCGACGCTGGATTGCCCGCCGAGGTATCCGAACGCAGGGTCGGTCCATAGCCGCCGTGATGTTGACCCCTTGCGCGTGGCCCTGGTATCGTCGCGCCGATTTCGGCCTACTCGCCGGCGATCCGCCCAATCCAGGAGCCTCTGGTGTCTCGAAACAAGCGTCTAGCTGTAAAACTAATCCCCGTTCTCACGGTCGCGTTGACTACGGGGTGTGGCCCCTTCGGGTACCTCAAAAAGGTGGCGAAGGATGCCAGCCGATCCGTTGCGGATGCCGAGGCTGCGGGGGCTGAAGAGCACGCACCCTACGAGTACTGGGGTTCCGTGACCTACCTCGAACAATCCAAGATCCTCATGGGCTACAGCGAATACGAACGTTCGTTTGACTACGGTGAGCGGGCGACCCAACTCGCCGAAGAAGCCAAAGAAAAGGCTGAGCTGCGTAAAAACAATAAAATGACCCAAACCGCCGAAGGCGAAGCGGCCGCCGAAGGTGAGGGCGATGCCGAAGCCGCCGGCGACGCAGATGCCAGCGCTGAAGGAGAGGCCGGCGACGGAGAGGCGAGTGCCTCCGTGGAAGCCGGAGCCTCGATCGGAGGTGGCCTGTGAAGCGGCGCATCAACACTCCTGTCGCAGTCCTGACCTCGGTCGCCTGGGCCGCGCTTTGCATGTCGTGCGCCGGGCAAACCCTGCTTGGCAAAGTCACCGGCACCCAAACGGTTTTGCAAGAGGCGATCAAAGACGGCTCCAAAACCATTGGCTGTGCACCCAAAGAAACCGCGATCGCCGAGGCAAACATCATGTTTGCCAAGGACGCGCTGACGATGGGCGAGTACTTCCGCGGCAAGGACCACGCCGAAACTGCGGATCTCTACACCCAGCTGGCGCGCAAGAAAACCGATCCGATCCGCTGCAAAGACAAGGAGTACAAGCCTCCGGTCGATCCGGCCACAGATAAGGACTGGGACGGCTACGACGACAAGTCCGACAAATGCCCCAACGACCCCGAGGACTTCGACTCGTTCGAAGATGACGACGGCTGTCCAGACAAGGACAACGACGGCGATGGTGTCCTCGACGCAGCCGAGCTGACCCGCGACGAGGAAAACCAGACCTACGAGTGGAGCAGCAACGACAAGAAGGAAGAAAACGGGGCGACCATCGACTGTCGCAACGAGCCGGAAGATATCGATCAGTTCGAGGACGAGGACGGTTGTCCCGATCCCGACAACGACCGCGACACGCTGCTCGACGAGGTCGACAAGTGCCCGAACGATCCCGAGGACTTCGACCAGTTCGAAGACGACGACGGATGTCCGGACAAGGACAACGACGGCGACGGTGTGCTCGATGCCTACGAGCTCAAGCGCAACCCCGACGGCACCTACGAGTGGATCAACAAAGACGGCAAGCAAGAGGACAACGGCGTCTGGCGTGACTGCCGGAACCTGCCCGAGGACATGGACGGGGTCGAAGACGAGGACGGCTGCCCAGACGTACTCAAGATCGACAACTGCCAGATCAAGCTCAGCGACAAGGTCTACTTCAAGTTCAACAAGTGGGATGTCGATCCGAAGAGCTTCAAGGTGCTCGACGAGGTCGTCGAGACCCTCAACGCCGCCCCCGATATCAAGATCTGGATCGAGGGCCACACCGACAGCAAGGGCTCCAACAAGTACAACAAGAAGCTCTCGCAGAAGCGTGTCAACAGCGTCCGCGACTACCTGGTTAGCAAGGGCATTGCGACCGACAGGCTCGAGCCCATCGGCCACGGCGAGGACAAGCCGATCGATACCAACAAGACCGCCGAGGGCCGCGCCGCCAACCGCCGCGTGGAGTTCAACCTCAAGGACTGCAAGAAGACGATTCAGTAGCCCAGGCTGCGGCCGAGAACAGGAGTCTGAAGGACACCATGAGCAGCAACAATTCGGCCGCGGCTGCGCGGCGATGGTTCCGACTCGGGAAGTTCGCAGTCGCAGGCGTTCTCGCCTGCGGGCTACTGGCTTCGTCAACCGCGTGGGCAGATGCCCGCGACGACCTCAAAGCCGCCTACAAAAAGGGTATCGAGCAGTTCAACAACTTCGAACTCGAACAGGCGCTCACCGACCTCGATGCAGCGGTTGCAGCTGCACCGTCCGGAAACTATGCACTTGCAAGGATCCATACGCTCCGCGCCGGTATCATCTACAACAACAGCCAGGACGAAGCGGCCACCCTCGCGGCCCTCAAAGAGGCGGTTGCGATCGACTACAACGTCCAGTTGCCGGTCGAGCTGCGCTCCGACGAGTTGCAAGGGATCCTAGACAACGCCCGCTCCGAGGGGACCAAACCCGAGGGGGCGATTCAACACGAACCACCGCAGACGACCTGTGGCGAACCGATCGCATTCGAGGCGCTGGTCAGCGAGATGCAAGGCGGAGGCCAGGCGGCGATGTACTGGCGCAAGCAGGGGGACGAGGAGTACCGCTCCCTCAGCCTCGACCTGTTTGGCAACGCCGGTTATGTCAATCTGCCCGCCGTCGATCACGGTGACAAGGACCTCGAATACTTCTTCTCGGTCTTTGACAGTGCAAATAAACCGATTGCGAGCAAGGGGGACCAGGCCAATCCGCTGAGCTTAGCCCTCGGATGCGCACCCGAGCCGGAACCCGAGCCCGAACCCGAGCCCGAGCCCGAGCCCGAGCCCGAGCATCCGCTGGCACGGTTTTGGCTCAATCTGGGGGTCGGGACAGGTTTTGGGATCGCCCGCGGGACAGCCGAGCAGACCTACCAACAGTACACCCCCGGAATCCCCGGGGCGGCCTACGGCTTGCCAGAAGTTGCATGTGCACTCGCCCGTTGGGAAGCCGGTACCGGGACCCCGTCGCAACAGGGGGTTGTCAACACAGTCGGCTACTACACAGCCGATGCAAATCTGGCCAACCAGGTGATCGCGGCCTACAACCAAGATGCATGCGAAGCCCACCACCCGGTCAACACCGGGATGGCACCCTCGATCTTTTCGATCGCCCCAGAGTTCGGGTTTAAGATCCACAAAAAGATGGTGCTTTCGGTCTACGGCCGATTGCAGGTCGTGACCGGTTCCAAGGTGTTCCGCGACGATCCGGGCAAGTCGCTCGAAGCCTCGTTTGTCGAAGATGTCTACTCGCAGGCTCCCGAGGGGGTCCGTAGTCGGCCCGGCTTTACCGGTGCAGGCGGGGTCAAGCTCCGCTACTTCTTCGGCAACGACAACAAAAAGTTCCGCCTGTTCATCGGTGGATTCGCCGGTGGTGGTCTCGCACGTCTGCGAGTTCCGATGGGCTTTGCCAACGACCGCAACGGCAACAGCGTGCCCGACGACATGGAGAAGTCGAGCTCGCTGTCCTCCGGGCAATGTATTAGTGTGTGGCCCTACAACGGTTGTGCTGGCGGACAGGCGGTCGATGATCCGGTCGCCTTGGTGGTCGCCCAAAACGCAGATACCTCGACCCGGGTCGATACCGTCAAGGTCGTGGGGGGGTTCGTTGGACCGGTGTTCGGCTTCAACTACCAGATCGTCAAAAACTTCGCCCTGTTCGCCGAGATTCAGGCAGGGGTGTGGTTCCCGACCAACGCGACGCTGATCCTCGACCTCGTGCTCGGACCAGTGATCACGTTTTAGCGTCCAAGGCACCAGCGGCCGAGATTCGACGATCGATTGTACGTACCCACGGGGTACGTGCGTCTAGACGACTCCATGGGTGCGGGGAAGTTCGACATCCCCTGGCAGTGCCTTGCAGATACACAAACTCGTGCGTGTTGTTTCTCTGCTGCACCGTAGGTCCGCGAGTTCGGTTCCGGCGGCCGTGAAATCGGTTCGCTCGTGTTTCAACATACCTACGAACGTGCGGTACCGTGCATTCCAGGCTTCCGCGAGCGGGTGTCCTCACAGCGGCGGTGCGCGACAGTTCGGCGAATCGTTCGCTATGCTGCGCGACCATGACCACGCGCTCGGGCTCAGATCAAAATCGTGGACCTCGTTCAGGTCAGGGCTCGCGCGATCCAGGCCGGGCCCCCAAGCGGGCGAACAAATCCGACCATGGAGATCGTAAACGCGGGACCCGGGGATCGGCGAGGCCGACCGTCCGGCGAGCGACAGTCAAAGTACCCGACAGTGTTTCCCGACTCCTGCGTGCCGGACACCCGTGGGTGTTTCGCACAACTGTTCGCCGACCACTCGACGAAATGCCGACCGATCGACCCGTCCCGGTGATCGACTACAGCGGCTATTCAGTCGGCTGGGGGTTTGTCGAGCCCGAAGGAGCGATCGGCGTCCGGATGCTGGGCACCGGTGAAACGCTCGCGTGGGATACCAATGAGATGAAGCGCCGGGTTGTGCAGGCAAAAGAACTGCGCGAGTCGACCCATACACTGACCGAAGCGTGCCGACTGATCCACGCCGAGGCCGACGGATTTCCCGGGCTCGCAGTCGATCGCCTCGGCGAATTTCTGTTGATCTACAAGTATTCTCGAGTCGCCGAGAACTTTCTCGACGACCTCGTGCCGATCCTCGCCGAGGAATTCCAGCCATCCGGGATTTACCTGCAAGACCGGGTGCGTCCGGTCCACGCCTCGGACCGTCGGCCACCTGCATTTCACCTGTCTGGAAAGACGGCTTCTGGTGAGTTCACCGTCGACGAAGACGGTCTGCGCTACGTCGTCGATGTCACCGCACCGGTGTCGCCAGGTCTGTTCTTAGATCTGCGCGAGGGTCGACGGATGTGCGAGGCCTGGTCCAAGGGACGCCGGGTACTCAACCTGTTTAGTTTTACCGGCGCATTTGGGTTACGGGCGGTCCGCGGAGGGGCGACAGCCGTCACCAACGTCGATGCAGCGGCTCGGTCCCACGCGAAGTGCCGGCAAAATCTCGCCGCATCCGACCTCGATCCCGAGGCCTGCGAAGCACTCACCGGAGACGTTTTTAAGCATCTCGAAAAGATGCGCCAGCGCAAGCGGGTGTTCGACTTGGTGGTCGTCGATCCGCCGCCGTTCTCCAATGTGAAGGGGTCGATGTTCTCGGCCCTCAAGGATTACAACCACCTGATGTCGGCGATCGCTCCGGTCGTGGCCCCGGGGGGATTTGTGCTGGCGGTGTGCAACGCGGCCAAACTCCAACCGCACGACTTCCTACTCGCGCTGGGAGAGGGCACACGGGCGGCCGATCGCAACGCGCGGGTCGTGGGTGAATGCGGGCTCGGTGCCGATTTCCCAGTGTTGCCGGCGTTTACCGAGGGGCACTACCTCAAGATCAAGATGCTCCAGTTGGTGTAGCTACAATCTTGAACCTACATGTTTTGACCGACCTGCGCGCAATGATGCAGTTGGTGCAGCTACAATTGACCGCGACGAGCCAGATCGGCGTTCGTCGTCAAGCTGCCGGTCGGTGAATGCCGCGTGTCTCGCTCGGATGGTGAGGTCCGGCCGGGGCGAGCTCACATCGGGCGTGCATCGACCCAAATCTGTGGTCACCGACGTCGCGCAATCTTCCTGCCGCGATCGACAAGTTTTCGGCCATCTCGATCGTGGTGATTCTCGCGTATCGCCTCGCGGGGCCTCGGGTATGCTCCGCGATTCAGGGAGACCGGTATGCGTGCCAACGAGATCCGTCGTCTGTTTGTCGAATTTTTCAAAACCCGTGGTCACACCCATGTGGCTTCCGCTCCGCTTTTAACTGAAAACGATCCCTCGCTCCACTTTG
Source organism: uncultured Nannocystaceae bacterium (assembly GCA_964621785.1). GTDB lineage: Bacteria > Myxococcota_A > Polyangia > Nannocystales > Nannocystaceae > JACKDW01. The sequence continues at coordinate 175,240 of CAZUPD010000001.1, forward strand.
TCAACGCCGGGATGGTTCCGTTTAAAGATGTGTTTCTCGGACGGGAACGGCGGGGCTACGCACGAGCTGTGAGTGTACAACGATGTCTACGCGCGGGCGGCAAGCACAACGACCTCGACAACGTCGGGTTTACACCGCGCCACCAGACCCTGTTTGAAATGCTCGGCAACTTCTCGTTTGGCGATTACTTCAAGCGCGAAGCCATCGCTTGGGCGTGGGAGTTTTTGACCGAAGTGTTGCGACTTCCTCAGGAGCGGTTGGTTGTCTCGGTGTTCAACGGCGAGGGCGAGCAGGCTCCGTTTGACAGCGAAGCCCGCGAGTTGTGGTCGGAGTTTGTTCCCCGCGACCGGATCTACGCATTTCATTCGAAGGAGAATTTCTGGCAGATGGGAAACACAGGCCCCTGTGGTCCGTGCTCCGAGATTCATATTTTTCACGGCGACAAGGCCCCCGGCGATGCCTTGCGCGACGGCAAGTTTGGACCTGCCTACCAGGAGAACCTCTACACCGAGCTTTGGAACCTGGTCTTCATGCAATACGAAAAGCTCGCCGACGGCAGCTTGAAGCCCCTCGCCGCGCCGTCGATCGACACCGGTGCCGGGCTCGAGCGGTTGGCAGCCGTCTGTGCCGGTGTCGCCAGCAACTTCGAGACCGATCTGCTGGCCCCGTTGGTCGGTCTCGCCAAACAACTCGCCGGCGCCGACGAGTCCACGGACCTCGGGGAGCGCGAGAGTCCGTTTCGGGTGATTGCCGACCACGCCCGGGCAACCGCATTTTTGATTGCCGATGGGGTGTTCCCCGACAAAACGGGTCCATCGTACGTGTTGCGTCGCATCATGCGACGAGCCATTCGTTACGGGACCACGGTGGGCCTGGATGAGCCGTTTTTCCACACCGTTTGCGATCGCGTGGTCGAAGACTTTGGCGAGGTCTACCCCGAGCTGCGCGAGCGACGGGCCACGATCGCCGAGCTTGTGCAGATCGAAGAAGAGGCGTTTCGCCGGACCCTCGACCGCGGGATCCACCTTCTCGATGCCGCGATCGCCGACTTGGAGCAGGGGACAGAGGACTTTCCGGCCGCGGTCGCAGCTGACCTTTACGACACCTATGGGTTTCCAATTGATCTCACCGGCGTCATTTGTCGCGAGCATGGCCTCGCACTGTCCGAGCCCGATGTCGAACAGGAAGTTGCCCGGCGTCAACAAAGCTCGCAAAAAGGCAGCCTCGGCAGCGGGCGTGCGCTCGATAATGTGTATATGCAGATCAAACAGGCCTATGTCGCCCAGCACGCGTTTGTGGGCTACAACGCCGAGTCTGCCCAGGCAAAGGTGCTGGCACTGGTCGTCGACGGCGAGCTCGTCACGCAGGCGCAGGCCGGAGCCGAGGTCGAAGTAATCTGTGATCGTACACCTTTCTACGGCGAAAGCGGGGGCCAAATCGGGGATCGGGGAACCCTGCTCGCAGGTCAGACGCGGGTCGCGATCCGCGATACGAAAAAACCGACGGGAGATGTGCATCTCCATCAGGGGACGGTCGAGGCCGGTACCCTCGTTGTCGGCCAAAGCGTCGAGCTACAGGTCGACAGCGAGCGCCGCAACGCGATCCGTCGCAATCACAGCGCAACCCACCTCCTCCACCTCGCCCTGCGCGAGGTCCTCGGCCCGCATGTGGTCCAAAAAGGTTCGTTGGTGGCCCCGGACAGGTTGCGGTTCGATTTTTCCCACAGCCGTCCAGTGACCCGCGAACAGCAGCGAGAAGTCGAGCGCAAGGTCAACCGCGCGATCGTCAACAACGCGCCGACCGATACCCGTGAGATGTCACTTGCAGATGCAAAAAAAGCCGGTGCGATCGGTCTGTTCGGAGAGAAGTACGGGGCAGATGTGCGTGTCGTGACGATCGGAGGGGACAGTGTGGAGCTGTGCGGAGGCACCCACGTGAGCCGGGCCGGCGATATCGGGCTGTTCGTGATCGCGTCCGAGGAGGGGATCGCCCAAGGGGTCCGAAGGATCGAGGCTCTGACGGGTACAGGGGCGGTCGCCTACGTCCAAGAGATGTCCCAGACGCTGTCGGAAGTTGCCGCAGCAGTCCATGCGCCAAGTCCAGCGGAGATTCCAAATCGCGTCGAGAAGCTGCAGGCGGATCTACGGGCGAAACACCGAGAGGTCGAAACCCTGCAGCGCAAGCTGGCGACCGGAGGGGGAGCTTCCGAGGATGCGCCGGTCGAGGTCGAGGGGATCAAGGTGCTGGCAAAGGTGGTGGCAGTGGCCAATCCCAAGGCGCTGCGCGAGGCCGCAGATACCCTGCGAAATCGCCTGGGCTCGGGAGTGGTGGTGCTCGGGGCCGAGCGCGAGGGGAAGGCAACACTTTTGGTTGCACTTACATCGGACCTCAAAAAACGCCTGCACGCAGGAAAGTTGGTGGCAGCGCTGGCGACACATGTGAAGGGCCGAGGAGGCGGACGCCCCGATCTGGCACAGGCGGGAGGTCCGGATCCCGCAGGTCTGCCGGCCGCAATCGCCGACGCGGCAGCTCAAGTTCGAAACCAGCTGGGATGATCGCGCGGGTTGTTTTGGTCGCGAGGCGGCCCGCAGAGGCTTGCAGTCGCCACTGACAGCTGGCCTCGTCGGGCTCGTTTCTCGGTTCGATTCCAGCACCAATCGGTGTGCGAGCTCGGTCGAGGGAGAAGAGGCGTGCGGCAGCTCAGGGTCGGCCGTGCGGGCTCGGTCGTCGCCCACGACAGCCGGCCAGCGAGTCTTGGTGAGTTTTTGTTTGCCAGGGATCCGGTCGTTGGGTCGAAATTGAGGTTGCCAATCGGACAGGTTGTTTGGGTGGTGTCTCGGGGTTGTGACTGCTTGTAGCAGCATCGACATCGCGTGATGTTGTCGAGCCCGTCGCGCAACGATCGTCGAGTGGGCTCTCGGGCCGATATGCCGTTTCTAGTAACAGGTGGAGACCGGCTTCGTATATCGGGTGAGGTGGGGAAGTTGCGGTTTGTGTGCGATCGGTAGTCCACAGTTCTCACCTGAAACTGTGTCAGCAAACTGGCCGGCCGCCCGATTGTATGTGGACTGTGCTAGTGTGTGCGCGATGGATGTCGAGGGGCAACTCGGGCGCTTCGGTCTCGGAGATCAGAACTTGGACGACCTGATGCGTTGGGCGAGGGGCCGTGCCGACCGACTCATCGCCGGCGTCAATGGCCAGGCTGAAGATCTCCACACACTCACCGATCGCGTGATCGGCCAATTGGCCAATGAAGTCGGGCTCGGTGAGGGGCCGGCGATGATCAGCGTGCCTCCTCCCGCACCACCTCCGCTGTATCCGGCCGACAACGACAGCGGCGGCCACGAGCGCGAGGAACTCGAGTTTGGGATCCCCGACGAAGAGATGGATGCCGACGAGGTCGCAGAAGATGTATATACCGATGTGGTCCAGCCACGAACGCTCCAGGAGAGCGTCGAGCTCGCCCTCGGGTCGGCCCCCGACAAGCATGTGCCGCAGCCCGATGATGGCCACAACTCGGTGGCGGATCTGGCGTTTTTACACGACGACGACGACGATTGAGCGAGCGGTTGACTCAAAACTCAACCCGGACGAGCTAGTTGTATCTCCACCTTGTTCGGGCTCGGTGAGGGGCCGGCGATGCCACCGTTGATCGCATGTGCGGGGAGCTCCCGGGAGCCCCCGTGCCGATATCGCCTACGCCGACACGCCGGCGAATAGCATTGCCCGGCGGATCGCCTCGGCGGTCGTCAGGCCTTCGCCTCGAGCAGCCGCCACCGCTTCGCGGGCGATGTCTGCCGGTGACTTGCCGGCGGCGACACACTCGTACAGCGGATCGAGGAAGTGCGATTCGTCGCGACCCTTGGCATCGCGGACGTCCTGGCGGACGAGGCTCTCGCGGGAGAGATCGAGTAGTTGCTGACACAACTTTTTGACCCGCGGCGAACCGAGCGACGCTTCTCGACACTCGCGCCACAACTCGTGACGCCCGGCCATGTCGAGGTCGGCGACCAGATCCCAAGCGGCGAGGCAGGCTCCGTCGTCGTAGAGGATCCCCTTCCACAGCGCCGGTAACGAACACACAAATCGCGCCGGGACCGAGTCGCTGCCGCGGACTTCGATGTAGGGGTTGAGCCGGGCCTCGGGAAACAGGGTGTTGAGGTGGAGGCGGAAGTCGGCTTCGGTCGCGTGGTGACGGGTGCCTTGGGGATCGACAAAACCGTCGCGTACAAATTCGGCAAACGTCTTGTGAAACGCGAGGTACTTGCCTTCGCGGCGGACGAAGAACATCGGGATGTCGAGGGCCCAGTCGACGTAGCGGGCAAACGTGAAGTCGTTGGCGAACACAAACGCGGGCAGGCCACAGCGGTCGGGGTCGACGTCGGTCCACACTGCACTGCGCTGCGAGGCGATGTCCGTCGCCTGGCCGCGGCGAAACGGCGAGTTGGCAAACATCGCGGTGGCGAGGGCACTGACACCAAACGCGGTTCGCAGGCGCACGCCACACTCGCGTTCACTACCAAAGTCGAAGTTGGCCTGCAGGGTGCACGTCCGGTGCATCATGTCGAGGCCACGCCCGCCGCGGGTCGGCAGGTAGGCCCGCATAACTTGGTAGCGCCCCTTGGGCATATGGTTGATGTCGGCGAGCGAGGCCAGGGGATGAAACCCGGCGGCGACAAATGTCAGGCCGAGATCCTTTGCGATCGCGTCGAGCTCACGTCGGTAGGTTCCAAACTCTCCACAGGTCAGGTGGACGTTGGGCAAAGGCTTGCCGCTGAGCTCGAGTTGTCCCCCCGGCTCTAAGGTGATCGAGGCCCGGTCGCGCTGCAGGGCGATCAACTCGCCTGCGGTCCCGCGGTCGTCCCCGGGCTGCCAACCAAAGCGCGAGCAAAATTCCTCGAGCACCCGGCGGATGTGATCGCTGTGGTTGACCGGCGACCCGCTCGCGGCGACCAACCCGTGGGTTTCTAATTCGGTGCCGACCAGGTGCGAGCTGCGATCGGGTTTGGTGGCGGAGGCAAGTCCGGCGATGAGTTGCGATCTCTCCGCAGGAGGCAGGGGGGGGGCGTTGTCCGTACTCACTTGGGTGATTCCTGTCTGCCCGCGTGGGGAAAAGATCTCGAGTGCTCCCGAAGATTTTCAGTCGCCGGGAGGTGGTATCCGTTCCGGAGATGTCCAGCAACGGTTAACGTCTCACGCCCGAGTTGTTACACCCGCTTGCCCGCGATCCGACGTGTTTTTGTCGCTGCCAAGATCCCCTCAAACCCTCTGCGAAAAGTTGATCTGACATGCAACTCGCCGAGGATCGACGCTTGACCCCGTCGCACCACGGCGGTTAACCTGCGCCCGCCCTGCATCCGCAGGAAACGTGAAAAATGGCCAACGCCGACTCCGGAGATATCTGTACGATCGGTCCTGATACGACCGTCCGCGGCAACATCAGCGGTGATGAAGACATGCTTTTGCACGGTCGCGTCGAAGGGTCGATCGCCCTCGGCGGTCACCTCGAGATCACTGCGGCCGCGGTTGCCGAGGCCGCCATCGAAGCGGAGAGTGTGGATGTTCACGGGGAAGTCGCTGGAGAGATCGCGGCGAACATCCACGTGACGGTCCATCCGGGTGCCCGGGTGACAGGAAATGTACGGGCCCAACAGGTTGTGATCCACGAAGGCGCCGCCGTTCACGGAGTTGTCGAGATGGAGGTCGACCTCCCGCCGGAACTGCTCGAGCGAGCGCGCGACCGGATGCGATAGGGCGTTAGCGAGAGATGAGGTAAGCCATGGCAAGTACCGTGATTGGCAGCAGCATCGTGATCGACGGCGAAGTCTCCTGTGAGGGGGCATTGGTCGTGCGCGGCACGGTCAAGGGGCAGGTCAGTGCCCGCGAGGCCGTCGAAGTCGAGTCGGGGGCGGTTGTCGAAGCTTCGGTCGAGGCCGCTTCGATCACCATCGGCGGTACCGTGGTCGGCGACATTGTGGTCGAGACGCGGGCCGAACTTCAGGCCGAGAGCAATGTCGTCGGCGATATCCGGGCGCCGCGGGTGCTGATCGCCGAGGGAGCCGCCTTCAAGGGCAGCATCGATATGGAAGGCTGACCGTGGCACAGACCAAACCTCCGCAAACCTCCGACACGAGCCAAGATACGCCGCAGACGCCGACGTTTTTGAGCGAAGATTCGCGGGTCGTCGGCCACATCGAGGGCGCCGAAGATCTGCGAGTGTTGGGCGAAGTCGACGGCAGCATCGTGTTGCAAAACGCCGACCTGTTCATCGAACCATCTGCGATCGTCAGCGCCGACTTGCAGGCTCGCAATGTTCTGATCGCAGGCGCGGTCGTCGGCAACATCGCGGCCAGCCAGCGCGTCGTGCTCAAACCCGGAGCCCGGGTCGTCGGTGACATTCGGGCGCCTCGGCTGTCCGTCGCGGAAGGTTCGGCCTACCGCGGCGCACTCGAGACCGCAGATCCCTCAAATCTTCGCGACGTAGCACAAACGCAGACGCATGCCGCCAGTCCGAGTCGGACCGCGAGCCGACCCGCCCGCCGAGTTGAGCGCGAGTCGACCACCGTGATCGAGTCGGCGCGAGCCGTAGCACCGAGCAAGCACCGCCAGTCGATCAAAAAGGCGCCGAAAAAACGCGCCGCCCCGCGCATGCCCATTCGCGGAAAACATAAAATAGCCCGTTCATAAGCTACTGGTCGCGAGATTCTGCGCGCGCAGATGTCTGGCGAGAATGTGAACAAATTCGACTCAGTAGTGTAGGATGCCGGCAAAGGGGAGGAACCGAAGTCCATGCGCAAACTCGTCCTATCGTCTGTGATGGCCCTAGCTGTCCTGCTACCAGGCTGCCAACAGCCCGATCCGAATGCATTTGAGACCTACATCGCGCAGATGAAGGATGACGCCGCCCGGCCCCAGGCCATCGGCCAGTTGGAGGGACTCGTCAAGACGGTCTCCACAATCCCCGATCCCGAGGCCAAAAAAGCCCGTGTGCAGGAGTTCGTCGACAAAGTAATTCCCGAGCTCGAGGGGGTGTGGGATGTCGCTCTGCCCCAAGAGCGGACCCAAATCCTCGAGATGCTGCGGCTGATCGGTCGACCCGAGGGCGCCAATCTGTGGAGCAAGGCTCTTGTGCTCGATGGTTCCGAGGAGTCGCGTAAGCAGTGTCTCAGCGCACTCAAGGGGATTCAAACGGCAAATGCCACGGGCACCGTCGACGCCATCATCGGCGAGCTCGGCAAGCTGATCGAAAACCCCGGCAAGGACAAGGGCAAACGCGAGGGTGAACTTCGCCTCGAAATGGTCACGGTTCTCGGCGAGCTGCGCGACTCCAAATCCGTCGACATTCTGATCAAGGCGTTGGAGCAACCCGAGGAAAACCAACCCAAATCGATTCTCCGGGCGGCGGCCCACGCCCTCGGTCGGATCGGCGACGCCAAGGCGACCGACGCCCTGATCGTCGCACCGTTCCGCATCGCCGACGCGGCCTCGACCACCGATATCAGCAACCGCAGCAAGCTCGCACTCTCGGCGATCGGCGACAAGGCCGTCCCGCGGGTGATGGACATGCTCAAAGGGGCACACGAGGCCGTCAACAAAGAGGCCGCTGGACACGATGTCGATTTGTTGATCGTACAACAAACTGCCGCCGGCATCCTCGGTGACATGCGGGCCAAACCAGCGGTCGACGAGTTGCTCAAGTTTATGCCGCTCGACGGTTGCGCAGTGCCTGGCGAAGAGCCGCCCAAGAAAAAGAAGAGCAAAAAGAAAAAGGGTGACGACGAACCGGCGATCGATCCTGCAAAGGCCAGTTTGCGGGCTTTTGTCGCCCGTTCCCTCGGGTTCATCGGTGACGAAAAGCCGGTCGAAACCCTTTGCTCCTGCGTCAACTCCACCCGCAACCCCGGTGACATGGACGAGACGGTCGACGCCCTCGGGCGCATCGGTGGCGAGCAAGCCCTCGGCTGTCTGCTCGAGACCGTCAAGACCGGCGAGTACGATCAAGAGTCGGTTGCCAGCTCCGACTTCGTCTACCAGATCCGCGGCATCGCGGCGCGTTGGTCCGTGCTCGTGGCTCCGCCCGACAAGTTAGAAGGCGTCAAGGCAGCCTTTGCCGCCAACGACAGCAACGACAAGGCAAAAAAAGAAGTCGCGCCGTTTGAGTCCGGCATCAAGCTGGCCGAGACGTGCAAGGACGACAAGGCCTGCTACCTCAAGACCCTGTCCGATCAGACAGCTGAGGGATTTGCCCGTGAGAAAGCCGCCTACGAGCTCTACCGCTTGGCCAAGGGTGACAAAGAGGTGGCCGTCGAAATCTCCAAAGCCTTTAAGGTTCGCGACCCCGATGCCCGCGTGACCATGGCGCTGATGGCCGACCGGGTGATGGACGGCAAAAAGTGCAACGAGTGCGCCGATGCGTTACAAGCAGTCCTCGACGGCGAGAAGGGCACGATGCCGCCAACGATGCAGCTGGCAGTCCTGACCGTTCGCCACACGATGGCGCGCCTCGCCGAGTAGTTCGTCGTCGTCTTCACTTGACGATGCTATCGCCACAACACCTTCGCGGTGTTGTGGCTATAGATATTTTGGCGCAGAACAGTGTATCAATCCGCCATGCGAATCGCGTTAGTTGCTGGTGCTTGTTGTCTGTTGATGTCGAACGGCGCGTGGGCACAGGAGGTCGTACCGGATGGGACTGCGGGGGTCGATCCCGCATCCAAGGGGACGACCGAGTTGTCCGATCAAGGCAAATTCTCGACCGTCAAAAAAGATGAGGTCACGGAAGAAGAGGACACGGATACCACTGAGTTCTCGCTATCTGCCGGTGGCCTACTGTCGACCGGAAATGCCCGATCCGCCGCGGTCACCGGTGCCAGCAAGTTTCGGATCCGCCGCAAGATCCACATGTTTGGTGCGGACCTAGTCGGCAACTATGGGGCGGGAGCGCCCGACCGCGAATCGGACATCGAGCCCAACGTCTCCAACCTCCAGGGGCGCGTCCGCTACGATGTGTTTTTGCATAAACGTGTATCTGCATTTTTAATGTTGACGGGCCGCCACGACAGGTTCCAAGGGTTGGCCTTTCGCCTCAACGTCGATCCCGGGTTTGCGTTTTACATCCTCACCAAAAAGGCCAATCAGCTGTGGGCCGAAGTGGGCTACGACTTTCAGCACGACCGGCGTAGCGGCGAGGCGCTGGCCGACAATGAAGCTGCGATCGCGGCCAACATGGAGGCCATCATGGAGGCCGAAATGAACGGTGAGACGCCGCCCGATCCGGTGGCGATGCTCGACCCGACGTTTAACAATCACGCTGTGCGGTTGTTTGTTGGCTACTCCAATCGCATGGTCGACACCGTTTCGTTCGACACCGGTTTGGAGTGGCTCCACAGTTTTATCGACCCGGCGATCTACCGGATCATCTGGGACAACTCGCTCAACGTCAGCCTCGCCAAGCGGTTTTCGCTGGGGCTCACGTTTACCCTGCGTTACGAAAATCGACCGTTGCCGGATGTTGGGCCGCTCGACACGATCACGGCTGTCAACCTCGTCTATCGGTTTATTTGACCGTCGTCGTAAAAGCGAGGACACGCTCGGCAAACTGTTGGGGGTCTTCGACCATCGGGTAGTGTCCCAGGCCCTCCATCCATGTCAGCGCGGCGTTTGGGATCTCGGTGTGGAGCGCCCTTGCGATCTTGGGCACGGCAACCGGATCGCGGTCGCCCCACAATATATGTACAGGCACATTGTGTAGTCGGGTGAGGGCGCCGATCCAACGGTGCCAGAGGTTTGAACGCTCGAGCGTGTAGCGACTGACCTGGGCGATCCGGGCGCGGCCTTGCCCGTGATTGACCGATGCCCACATCAGCTCGCGTTCGGCCCGATTGATCGCCGTTGGGGTTGCCCCGAGGCGCCGGATCTGGCGGTGAAAAAACGCCTCGTTACTGAGCTTGGCCACCAGCGGACCCAACACCTTGGTCCGCAACGCCCGTTGGACCAGACGCAGATCGGCGAGTTCGATGTGGACACTGCCGTTGGTGAGGGTGAGGGAGCGGGGAACAAATGTATGAGCAAGCAAACATCGCGTGTGCCGTGCCATCAATTCGGTCGCCACCGAGGTCCCGTAGTCATGCGCCAAGATGTGCCCGCCGACCAGTCCGAGGGCTCGCCACAGACACAGGGCGATCTCCGCTTGGTCGACCAGGGAGTACGAATAATTAGCTGGCTTATCCGACAGGCCAAAACCGAGGTGGTCGTGGATGATGATGCGATGCTGCTCGCGCAACCGGTCGACGACCCGGTGAAAGTCGGACGAGGCGGTCGGAAACCCGTGGAGGATCACCAGCGGATCGGCATCCGGAGGACCTTCGAGGTCGACATAAAACACCCGATGGCCGTCGACCTCACAATAGTCCCCACGTCGCCGCCAGTTTTCCAAGGCTGATTCGCTCATCGCCCCTCCTGCTTGCGCAGGGTGGCCCGAGGGGCGTCCCCCGTCAATGACTCTCAAGATGTATGTTCAAATTTTAACTTGCCCGACGTCGCGGTCCACGTTCATCAGGCTCCGGTTCGACATCCTCGTCGTCGTAGTCGTCGAGCGATTCGTCGTAGTCGTCGAGCGATTCGTCAGCCTCGTCGAGCGATTCGTCGAACCCATGGTCGCGGGCGCGGCTGGCCACCGGGAGGCCGTCGGCACACAAAAACTCGACCGTCAGGATCTCGCCATCGTAGGCGTCGACCAGCAGAACACCGTCGACATCAAACGCCAGGGAGTACTCGAGCAACTGGCGTCGGGTGTGGCGGTGTTTGAGACTCGAGACCTGCTCGCCGCCCTTGAACTCGACCACAAAGACCATCTCGTCGCGCGTGACCAAGGCATCGGCGCGCACGCGAAATCCCTGGACCTGCTCGTCGACGCGCACCCGGGCACGGCCGCTGGGTTGGCGCTCGAGGATCCGGTAGCCAGCGCGGCGAAGCAATCGCAACCCGCGGCGCTCACCGGCCTCACCGAGTTTGCGCGCGCGGGCGGCCCGGCGCGAGACTTTCCACGCGGCTGTCCGCAATCCGACCACCCAGCCCCAGATGAGCACAAACCCCAGGATGAGGATGAGGGCCCACAAAGACCCACTCAGTCCCGCAAATCCGCCCGCCAACATGGGCCCCACGGTAGCGAGCTACGGCTTGGAGGCGAAATTTCCGACATCTCGCACAGCCTGTGCGGGCCAGCCCGCACGAACGCACGAAAATACCCGAGGGGTCCTCCGACGTAGCCGCGCTCGCCGAGCAGCGGACGCAATAAATAATTTTATATACATGATTCGTGCTCCCGGGTCGAGGTTCAGTCATTTGATAATACATGTTTACGGGGCGTCACCGTGGAGCCGCTCACAAAACATATCCAGGACCCGGTCGAGGGCTTGCCTGGTCGGGTGCCCGGGCCGGTCGACGAGATGGGTCGTGACCACAGAATGCGCCGAAAGTGGGTTCCCATGGGGATTTCCGAGGGATGAGTCGATTTCGATGCCCTCAAATCCGTCGCCCAACTCGCGCCGCAGGGTGGCAAACCGCGAAGCCGGGCACATCACATCGTGGGTGAACCGCAGACCGAGTACTTTGACTCCTTCGGCGGTTCGCTTGCGGATCTGCGTCAGCTCGTCGTCCGACACAGCGATCGCAGCGGCGTGACCCGGTGTGATCGCAAACGGCAGCGATGGTTGGCTGAGCACCGGCGCCGCGACACTCGGGTCGACCATCAGCGACAGCGCGAAGTTGCCGGTCAGGCACATGCCGATCGCGCCCACGCCCGGCCCACCGAGTTCTTGGTGAAGGCTGCGACACAGCGCCCGTAGCCAGTCGGTGATCGGGCTCGAGCGCCGCTTGGCGAGCACCGCAAACTCACGGGAAATACACGCACGGGCGATTTGGCCGAGGGCGTAGCCGGGTGAAAGGGATTTTTCGGGGGTCCCAAACAACACTGGCATCGCCACGGTCAATCCGCGCTCGGCCACGCGACGGGCAAAGTCGGCGACCTGCGGGGTAATCCCAGGAACTTCGTGCATGACGACAACACCCGGGCCTGAACCGCGGCGAAAAACCGTGCGGGTCGTACCGGCATAGCCAAACTCAGTCATCTCAAAGTCGGGGAGCGGTCGGGAACGCGATGCCACGGCGGGAGTATAGCGGTCGTTGAATCGGCAACGATCGCAGTCGGCTCAATGGACCACGGGCGTGTCGATTGCTTGCAACACGGCGGAGTACGGGGACCGTGTGGATAGCTTCCCTGCGAGGCAGGAGACGTCGTTGCTCGCAGTGCGTTTCGAGCACGGCGAGATTCCGGCGTGAGGCGAAGCGTACCCCGGTGGTTGTCGACCACCCGGGTCGGCTGCCAAACTCCGAGACATGACCACTACGCCCGAGCAGCGGATCATTCAGCCCGAGGGATGGCCCCGTCCTCGGGGGTACAGCAACGGGATGGCCGCCCGCGGAGAGTTCCTCGCTGTCGCCGGGCAGATCGGTTGGGACAGCCGCGAGCAGATCGTCGACGGCGGGTTTGTGCCGCAGTTTCGCCAGGCCCTGCAAAACGTGGTCGACGTCGTTCAAGCCGCGGGCGGGCAGCCCGCCCACATCATCAACCTGACCCTCTACGTGACCGACAAACAGCCCTACATCGACAACATCGTCGATATCGGCGGTATCTACCGCGAGCTCATGGGCAAGCATTTTCCCGCCATGGCCCTGGTGGTGGTGGCCGCCCTGCTCGAGCCCCGGGCCATGGTCGAGATCCAGGCCCTCGCGGTGCTGCCGTAGCGGTTTGCAAATTTCATGAGTGTACAAATAAATATGTCTGACCATCCCCCCGATTTTCGTCCGCTCGACCTGCCCACACCGCAACACTTTCGCTACAGCGAGCGCGAAGGCGTCGGCGTGATCACCCTGTCTCGGCCCGATCGCTTCAACGCCCTCACATTTGCCGTCTACCGCGAATTGACGGACTTCTTTCTCAACATCGACCGCCGTCGGGAAGCCCGGGCCCTGGTGTTGGAAGGGGAAGGGCGCGCCTTTTGTAGCGGTGGCGACGTCGAAGACATCATTAAATATCTGTTCGACCGCGACATGGATGGGTTGCTGCGGTTTACCCGGATGACCGGCGAGTTGATCCACGCCATGCGCGAGTGCAAGTTGCCGATCGTCGCCAGTGTCAAACGGGTCGCCGCCGGTGCCGGGGCTGTGATGGCCTTGGCCAGCGATCTGCGGGTGATGGGTGAACATGCATTTTTCGCCTTCCTCTTCCCCCAAGTCGGCCTCAGCGGCGCGGACATGGGTGCGAGTTACTTGCTTCCGCGGATTGTCGGCCTCGGGCTGGCAAGTGAAATCCTGCTCACCGGCGACCGCGTCTACGCCGATCGCTGCCTGCTCATCGGGCTTGCCAACCGGCTTGTCCAGGACGAGCCCGACCGCCAAAACGTCGACCGCGAAGCCTTTGCCCTCGCCAAAAAGATCGCCGACGGGCCACACTTTGCCAACCGTATGACCAAAACCATGTTGCAGCGCGAGCTCGAAATGGGTTTGCGTGAGGGGATCGAAGCCGAGGCCCAGGCACAGGCCATCTGTATGCAGCACCCCGACTTCAAAGAGGCCAGTGCCGCCCGCGATGAACAACGTCCCCCCGTGTGGAAGTAAAAGGTCGCCATCATGCCCATACCCAGTTTTCACAGCCACCTGATCTGCGCGCGCAACCTCGGATTTTTAGAAGCCGCGCGCGAAACCTGGGAAGTCCTCGAGGCCAGGCTTGCCGCCTTCGTCGCGACCATGCGCACGCGGGAGGTACCGGACGACGAGGGGTCCGCCACCAAGATGTATGTGCATGATTTGGCGCAGGCCGGGTTCCTCGATCTGGTGGTGCCGGCGAGCTATCGCAACACCCCGCAGCGCCCCGGAAACCCCTCTGGTGACGTTATCTCCTCCATCGCGATCTGCCTGACCCGCCAGTGGCTCAGCCGCGTCAGCGGAGCACTCGACACCGCGTTTGTGATGCAGGGCTTAGGCTCCAATCCGGTGGCGATGGCCGGTGACGCGGCGCTCAAGCGGATGTTGCTCCCTCGCGTCGCCCGCGGCGAGGCAATCTGTGCATTTGCACTGACCGAACCCCACGCCGGATCGGACATCAAGGCCATGCGGACCACGGCCCATCCTCAACCGGATGGGAGTGTGGTCCTTCGCGGTCACAAGTGTTTTATTTCCAACGCCGGGGTGGCCGACAGCTATGTCGTGTTTGCCCGCGAGGGCGTGACCGAGGGGGACGAACTCCCGCCCAAGCCGCGGTTTGGGGCCTTTTGGGTTCCCGGCGATGCTGCGGGCCTCGAGGTCGAACCGACCCGGGTGATCGCTCCGCACCCGATCGGCGCGTTGCACTTTCACGACGTTGTGGTGCCCGCGGCCCATCGACTCGGTACCCACGGACAGGGGCTGCGGATCGCCCTTGGTAACCTCGATGTCTTTCGCGTCAGTGTCGGCGCGGCGGCCTTGGGCTTGGCCGACGAAGCGATTGCGGTGGCCGCCAACCATCTCAAGACGCGAATCCAGTTCGGGAAACCGCTCGCGGCCCAACAGGGGCTGCAGTTTGCCATGGCCGATGTCGCAACCGATCACATGGCCGCCCAGTTACTGGTCTATCGAGCAGCAGCAGCCCGAGACCGTGGGCATGCGAGTCCAGAGCAGGCCGCGATGGCCAAGATGTATGCGACCGAGTCGGCCCAACGCGCGATCGATCGCGCGGTCCAGTGCTTTGGAGGTCTCGGCGTGACCGTGGGGGAGACTCCCGAGCGGCTGTATCGCGAGATCCGAGCGCTGCGGATCTACGAGGGCACCACCGAGATCCAAAAGCTGATCATCGGCCGGAGCTTGCTCGGATAGGTCGGCTCGCGTCACATACGGCTCTATCAGACATCACGGTGTGGCTCGTCGTTGCCCAGCAGGCTGTTGGGCAATGTCGACATACCGGAATGTCTGATCGGACAGTTCGGCTCGCCGGACGCCGTATCGTTGCATGCTTGCCAATCGCCTCAGAGCAACTGTTTGCTACGGTTAAACCGTGGGGTACCGATCTCAACGGCGGGTGTCGTCCCGCTACGGGCCGGGGGCCGGATTTAGGGTGTGGGGGGTGTTGAGCCTGGTCCTGCTTGCGGTTGTATGCTTCGGTCTGTCGGTTCAAAACCGCGGTCGCTATCTGCTCGTGTGTACCGATGGTCAGCTCGAACCCCATCGCGGGCGTCTTTGGCCCTGGGGCTCGCAGCCGCTCGCCGATCGGTCGCTCGCGCCTGTGCCCGTGCCAGCGATGTTGTGTCACAACATTCCGGCGCACTCGCGCGAAGACTTGGCCGTCCAACTTCGCGGGCTCTCACAGTGGGTGCATTCACAGGTCGTTGCGCCCGAGCACCCGCAGGTTCCCGCACGTGCGCCGATGCAGTCCCCCCCTCCTCCTCCATCGGCTCACGGTCGTTCGCTGTAGCCTGGAAATCGTTGAGGTCGTCGAGATACCGGTCGGAGGGCCGGTCATACCGCCGTTTGTGGGGGTTCACCGGCGCGATGACCAAACGATGACAATTCATGACGGCACCGTGATTGAACGTCGATTCGCGGTCGGGCACAGTGCGAGCCACCTCCCTTCCGGGGCCCCGCGACCGGAACGCAAGTGAGCTTGTACCCATGGCTTTTACCCAACAACCGCCACCGATCCCCGAAAAATTTAGAGACCGCCCGCTGCCTGGGCCCCGCACCCGCGGGTACCAGTGGCTCGGGACCATGCCGCTGGTGCTGGCCCATGTCGCCTGCCTCGCAGTTCTCTACACCGGGGCAACTTGGCAGGACTGGGCGGTCTGCGTGTTTCTCTACTTCGCCCGGATGTTCGCCGTAACTGGCGCCTACCACCGTTACTTCTCGCACCGGACCTTCAAAACCAGCCGCTGGTTCCAGTTTGTCCTCGCGTTTTGGGCCCAGACCAGTTCGCAGCGCGGTGCCCTGTGGTGGGCCGCCCATCACCGCAACCACCACAAGTTTTCCGACACACCGTGGGACGTGCATTCGCCCGTGCGCAAAGGATTTTGGTACAGCCACATCGGTTGGATCTACGACCACAACGAAGACACCAACTACAACAAGGTCCGCGACCTCGCCAAGTATCCCGAGCTTGTGTGGCTCAACAAGTACTGGTTGGTCCCGCCGGTTGCCCTCGGACTCTTGGTATATGCAACGATGGGATTGTCGGGGCTCCTGGTCGGGTTTTTACTCAGCACCGTGATCCTGTGGCACGGGACCTTCACCATCAACTCGCTGGCCCACGTCTGGGGGTCGCGCCGCTACGAGACCACCGATACCAGCCGCAACAACTTCTGGCTCGCACTCATCACCATGGGTGAAGGGTGGCACAACAACCATCACCACCATATGCTGTCGACCCGCCAAGGTTTCTACTGGTGGGAGATCGACATCACCTACTACATCCTCAAGGCGATGAGTTGGGTCGGGTTGGTCTGGGACCTCCGGCCGCCGCCACAAGCGGTGTACGAGCCTCAGGTTGGCAAACAAACGGAGCGGGTCGAGCCGTCGGCAGAGGTCTTACCCGCCGATGTCGAGGTCCAACCGGCCGCCTGAGCGAAGCTCCCTCCCCCTACAAAAACAACACCGGCCTGTCCGGTGTTTTTTTTACGACGGACGACGACCAACGGCGGTACCGAGCAATCCCGCAGCGACTCCAAATTGACGAGCAAGGTCTCCTGACGCAGTTGCGGTGTTCTTGTACCTACATGACAAAAGCTTGCTATCGTGCCCTCCGATGACCACGGCCAACGAGATCTTGCCGGCCTTCTTCCTCAGCGACGACCCCGACGAGGTGATCGCCGCCGCGGCGCAGGTCGAGCGGATGAGCAGTGGCTGTGTGAATCGCACCGAGACCTATAACCGGCGCACGAACAAGCCGGAGCGTGGTGGTATCCACTGCGCCCGCGTGTTTGGACCGATCGCTGACAATCGTTGCATCTGCGAAAAGTTGTGCAAGCCCGAGCATGTCGGCCAGATCTGTGACCGCTGCGGTGTGTTGTGCGGCCCGGCTCGTCTGCGGCACGAGCGTTGGGGGCATATCGAATCGGACGTGCCGCTTTTTCACCCGATACTCGTTCCGCGGATCGCACAGAGACTCAATTGTCGCCAAGATGATCTGGTCGCCGCCCTCCGGCGCAGAGCCAACCTCCACCCCGACGGTACGGTCGTCCACACGCGGCGCGACACCTTCGGAATGGAGAGTTTCGCCGACCCGGCCGAGGAAGCACGTGAGCATCGGGGAAACCGTTATTTCGCCGAGCGGTTGGAACAGGCCGGGTACAAAAATATGTTGATACACAGAGTCCCGGTGACCCCGTCCCAGTGGCGGACGACCCCGCGAGATCCCCAGGATGCCGGCTACCTCGCGCTGGTCAACCGCTGCAACCGACTCGCGCGTCTGATCGAGCTCTCGGCCCCCAAGATCATCCTCGACAACGAAGAGCGAATGACCCAAATCGCCTTTATGCGGCTCGGTGAAGTTGTCCGTGACGAGCTTGTTGCGCGGGCCAACCGGCGTCCGCGTGCGCCCGAGACCGACGCTTCGCGCGAGCTCCTGCGCCAGATCCGAGAAACGCCCGACGACGACAAGCCGCGGCTCGCCTACGCCAACTACCTGCGCGAGCGCGATGATCCGCGAGGTGACTTTCTCGCCATGCAGTTAGAGACACCCGGCCTGTCGCGGATGCCCAAACCAGAGCGTGACCTACTTCGGTGGCACTACAACGAATGGCTCGATCCACTCACAGCGGCGGTTGACAAAGTCGTGTTTCGCCGCGGTTTTTTGGTCAGTTGCCGCACGATCCGCGCCCGAGCGCTCGGCCTTGTCGGCGACCCCGCGTGGGCGACCGTCGAGCATCTCGACAGCGACATCGTCGAGCTGATCGCCCATCCGTGTATGCGGGCACTCCGGGAGATCAGCGTGAACTACCGGACGCTGCGTGCACTGTGCGGGCGAGATGACGTTGTATTACCAAAGATTATCTACGCGCGGGTACGTCTGACGAGTTGTCCACCGCAAACGCCGAAACGCGTGGTCGACAACACCGTCCTGCCCGAATTGCGTGAGCTCGAATTGCATCATACCAACCCCCGCGGGCACCAGGACTGGTCGTGGCTGTTCGACACCACGTTGGCCGATCGGCTTGAATCCTTGGCGATACAATCAAATATCGAGCGCCTCGAACTGCTCCAGCTCGCACAATGGGTCGATGTCTTGCTCCGTCACCCACGTCTGCTGTCGCTCACCCTGGCGTTTTCCAAACGTACATGTGTGATCGAACTGCGCCGGGGCACAGGCGACGAAACGGTTGGGGTCGATGTGCGACTCTCGCGGCTGTTCGACGAGATGCTCTCGCTCGGCAACGAAGAGTTGCTCGACCACCTCGAAACGGCGCTGATGTCCCTCGAGCCCCACAGCGTGGGTTACCTGCGGATCAAGAACTCGGCTGGATTTTACGCCGACCGCCACCATGGACTCGCAGCGAGTCTACGCGGTGTGTTTGGCCAGCGAGTGAGCCTGCCGCGGTTTCGAGAGTCGTAGCGCGAACAATACTTTGTAAGTACATGTTTTACATGCTCCGTGCTCGCCGTGTCCGCAACCACGGGACGCACGCGAGGAGGACCACGAGCCATCCTCCAGGGGCCTGCGAACCGCCGATGTGGCAGCCTTTTCCGTCGCTGCTCAGGCCCGAAAAATCTGGCCGCGGGGCGGGAATGCGGGGGGGTTCGACGGCCTCGGTGGCGAGCACTTTTTGCGTTTTTACCGGTTCCTGACTCGGTCCGAGGGCAGCGAAGTCTTCGCTCGCCCGCCTCGATTCACGCGTCCGTGTGCAGATGCTGTCGAACAAGACATCGTCGGCACCTCGGGTCGCATAGATCAGGTAGACCTCGCCAGAGTAGTAGCGACGGCCGCAGGCAGCACTACTCGCAGGGGTCTTGATCCGCACGCGTTGCCCAACATCTCCTTTCCACTGGCGGGTCACCGAAAACTCGTAGGTGACTGTTTCGCTGTACCCGCTTCGCAGACTCGGTGCCGCGATCACGCGACCTTCGAACACCGCGTCGGACTGGCGCGCGGCCTCTTGCGGAACGTGTCGCCCGGAACAGGAGCAGGCCTGAGCGATGTGAGGAGTCATCCAAGCTAGACCTGCGAGCATGCTCACGGTGATCCATTGACGAGCTTGCCCGGTCACAGTGCGCACGTTAACAACAGCCCCGCATACCCGGCAACCCGGATTGAACGTCATCCCGATCGTCCGCGGCTGCCAGCGAAGGGCGACAACGATGCTGACGGTCTCCGAAGTTACAAAAGCCTATGGTGGAAAAATCCTGTTTGACAACGTCACGACCACGTTTGACCCCGGCAACCGCTACGGGCTGACGGGCGCCAACGGGGCCGGCAAGTCGACGTTTATGAAAGTGCTCTCGGGCGACTTAGATCCCGATACCGGGAGTGTCAGCCGCTCGCCTCGCAGCCGCCTGAGCATGCTCCACCAGGACCACAGCCGCCACGCCGAGGACCGGATCCGCGATGTTGTCATCATGGGCAACCACAAGTTGTGGAAGGCCATGAGCGAGAAGGAGGTGCTCCTGCAAGTCGAGGACATGACCGACGAGATCGGGATGCGCCTCGGCGAGCTCGAGGGGGTCATCGCCGAAGAAAACGGATACGAAGCCGAAAACGAAGCCGAGCAATTGCTCGAGGGACTCGGGATCGCCAAGGAGTTTCACGAGCAGCCGCTTCAGGTTCTGACCGGTGGCATGCGGCTGCGTGTTTTGGTCGCCCAGGCCCTGTTTGGCAACCCCGACATCCTGTTGCTCGACGAGCCGACCAACCACCTCGACCTCGACTCGATCCGTTGGCTCGAGAGTTTTTTGCACAACTACTCCGGGGTGCTGGTGGTGATCAGCCACGACCGCCACTTCCTCAACGAGGTCTGCACCCACACCGCCGACGTCGATTACGAAAACATCATCATCTACACCGGTGCCTACGACGACATGCTGCGGCAGAAGATCAAGTACCGGATCTCGGCCGAGAAGCACAACGCCAGCAAGCAAAAGAAAATCTCGGAACTCAAGGAGTTCATCCAGCGATTCGGTGCAAATGCAAAGAAGGCCAGCCAAGCGCAGTCGCGGCGGCGGGCGATCTCCAAGATCAACCTGGTCGACCTCAAGCGCTCCAACATTCAGCGGCCGTTCATCCGCTTCGACCAAAAGACCAACAGTGGCAAGTTGGTGCTGCACGTCGAGCACCTGCACAAATCGTTCGACGACAACGAGGTGCTCAAGGACCTCACCTTCACCCTCCAACGCGGTGACAAGGTCGCGGTTGTGGGCCCCAACGGGATTGGCAAATCGACCCTGCTCAAGTGCCTCGCCAATGTGCACGAGCCCTCGCGCGGCAAGTTCCGTCTCGGCCACGAAGTCACCGTCGGCTACATGCCCCAGGAACACGAAGACGGACTTGGCGACCACCAGGGCATGACCGCGTTTGACTGGCTCGCGCAGTGGGACAGCAAGGCCTCGGTCGAAGAGATTCGCGGGCTGCTCGGGCGGATGCTGTTCCCCGCGGCCGATGCCGACAAGCCGGTTTCAGCGCTCAGCGGTGGCGAGACGGTGCGTCTGCTGATGGCCAAGTTGACGCTGACCAAGGACAACCTGTTGCTGCTCGACGAGCCGACCAACCACCTCGACCTCGAGTCGATCCGCGCCCTGACCGAGGCCCTCCAGCGCTACGAGGGCACCATCATGTTTGTGTCCCACGACCAGGCGTTGATCAACGAAGTCGCCAGCCATGTCCTCGAGCTCAAAGGCCCGCATGGATGGGACCTGTTCCCAGGGACATACGACGAATTCCTCGAGAAAACCGGCAAGCTCACCGCCGGGCGCTGATCAAGCACCAAATCCTCCGCCGACAGTCCAACCCGGGCAGAGCGATGTTGGCGGAGGATGTGCGTGTACAACGAATTTGGTTGGCACCCATATTGGCAGCTCGTCGCACGTTCCCGCTCATCCATCGGCGCAGATAACCCGAGCGCGCCCGGCGTTTCGCAGTATGATTGCCAGCCATGGCCAGCACCAAAGCCGAGCGTCATCGAGAGCGCTTGCTCGCCGCCCGCAACGAACTCCTGACCGAGGGCGACCACGAAGTGCGGATCGCCGAGCGCGCCTCGCCGGTGGCCAGCAAGGTCGATGAGGATGCCAAGCCGCTCACGGTCATGAACCAGGTGATCGCCTCCAACCGCAACGCCGAGCGCAAACGCAGGTTAGCCAACATCGATGCCGCGCTCGTGCGTCTGCGCGAAGACCCAGAAGACTTTGACCGTTGTGAATCCTGCGACGAGCCGCTCGGGCGTCGGCTTTCGCTGATGCCGTGGGTGACCCTGTGTATCGATTGTCAACGCGAGCAGGAAGGGGACCAGCGCCATGGAAGCCGGCGCTCGCTGACGGACTTCGTCACCTGAATGGCGAGAAACTCATTGTTGATACATGTAGGTGAGTGCCTGTGTCAGGTCTCGGTGGGCTCAGGAGCGATCAACCATCCGCGGGCAACACTCAGCGGGCCCTCACCCGTGCACTCGCCAAACACCACGCGACCGTCTTCGCGGGCCTGCACCTGTCCGCAAAAACTCCCGTTGTGTTTGCGGACCAACGCCGCGACCTCTGAGCGTGTCGCCTCGGTCAGGTCGTGGACCTGGGCATCGCAGGCCTGACAGTGGCGCACCCGAGCATCGACTTCGGTCATCGACTCCCATGCGACGGGGCAGTTGTAGCGCAGGCGCAGCTCGACCCGCGGACGCGCCCCTGCGCGTGTCAAGGTCTCGCGGATCACTCGCAAGCGTTTGTTGAGGGAGCGTTCCTCCATTCCCGGCATCATACCGGTCTGCGGGGAGCACCGGGAAAAACTCTGTCTTATAGGTCATGTAGTAGTGCGCGCACGCGTCGTGTCTCCGGGTGTGCCGGGCCCAGCTTGGCCGTGAACGTCGCCAGGGCCAGGCTGAGGCGTTCACGGGCCTCGTCGGGGCGATTGAGGGCGAGCAGCGTTTGGCCGAGCCCCTGTTGACTGCGGGCGGTCTCGACATGGTCGGGACCGAGGGTGGCGGATCGAATGGCGAGTGCCTGTCGGTGTAGCTGCAACGCTCGGGTGTGGTCGCCAAACGCCTCGGCCATCTCGGCCAGGTTGTGAAGACTGATCGCCGTGTACGGGTGGTTGGGGCCGAGGGTTTTTTGGCGGATTGCAAGTGCTTGCTCAAACGTCTCGAGCGCCAGCTGGTTCTCCCCTTTGGCGCGATAGGCAGCTGCGAGGTTGTTGAGACTGGTTGCGGTATCGGGATGCTCGGGTCCAAAGATGGCAGTCCGGATCTTCAGCGTCGCCTGGTGGAGCTCGATCGCCTCGTCCAACGCATGGAGGTAGTACAGCGAGCGGGCGAGGTTATTCATCGTGCGGGCCGTATCCTGTTTCAGACCGAGGTGTTGCAGACGGATCCGTAGCGCCTCGCGGTAGGGGGCGAGTGCCTCGCTGTGGTGGCCCGAGCGTTCGTGCACCGAGCCGAGGTCGTGGAGCACCTGGGCGGTATCGAGGTGGTCTGGGCCGCGCAGATGCTCGAACGCTGCATGTGCAGCTTTCAAGGTTCGCATGGCCTCATCTCTCCGATCGGCGCGCAGGGCATCGCGTCCGAGGGCAGCGAGGGCGAGCGCCCGTTCGTAGTCATAGACCGTGCATTTACAATCATTTCCCAGTTCGTCCAAGATCGCCACCGCCTGTGCATCGAGTTGGTACGCGCGTTCGGGCTGGCCGTGCACGCGCCATTCGGCGGCGAGTTGGGTGGCCATGCGGGCGATGTCGACTGGCGTGGGCACCTCGCTGGTGGGCGCTTGCAACCTGTCGAACTCCGAGGTGCGGCTGTCGAACGCCAACGGGAGAAACGCGATGCTCCGGGCCAGCCACGCCTGGGTTTGGCGGTTGTCGCGACGGTTTCGCACCCGACTGCGGACCCTGAGTCGCAGCCGGTCATCGCCGCGGCCCCCATCGATCAGGGCAAACGCTGTACTCACAGCTTCGGGTCGGTCGAGTGTAGGTGCATCTAACTCCGCAAGGACGTCGCGTCCGAGCCAGGCTGCGACCTCGGCCTCGGCAGCCAGGGCGAGCTCGGCGGGATCTGGGAGGCTCGCATCGGGGCGGTCGCGGCAGTGCAGAAGTTGGTCGTGGATCGAAGCCACCGCCACCGGTGCGCGGTCCCACCTCGCATCCGGGGAGCGGGAGAGGACGCGGGTGAGGGCAGAAAGACGCGCGATAACCCTCCGGTGACAGGCTCCGGCGGCTGAAAACTCAGCCTGTGACAGCGTTGCCCTGCGGGCATTTCGGCAGGTCTGTTCGCGGTCGACCACCCACGCAGAGGTCGTCGTTTTGAGCCCGTCGATCACAAACCATCCCGTCGGGCGCAGATGCGTCGGCAACTGTTCGACGGTTTGGGTGAGCGCGTTTTGCCGAGAGGTGTCCCAAATCCCGTGGAGGTGGCGGGCCGCGTGGTGACAGGCAGGGGCGTGGGGGCTGCGAATTTGGTCGGGAGGTCGCGGGCGACAACTGGCGAGTACAAGCACGAATGTGGTGAGGTGGACCGCGAACCCGCACAGCCAACGGTGAAAAACCTGTTGCCCCCAGGGGCGCGCAATCATAGGTCGTCTTCCCTCGCCGGTACGCCATGATGGCACACCATCCAAGGTTCTTGCGCAGAAATTGCCCTGGTGGTAGTGCTGATTCCGGGTATGCGGCACGCACAAGACGAACTTGTATGGATAGACAACCAAGGCGTTTTGCATCCTTTAGGGGAGCTTGCGACCGAGCGGATGAAGGCCCGTAACGGGGCTTTTTTCCGCATGTTCCCGACGCCACACCACGTGTTGTTTATGCGCTACACGGGCCAGGACGGGCGCCGTGATGCCGAGGACGGTGCCGTCGTGCGGCTCGCCGGCGAAATCGTCGGACCCGGATTCATGTGTGACATTGTCGCGGTGCTCGCCCAGTCCGGATGGAACGGATTGTTGAGTGTACAAGGAGAAGGTGTCGAGCGTAACGTCTACGTCGAAAGTGGGCGTGTCATCGGAGCCCGGACCACCGCCCCCGACGAACATCTCGGCCAAGTGCTCTACCGGTTTGGTGTCATCAGCGAAATCCAGTTAGAGCAGATCCTCGACCGCGCACGTGCTGGTCAGTTGTTTGGTGCCGCCGCGATCGACCTCGGTATCCTCACCAGCGAGCAGGTCTACACCTATCTGCGCAAACAGGTCGAGCGCATCGCAATGAGTGTGCTGACGGTGGCCGACGGGATGTACGCCTTCCTAGATGGTTTTGACGAGGAGGAAGTGCCGTTTCGCCACGGGGTCAGTCTCAACTCCCTGTTGATGGACGGCGTCACCCAGATGGATGAGATGCGGTTTTTCAGACAGCGCATTCCGTCGGCTGGGTACATCCCCGAAAAACGCCCCGACGCCCGCACGCCGCCCGACGAATGTGTCGCCCTGTGGGAGCTTATCGACGGCGAAAGTTCGGTCGGCGAGCTCAGCCGGGTCCTCAACCGCTCCGAGTTCGAAACCACCAAAATGGTGTTTCAGCTGTATCAGAGCAAGTGTATCTCGATCGCCCCGCCGCGCACCGGTGGAGGTCCCCGCGACACGATCGAAACAGCCAACGCCGTGCTCCGACTGATTCACCAAGAAGTCGACCAAAAAGGCAAGGGAACGGCCCTGCGGACCAACCTCGAAGGATTTGCCGACGAGGTCTACGAGCTCATGTTTCGCGAGGCCGGCCCGTTTGAAAACGGCTCGTTTCTCCCCGACCCGATGATCGAGAACGTCTCGATCATCGTCAGCGGGGGCAACTCCGACAAATTCCTCAAGGAGATGCTCTACGACTACGTACAGTTTGCCCTGTTTTCGGCCAGCAGTCTGTTGATGCGCGGCAAGGACAACAGCCTCGGCAAGCAGGTCGAGCCGCTGATGAGCAAGCTGCGGCCGATCGGGTAGGGTCGCGTGTTGTGTGGTTGCACTGGCTGCATGGCATGCAGCAGCAACACGCAGATACAACAGGGGCAAGCGCGTGGCTTCGCCAGGTTCGTACCGCCGGGCCCGGTGGATGGGGTCAGGTCGGAGTAGGATGCAGATACAACAGGACTTGACGCGCGGACTCGGCAAATTCGCAGCAATCGCGCTGGTGACCGGTAACATGATTGGCTCGGGGATCTTTGTCACCCCCGCAGCGCTCGCCGAGACAGCGGGGCCACTGTCGTTGGCCGCCTGGGTTGTCAACGTCCTCGGCTACCTGTGTCTCACAGCGGTGTTTGCCGACCTCGGACGGGCCTACCCGATCTCCGGCGGCATGCAGGCATTTTCCCACCGAGCGTTTGGCAAGTTCGCGGGGATGCAGGTCGGCTACCTCTACTGGTTGTGTGCGGTGATCGGCAACGCAGCCTTCCTCACCGCATTTACCTCCTATCTCGTGGTCTTCGTTCCGGCCGCGGGTGACCCGTGGGTGGCGTTTGGTTGGAGTCAGGCACTGTTGTGGAGTTTGACCCTCGGGCACGTTGTCGGCGTGCGTGTGGGTGGTGCTGTCCAGATCATCACCACCGTCCTCAAGTTGTTGCCGTTGCTGGTGTTGAGCATCGCCCTGATTCCCTATTTCTCGCTCGACAACCTGCAACCGGTTGCGCCCCATGGGACGAAGTCGCTGTTGCCCGCGGTCTCGTTGATGTCGTGGATGTTTATCGGCATGGAGTCGATCACCGTGCCCGCCGAGGAAATTCGCGATGCCGGACGCACCATCAGTCGTTCGATCTACCTCGGATTTGGTTTGACGGCGGGTGTGTACCTGTTGGTGTTGGTCGCCCTGATGGGGGCTGCACCCGCCGGGCAGCTGGCAGCCTCGGCCAAACCACTCGCAGACGTTGCAGCTACAATTTTTGGCCCTGGCGCCGCCCGTCTGGTCAGCTTGGGAGCACTGATCTCGATTGTCGGGATCCTCAATGGATGGTTGTTGGTCACCAGTCGGATGGCCCACGCCACCGCCCGAGACGGCCTCGCTCCCGGGGTATTTGCCCGCTTACACCCGCGGACCAACACGCCCATCCCAGCTCTCCTGATCACGAGTTTGTGTAGCGGAGGGATTGTCCTGCTCTACTTCAGCGGGACCATGCTCGACGTCTACAACTTCATTTCGATGCTCTCGACGGCGACTGCCCTCACCGCGATTGGCTGCGCCTGTGTGGCCCAGGTCGTGTTGATGCGACGCGAGCCCAACAAGTTCCGTCCGTGGCAACTTCGGCGGGGCAGGGTGACCGCGGTGCTCGGATTGTTGGTGGTCCTGCTGATGATCGCCGGCGCCGGCATGCACGTGATCGGGTGGACACTCGCCTGTATGTTGGTACCTGTCCCGTATTACTTATGGAAACGCCGGCAGTTTTAGCTGGACGTTCAACCGTGCGCGAACCCGGGTGAGGGGCGGTGACGCTCGATATCAAGCTACGGCGCGTGTCGAAGCGGGCAAATTCACCGTAGGTTGAAAAGACAGCTTGCTTAATTTGAAAATGAATATCAAAATCAAATTATGAAAACGTCACAAGAACACGTTCTTTCGGTGTGGGCGTTGATCAGCCTGGGAATTCTTGGATTTGTCGGTGCCTTCGCGGCGACCCTGTGGGGTGCACTCGATGCCTCTGCTTATGCCTGGATCAGTTTGGTCGCCACCGCGATGGTCTTTGGCGGCCTGACGCTGGCAAGCACGGGCTACAAGCTTCCGCGCCAGGTGTGGCGGGGGTCCGAGATGCAGCCAAAGTCCATGAGTATACAATAAATCGACTCGGGAACCGGGCTAGCAACACCACGTACCGGCAGCTGCAGTGCGCAGACTGAGGCACGTCAGGGCTCCGTCGGCCAGGTGAAATTGATCGAGTTCGACACGGACGAGACAAAGGCCCCGCGCTTCGAGATGTGCTGCGGTTTGTGGCGCAGAGGCTGACACCACAATCGTCGACCCGAGGGCGAGGACGTTGGCCCCGGCTGGCTCTTGGGCTTCGATCACCTCCAACCCGAGTTGTTGAAACGGCCGCGGGTCGAGTTGTTGGGCGTCGACGATCACGGTGGTTTCCGCGATGGCGGTGACCGCTGATTTGAGATGCAGCCCGGCATCGACCGCGACCGTCTGGGTCGACAGCCCCTCGCGGACCGCGAGTTTGGCCAGTCTGTCGACCCCGTCGGCATTGGTTCGCGCCGACATTCCGACAAACAACCGGCTTCCCACGCGCAGGACGTCACCCCCATCGAGGCGAGCGGGTGCGGTCATTTCATGTATATCAAACTGATTGGTCCGCGCGAGCGCTTCGCGGACGCTCGCAACTTCGGCCCGTCGTGCGGGTGCACCCGGACGGGTGATGAGCGCCCGTCGCCCGAGCAACACCGCCGTATCCTCGACAAACACAGCGTCCGGGCAGATGTCGAGGGCGGGCAATACCTCGACTTCGAGTCCGAGCTCGCGTAGCGCCGCGACATAGCCGGCGTGTTGCCGCCGGGCACGAGCGAGGTCGAGTGGCTGCTGCGAGGTTCGCAGGCACTGCTGCATCGACGCACTCACTTCGCGCGTGAGCAGGTGAACTGGAGCTGCGAGCTGGGACATGCCCGTTGATACCACGGCCGATCGGTACGGGCTCGATTTCGATGTGTCTACATCAAGATGCCCAACCCGAGATCACTAAAACGGCTTGATCTGGCCTGCCGTCGCCATCGCTTTGGCCTCGCACGATTGGACCTCGACAAAGCCTTGGCTGCTGACCGGGTTCAGCCCGTCACTCGCTTCCATCGAGGCATCGGCGGGGTTGTACAGCGAGCTCGGGCAGTCGTGGAGACCGCGGAAAAAGATGTTGCCCTTGTAGAGACTCAGCTCGACGGTCGCGGTCGCGTGCTCGGCCAGCTCCGCGATCGCTGCCCGGGCCGCCCGGCACACCGGGTCGAAGTAGCGACCGTCGTAGATCTGGTCGGCGATGACCCGGGACAGTTGGCGAAACAGCGACGTCGAACGGCGGTCGAGGGTCGTCTGGTACACACACCGCATCGCATAGCCGAGGAGGTCGAGGCCTGGCGCCTCGTAGACCCCGCGGCTCTTGGTGCCGATCACCCGGTTTTCCAACGCATTTTTGAGCCCGATGCCGTTGCGTCCGCCGATTTGGTTGGCGCGCATCATCGCCTCGAAGGGGGTGACATGCTCACCGTAGATGGCAACGCAGCGACCCTGTTCTAACCTTATGCTGACCTGCTCGATTTTGTCGGGCGCATTCATTGGCCATACACACATTTGTGGTTCGACGATCAGACACGGTGTCTGCAGGTCCTCGAGGTCTTCAGCCTCGTGGGACAGCCCGGCCAAGTTGGCATCGGTCGAGTAGCGCTTTTTGGGTCCGACATTGGCCTCGATGCCCTGGTCTTGTAGATAGGCGGCCATCTCCTTGCGGCCGGGGAACTGGGCCAGCATTTCGGGGTCGCGCCAGGGGGCGTAGACGTGCATCTCTGGGGCCAGGACATTGGTGTAACGCTCAAAGCGAAGCTGGTCGTTGCCGCGGCCAGTCGCTCCGTGGGCGAGGATGGTACAGCCGAATTTTTTCATCTCGTCGATCAGCCCGCGGACCGTGACCGCGCGGGCGATACCGGTCGAGTTCCAGTAGCCGCCGTCGTACATCGCCTGGCTCTGGATCATCGCGTAGCAGGCCTCAGCCATCTCGGGCTTGAGGTCGACGATCACCGTCTGTGCGCCGCAAGGTTGCATACGCACAATGATGTCGTTGATGTCCTTTTCGTCCGGTTGTGCGAGGTCGGCCGTGAAGCACATGACGTCGATACCGGCCTGCTTGAGGCGGGTTGTGACGGTCTTGCTATCGAGGCCGCCCGAGACACAGATTCCGACTTTTTCGCCCGTCAGTTCGCGCAATAGCATGGTCGGCGCAGGCTAAACGAAAATCCCCCGGGTGTGCGGATAAACGCCCGTTGCGACCCGGCGGTCGAACCTGCGTTGGGTGGTCTCGAGGGTGCCACAGCTTCAAACACAGCCCGCGAGAGGTGGGGTCAGCACACGGTATCTATCGCCGACTTCCGTGTGAAGTGATCTCCTCTGGTCGATCGAGTGACCGTGGATGTCTCGACACTTGCAAGTACGTGCAACCATTTGAACGTGCCGCATGACTTGTCAACGCACCTTCCGTACGCCGTCTTCTTGCCTCTGCGTTCAACGGTTTCACGCCCTTGCAAGCTTGGCGTGGGCGTACACTCACCCTATGACAGTCATCTGCTCGAAGCGCGGGCCTCGCTCAGCATTCGCACTCGCAGCCACTGCAGCGGTGCTCCTTGGCTGCGGTGGTGGTGAGGGGGGAGAAAGTGCATCTACATCTACGATGTCATCGACCGACAGCTCGTCGAACACCTCCGACACCGCGGGCACGCTGACCGGAGGGATGACCGAAAGTGCCGGTCCGACGACCGATGATCCCACGACGGATTCGACCGAGTCGACCACAGTGGAGCCGACGGAAACGACGATGGAGCCGACGACCGACCCGACCGACCCGACCGATCCGACAGGTGGAACCGGATTGCCGACCTGCGACGGGATGCCGTGCGTCAAGCTCGACGTCCTCTTTGTGGTCGACAACTCGGCGACCATGTACGAGGAGCAGAAAAACCTCGCCGCCAACTTCGGCAGCATGCTCTCGGGATTGCAGTCGATCGACCTGGGCGGGGGGGAGTTTGCCCCCCTCGACCTCAACGTCATGGTCACGACCACCGACATGGGGCACCCGTCCTGTACGCCGTTTCAGCCTGAGGGCTACGATCCAAACGACGGCAGCCCAGTCAGTACACCGTGCACCGAGCGGCTCGACCATTTCACGAATCTCAACGACAGCGTCGAAGAGACATGTCTCGATGTATGTCCCAACCCGGTAGGCCCTTCAGACATGTTTATTCACGTCGATGACAATGGCTCCAATGTGCCCGGAGACGATGTCGAGGCCGCATTTGCCTGTATCGCGCCGCAGGGGATCGTCGGTTGTGGCTACGAGGCGCCGCTCGAGTCGATGCTGCAGGCCCTCGACCCCATGGCGACGTGGAACGGAACCGACGGGTTTTTGCGCGAGGACGCAGCCTTGGCCATTGTCCTGATCACCGACGAATCGGATTGCTCGGTGCTCGGCCCCGAAGGCTACCTGTACTTCAGCCCCGACCAGGAATCCAATCCCGAAGTGACGCAGTATTGGGAGGTCAATCCCGACACCGACCAGCTCCAGCCGACCAGTGCGGTGTGTTGGAATGCCGGGACAACCTGCATCGATAGCGACCTCGACGGCACGTACGAGAGTTGCGAAGAGTTCAGTTCGGGCGTGCTCCATCCGACGACGCGCTACACCTCCTATCTCTCGAGTTTGCTGACAGACGATCGCGTGGTGATGATGGTCGCGCTAACGGGGGTACCCGAGGTCACCAGCTACAATCCTTCGCCTCCGTATGAGCCACAGGCGGGGGGTGTTGCCGACCTCGTCTACCGTGTGTGGGACGACGGTGACATCATCGACAACGACACTCCGGCCCACAAAGAGTTTTTATTTGGTATCGGACCTGGTTGCACCGGCATGTCCCAAGGGGAATACACCGGCCAGGCTACGCCGCCGCTGCGGATCCGCAATGTGTGTGAGTCCCTCAATTTGCCCGACGACCCCGATACACCGGACAACGATCCGAAGGTGCGCTGTTGCATGGATTCGATTTGTGGCTCCGACTTTAGCTCGGGCCTCGGGTGTATCACCGGGGTACTCGAACAGGTCGCGGACGGGGGCTAACCCAGCGTCTCGTCGTCGGCTCCCGCTTGCACATACAAAAATCGCCCCTGCGGACAGGAGCGACCTTTGTCCTTCACAGCAGGTCAACTACTCAATGATGATGACCACATCGTTGAGCGGCTGAACATTCATACCCGCCGGATAACCGTAGGAGACGTTTTGTGTGGAGGGACTCGTCTCATCGGTTCCCCAGCCCCAGATCCACATCCCAAACGGTGCCTCACTGGTGATCTCGTGGCGGCCGGTCGAGCACGCCCCGTTGTCTTGGAAGTCGCCCGAAATCAGGTCAAACCGGGTCCACTCGTAGTCGCCCACGGGTTGCCAACCGTCGAGCACACCGGCGCAATCGAGCTCGACATCGAAGAACTGGTCATTGATTTTTCGCCGCACCAACACCAGGTTGGTCTCCGGGTAGGTCGGGTCGGCGAAGAACACATATTTGGAGAGGTACTGGTCGGGCGGATAGTTGAGCACGTAGTCGGGATCGCCGTGGTTTTGCAACTGTGGTTGATAGGGCGACCACAGCGAGCCCGGCATGATGTTGAACAGCAGGAACGGGTGTTCTTCATCTTGACTGGTGAGGACAAACGGGATGTCAGTGATGAACTCCGCGATCTCACCCTGTTGGATGGTTGCCGGTCCTCCGACGTCGGTCGAGTAGTTCAGCTCGGTTCCGTCGACCGCACCAATCACCCGCCAGATACTCGGCTCATTTGCCCGCGGGCGATGCATCACACCGACGTACTCATACCCGAGGGCACGGATCGGCGGAATCATTTGCTCGCCGTGATCGCAGTAGGCCGTGCCGATCGGTGCCCGCATACACGGGTGGCCACCCATCAATCCGACGGGTTTGTCGGACTGGATCACCGAACCGGTAAGTTCGCCATTCTCGGTGATTTGGGCCTGCTGACCGGCGTTGAGGGTAAACGACATCGGTGTGTTGGCCGGACTCGAGGGGATGCCGTTCCCGCCGTTGACTTGGGCGACCGGCACCATCTCGACCGTCGTGTTGTCCTCGGCAGCGATGATGTTGAGCGAGGGCGGTGCGAGGTCGTAACCGTAGGCATTGACGGCGATGTAGTTGTCGCCCCACGCACTGGTCGGCAGCAGTAACGACCCTGCGGTGACCGCCGTATTGCCGCCGCCATAGGGGTTGAGTTGGTAGGCGACAACCGGGACATCGCTTGTGATCTTAAACGAGTTGGCGACGCGACTACCCGATGCGTGCACGCTATTGGGAAATGCCGAGGGCTGCGGGCATCGCCCTTGCCCCTGTGTCCCCTGGGGACCGGAGAGCAGCAAAATCACCACCTCACCCGGGGCGATCCCGGCGTTGGCGTCGAAGTTGTCGTAGGTGAGATTCGGACCTGTGCCGACGGGAAGGTAGCCAAATCCACCTGGGTCGAGCATCTGCCCGTTGTACTCGACCTGAATCATCGCCGGCGTATTCCATGTATTGGCAACAAATGCCGCCAAGCAACCGTCGGGCTTGTAGGACTCCATGTGGGTCGCGTAGTACTCACAGCCCACCGAGTGCTGGTTGTTGGCCGCCGCATCGCAGGCGTTGATACACTCGAGGCTCATGGGGTCGCATCCCTCGTCACCCATGCAGGTCTCGACGACCGCGTTGTTGCAGTCGAGGATCTCGTGAAAGTCCGACGAGCACTTGTTGTCACAATCTTCGGTCGTGCTCGAGTCGGTATCGGTATCGGTGTCGGTGGGATCGGTGGTCGAAGGGTCGGTGGTTGAGGGGTCGGTGGGATCGGTCGTTGAAGGGTCGGTGGTCGAAGGGTCGGTGGTCGAAGGGTCAGTGGTCGAAGGGTCGGTCGTATCCGTCGTATCGCTGGTGCTGTCGCTTTCGCTCCCGGTCGGGCCGGCGGTCATTTCGTTGGTCGTCGACGGACTGGTCGCGGTCCCGTCGGTGGTCGTGGCCATCGACGTCGACTCTGTGCCGCCGCTGGTTGTGTCGGTGCCCGAATCACCACAACCAGTCACGGTGGCGAGCAATGCAACGAGATGTGGGGTGTACTTCGACAGGCGCGAAATCTTCATCGTAATCTCCAAGATCGGCCCGAAGTCTACCACCGGGTAGGAAAATGTGTCCCGAGGAACATCCATGAAGGCCCTACTCAGGTCGTCACCAAGGCTTCAGAATTAAAGGGCCGCTCGAGCTTGGTGTATGACGCGTGGGGCAGGGCGCTACGAACATTACCGAGCGGCCATCTCGCGGGTTGTCGCGTTACAAGCCCGCGAATCCCCCCTTGGGAAACCCCACGTAGAGGTGATTTCCAACCCGCAGGGCAGGGGCTCGCAGGGTGCCAGCACGGCCGAGAACGAGGTTGAGGGCCTCATCTTTTTGTTCGGCTCGGCCGAGGTCAAACTCGAGGACCCGGGTGCCGCGTGTCAGCGTGACGTGAGAGACCTTCCCGAGGATCTGCTCGGCTTCGGAGCGATCGAACTTGTGCTTGGCGTCGGTGGTCTCGCGTACCGTGTAGCCGTGGTCGCGGAGGAACGCCTGGGAACGTTTACAAGTGTCGCAGCTGCGGCGGTGGTAGTACCAGTCGATGACCTTGGACATACGCGGGCCTTAACAGGGAGCGCTCGGTCGCGCAAGTCCGCATCGTGGTAGCTTCGACCCGTGCGTGTGCAAGGAAAACTAGCCGCCATCCCCCGCGTCGACCACGTACTCGATCGCCTCGATCGTTCGGTGCGGCGAAGTCTGCAAAAGATGTGTGTACAGGAGGTGCTCGAGCGTGTGCGGACACAGGTGCGGGAAGGGTCGCGTGAGGTCCCATCCGTCGATGCGGTGGTTGCCGAAGTACAGGTCCGGCTCGACGATGTGATGCGTCCGCGACCGAAACCCGTGATCAATGCCACGGGGGTGGTCCTCCACACAAATCTCGGTCGCGCACCGCTGGCCCCATCGGCACGCAGCGCCATGCTCGGAGCGGCCGGCTATTGCGACCTCGAAATCGCGATCGGCAGCGGAATACGCCAGTCGCGACTCACGGCGATTACGTGGTTGTTGCGGGCACTTTGTCATGCGGAGGATGTACTGATCGTCAACAACGGGGCGGCGGCGATTTTACTTGCATGTACCGCGCTTACGGGAGGGCGGCCGGGTGGTGTGGCGTTATCCCGCGGACAGATGGTCGAGATCGGCGACAGTTTCCGCGTTGCCGACATGGCAGCCGCCGGCGGGACCCCGGTAGTCGCGGTTGGCAGCACCAATCGCACCCACACGCGGGACTACCAGCGGGTGTGCGAGTCCGGCGAGGCAGCGGCCATGTTGTGGGTCCACCGCAGCAACTTCACCCAGGCGGGATTTGTCGGCGAACCCGGAATCTCCGAGCTCAAAAAGATTGCAGATGCATTCAATGTGTCCCTGATCGCCGACCTCGGATCCGGGTGCTTGCACCGCGACCTGTTTCACAACGAGCCGACGATCGCCGAGGTCCTCGCACAGGGAGCAGACATTGTGACGTGCTCGGGAGATAAGCTTCTCGGTGGGCCACAGGCCGGTCTTTTAGCAGGTCGCCGCGAGGTGATAGCGAAGTGTCGCCGGCATCCGATGGCGCGAGCACTGCGGGTTGACAAGGTGACGCTGGCAGCCCTTCACGCGACGCTGGTCGCCCATGCGAGCGAAGACGGGGAGCGGGCGTTGCCAATCCATGCGCTTGCAAATATTTTGATGCGTGAGCTTCGGGTCCGTGCCGAGAAACTCATCCATGCGCTCGAATGGCCGGAAGAAGCGATCGTTGAGGTGCCCGATACGGTCGGCGGGGGAAGCCTTCCGGGACAGACGCTGCCCGGGGTGGCGCTGTGTGTCCCCGAAGCGCTCGGTAAGGCGAGTGCAGTGGCGAGGAAATTGCGGAGCGGGGACATACCGGTATTTGCCCGAGTGCACGCGGGGCGGGTGTTTGTGCATCTGCGGACGGTTTTTGCGGAGGATGACCCAACCTTGTGCCGTATGTTGGCAGCTGTGCACCCATAAATATGTTGATGCAAGCAATCGAACGAAGTCCAACCCCAGCCTGCCCGTTCAGGCCGAATCGGCCCGTTCAAAATGTATCGGCTGACCGCACCGCGAACCGTCGCCCGCGTCCCATAGCGATTCAATGCAGCTCAACGAACCGCTGCGATTGAATGTGCCATACGCCTCCGGGCGAGTGTCGTGACGGCGTTGGTCGGTGCGGGCAATGGGGTCGCGCGATCCGAAGCATTCGGTCGATGCGATCACAACCGCGGGCCCGGCACGCGCCGATCCCCGTCGCGCCGCGTGATCTGCAGACGGTCAAAGTGCTCCATCAGCGGGACGGCAAACTTGCGGGACAGACCTGTGAGCGACTTGAACGCCTGCATGTCGAGCATTTGATGTCGTTGCAAGTATTCCCGCACCTCGGCGAGCAAACGCTCGTGATGTTCGCTGGCCATCGACATCTCCCGCGAAATACGAGTCAATCCTCCTTTGCGTTGCAATACCGCGATCGCCTCGAACACCTCGCGTTCACTGCGACCTGTCTCCGTCGTCAGCTCACGGGTCGTCGGCGGTTGCGTGCCGCGGCTGACAAAAATATCTAAAATGGCCTGAATCCACCCGGGGAAGCTATCGGTTTGGGGTCCTCGGCCCGGTCGTGCGAGAGTGCCTTTGTCGTCGTCGGCCGCCTGGAGTTGATCTTGCTCGAGCGCGTAGTCGATTGCGGCTGTGACCACCTCGGGCACCGCTCGACCGGTGAGTTGTTGCTCGAGAACCGCCCGGGGCATCCCGGGTTTGGTCGGATGTTGTGTGTGAAATGCGTCGACTTTTTGGCAGGCTCGGACCGCCAACGGTGCAAGGGCAACGCGTGTGACCAGTAATCGCCCCTGGGAGAGTTGTAGATACTTGTTTTTCCGGAGCAGCGAAGGTTCGAGCACCATCCCCACACGTGCTTCGAGCTCGTGGCGTTCGATGCCGCGGACTCCTGCGTCGTCGATGAGAGCGTGGATGCGCTCGTCGGGGTCACGCGTTTGCAATGCGGCCGAGAGTTGCTGCCACCGGGTCCGCTGACCTCGGCCCGATCCCGGTTGTGGATCGACAACTGTCCCACCTCCGACTGTGCAGCCAGCATCGGCGAGCTGGTGGTCACCACCGCGGGGGTCGTTGAAGCTGCGCAGGATGACGCGTTGTCCGACCCAGGTCGGCAACGCATGCGACAACTTCAGACGCACGACACCGGCCTGT
Organism: uncultured Nannocystaceae bacterium; assembly: GCA_964621785.1. Lineage (GTDB taxonomy): Bacteria > Myxococcota_A > Polyangia > Nannocystales > Nannocystaceae > JACKDW01. The sequence goes on from CAZUPD010000001.1 coordinate 211,429, forward strand.
CCCGGCGGCAATTGGCCGTCGGCCGTCAGCGGGTCGAGGGTGGCGGTGCAGTGGGCTGTCCCGGCGCACAGCTGAAGCGTCGTGCCAAATTCCCACGGCTTGGGTTGGTGGGGCAGGTGCTCGATCAGTGCGTGTACAAACAGTGAGCGGACCACCCGATGGCCGCAGGTGATGACATCGCCGCGGTGGACGTCGGACAGCGCGAGGCCTCCGAGATTGAGGGCGGTACGGGTACCGGCGCGAGCGAGTTGCTGATCGTCGTTGCGGACCTGCATCGCGCGCACGCGCAACGGGACATCGGGACGCCGCGGTCCTGCACACACGAGTCGGAGGTCAGTGAGGTTGCGGGCGTTGAGCTGACCTGTAAGCAAGGTTCCAGTCACAACCGTACCGTGGCCTTTCATGGCGAAGGCGCGGTCGATCGGGAGAATCGGGCGATCGACACCGCCACGGCTCGGCACCGCAGCAGCGAGTTTTCGCAGCGCGCGGGTGAGGTCGTCGATGCCGTCACCCGTGACGGCACTACAGGGAACAATCGGTGCATCTGCAAACGGTGTTGGGTCCAGGGTCTCGCGGATGTCCTCACAGGCGAGTTCAACCGCTTCGGCATCGCCATCGAGCCGGTCGATCATCGTCACGGCAACGACACAGGTTTGGATACCCAGCAATGTACAAATGTGGAGGTGTTCGCGTGTCTGTGGCATTACGCCGTCGACCGCTGACACCGCCAGCAAGACCACGTCGATTCCGCTGGCGCCGGCGACCATTGTGCGAACAAACCCCTCGTGGCCGGGGACATCGACGATACTCGCCGACAGTCCGCGTCCGAGGTCGAGGGGTGCAAACCCGAGTTCGATGGTGATGCCCCGGCGTTTTTCCTCGCTGAGTCTGTCGGTATCGATTCCCGTGAGGGCGTGGACGAGGGTCGTCTTCCCGTGGTCGATATGACCGGCGGTACCCAGCACGATGCAACGCGGAGCTTTGGCCATGGACGCGGTCACCATACCACCGTTACTCTGCCGCCCGATGGACGACACAAACCCGACGCAACCCGTGCGCCTGACCCAACTTGTCACGGGAGGTGGTTGAGCCGCAAAGCTGCGGCATGGCGACCTAGTTCAGGTGCTCGACCGGGGGCTCCCACCCGTCGACATTCCGGGAGCACATCACGGGATTGTCGTGGGCCCACAGCTGCGCGACGACGCAGCCGTCGTGCGTCCAATCGGCGCGGGGCGTGGACTGGTCCTCACCTGCGATGTCATCACGCCACTGGTCGACGATCCACACACGTTTGGCAGGATCGCGGCGACCAACGCCCTCTCGGACGTCTACGCCATGGGTGGTGTGCCCCGCTACGCCCTCAATCTAGCTTTCTTCCCCGATAAAAAATTGCCGCTACAAGTATTTGAGCAGGTGCTCGCGGGGGCAGGGGAGGCCTGTGCCGAGGCTGGGGTTGCGGTGGTCGGGGGCCACAGCGTGCGCGACGAGGAAATCAAATTCGGACTGTCGGTGACCGGAGAGGTTGACCTGCAAAAAATTTGGTCCAACCGTGCAGCGCAGCCTGGCCAGGTACTTGTATTGACAAAGGCTGTTGGGACCGGTTTGGTCGCAGGGGCTCGCAAGCGCCACGCGGCCGGTGACATTCCCGAAATCGTAAGTGAGGACGACCTCGCGGTTGCAATTACAAGTATGACGACGCTCAACGAGGCCGCCCGCAACATCGGGAGCCGCCACGGTGTGACCGCTGCCACCGATATCACAGGATTTGGCCTCCTCGGGCATTTGGGAAATATTGTCGCAGGTTCGCAGGTACGGGCCCTGATCTCCCTGCGCAGGGTCCCGACACTCCCCGGGGCCATGGGGGCAGCGCGTCACGGGGTCATCCCAGGGGGGACCCGAGCGAATCTCGAATATGTCCAAAAGACCGGAGTGGTCGAGGTCGAAGATTCTGTTTCAGAGGCCAGGTTGTGGGTCGCAGCCGATGCCCAGACCAGCGGCGGTCTGCTCCTGTGTGTGGATGCAGATGCATGTGATTCGCTGGTCGCCGAGCTGCAAGCGCAGGGACAGGTCGCAGCGGCGATCGGGACGCTCGAGGCAGCTGCAGACAAACGTCCGGGCGTGATTGTGGTTGCGCGCTAGTGGTGTTCGCCCCGCCGCTGGAACAGTACAGCACCGACGAGGATCACACCCGTCGCCATCAATCGGCTGGCCTCTGGGACCGCATTGAGGCTTAGAATTTTCTGTAACCAACCGATTGTCAGCACCCCGAGCATCGTGAGGCCCACGCCTCCGCGGCCGCCCATGAGGCTCGTACCGCCGATCACCACCATCGCGATTGCGTCGAGCTCGTAGCCCATCGCCGTGTCTGGGTCGCCCTGGGTTTCCTGTGCGGCTTGGCAGATCCCGGCAATTGCGGCACACAGGGCGCAGTAGGCGTAGGCGGCCAGGAGTGTACGGCCGACTGGGACCCCGGCGAGGCGGGCGGCCTCCGGGTTGCCTCCGACCGCGTAGATGTGGCGGCCGAGGCGGGTGCGCCTCAGCAGGACCCAGGTAAAAAATGCACATGCAATCATGATGACGGTCACCACCGCCAGTTGATCGCCCACGACCCGCGCGTCGAGCCAGGGGAGTAGCTGTTTCGCGTCCCCAGACGAGAGGCCGGCGGCGTAGGCCGTAACTTTTTGGCCACCCGAAATTTGTTTGGCGAGGCCGCGTGCCAGCACCATCAGGGCGAGTGTGACGACAAACGGTTGGACGCGGAATCTGGCGATGAGCGCCCCACTTACCGCTCCGAGGGAGGTGCCAAAGGCGAGGACAAGGAGGATGGCGAGGGACGGGTCGACGCCGTGGAAGATGATGAGTTTGGCGACCGCGACGGCACACACCGCGACGATGCTGCCGACCGCAAGGTCGATGCCGGCGGTCAAAATCACAGGGGTCATGCCACAGGCCAAAAGGCCATAGACCGCGACTTGGCGCAGCATATCGCGGTGTGTGGGCCAGCGAAAAAAGGCCCCGTCGGCGGAGAAACACATGCCGAGGACGAGAACGAGGCACACCGCCATGAGGGCGCGGGCGGTGGGTTTTCGCAGGGCGGTGGCGAGTGTACCCCGGTCTCCAGTCACGAAACCTCCTGTTGCGTGTCGCCCAAGGTTGCGGCCACGAGTTTCGGTAGGTCGTAGGGCGGAGTAAATGTAGCTACAAACAGGCCGCGGTGGACGACTGCGATCCGGTGGCAGTGATCGGTCAATTCAGACAGTTCGGTGGCCGTCCACAGCACGCAATTGCCCTGTTGAGCATGGCTGCGGATCAGGGCGACGAGGTCGCGTTTGGCCCCGAGGTCGACACCGCGGGTCGGATCGTCGAGGAGCAACAGATCCGGCTGTGCCAACAGACAGCGGGCGAGGTAGACTTTTTGTTGGTTGCCTCCCGACAGCTTGGTCACGGGCGCATCGAGGTCCGCAGCGACGATTTTGGCCTGCTCGAGCACGATTGTCGCTTCGGCACGAGAGCGTTGCTGATGCACCCACCCGAGGGTGCTGTGACGATCCAGTGCCGACAAAAGGGCGTTGTCGATCGCGCCGAGTGTGCCGACCAACCCGGAAGCTTTGCGGTCGCAGGTCAGCAACACAACACCGTTTCGTTTCGCGTGCCCGGGGTTTTTCAGTTTCAGGAGCTGACCGGAAGATTCAAGTGTATACGCATTTTTTTGCGAAGGATCGCCGACGAGGCCGTGTAGTATCTTGCGGATCCCAGAACCCTGCAAACCGGCGAGGCCGACGATCTCCCCGGGGTAGATGTCGAGGACATGTTTGTTCAAACCTGTCGGGTCTCGCCCGTGAATGACGAACCGCGGCCGGTCAGTTTGGCTGCGATTTGTGTCAGGTTCGAGGTTCGCGGACGGCGTCGGGACCATGGCCGTGAGGATGTGCCGACGGATGTCCGTTTGGTCTGCTTCCCGCCGATTGGCGGTCGTCCATACAATTTCGCCGTCGCGCATCACGGAGATCCGGTCGCCGAGGGTCAACATTTCGTCGAGTTTGTGGGAGATCAGTAAAACGGCGCAGTCGCGGGCGCGGAGGTTTTTTATTTGTTGATACAAGTTTGAGGCCTCCGCGTGGGGGAGGGCACTGGTCGGCTCGTCGAGGAGGAACACCCGGGCGGTATCCATCAATCCGCGCACCAGTTCGACCAATTGGTGCTGCGAAAGTGGGAGATGTTCGACGGGGGTGTCGAGGTCGAGATCGAGTCCGACGGCTGCAAGGTGCTTGTGTGCGAGCGCGGCCGCGGAGTTTTTCGCTGCCGATCCACACCACCACGGCTCGCGCCCGAGCATCAAGTTGTCGAGGACAGAAAGGTTCTTGAGCAGCGAGAGTGACGCTCAACCACCTGGCGTGGGCGAGTTTGATGGGGGCCCGCGTGGGGTTGGCCGGGCGGGCTGCGACCGATGCCGAAGCCACGGTGGTCCGCGAGGGGATGCGCTGCCACGGGATCACGCCGCATTTGGTCGAGGATGGCAGTGCCACAGCAGTGTCGATGATCTTCGTCGATCCCCGGGGCGAGCGGGCGATCTATATGTCCCGCGGGACCAATGCCGAAACCGATGCCACCCATCTGCGCAGGCATCATCGAGATTGGCTGCAGGCGGCGAAATATGTATCGACAGAGATTTCTCAGATCCCGCTCGACGGTGTCGTCGAAGTACTCGAGCAGGCCCGTGCCGGTGGGGCCGTGACGGTGCTGGACCTCGATATACCCAAGGCCGATGCACTTGCAAGTTTGGGAACACCCGCCCAGTTCGACCGCGCCCTGGCCCTGGCGGATATCCTCAAGCCGGCCAAGGGTGCACTCTCGGGGCTTGGGATCGACGCCGATGATGCGCTCGGGTATGCGGTCGCGCTGCGCAATCGGTTTGGCTCGACGGCGGTGGTGGTCACCGATGGCGCCCGCGGGTGTGCCCTGTCGACCGAGTCGTTCGACGGCCGGATCCCAGGACTTCCGGTCGGACTTGTGCTCGATACGACAGGTGCCGGAGATGCATTTTTAGGCGGGCTGCTCGCGGCGCGAATCCAGGGGCTGCCGTGGGACAAGGCCGCGCGGGTGGCCAACGCCTGTGGTGCGGCATGTGTCGAACACATCGGTGCCGTACCCCAGGGAGAAGTCTCGCGCAAGCGGGTATTAGAACTTGTAGGTTCAAATATTTCCGCCTCGCTGCGCGCCCCCGGCAAGGCGGGTCAGGGACATCGCCGGGGGGGCGAGGGGGTGGCGGCGAGGAGGATGTACCACACGGCCGTCCGCAGTTTGCAAGCGCTGCAACGCGATCCCCAGGTCGACGTGTTGCGGGCCGTGGCTGCGCGGATCGTCCAGGGCGAGAGCCAAGGAGGTCGTGTGCATGTCACCGGTGTGGGCAAGCCGGGGCATGTGGCGAGTTACGCCGCGTCGTTGCTCGCATCGACCGGTACCCCAGCCACCGTCCTCCACGCGACCGAAGCTAGCCACGGAAGTGCCGGACAAGTGTGTCGCGGCGATGTTGTGATCGCGATTTCGAATTCGGGGGGAACCGAGGAATTGCTGCGGGCCGTCGAGGCCGTGAAGGGCCGCGGCGCCGAGGTTGTGGCGGTCACCGGCAACGGCGAAAGTCCGCTGGCGAAACGCAGTGCATGGACGTTGCTCGCCCGCGCCGAAGAGGAGGGGGGCCCCTTGGGATTGGCCCCGCGGGCGAGTGTGCTGGTCGAACATGCTGTGCTGATGGCCCTTTCGTGTGAGCTGCAGCAGATGCGAGACCTGACGCGGTTGGAGTATCACCAACGCCATCCGTCCGGTGCCCTCGGAAAGCTTTCGGCAGACGTCGAGTAACGGGTGCTCGGCCGGTGTGTCGATAGGACAGGTCGGTTTCACAGGTCACGGTTGTCGGTAGGTCGACAGGACAGGTCGGTCCGGCCGAGCCGGTTCGGGGTAGGGCGATTCCCGGCCTCGGTCCGGTCTGGCAAAACGGTTGAATAGACAATCAAACCCCGGCGGTTCGCAATTGCATTTGCACCCGAAGCGAGTTGCAGGCGTTGACAGCCGCGGCGCTGGCCTGCTACCTCGACTGGGATGAAGCGCGAACCCGCCTCGGAGGTGGTTGAACTCCGCCGGCGCTATGGCAAAACCCCCCGGCGCCTCGACGAAGATCTGGTCAACCTCGCCCAGGGAGATCGCGGCTGTCTCGGCGATGCCATGGCCGGTGTCGGGGCACTCTCCATCATTGTGTTTGGGATCCTCGCCTATCTCTCCGGGCAGGGCTGGGGATACATGTTGGTCGGAGGGGTATTGTTTTTAGTCGGTTACGGTCTGAGTACCTACGCGCGTGGGGTGTCGACCAAGCAGCGGACGACCGCCCTCACGTCGGGTCCGCTGGTGTTGGCGAAAGTCGTCAAAGGGCCCGAGGCACTATGGTCGGCAGATACCGTGGTCGCGCCGGCGACGGTCCTGTTTTGCAGCGATCCACAACGGGCGTTTGACCGCGAATTATTGGCGAAGGTAGGAGAGCGTCTCCAAGCACAAGTGGGCGATCCGGGGCTCGCCAAGGTTTTGTCCAAGGACTACATCGACGGTGTATATGCAGTTCCGCAGAGTATCACCGACGGGCAGGACCAGGTCTTTGTCGCCACTGCAGTGATCAACGGACATCGCCTACCGGCCGGGCGCTTGACCGACGGGTTCGCTCCGGTGATCGTCAAGCCCGAGTTCGGGTTCGTCGAACATATTTAAGAGCGATTTTCCAGGGCGCGTTGCTCTGGAATATTTATGATCATACAAATAAAAACCGCCGCTTCGCGGAGAAGCGGCGGAACCTCGCCTATTGAGGATCGAAGGTTAGTAACCGGGAGGAGGCGGTGCGTAGCGGCCGGGGAACGGATTGGCGGTGGAGCGGCGGTGGAGCTCTTCCCAGGTCGGACGCCCGCGCTCGCGGAAGAAGGCTGCTCCGATGACACCGATGTTGCGGGCTTTGCCCGTGCGGGCGCCGTAGCTCTGTTCGATGTCGCTAAAGCGGAAGGCCGCGACCGAGTTGCCGCTGGTGCGCCAACCTTCGATGACAAAGCTGGTGAACGGGTCGACGATGTATCCCCGCTTGCCGAAGTGGGCATCTTGGCCGTCGACGACGTCGAGTCCGTCGACGCTGGCGACAACTTCGTACCGCTCGCCGGTGTGGTTTTCGATGCCGATGGCGTAGCGCTGACCGGTCTGGCCGACGGCGTAGGTTTCACCACCGACATTGGCACCCGGCATGGTGCGCCCGTACTCATCGAGCAGGGACATCCGCAACTCGCCGTGGGAGTGGCTGGCCGCCGGGGCATACGGTGTCCCGGTGCGCACTTGGGTCATGGCCGCAATCCCGTCGGCGTCGTTGTAGCGCATCGACAACATGACATCGGGATGCTGCATGTCGGCGCGTTGAAAGGCGACTTCGCGGACGCTGCTGTGGCGTTGCTCGCCGTAGGCCGTGCCGAGGCCGGCGCTCTTGCGACGCTCTTGTTGCGGAGCGTGTTGGCCGACGCTGGCTTCGCCATCGGCATCGTCGAACCGGGCGATCTCATCGGCCGGGGCAGGCTCCGGGGCCGGGGCACCTGTGGCCACGTCAGCACCACCCGCACCGTTGAACGAGCGCATCGGGGCATCTTCGGCCTCGACCGAGACGGTGGCGGGTCCGGAACCGGGTTGGACCGAGTTCGCGGCATCCTTGGACGAGCACCCTGAAAACGCGATTGAGGCGAGCAGGGCGAGGGAGAGAAAACGGAGACGACGAAGGCGGGAGCGATACATGATGACAAGTTCCTGTGGCGTTCATCCGGCGAACGCACGCCCCCGGCGAGGCCTTACACCGGGGTTGAAAAAAATGTAGGGCGCGAACTCGGTCGACGGTGGCGCTGTGGCTTTTCGGCACCAATCGGGCGAGGAGCATCAGGGTTCGAGGCGGGCACGAACACTGTCCCGAGACACGAGTCGCCATCAGGTGAGATATCCGGGTTCACTATCCGCCAGGAGTTGCAACGGCCGGCGATCAACCGGGGGCCGTGCGTTACTCTGTCGGCGATTTGTGACCACCCGCGACCGCATCATCACCTCATCCCCGCATCCGGGCCTGTCCCGGCTTCCGGCGGTTTCACAACTCGCCGCCCGCCTCTCGCAGGTGGCCGAGGCCGATGACACGACATGGTTCAACGCCGTGCTCGAAGCGCTGTGCGAGATTCTCGGGATATCCCATGTTGCATATGCAATTGTTGAGGGGACAACCTGTCAATTTGTGTACCGGCGCGGGTTTGTCGACCCGATCTTGATGATCCACACCCACGCGTCGCGGGAGTTGGTGAGTTTGCCCGACGCGTCGGCGCTCGGGCCCGCGGGAGCATTTGTCGGTTTGCCGGTGGTCGCGGGTGGCAAGCCGGCCGGCGTGCTCGGTCTGTACTCGCCGCGGGCTCGGAACCAGCCTCTCGGCGAAGAGGCGCTCGGGACCCTGCGGCTGGCCGCTGAGATCATGGCGTTACGCCTGACGCGGTCACGGGAGGCCACACGCCGCGAAGAGGTCGAGCAGGCCCTGGGGCGAGCGAGTCGGAGTGCCGCGGCTGCGCGTTACGCCAGGTCGCGATTTTTGTCGTACATCAGCCACGAGATCCGGACGCCCATGACCGGTGTACTCGGCCTTTCGCAACTCCTGTTGGCCGAGGAGCTCACCCCGGAACAGCGCGAACTCGTGGCCGGGATCCAGTCGTCGGGGAAGACGTTGCTGCAGACTTTGAACGACGTGGTCGACCTCGCCAAGATCCAGACCGGCCGGCTCGCCGTCGAAAACGTCGACTTCCAACCGGCCGAAGTCATCGAGGCTGTGGCCGGGCAATGGCGGGCCTTGGCGCAATCCCGCAACCTCTCGCTCGACATCACGATCGACCTGCAGGTGCCGAAATACGTGATGGGAGATCCCACGCGGCTCAAGCAGATGGTCGGCAATCTGTTGAGCAACGCCGTCAACTATACGCAAACCGGTGGTGTGCGGGTCGAGGTTTGTGTCGACAGCGAGCTCGCCAACGGGTGGAAGCTCCGGATCGTCGTGTCCGACACGGGCATCGGTATCACCGAAGAAGAACAGAAGTTTCTGTTCAACCTGTTTAGCGAAGGTGATCAACATTCGTCGGCCGGTCGCTACGGCGGTGCCGGCCTCGGGCTTTCGCTGTGCAAGGCGCTTAGCGATCTTTTGGGCGGCGACCTGTCCGTCGAGAGCAAGCCCGGCAAAGGGTCGACCTTTACCCTGCGCTTCCCGGTCAAACGCACGGCCGACGGGGTCGACCGCCCGCGGGCGCGGTTGCATCGTCCTTCGAGCGCACATTCGACATCGGCGCGGGTGTTGCTGGCCGAGGACAATCACGAGAACCAAATTCTTGTACGTACAATTTTGCAACGGGTCGGCTATCGGGTCGATGTCGTCACCAACGGACGGGAAGCCGTTGACGCCGTGATCGCCCGTAACTACGACCTGGTGTTGATGGACATCGAGATGCCTGGGATGGACGGCGCCGAAGCTGCTCGGGCGATCCGCAATCTCGAGGGTCCGGCGTCGCAGATGCCGATCATCGCCCTCACAGCCCACGCGATGGCCGGTGATCGCGAGCGCTTCATGGCTCTGGGCATGACCGGTTACATCAGCAAGCCGGTACGTGTCGGCAATTTGCGGCAGGCGGTCGCCGATGCTTTGGGAGCCGCGGCCGACCAGACGTCACCGGCGTGATTCGAGTTGGTCCATCCACGTCAGGATCTGGCCTTCGATCCCCCGTGGCCCGGCAAAGCCGAGGTCGACGTTTCCGGGGTAGGCCACATGCCCGCCGCCACGGACCCAGCGGGTGTGGACGTGTGTTGGCAGCGTCCGGTGCAGCGAGGGCTCGAGCGTCACCGGCGGGATCATCGGGTCGCCGGTACATGCGACAATCAATGTAGGTACACGAATTGTATCGAGCCGCGGGCCTGCGCTCTGGGAGTCATAGTAATCGTCGACGCTGGCAAATCCGTGGCGGGGAACAACGACGTGACGATCCCAGTCGCGGATGGTCGACAGTCGCGCGACGACCGGCAGCGGGGTCGGGACCGGTTTTTTTGCGGCCACCGCCGCGTAGATCTCCTTGAGCCCCGACAAGACATGACTGCAATACAATCGTCGACGAGGGTGGTCGATCGCCAGGGAGGACGCCGCCAGGTCGAGGGGTGCACAAACACTTGCAACTGCACGTATCCGCGGATCACGTGGTGCCATGGCGCTGCGCAGGGCGACGTGTCCACCGAGGGAGTAACCGAGGACGACCACGCGGCGGTAGTCGGCGAGTTGTGGCGAGGCGATCGCGGTTTCTAGGTCGGCTGTGAGACCCGCGTGGTAGACGTCGTCGCCACGGCGATCGGCTCCTCGCAACGCCAGGCGCAGGCAACCGTACCCACGGTCCGCGAGCGTCTTGGCGGCCCGGATCATGTATTGGCTTTCGATCGACCCACCGAGGCCGTGGACGACGACACAGACAGCTTCGCGCGAGCGTCCATGCCGCAACTGTCCGCGCAGCGGCACCGGACCAACCTTCGGGTCGACCACATTGGCCTGCCAGGGCTCGGAACGCGGAGGGGTGCGCGGCGCGAGTTGATGACGCAGGTTCGGTGCGATGGTCCACAGATGTCCTCGCAACATTGCCGATCTGTACCCCCAAATGATTGTCTGTGGTCGCCATACAATTGCGTGAGACAAATCTGCGAGTCGACACACGCCCGCGGTATCCTTGGTGAGCGGGTGCGAAGGCTGCGAGTCCGCGGCAGCGTGGAAGGTCGTCTCCCGGCAAGGAGAATTCACGACTTCAATCATTTCAAATGTTTGAAGCCAATCGTTTCCGTTTGTCCCCGGGTTGGTTGCGACCGTGTCCTGCGGCTAGCGGTCGCCCGCCATTGACCCTCTAAAACTGCCGCGCTAGTTTCCGCCACGTGAATTCTGCGGACCACAAGGGTTGGCAGGGGCCGAGCTTGCGCGCTGTTGTGATCACAATTGTGGTGCTTGCGATCGGTCTCGGTGTGCTCGCCAATTGGCGATACACCCGATCGGAGACCCAGATTCGCCAGGCGTTGTCGACCTTCGATCAAGACGGTGCCAGCCTCAGTGTCGAGCAGTGTATCGATGCGGTGGTGCAGTGGCACGCAGAGACCTGCGACGCCAACCTCGTCCTGTGCGACCACGCAATTCCGCTCGCCATGGTGCACTGCCTCGAGGGACAGGACCGCAAGGACTACTGCGACGGGCTCGAGCGAACCGGCGCGTTCACCGATCCCGAGGGCAACGAGGTGACCCACGATGTTGCCAGCGGGCAGTGGGTGTATTACAGCTGCCTGCGCCGGGGCACCGAGTGCAAGAAACGCAAGAAGTGTCCATGCGCCGATGCCTATCGGGCCATCGATTCGTTTTGTCGCTCCGACCAACAAGGGGTGCACCTTTGATGCCGACAACCAACCGTCAGTGGGGCGACCTCTGGGCCTTGACCAAACCGGGGGTGACACGGATGGCCGCGATCACTGCGGCCGGCGGGGCGTTTCTCGCCCCTGGATCCTCGCTGTGGACAGCTCTCGCCGGTGTTGTTGGCGTCAGTCTCTCGGTCGCGTCCGCAAGTGCGTTTAACATGTGGCTCGAGCGGGGTACCGACCCCCTCATGTCGCGGACGCGCAACCGTCCGTTGGCGACCGGCAGGCTCAGTTCCCGCCTCGCATTTGTATTTGCAACCATCCTCGGCGCGCTGAGCTTCCTGATCCTGGGCCTGTGTTGCAACGCGGTCACGGTCGTCCTCACGCTCGTGGCGATGTTCGCCTACGTGCTGGTCTACACCCCGCTGAAGTACCGGACACCCTTGGCCCTGCTCATCGGAGCATTCCCCGGAGCGATGCCACCGCTGTTGGGGTGGACCGCCATCACCGGCGAAGTCACGGCCGGGGGCATTGCTCTGTTTGCGATCTTGTTGGTCTGGCAGATGCCCCACTTCATCGCCATCGCCCTCTTTCGCAAAGCCGAGTATGCGCGGGCAGGGATCCGTTGTGTCTCGGTTGTCCGCGGCGACACCGTGGCCAAGTTGCAGGCCCTCGCGTGGGCCCTGGCGCTGTTACCCGTGTCATTGTCGCCGAGCTTTGTCGGCGTCACCGGGTGGCTGTACGCGATTGTCGCTGGCGTCCTCAGCCTCGGGTTTGTCATCCGCACAGGCGCCGGGCTTCAGCTCCACAACCGCGACAGTGTCCGCTGGGCCCGGAGCGTCTTTTTGGCCTCGCTGATCTACCTCCCGGCCCTGATCGCGGCCATGGCGGTCGACGTGTTGCTGTTCTAGTCTTGGGCAAACATGCACATTCAATTATTTTGAATCAAGTGCAGCAGACTGTGGCGGACAATTTTTCCCATGGTTGTGCACTTGAGGTAGCGATCGTCGCGATAGTGGTGGGCGAGCTCGCTGCGTAGTTGCAGCACGTTCTCGGGCGGGGAGAGCTCGGTGACAGCCATGACATCCATCAAGCTACGGATCTGTTTGAACGAGTAGCGGATCCGGCTGGCGATCATCGCCCGCTCCTCTTTTTGATATTGCCGGACGGTCCGGGGAGTCATGTGTTGAATCCCCAACTCGATCACCGGCATGTTCTTTTTGAAGTACTGCGGCATATAGATGCTCTTACGTGGCTCATAGGACTGTTGATCAAAGTCGATCGCCCGGATCCGGTAGTGGATATCTTCGAAGTCCGGCATGATCTCGACCACCCAGTTGCTCGAGTGCATATCGCCCAACAGGCGGACAAAGCAGCGCTCGTTGAACTTCACAAACTCCTTGGCCAAGCGGATTTCGTTCTCGATTTTGCCTGCCTGCAGGTAGCGCTTGAAAAATTCGTCCCCGGGTATCCCTGCGATATGTTCCTCGATCAGCGTCTCCTCGTGGACCACGTAGCTGATCCGGTTGGGCGACAACAGTCCTTCGAGCTCGAGGCCAAACACCCGCGAGGCGTCGGCGTTCTTGATGTAGAAGTAGTCGAAGTTGTCGTTGATGTTGTTGACGATCCGTACTCGAAACGGATTGGTATTGCCGTAGAGACATAAGTCGACGCGGTCGACATACAGGTGCTCCATCACCGACAGGTCGCCGTCGGCCCGTAAAATCGCGTAGATCTTCTTGAGCGCGTGGTGGATGTGTTTGAGATCTTCGGGGGGGTAGAGCAGCGAGACCCATAGGGTGTCGTTGTTGTGTTTGTCGTACAGGGTGACCGCATCGCTGTAGCGGCTGAGGTCGCGGTACTGGATCGGAAGTTCGAGTGCCCGGCCGTATTCCTGCAGGTAGCCACGCAGTCGATCATCGATCTTGTAGGGGGTTTTTTTACGGGTGATGCGAGGCATGGTGGGGGCTTGACGAACGAATGATAAATCTCACCGATTGTCGCGACAACGGTGGATTTGACAACCATCAAGCTGCGCGGCCGGTATCATTTGGGCGAAGAGGTGGCACATGGTGAATACGGTTGCACTGACATCCTGGTTGTTGGCATCGGTCTCGACGGTGCAAACGGGCGAGACGGCGCTCCAGGTCGAGCGAGATGTACAGGCAACCAACCGCGTATGGGTGTATTTCGCCGATCGCGGTCAGCTTTCGCCCGTGCTCCTGCGCCAGGAGCTGGCCAAACGGTCACGTGAATTGCACCCGCGTGCGCTCGCCCGACGCAAGCGTGTGCGCGGCGATGCCGGGGTCGATGCCCGCGACCTCGCACCCCGCGACACCTACATTCATGCTGTTACACAGACGGGCGCCACACATCGTCAGACCTCGCGCTGGCTCAACGCGATCAGTGTAGAGGCAACCACATCACAGGCGCAGGCGATCGCACAGCTTCCGATGGTCGACCGCGTCATCCCAGTTCGCCGCGGGAACAAACGCATCGTCGTCGACGAGCCATCTGTCGACCAGTGGCCGCGGATCGATGCCGGTGTGTCGGCCGAGCAGTTGGAGATCATCGGTGCGGACTACCTACACGCCTGCGGTCTGACCGGCGAGGGCGTCATCATCGGTGTTCAGGACAGTGGTTTTGATGTCTCCCACGTGTCGCTGCAAAACGTCGAGGTGTTGGGGACCCGCGACTTTGTCGACAACGACGACAACGTCGGCCCCGAACAGGGCGACCCCGACGGTCAACACAGCCACGGCACCCTGGTCCTCTCGACCATCGTCGGCTACGACCCGGGCAATTTTTTGGGCGTGGCCTACGGAGCCCGCGTGTTGCTGAGCAAGACCGAAGATATCTCCCAGGAAGAGCCGTTTGAGGAGGACAACTTCGTCGCCGGCATCGAGTGGATCGAGGAGAACGGCGCCGACATTTTCACCGCATCACTCGGGTACTTCGACTGGTACGAGCCCTCAGATTTCGACGGCCAGACCGCGGTCACCACCATTGCCTCAGCGATGGCGGTACAAAACGGACTCATCGTCTTCAACTCGATGGGCAACAGCGGGCCCGAGCCAACGACGATGGGCGCACCGGCAGATGCCGAGGGCGTGATCAGTTTGGGCGCCGCGCGGTTCAACGGGGAGATCGCCGGATTTAGCTCCCGGGGCCCGACCGCCGACGGACGCATGAAACCAGAGGTCATCGCCCCGGGGGTCAAGGTCGCGTGTGCCGACCCATCGACACCCGATGAATACCGCACGGCAAACGGAACCAGCCTTTCCAACCCGCTCGCAGCTGGCTTGGGAGCCCTGTTGCTCGAGGCATATCCCGACATGACACCCGCCGACATGCTCACGTTGCTGCGCGAGACATCAGACCAGGCCGACAACCCCGACAACGACCGCGGCTGGGGCATGATCGACGGGTACAAGGCTGGCCTGGCCTATTGCTCCTGCAACGATGTCGATGGCGACGGACACACCGATGTCGAGTGCGGTGGAGATGACTGCGACGACAGCCTCGCCACTGTCTACCCGGGAGCCGAGGAAATCTGCGACGGCCACGACAACAACTGCGACGGCGAAAAACTTCCGACCGAGCTCGATGTCGACAACGATCTGGTGACCGAGTGCGAGGGTGATTGCGACGACAACAATCCCGACGCAGTTCCCGGGGGGATGGAAGTCTGTGGCGACGGAGTCGATAACGATTGTGTCGACGGCGATGCGATATGCGAAGAGGAGACGACGACCAGCGAAACCGGTACCACTGGAGGCGAGTCTGATTCGACGACGGAGGGTCCGCAGACCACAGGAGCGACGACCGGTGACGAAACCGGAGTTGGAGGCACGACAGGTGACGACAGCAACAGCGACACCCTCGGCCTAAGTGACGACGATGAGGGTTGTGACTGCGCTGTGAAGGGCGAGGGCTCACCTCCTGCGTGGTCGGTGTTGGCGTTGTTGGGCTTGCTCGGGCTGCGCCGGCGGGATTGTTGAGCGCGACGGTTTGTTCCCACTCCGTTGGGTGCATATACAGACGAGCGAACCCGCGGCTACATCGTGTTCGTTGACGGTCTGCCACCGACCTCGCTCCGACGGCACTGGGTCGGCGATAGACCTGTCGGTGGGCCGGCTAATTCATCGAATACGGTGTGCTCAAGCGAAACGGCGCAACCTCGGCATCGAATGTTGACCCGTCCTCACACACCATTTGGTAGGTCCCCTGCATGGTACCGAACGCGGTGTTGAGCGGGCAAGCCGATGTATATTCAAACGACTCTCCCGGTGCCAACACGGGTTGGGCCCCGACCACCCCGGGGCCTCGGACCTCTTCGACCTCTCCGCGGGCGTTGGTGATCACCCAGTGTCGTGTCAGCAGCTGCACCGTGTTGATGCCCTGATTTTTGATCAGAATCTTGTAGATAAAAAACCACTGGCCCTGTTTGGGGCGCGAGTGTTCGGCCGAGTAATCGGCGGTGACGCGGACGTAGATGCCTTCGGTTGTCGCCTCGGAGGTCGCCATGGGTGCCCGGACGCGAGTGTACGCAGATATCCCGCGTCGCGGTGGCATGCTCTGGAACGTTTGCTGGCGATTGCGTCGCGAAACCTGGGCTTTTGCAGCCCGTAGATTCTCCCTTCACGACACTTCGCGTGCCGATTTGGCCAGACTGGACCCTGCGAATCGGGCGGTGCTACGAGTACAGCTGGGGCTTCTCGGCCCGAGACGCGACGCGCGAGAAAAACCACGGACTTCTGGCCGGACTTCGAGATCCGTAGGAGGTTTCACACGGTCGGCTGGACGGCTTGTGAACCCGCGGGCGGGGGTGATCCGTTCGCGCGACCCGGCCCGTTTGAATGCGCGAAACGTCGGGTGAAAGCCGGCCCCCCAGCCCGAAGTCAGTGGTGCATAAACGGTGTACGACAGATGTTTGCGGTCAAACAACCTGGGTTTCTGATAACAGCATCCATGGGGGTATGGGACGGGATTTCGGGCAGTGGATCGGGTTGAGTGTCCTGTGTTTGACATGTGGTGTCATCACCGGAATCTGTCTTGAAAGACATGCTGTGGCTGGCGAGATGTGTCCGGGCCCTCGAGTCGAAGTCGTGGTGCTTTCGCGGACTTCCATCCAGCGGATCGCAGGGCCGGACGATGGCGGACAGACAGCGGAGATCTGGCCGGAATATGCAACATTCAATGCCCCGGGTGCGTTCGCCAGCGGCGAAGATGTCCTGCTGTCGACGGCATTGGAGGAATACCGATGAGCGGCCGACCTCGTACCGCACTCGGGCCGTCGGCTGCGATTGCCATCGGCCTGGCGTTCGTCGCCGGCGGGGCGATGCGGTTGATGGGTGTCGGAGTCACCTGCCCGGAAAGTCAGCCAATGGCAGAGATCGCGACCGGGCGCTACGTCGTCGAGGAAGTTGTCAGCCCCGGTGACCTGCAGATGTACTCGGCGGTGATCGACCTCGACCGCGACCAGATGGTTGTGGACTACGACCGCGAGGACGGGTCGAGTTGGCGGATTGTCTACGCGGTGACGGCTCGCACGGTCGAGACGCTTCGCTGACAGCCGAGGTTTGCAATTGCACGAACCTGCAAGGAAATTGGGGTCGCGGGCTCGTACCGGGGTCGACTCGCAAAAACCAACCGCGTTCGCCGGATAACTCACCCGACGTTGCGAAGACCCGGTTGCAGTCCGTCTGTGGGGGTGAGTTGGCGGTCTTCCCCGCGGGCGGGTGAGCGCGTAGACTGCCGCCTACGAGGAACCCATGCAGCCAACCGCGTCCCCCGATACTCAAAAATGGATCGCCGAGAAAGTCGCATCAGCCCCTGTGGTGTTGTTTATGAAGGGCACGCGCTACCAGCCGCAATGCGGTTTTTCGGCGACGGTCGTCGGCATCTTGGACACGATGTTGGCGGACTACGAAACCGTCAACGTCCTCGCCGACCCAGCTGTGCGTCAGGGGATCAAGGATTTTTCCAACTGGCCGACAATCCCCCAGCTCTATGTCCAAGGCGAGTTTTTGGGCGGCTGCGATATCGTTCGCGACATGCACCAAAGCGGCGAGTTGGCCGGTGCGCTCGGGGTCGAGGAGACTCCGGTCGAGCCGCCTGCGTTTACGGTGACCCCGCGGGCAGCCGAGGTTTTCCGCGAAGCTCTGGTCGAGGACGGGGAACAGGGTCTTTGCATCTGCATTGAAATCAACACCCGCTACCAGACCCAGTTGGGGATCGAACCTCCGCCCGCCGGCAGCGTCACCGTGGAGCAGGGGGGGCTGACGTTTGCATTTGACCGTCTCAGTGCCCAGCGGGCCCGCGGGATGAAGATCGACTTTGTCGACCAGGACGGCCAGGCCGGATTCAAGATCGACAACCCCAACGCTCCGCCGAGCGTCAAACAGATTTCGGTGCAGGAGCTCAAGGCCAAACTCGACGGCGGGGAAGCATTTGAGTTTATCGATGTACGTACACCTCGTGAGCGCGAGGCAGCGGCGATCGCCGGCACCAAGCTGCTCGACGATGAGCTCCACGAACAACTGATGCAGCTCGACCGCAAGACGCCGCTGGTGTTTCACTGCCATCACGGCGGGCGCAGCAACCAGGCCGCCAACTACTTCCTGTCCCAGGGTTTTATCGATGTCGCCAACGTCGTCGGTGGGATCGATGCCTGGTCCCTCCACATCGACACCACTGTCCCCCGCTATTGAGTAGGTCCATGCGTACCGCAATCGGTTTTTGTGTCTGTACAATCATCGCCTGTGGCCCGACGGACCCGTGCGTCGAGCTTTCGGAAATCGTGTGTGATGGCGGAGATGCGGATTACTGCCAAAAGGTCGACAAGTTTCTCGACGCCCGTCTCATCGACCCCGACGGCAAGCCCCTCAAGGGCCCAGCGCGGGAGCAGATGTGCTCGGCAGTGATGGGCAGCATCGAAGTCATGGGTGCCTATCGCTTCAAGGCGCGCCAGGAGATCCTGGGCGAACCGTTTTTGGATCTCAGTAAACAGGCTCGAGATGCGCGGCTCGAAGCGTTAAAGACACCGGAACAAAAAGCCGCCGACGCGGCGAAAAAAGCCGCCGACGAGAAAAAGGCTGCCGACAAACGGGCAGCGAGAAAAGCCGCCAACGGTACAAAGGCCGTGGGAAAACAAGCCGTGAACGCGCGTCCAGCTTCGTAGATCGAAAATTGATGTAGGCACATTTTCGGCGCGAGCATCGAGGCCGTTGGCTGACGACTCGAATCGTCGCGTCGCCTACAGTCCGTTGCTGGGAAGCAGGGCGACACCACCCCAGTAGTCGACCAGCGACGACACCACCCGCCTGAGTTCGCCGAAGTCCGGCGGTTTTGCTACGTAGGTACTCGCCCCGAGGGTGTAGGCACGTTTGACATCCTCGCTGCGGCGACTCGTCGAGAACACGACAATCGGGATGGCCGCGAGTTCAGGTTGGTTGGCGACCGACTCCAAAAACTCAAACCCGTTCATCCGCGGCATATTGAGATCGAGGAGCACCACATCCGGGAGTTTCCCGCGCTGACGAACGGTTTCGAGGAGGAGTTCGAGGGCCTGTGCACCATCGAACGCAACTCCCGAGACATGCGCTCCACCGACGCGGGAGAACATCTCTCGTAGCAACAGGATGTCGTCGTCGTTGTCGTCGACGAGCATGAGATCGAGAGTGCTATGGTGTTCGGTTCGCATCTTCTTCGCCAAACGTCAAAAAGAACTCTGAGCCTCCGCCGGGTCGAACAGCCGCCCAGGCTGCTCCTCCGTGCCGCTCCGCGATGGTTCGTACAATCGCCAACCCGGCACCCGTTCCCTCGATTGTACGGCCCACACCGCGGGCGAACAGCTGAAAGATTGCCTCGACGTGAGCGGGGTCGATGCCAGTGCCCCGGTCTGCAACAACGAGTCCATTTGGGCCATGCCCGCGGATCTCAACATCGGGTGGAGCATCGCCGGAAAACATGCGAGCGTTCGCGAGGAGGTTGGCAATTGCAGTCGTCGCCCATGCTGCATTCGCTCGAAGTTCGGGCAGAGGAGTGACAATCTTCACGTTTCCCGGGTCGTGGTGGGGGTCCCAACCGATGCGCTCGAGCGCGGCTTGGACCAATGATGCGGCGGGGGTGGATTCACTGCCGACTTCGAGTTGGCGAGCACGGCACATCAGCATGATGTCATCGAGCAACTGGTCCATCCGATGCGCACCGCGCTGGATTCGTCGAAGATAGTCCTCGGCACCGGCTTCGAGTGGCGTTTCCTCGACTAGGCGGGAGAAGTTTTGGATGGCGCGGACCGGTGTGCGCAGGTCGTGTGAGGTGATATGCAACAACATCTCGAGGTCGCGGTTGCGCTGGCGAAGTTGCACCTCGGCCCGCTCCCGAACTTTGATCTCTTCGGCGAGGCGTTCGTTGATGGCCTGGAGGCCAGGTAGGCGGAGCGCAGCCGGCAACACCGGGATCAACGCGAGGACCGTGCACCACGAAGCGATCGCAATGATGATTTTCCCGAGTGCGGACACGCGATACCAGGGAAACCAAAACAGGGTCGCGTCGATCAGGTGTCCCGTACCACAGGAAAGAATGAACAGTCCAAAAAGCCAGAACACTGTTGGGAAGGGGAAGTCTCGGCGTTTTCGCAGAAACACCAACAGGATCGCGGGAATCGTGAAGTAGGCGGCAAAGATCAGGATGTCACAAACGATGTGTATCCATCCGTGGAGTTCTGTCCACTGCCCGCAATACCAGCGTGGCGGGAAGCCTGATGTGTCGACGAGAAGTTCGAGCGGATTGATCATGGCGTGCGAAATTGCAGCAAGCAGGTTTGTCTACCTCAGCGGATGATCCAATAAGATGCATATACTAGCATTGCTTGTCAGGTCGCGTGGGTTCTCAACTCAAGGTGCCATACTATCTGAACATGCAGACATCATAGCTTGCGGACGATTGCATCCCCGTGAACCGAGGGCCTAGTGTGGTGATTAGCTGATGGATAGTCCTACGAGACGTGTACGAGACATCGTGGAAGTTGTCGAGGAGCCGGCGACTGTGTCGCGGACTCGAACCGATGAGTTGCTCGGCGGGTGTCGCAGCTCCATGGTGCCGGTGATCGGTGGCACCGTTCCACAGGTGTTTCGACTGATGCTCAAACGCCTGCAGTTTGCCCTCGGATTTGTCGACTGAGCTCATCGTAGCGCGACTTGAGCACAGGCACTCTCGGCAGAGTTTGCGGCACTTTTCCAACGGTTGTGCTGCGTTTCGTCGGAACGTGGAGACCTGCGGAGATATGCCCCGGGTCGTCAATACCCGCCATCCGCCCGAATCGGGTTCTTCCAAACACCGTGGTTTTTTGCTTCGAAACCACTCGAACGCAGCCGACGTCGAGACATCCGCGGGCTGCTAGACTCCGTCACGATGTCGCGGGCGAAGTCAACCGAAGCTGCGAGGCAACGCGCGGAACGGATCGCATCGGCACTCTCGGGCTACCTCGGGGAGCCAGTCGCCGCCGAGACCGTACACGATCGTCGGATCATCTGTTCGAATTGCGGGCGCGACATGGATGTTGTCACCCGTGGTGGTCTCGGGATCGAGATCGATGTCTGTGAAGGCTGCGGTGGGATTTGGCTCGATGTCGGGGAACTTGATGCGCTGTTGGCCGAGGTCCCGGTGCAGGAGTCGCCCGCCGATCGCCGAACGCTGCGGCGCGAAGTGCATGTTCATACAAGTGATTCACGCCTCGGGGTCGAGTACCGCAAGTGCCCGCGTTGCGAGGCCGTGATGATGCGACGAAATTTTGGCGGGATCAGTGGGGTGATCATCGACGAGTGCAGTGTGCATGGGGTGTATCTCGACGCCGGGGAGCTCGAAGCACTTGAGACTTTCATCCGTCTCGGGGGGCTACACCACGGCAAACAAGCCGAGCAGGAAACGGCCGCTCGCCAACGTCGCCAACAGCCGCCGCGCCCCCAACCATCGGCTCATCGGCCGAGTGGCGGTGGGGCGCTCAGTCGGCTGTGGATGTTGTTGTTTGGGTAGGGCTCAGTCCACGTCGAGTAGGGCGTAGGCGTAGATCCCCCGGGGGTCGTTGAACGATTGGAGAACCCTCGTCTGCTCGCGGATGATCGCCAAAACCTGGGAGTAGGGTCCAGACGGGAACATGGCCTCGGGGGACTGTTCGTCGATCAGCCATCTGGATGTCTTTACAAACAGATCCTCGACGAGCTTCTGGCCGAAGCTCTGTTCCGTTTTGACGTACTCGATGCGGTAGTTGCTGGTGTCGAGATTGGCCCGTGCGGCTGCCGACGCGATCGCCTCGTCGAGCCCGCCCAAATTGTCGACGAGCCCGTGTTGCTTGGCGTCGATACCCGACCATACCCGGCCCTGTGCCACCCGATTAACTTCCTCTGGGGACATGTCTCGAGAGTTTCCGACCGTGTGTAAAAAGCGTTGGTACCCGTCTTCGATGGCAATTTGTTGACCTTCGGCGACTTCGGCTGGCAGCGTTCGCATCGGGTCGAGGCCCGCCCGCGGGCTCATCGCGACGCCATCGACGTGGACACCGAGTTTGTGCAGCGGTTTTTGCACACTGGGGAACATGCCAAAGATCCCGATCGACCCCGTGATGGTCGTTGGACTGGCCCAGATTTCATCCGAGGCACAACTGATCCAGTAGCCGCCAGACGCTGCGACGCTACCCATCGACACGACCACCGGTTTGCCCTGTTCACGCGCGAGCTCAAACTCGCGGCGGATTACTTCGGAGGCAAACGCACTGCCACCGCCACTGTCGACCCGAAGCACGAGGGCCTTGATGTTCTCGTCGTTCCGGGCCTTGCGGATCAGTGCCGCCGTCGAGTCTCCGCCGATGGTACCCGGGGGGTGACTGCCGTTTTGAATCGTTCCGCGGGCGACAATCACCCCGACGCCCGGCGTCTTCGGGTTTTCGGGAACACTGGTCGAACGGACATGTTGGAGAAATCTCTTACCTGAAATCTGATGGAACGTATGGGTCTTCTCGTCTTCACCCACGAGCTCGATCACGCGGGTGCGCAACAGGTCGCGCCCACCGACGTGGTCGACCAAGCCCGCATCGACAGCGGCTTGGGCCGCATCACCGCGGGCAGCTATCAGGTGGCGATCGAAGTGCATGGCATAATCGGCGAGGTCGGTCGCCGAGATTCCGCGGGCCATCGCAACATCTTCGAGGTAGGCATTCCACAGGTCGTCCATCCAGGCCAGGTTCGCTTCACGTGCCTGATCGGACATACCGTTGAGCAAGTACGGCTCCACGGCACTCTTGAACGTACCGACGCGGAAGATGTGCCACTCGATCTCGAGGTTGTCGAGGGCATCGCGGAAGTAGGTGCGAAACCTGGCAAGTCCGAAAACCGAGACCTCACCCAACTCATGTAGATACACCTCGTCCGCATGGGCTGCGAGGTAGTAGGCGGCTTGGGAGTATTGATCGGCACTGGCGATCACCTTGCGCCCGCTGTCGCGAAACTTCTGTAGCGGAGCACGCAGCTCCTGCAACTTGCTCATGCCCGAGGCGTGCAGGCGGCTGAGGTCGAGTACGAGGACCTTGACGCGCGCATCTTCACGGGCGGCATCGATGGTGTCGATGACATCGCGCAGCAGCGTTTCCTCTGGTTGTTGGCCGGTCAGCATCCCGCGGACGCGCGCCGAAGGATCGCCGCTGAGCTCCTCGACGAGGGCTCCCCGGGGCTGAAGCACCACGGCCGTTTCAGGATGGATGTCGGGGCTGTCGTCCGAAAACACAAGCACAAAAATCACCACCACGATGGTGATGAACAGGAGGTTGACGACGACTTTGCGGACCCGGTCGATTCCCCGCCAGATCCACAGCCACACCCGCAGGGCACCGCGTGGCAGACGGCGAAGCAGCTCGAGGGCGCGGTGTTTCTCGGTGGGGGTTCGGGGAGTGGAGGCAGTTGGGTCCATCGATATCCTGCTTGCGTTCAATACTACGCCGGTGACGCGGCGCAACCAAGGGCACATCGCGCGCAGGGGAGCGGGCGGATACGCCGTTACGCACACGCAGACGTGAAACTTTGTGCCCTGTGGCCGGGTCGATGTTCGGAGCTCTGGCGCGAACACATCGGCACGAGGACGTTGTCGGAATAAATAATGCTGATACAAATATGTTGTATATCGATGCCCTTACAACGAAGTCGCCACTCTAGAATCGGCCTTCGAGATGCAGGAGCAGCCGGTGTTCCTGCCGGGGAATCCGTTCGAGCGTACTCTCGCGTTGGTCGAGCCAGCCGTAGAGGTCGTAGCGCAGGCGGATCAAAAATGCCTTTCGGATCAGGTACGATGTCTCGAGCGTGCCCCAAATTGACTGCTCTTCGTAGTCGACGAGTTTGAGCCCGCGGTTGCGGTAACGAACCCGTGCCCGCACCCGCCAGCCGTCGATCGGATGGGTGTTGAGCGTCAACCAGGCCTGGGCGTCCTGGCGCATCTCCGACTTCGGCATCTGCCCGAGCGGGACATCTTCGTTGAGCCGGTTGTTGAAGCTGATATCGTCCAAAAACCGATGTTGGTAGCGCGGCGTGATTGTGACTCGTCGGTGGGGGACAAACTTGAGCGAGGCATTGAGCGTGAGTTGCTGACCCTGGCATCCGAGGTCTGGTTCGACCTGTCCGATCAGACTTCCTGTGCTCCCGTCGACGCCGGCATCCGGGTCGTCGACATCGCCGGCGATCGACGAGCTTGCACCACTGAAGTTGCCGTAGCACTGGCCGGGCCCGTTGACGGTGAGATCGCGGTTGCGGTAGTCGACCCAGATATCGGGCGTAAACCATTTGGCGACTTCATGGCCGGCACGCAGGTAGGTGATGGTCTGGGGGCGCTCGAACTGCGAGTTGGTCCACAGGTTGAACCGCACCTGTAGCCGGGTCTTGCGGTTGAGCGTGGTCGTGTAGCGCAGGCGGCCGCCAAACTCATCGCGCGCACGTTGCCCCTCAAACTGGTCGGGCGAGGCGAGGGGGCGGGCAAATGGGTTGGCGAAGTTGCGATCGTAGAACCGCAGCACCGTTTCAAACTCGTGCTGTCCGCCTTTTTCACCCGGTTTTTTGCTCGTCCACGTCGCCGTATGTCGCAGCACCCCGGCATAGCCCCCTCCTGTGGAGTCTTCGCTGACGGTGTGCATCGAGTCAAAACTTCGAGATAGCTCAACGGCCAGGTCGCTCCACTTGCGACCCCAGGCGCCATTGATGCCGATCGCGCCGAACGGGCCGCCAAACGGGGTGCGGTCCCACTCTTGAAAGTCGAGGTTGGCACCCTCGGGATTGAACGCGATCGACGAGCCGTAGCCGGTGAGTCCGACGTGGGTCCGGCGGTTGTAGAAGTAGCTCACGTTGCCGCCGGCGACCAGCTCGCGGTACATGTTGGGCAGGATCGCATAGCTGATCTGGGCCTGCGGATCGGTCAAGTCCTCGGTACGCTCGTAGACATCCGGGGACGAACACCGCGGATCATCGTCGTTACGGGGGTCCGAGCAAAACTCGCGATCGTAAATTTTGTACTGGTAGACATCGCGATTTTGATACGAAAACCACCCGTAGGCCTGCATCCATCCGACCGGAAGTTTGCCCTGCTTGAGCCCAATTGCGGCGCCCTGAAGCGTCTCTTGCCAGCGAAAGTCGGGGGTGATGTATGTATTTGCAGTGTCTTCATCGCAGGGGGGCTCGGGAAGCTCGCCCGTCGATCGCCGGCACGCGCGGGTCAGGTCCTGTACCCGTCCGTAGATCACGTTGTCACGGACAAACCCGTTCGGCGAATAGTTGCGTGTATTATCAAATGTCAGGCGCTCGCCAAACCCGATGCGGTAGGTTCCCGCGATCGCCCCCCAGCGCTCGGTGTCCCATTGGACAAAAAACTTGGGTAGCTGTGGCCGGACCCGTTCGGGCGTGGCCGACAGAGCTCGGCGGACCGGATCCCACCGGACATCGCCGACCCTTCGCCGGGTGATGGCGCCGGCAAATCCGGCGGTCAGGTGACGCGCCGTATGGATCTGGCTGTCGAGGATCATCGGCGGCACCGTGCGGTCGGTTTGGACAAAGGCCGTCCGGTAGCGGACAAATCCACTCGTCGAAATTCGCGGACGCGCCGGGTCGCGGACCAACAAAAATGCTGCGACCGCGGCCAGTTGATCGCGCGAGAGCACATCGGCAATGACGAGCTGAGCCGGATTGTTAATGGTACCTACATCTTTGCGGTAGCGCAGGATGGCATCGACGTCCTCGTAGCTGAGGTTCGGAAGGGTATAGATCTCGTCGCGCGAGGCGGTATTGAGGTCGATCCCGCGGCGCATCAGCTCGACCAAGGTTTCAAATGTATCCGCCGAAATTTGACCGTTGACGTTGAGTTCGATCAGATCCTCTTCGGTGTCGACATCGATAAATTGCTCGTACTCCGCTGCATGTGCAAGTGACGGAGCCAGCAACGAGAGGCACGCAGTGGCGCACAGCAACCATTTCGCCCACGGCCGACGGGCCGGTTTTGGGGGGAGCGTATCGAGCGGGAGGACAAGCACGGCGATCCGGGATGCTGGGGGAGAAGTGTGTGCTTACAAAAAGTTTTCGGGGTTAGTTGGCACAGACCGAGGGATCACAGGCTCCCCACAGGCCGCGGCTTTGTTGCATGGCTTCCTGCTCGAGGGCGACAAACTCGGGCTCGCGCGAAGCCCCCGATGGCGGGATGATCAGCACGCAGGCGTACCCATTTTCCACCAACAGGGTATTGGCTTCGCCGTCGGGTGCCTCGATAAAGGCGAGCAGGCGGCCAAACATATCTGTGCATTCAACATCGTCATAAAACAGGCACACCGTTTCATCCTCGACCAGATTCTTGAGGTAGTTGGTGGCCTCGGGTCCATAGCACTCGACCTCTTTGGTGTTTTCCGGGGCGTCGAGGTTGAGCAAACGGATTTTTTCACCGCTGTCGAGCTCGACGGTGTCGCCGTCGATCACCCGGGTGACGACGGCCGTAGAGGGCCCACAGGGCGAGCTCTGGGGCGTGCAGGGGAGCTCTTCGCCGGTTGTTTCGCTGGTTGTGTTGGCGGTGTCTGTCGTTGTGTCCTCGCCTGTGTCGCAGGCGAACAACGAGCAGGCCGCGAGGGCCGAGAGTAGAAATCGATTCGTCACAAAGATCCTTGCATGTTCAAGCTAGTTACACACCGGGTTTGCCTGGCCGGGCGTACCCTCGTCACCATCGCCATAGGTGACCATCGGATCGCAAAACAACATCTCGTTGTCGTTTTCGAGCGGGTCGTAGGAGTTAAAGTCGAGGCTCTTGGCCTTGCCTGTTGTACTTCCTGTATAGGCAACAGCATCGAGGACCTCGCCGCCGTGGCCGAGGAAAAAGTCGTCGCTGCCGTTTGAAAGCGACAGGGCCGTGCCGTAGACGATGTCGACCGCTGGGAGCCCGCCGTTGATGTTCATGTCGCCGTTGCGCGCCAGGACGATATGGTCGCCGGCACTCACCGGGACACACTCGGTCACGTCGTAGGTGAAGTCGACACCGCCCTGTTCCCCGAGTTCGAGGTGATTGAGATCGAAGTCTGTCAAGGCCGAGAACTCGATCCACTCGCCAGCTGTGTCACCGACAGCATCCGGATCGGGCATGTACTCGGTGATCACCAGGTCGCCCAGCGTCGGAGCGACAATCGTCCGGGCCATATTCCCGTCGAGGCATTCCCCGGGACCGACTTGGACCGGGCACTCCGGGTTGGCGGTGCCCGGCGTGCCAAGGTCGCCGTCGCCGTAGGGGTCGATGGCATCACAGAAAGTTGTAGTATCACCGGGGTCGAGGCTGCGGGCCACACCGGCCGTCGAACCGTTGTACATCACCGTATCGATCGCTTCGCCGCCGTGGCCGACAAACAGGTCACCGCCACTGTTGGTCAGGCTCAAACCGCTGTAGATGATGTCAGGAGTCGGGAGTCCGCCATTTTCCATCGCACTCCCGTTGAGCGCCAACACCAGGGTCGTGCCCGCAGTCACCGGGTGACAGCTCGGGTTTTCGTAGGTGAACTTGACGTCCGCTTCCTTGCCGAGTTCGAGGTTGTTGAGGTCAAAGTCGCCTAAAACCTGCACCTCGAACCACTCGCCGGCGCTGTCGGTCACGGCACTCGGGTCGGGCATGAACTCGGTGATCCGCAGGTCACCGGGTTGTGGTGGTACGGGCAGGCGCATCATCCCGTTGTCGTCGCACTCACCCATCGGTGGGTCGGGATCGTCGGTACAGGCCGCATTCATCTCACCGGGGGTCCCGAAGTCGCCGTCGCCGTAGGTCTCGAGTTCAGTGGCGATACACAAATTTTCGGGAGCGTCGTTTCCCGCTGGCCCGAGGTCGTAGGCATCGGGGTTGAGTTTGATGGCCGCACCTGCGGTCGAACCGGGGTAGGCAATGCTATCCAGGGCGCCATCCGGTGTCCCGACAAAGACTTCGCCACCGCTGTTGCTCAGCGAGAAGTCGAGTTGCAGGACGTTTTCGGGAAGCCCACCATTTTCGCTGGGGTTCACGTTACTGGCCAACAGGACATGGGTGCCGGCGGCAACGGGTAGGCAATCGAGCAGCTGTCCGCCGTTGTCCCCCAGGGTTTGTTCGGGAGAGCCATTTTTGCCGACGTCGAGGCCGCCGAGATGGATGTCCGTTGCGACATAGATCTCGAGCCATTCGCCATCGGTATCGCCGACCGCCGACGGATCGGGCATGAGTTCGGTGATGAACAGGTCACCCGGCCCCGGAGGATTGAGGGCGATTGTTGTCTCGCCATCGAGGCACAAACCCGTTGTATCAACACACATCGGATTGGGCGCCCCGGGAGAGCCCTTGCCACCATCTCCGTAGGTCTCGCTGGCAAAACACCAGTTCGTGACATCGTCATTGAGTTGCGGGTCGAGGGCGTCGGGGCTCAAACTACGGGCTGCCCCATCGACCACCTCGGGATAGGTCATGGCGTCGATCACATCGGGCCCACCGGTGGGGGCCAAGGTCGACACAAACACGCCGGCACCATCGGAGTTGTAGAGGCTAAAATTGATCGGGTAGTCGACATTCGGCAGGCCGCCGTTGAGGTTGGGATCGACTTCTCCGGCGAACACGAGGTAGGTGCCCGCGGTGACCCGCTGGCAGTCCTCAGCGTCGAGCGTCATCTGGACATTGGCCCCGGTGAGGATGGTGTCGTCTGCCTGCGAGGTACCGAGCTGCAGGCCGGCCAAGTCGACATCATTGGCCACGTAGACCTCAAACCACTCGGCATCCTCGGGCTTGGCATTACCTGTCGGATCGGTCATTACCTCAGTGAGGATGAGGTCGCCGACCGTGGGCTTGACCGGCTCACGCCAGGTGTCGCCGTCGCGGCAGCGGCCGACATTTTCGGGACCGGGCATACACGGTTGGTTGCGCATCCCCGGACTGCCGTTGTTTTCCCCGTCGTAGCTCTCGGTCGCCGCACACCACAGTTCTTTGTTGTCGTTTTCGATGGCGTCCGGTTCGAGTGTCCCATCGAACATACGGGAACGACCTTCGCCCGTATGGTCGTAGTCGACTTCATCGACAATCGTGGTGCCGCACTGGACCTGGATGATGCCGTCGCTGTCGCCGAGGCGCCCGAGAGCTTTGCCGTACGAGTGTTGGATGTACTCTGGCTGGAACTCGGGATCGACACTGCCGGCGACGTAGTAGGCCCCCGGGGCGATCTCGTCGTCGCTCTCAAATGTGTAGAGGTTTCCGCCGTCGTCGCGATCGTCGGCGTAGGCGAGTGCCAGCCCGCGCAGACTCACGGGACGGTCCGAGGCGTTGTAGAGCTCGATCCATTCTTGGCCCTCATCGCTACCGGACGGTGCGGCCATGATTTCCGTGATCACCAACTCACCCGCCGCGAGGTCGGCCTCGCACGGTTGGATGGCTGTGTCGGAGCCACAGGCCGAGAGCAGGGTGCCGAGGCAAATGCCGGCGAGCAGGCCGGGGGCGAGGAGACGACGATAGGTGTGGATACAAATGTTCATGGTAGCTCCGGTCTACTCACATTGGTTGGCTTGCCCCGGTGTGCCGAAGTTTTCCTGACCGTACTTCGGCCCCGTATCCGTGGGGGTACACCACATCATGTCGTCGTCGGCGTTGTTGTTGAGTTCGGGGTCGAGCTCGCCGAGGAACGCCCGCGCGTAGCCGTCGGCGACCGAGAGTTCGGTGTAGGCGACGTGGTCGAGCTCGATGTCTTGCCCCTGGAACAGGTAGATGTGCTGGTTACCCGAGTTGCTCAGGGACAGCCCGTGGAGAAAGTCGACGTGGGGCAGGTCGTTGAGCGATGGGTTGGGTTCGCGGGCGAGTACGAGGTAGGTGTTGGCCGGAACTTCGAGACAGGAACCGGGTTGCCCCTCCATCACCGGCATCAGCGGGGAGAGGTCCGGCGGTTCGGTGTCTTTGCTCTTCCCGACATGTACATGCATCAGATCGACGTCGGCACCCGCAAAGACTTCGATCCATTCGCGATCGCCGTCGGCACCTGCGGGATTGGCCATGAACTCGGTGATCACCAGCTCACCCGGGTTCGGGAAGATCGGGTCCCGGGGGTTGCCCATCGCGTCGAGGCATTGCCCACAGTTGGGATTGGGCATGCCCGGTGTCCCCTGACCGCCGGGGCCGTAGTCGCCGAGCCCGAGGCAAAATGCATCTTCGCCATCGTTGAGATCCGCGTCGAGCATATCGGGGTCGAGCGACAGGGATTGCCCAGGTTCGCTGTCGGTGTAGCTGACCCCGTCGATGAGTTGCTCGGAGTGGGCCAGGGTCAACGAGCCGTCGGAGTTGACGAGGTTGAGCTTGGACTTTTTGTAGACGTAGTCGACCTGCGGGAGCCCGGCGGTCTGGGCCTCGCTGACGGCAAATACCAGGTAGGCCCCCGCGGTGACCCGTTCGCACTGGGCCTGTGGGCCGATGGTGACAAAGTCACTGTCGCCAAAATCCCGTGCAAGTACAAGTTCATTGAGATCGACATCGCGGGCGACGTAGACCTCAAACCACTCCTCGGTGTCGTCCGAGGTGAGCGGGTCGGGCATGATTTCACTGATCACGAGGTCGCCCGGAGCCGGCGGATCGAGCTCGCGCAAGTCGTCGCCCTCGTAGCAAAAACCGGTGGGTGGCGGGCAGTAGTCGTTGGGGAGTTGGGGGGTGCCGAGGTCGCCGGTGAGGAACGTGTCGGGGGGAAAACTCTGGGCCTCACACCACAGGGCGAGGTCGTCGTTGGTCACGGCATCCGGGGGCTTGAGATAACCGTCAAACGTATGGGAGGCTCCGTCGCGATCGGTCAGCCAGGTGACCGAATCGACTTCTTCGTCGCCACACTGTAGCCGCAGCCATCCTCCGCCGTTGCTCATATTGCCGAGCACCTCGCCGTATGCATAGTCAATGAAGACGAGCTGGGAGGCGTCGGCGATGTTGCCCGCGGTGACGTAACCGCCCGGGGCAATCTCGATGTCGCCGGCGATCGTGTGCTGTTTTTCCGAGGAACCGTCACTGCGGCTGAGGATGATGGTGACGCCCTTGAGCGAGGCCACGGTATCGCCCGGGTTGTAGATCTCAAACCACTCAAATCCGTCGTCCGACCCGCTGGGGTTGGCCATGACTTCGGTGATGACCAGGTCGCCGGGCAGGAAGTTGCCTGTACACGCGGCTGGGCCAGCGGTCTCACTCCCGCCCGAGGTCTCGGTGGTGCCCTCGGTCGTCGATGTGCTGTCTTCGCCACACCCCGGCAGGGTGAGGAGCACCGCCAGCCAAAGCGCGCGGGGGCACAGAGATTGTTGTCGATACAAATCAGTCATGGCGCGGTGGGGGTGGGCGGATCGGCGATGGTCGGATCGGAGGTCGGAGCGGTGGGTGGGTCGGTGGCCGGTTGCGGATCCGGTACTGCGGTTGCCGGAGCACCATCCTCGGTTGATTCGGAGTTCGGAGAGTTGTCCTCGGCGGGTGCGATCAGGTCATCTCGATTGTCTTCCGATTCAGGCTCGTACCCGTCGGGGATCGCAAACGGCCAATCGGGGTGTCCCGGGAGGATCCGCGGAGGCCCTTGGTCGGGGTCGCGGATGATTTGACCAGGTTTTTCGACCATGATCTGAAGGACATCTTCGTCGGTGCGCTTGTTGTGGTAGGTCGTCACCACGCCGCGGACGCGGACAAAGTCACCGCGGGAATCTTCGACCTTGGATGCCTTTAAGGTGTCGCGGTCAAAGAAGATCAAAGGGAAGTCCTGGAACATCCGCCGGCTGAGGAGGACCCGAGTGGGCGCGCGACCCTTGCCGTAGCGAATGTCGCCGACGGTCGCCAAAACCGTGACTTCCCGTTGCAGACGTTGACCGATGCGATCGAGGGCGTCCCAGTGGGTCAGCGTGATCATGCTGTCGTCGTCGGCCGCTTCGCGCTCAAACGCGGCGATGTAGTCGGCCCGCCGGTTCCACCACGCAATCCGGGTGTCGTAGTCGTGGTAATGCTGTTTGTTTGGATCCCAGATCCCGCGTTTGGCCGCACGGGCTTCATTTTGGGCGTCGACAAATTCCTGGTGAAACCGCCGCGAATAGCTGTACTTGGTAAAATACGGGCTCATCCCGGCGCGGACACACTCGACGTTGTAGTTGACCCATTGGTCCGACTTTTCTGCAAATACATAGACTAGGTGACGATCGAAACGACCGCGGATTTCCTTGGGGTGGTCGCGTTCGAGACGGACGGTGCGGACACCTTCGAAGAAGTGTTTGGCGTAATCCTTGGCCTCCTCGCCGACGGGGGTCGGGATTTTGACCGGTTTGCCGCGACGCTCGATTTGCGACTTGGCGAGGTAGGTCTCCCAACCTTCCTCAAAAGCCCGGCGTTCGGTTTCCTTTTTAAACGTTTCTTCAGTGTCGATCGCCAACAGGCGCAGGCTCTTGTCGAGCCCTTCGACCCACAGGGTGTCGCCGTCGACGACTTTTTTGAGGGCAAACTCGCCGAGGACGAGCGAGGCATCGGCCGTGGTGGTGGTCCCGGTTTTCTCGTACTCGTCGAGGGTCTTGTCGAGGATGTAGCGGTCGTAGCGTTCGGGGGGTCGGCTGGCGGCGGCACATCCCAACGCGGTGAGGGCCGTGAGGATGAGGGCGCTGCGGCAAAACTGGTTGAAGCAGTCGAACATCATTCGGACTCCGAATCGTCGACCGGAGGGAGGTCGGCACAGACTGGGTTTGGCTCACCGGGTGAACCGGTCGCGTAGGGTTCTTCGACGCCGGGGACGGCTTGCGCCCGGCTGTCGATGCACCAAGCAGCGGGTAAGCCGAAGTTTTGGTCGACGGGCATCGCCGGATCAAACCCGTTGTCGGTGTCGCTGGGGTCGAGGGCGCCGTCGAGGATGATGGTGCCGCCGGTGGGTGGGTGGATGTATTTGATGCGGTCGATCAGTGAACCGCATTGGTAGATGTCGAGGCTGCCGACTTTGGCATCCATCAACACACTGCCGTCGGCGCTCGAGCTGGTTTCGACGCGACCGGCATACGAAGCGGCCAGCAAGCCGCTGATCTGCGAACCGGTACTGCCGATGATCGCGTACTCACCGGGCTCGAGGGTCGTGTCGCTGGTGAAGATGCGGGTGCGCCGAGTCTTGACGTCGGCCAGTTCGGAGTCACTCGCGGTGTCGATGGTCTCGAGGGACAGGTCTTCCAGTAGGACCGGTGTGTCGCCGGCATTAAACAGCTCGATCCACTCGCCGTAGGGGTCGTCCTGACCGCTGCGGACTTCCGTGATCACAAGCTGCGGGGTCGCCGTGGGGTCGCATCCGTAGTCGAGGGCGTCGCGTACACAGCCTGTCCCAATGCCGAGGCAGGAACATAGGAGGAAGGACAAGCCGACGCTGTGGGAGGACCAAACCACGTGTTTGCGTCGACTCCGATTGTAGCCGACGGTCTGCATGGATGGGCCTCGGTTGTCGAAAACCACGCGCTGCTCGCGCCCAAGTGCAATTGCCAGGTTGTCATCGGCCAAGCCCGTGAGGTTGTTGCATTGTCCGGGCCTCCGGGGGTCCCGAGATATCTGCCTCACATTTGTTGGTCATACAGAGATCTGAGATCTGTGGATAACTTTTTGTCATTCGGCGGTCGCACCCGGGACCGTGAAATCGAGTTATGTGACAGTAGGGTGACACCTGGTGGGATTCTCGTCGGCACCTGCGGTTGTTCGAACCAGCTAGCGGGGGCTTGAGCCGACAAACCCCACCGCGCTACACCGAAGTGGCATGTCTCCGTCTGTCCACGTGCTCTCGCACCCTCTGGTCCAACGCGACCTCACTGTGATGCGTTCACGCGATACGCCTGCCCAGGCGTTTCGGGCCGCCATTCGACGGATCGCCCGGGCGTTGGCGATCGATGTGTTGGCCGATGTCCGCACCCGCGATATCACGGTCCAAACACCACTCGAGTCGAGTCAGGGGGTTGAGATCGCCGAGCCGGTGGTGTTGGTGCCGATCCTGCGGGCCGGGCTCGGGCTTGTAGATGGCTTTTTAGACATGTTGCCAGAAGCGAAAGTTTGTCACCTCGGACTGGTCCGCGACGACGCGACCTTGCAGCCGACGTGTTACCTGTCGAAGTTGGATGCGCTGGCCGGGGATGAACGGGTGTTTGTCCTCGATCCGATGTTGGCGACGGGCGGCAGTGCAGTGGCGGCCCTCGACAAGGTCATCGCCCAGGGGGTGAGCCGTCCGCCGACGTTTGTGTGTGTACTGGCCGCGCCCGAAGGGATCGCGCGGGTCCACGGATCGCATCCGGAAGTACCGATCCTCACCGCTTCACAAGATCGTTGTGCCGACGCCCGCGGATGGATCCGGCCGGGGTTGGGCGACGCGGGCGATCGCCTGTTCGGCTGTTAATATTCATAAAAATGTACCTGCAACTAAGGTAGACGCACATGGCAAAACTCTACTTTCGCCACGGCACCATGGATTCGGCCAAGACCCTCAATTTGTTGGCGGTGGCCCACAACTACCGCAGTCAGGGCAAGAAGGTCATTTTGCTCAAACCCCGGCTCGACGATCGGTTTGGTGCCGACATGATCGCATCGCGTGCCGGGCTGTCGGCCCGCGCCGATATGTTGGTCGAGTCCGACAGCGTCCTCGACCCCACGCAGTTTGAGGGCTACCACTGTGTCTTGGTCGACGAGGCCCAGTTTTTGTCGCCGGCGGTGATCGAGCAACTCCGGGTGCTGACCTTACGGCCAGGTTTGCCAGTGATCTGCTACGGCTTGCGGACCGACTTTCGCACCCGTCTGTTTCCCGGATCGCGTCGACTGTTGGAACTCGCCGACAGTATCGAGGAGGTCAAGGTTACCTGCCAGTTTTGCAACCGCAAGGCGATGTTTAACTTGCGTATGCACAATGGTAAGGGGGTCGTCGACGGTGCCCAGGTCGAGCTCGGTGGCAACGATCGCTACGCCCCGGTCTGTTGTTTACACTACGACGAGCGGGTCTCGCTCGCGGCCGTATCTGAAGCGGCGCAAGCCGCTAAAAAATCTGTATCTGCATGATATTTTAAAGGGCTTGTATGATCCTCGAACGCTGTCTGAGTCTGTGTGGGATCGCCGTGATCGTGGCGGTCGCCTATGGGCTCAGTCGGGAGCGTCGGGCGATCGCATGGCGGACGGTTGTCATTGGCTTTGCCCTGCAGTGGGGGATGGCCCTGTTGTTGCTCAAGGTTCCGTGGGGACAGCTCGCCCTCGGCAAGGCGGCCAAGGGGGTCTCGACGGTGTTGGAGCAGTCGTTTGCCGGCTCTGGATTTATGTTTGGCGAACTCGGCAAACACAAGGGCGGAACATCGGGGCTCGACGTGGTGTTTGCATTTCAGGTGTTGCCGACGATCATTTTTATCGCCGCCCTGTTTTCGCTGCTCTACTACCTCGGGGTGATGCAGCGGATCGTCGGCCTGATGGCCAAGGCGACGGTGCGCCTGTTTGGGGCCAGTGGGGCGGAGTCATTGGCGGTCGCAGCCAGCGTGTTCATGGGCCAGACCGAATCCCCGTTGACGATCCGCCCGTTTTTGGCGCGCCTGACCGAGTCGGAATTGTTTGTCGTCATGGTTTCGGGGATGGCCTCGGTGTCAGGTGCCATTTTGGGGGCCTACGTGTTGATCGGCGGGGTGGAGATCGAACACTTGCTGATGGCGGTGGCCATGACAGCCCCGAGCTCGCTGGTGTTGGCAAAGATGATTGTGCCGGAGACGGACTCGCCGCAGACCGCCGGTGTCACCCCGGATGTCGAGCTCGCGGACCGGCCGAGCAATCTCCTCGATGCCGTCGCCGACGGGACGACCGAGGGTCTCAAGCTGGCGCTCAATGTCGGCGCCATGTTGATCGCATTTTTGGCCCTGATCGCCCTGTGCAACGTGGGGCTGGGACTCATCGAAGTCGGCGGCGAGGGGTTGAGCTTGGAGCGGATCTTTGGTTGGGTATTTTTCCCGGTCGCCGTGTTGATGGGGGTCCCCGTGGCCGAGGCTGGCGATGTGGGCCAACTCTTGGGCACCCGCACGATCGTCAACGAGATCATCGCGTTTCAACAACTCCACGAGATGTCAGAGCTATCGGCCCGTTCGTCGGCGATCACAACGTTTGCGATCTGCGGGTTTGCCAACCTCTCGAGCATCGGCGTGCAGATCGGTGGTCTGGGAGCATTGGTCCCCGCGCGAAAGTCTGATATTGCCCGGCTGGGTCTGCTGGCCCTGACAGCAGCAACCCTGGCGAACTTCTCCACGGCCTGTGTGGCCGCGGCCATCCTGTGAACGCACCGAGGTACTTGCCATGACAACTTCTCACGAGCGCATCCCCATTCTCGATATCCGTCGTTTCGACCGCCAGACCGCGGGCGACAAGCAGGCATTTGTCGACGACATCGGTGCCGGCTTTCGCCGGTTTGGGTTTGTCGGGATCACCCACCACGGAATTCCCGATGCAGTGATCGATGGCGCCTACGAGTCTATCCGGACATTTTTTGCCCTGCCCGAGGATGTCCGTCGCAGCTACTATCAGGAGGGGCTCGCCGGAGCCCGTGGATATACACCTTTTGGTATCGAGCATGCCAAGGACAGCGACACGGTCGACCTCAAGGAGTTTTGGCATGTGGGGCGCGAGGTCCCGGACGAGCTGGCGATGCGCGAGACCTATCCACCCAACGTCTGGCCCCGCGAGGTGCCTGCGTTCAAGGATCGCACCTACGGACTGTACGAAGCGCTCGACCAGCTCGGACGCCGCGTGCTCAAGGCCGTCGCACTCCACCTCCATCTTCCCGAGGATTTTTTCGAAAGCCGGGTCAACGTCGGCAACAGCATCCTGCGACCGCTGCACTATCCGCCGATTACCGACAAAACCTCGGGCGTACGCGCGGGTCGCCACGAGGACATCAACCTGATCACGTTGCTGGTCGGTTCGGGCGAGCCGGGGCTACAGATTCTCAACAAAGGAGGCGAGTGGATCCCGGTCGACACCATTCCGGGAACCATTGTGTGCAATGTCGGCGATATGTTGCAGCGGATCACCAACCACGTGTTGCCGTCGACGACCCACCGGGTGGTCAATCCGCCGCCGCCGTACTGTCACGAGAGCCGCTACTCGACCCCCTACTTTTTGCACCCCAACTCGGACTGTCTTCTCGAGACCCTGTCGGGGTGTGTGACCCCCGAAAATCCCAATCGCTATCCCGAACCGATCACGGCCCACGCCTACTTGACCGAGCGGCTGATCGAGATTGGCCTCAAACCGCCAGAGGCTGCGTCGTAGACCGATCGCTTGCAAATGCGCGGTCGCCAATTGTGTGCAATTACAAGCGTATCGTCACAACCGGCGAACATACGACTGTGATCATCCTCGCAGCGCTTTTTCGCAAACGGGTCTACAACTTTACGACGTTGTGCGTGCGTCGGTGGGGAAGCTAGCCGCACGCAACCAACTCGTCTACCGAGGTGTTGTCATGCTTGCGTTGAAAAAATCGATTGTTGTCCGTTACCTCTGTGTATGTACAGCTTCTTCTGCGCTCGTCGGCTGTGGCGGCGACGGGTCCGGGTCTGCGACCGAGGATAGCGGCGAGACCTCAGCTGGCTCGACTGCTGACGAGAGTGATACCGACGCGGAGACCAGCGAGGGGGAAACGTCGGCCGGACCGACGAGTGAAGGTTCCGACTCGGAGGCGTCGACCGATCCCGAGACGACGGACCCGACCGAAGACCCAACGACCGAAGACCCGACAACCGAAGACCCGACAACCGAAGACCCGACGACCGAAGACCCGACGACCGAAGACCCGACAACCGAAGACCCGAGCGACAGTGATTCGGACAGCGATTCCGATAGCGGTACGGATACGGGGGGCGACGACGGGGTCGCGGGTTGCTACCAAGATAAGTTCGACGAAATGGTACCTCTGGCGGATTACGACCAGTTTGGGCCGATCGTCGGGAGCCACTGTGTCGGCACCAACCATCAGGATATCGAGGATGTCGAACGCGTGGTGTTTCTCGGCGACTCGGTCACCGTTGGTACACCGCCGACCGCGGCCAA
Organism: uncultured Nannocystaceae bacterium; assembly: GCA_964621785.1. Classification (GTDB taxonomy): domain Bacteria; phylum Myxococcota_A; class Polyangia; order Nannocystales; family Nannocystaceae; genus JACKDW01. Next base: position 249,466 of record CAZUPD010000001.1, read on the forward strand.
TAACTTCTACCGCTCGCGTCTCGCCGATAGCTTGGTGGCGAAGTTCGGCCTGATGCCGCCGACCAATTTGTGGAAGCAAGTCAACCCGCTCGAGGGCAAGAGCGTGCTCCAAGATTCCGGTGACTTTAGCTCCTGTGCCGAGTGGGGTGCCCGGACCGACGACTTCGTGGCCCAGTTAGGTGACTGCTTCAACGGCCCCGAGCTCGACCGTACCTTGGTGATCATCACCATGGGGGGCAACGACCTCGCCCGCTGGGCCAAGGACGCGACCAACGAAAACAAACCGATCGACGAGATTATGGTCGATGTCGAGGCGGCCTATCAACTGATGGCGGACGCGATCGAGTTTTTGACCGATCCGATGAACTTCCCCAACGGGTCGTATGTCATCTTCGCTAACGTCTACGAGTACACCGACCGGACCGGTGACTTGGGCTCGTGTACGGCAGCCCAGTTCCAAGACCTCACCGGTTCGTGGCCCGAGGGGATGCCGGTGATCAACTCGTTCAACGAGATGTTGATGGAGCTCGCGGTCGAAAGCGGGACGGACATGGTGTTTATGTCCGAGGAGTTTTGCGGCCACGGCTTCTATCACAACGATGCCATCAACGTGTGCTACGCGGACGGCAACGACAACTGGTTTGACCTGACGTGCATCCACCCGACGCCCGATGGCCACGACAATCTGGCGGGGATGTTCTCGATGGTCGTCGAGGAATAGACGGTCGCCGAAGCGCGGTTTTTGCCGGTCACATCGATGCATCGTCCGTGTTGCGGTTCGAATGTGTGATCCGGTCAGCGCGACAATGGCGACGAAGCGCGCCGGTTTGAGACTGGCGAGCGAGCGGTCCGCGGATTGCTCGACTGCCTCACGTGCCGATTTTCCCCGCTTCGCCGGTCAAGGCGATGCGCGAGAAAAACCATGGCCGGTCGGGTATTGGAGCCGTGATTGACCGCGGTCACCAGCAGCCGCTACGGTGCACGTCTATGATCCGCCTCAGCGGCGTACACAAGACCTATCGCACTGGACAGACGAACCTCGACGTCCTCAAAGGGGTCGACCTCGAGATCGCCGCCGGCGAGTTCGTCTCGATCATCGGACGCTCGGGCTCGGGCAAGACGACACTCCTCAACATCATCGGCGGACTCGATTCGGACTATCGCGGCACGGTCGAGGTCGAGGGGACGCAGTTGGGTCAGATGTCCGACCGCGACCTGAGCCGTTACCGCAACCGCCATATCGGGTTTGTGTTCCAGTCATTTCACCTGCTCGGACATATGACGTGCCTCGAAAACGTCATCTTGCCGGCACTGTTCGACGGTGGCCAAGGCAGTCTGAGCACGCGCGACGCCCAGGCGCGGGGGCTCGAGTTGCTGGCCCAGATGGACCTGGCGGATAAGGCCAAAAGTCGTCCGATCCACCTCTCGGGCGGGCAAAAGCAGCGTATTGCGATCGCCCGGGCACTGTTGCACAAGCCGTCGCTGCTGATCTGTGACGAGCCGACCGGCAACCTCGACCGCGAGAGCGGAGATGCGATCCTCAACCTGTTTTCCGAGCTCAACCGCCGCGATGGCATCACCCTGATCATCGTCACCCACGATGACCTCATCGCCGAGGCTGCCGCCCGGGTGGTCCGGATCGTCGAGGGCAACGTGGTCGAGGACCGCCGCACGCAACGCGAGAACCATGCAGATACACAGGGTTCCGAGAGCCTAAAAAACCCCCAGACAACGGCCTATGAGCCGCCGCCCAAAACAACGGTGTACGAACCGCCGGCCGCGACCACCGAGTTTGCCCGACATCCACAACCTGAAGCCACAACGGAGGACTTGGCATGAGTGGGTTGAGACAGCTGATCCGCAAGGACCTTCGCCACCACTCCCGCCACTTTATCCTCGCCTCGATCGGGATTATCGTGGGGATCGCCGCGTTCGCGTTTTTTCTGGCCCTTGGGTCAGGTGTGCGCTCCGTCGTCCTCGGAGAGATTTTCCCGCTCGACAAATTAGAGGTGATTCCACGGAGCACCGATGTCGACTTGGGGCCGCTGCGGATGGGGATGGGCAAGGATTCGCTCGACGACGAGGCGGCCAAAAAACTCGCCACCATCCCCCATGTCAACGGCGTGTATCCCAAGATGAAACTGACGGTCCCCTCGATCGCCGCGGGCGGCAAGGAGCTGTTTGGCAACGCCATGCGCACCGAGATGGTCGCCGACGGGATCGATCCAGAGCTGGTCGCCGGGGATATCGACCGCAAGTTCGCGTTTGACTACTTCGACGACCGCGAGGCCAACACCCCGTGCAAGGTCGATGACGACTGTGGTGAGGCGATGCTGTACTGCGGCGATCCACTGCCGGAGCACGCTCGCCTGGCCGACGGCGAAAAGGCGCCCGAGAAGGAGACTGCGCCGGCTGTTGAAGTTGCGCCTACACCGAAATCGAAGGTGTGTCGCCACTACGTCCCGGTGATCGCGTCCAATCACCTGGTCGAGATCTACAACGGCACCATTCGGCGGGCCCACAGCCTGCCCAAACTCAACCCGAACTTCGTCCTCGGGCTCAAGTTTGATCTGCGGGTTGGGGCGTCGATGGTGCGCGCGTCCAAGCGAAAAAAAGAGGTCATCGAGCGCGGGCGTTTGGTCGGCTTTAGCGACCGCGCCATCTCCCTCGGTCTGACCCTGCCGCTGGGCTATGTCAGCCGCTACAACGTGCTGTTCGACGACGTCAACGCAGCGACCACCTATCACTCGATCATCGTCGATGTCGACAGCAAGGACAACGTGGCCGGGGTCGCCAAGGCGGTCGAAGATGCCGGCTTCGATGTTGCCGACTCGGGTGCCGAACAGGCGGCCATGCTGATCGCGGTGTTTATGATGGTGTTCGGCTTTGTCAGCATCGTCATCGTCGGCATCGCGGCGATCAACATCATGCATGTGTTTTTTATGCTGATCTACGAGCGCCAGCAGGAGATCGGGATCATGCGTGCGGTCGGTGCGAGCCGGGCCAACATTCGCACGATCATCATCGGCGAGGCGGCGGTGGTCGGAGCGATCGCCGGGGCAGTCGGCGTGGTGCTGTCGATGTTGGCGGCCTACGGATTTGATGTGGTCTCGGCCAACTATGTACCCGACTTCCCCTACAAGCCGGATACCTACTTCGAGTTTAGCCCGACGCTGCTGTTGACCTCGATCGGGTTTGCGATCGGGTTTTGTGTGTTGGGGGCGACGCTTCCGGCAAGGCGCGCGGCGAAGCTGGACCCGGCGGTGGTGTTGACCGGACAATAGTTGGCGTGTCGAAGCTGTGGTCAGCTGCGGGGGCGGTCGGCGGCCTTGCCTTGCTCGCGCTTGCAGGAGCAGCGGTCGCCCAGACGGCCAACCGTACACGAAGTGGCAAGGCGCTCGCAGCCGCCATTCCCGAGACGTCCCGCAGCGGCTTTGTCGGGTCGGGAACCTGTCGCGGGTGTCATCCGAGTGACTATACAAGTTGGTACCACAGCTACCACCGTACCATGACCCAACCGGCGAGCCCTGAGACGGTCCAAGCCCCGTTTGACGGTCGCGAACTGACGGATCCGACAGGGACCTATCGGGTCGAACGCCGCGGAGAAGAGTTCTGGGTCTACCTGCGCGATCCAACCTGGCTACTTGAACATATGGATGACGAGGAGCTCCCGGGGGATCCGCCGTGGGCGTGGAAACGTGTGGTGATGCTCACCGGCAGTCACCACATGCAAGTGTTTTGGGTCGCCGGCGATGGGCCGCGCAAACTCCATGCATTCCCGTTTTCCTACCTGCTGGAAACCGACGATCAACCGGCGCAGTGGGTGCCCAACGAGTCGACGCTGTTGCGCCCGCCGATTGAAGACGGTGTGTATACATGGAATTATGTGTGTATCAAATGTCACGCGGTCGCCGGGGCACCGCGGGTGACCGAAAATGTCGTCGACCGAGGAGACGGTACACGTGCGCAAACGGCCGTCGCCGAGCTGGGGATCGCCTGTGAATCGTGCCACGGGCCAGGCGCGGTACATGTCGCCCGCCAACAACATCCGGCGACCCGCTATGCGTCCCACTTACAAGAGAATGCGGATACAACGATCGTCCACCCGGGCAAGCTCGATGGCGAGCGTTCGTCGGCTGTCTGCGGCCAGTGTCACGCGATCACCCGGTTTGCCGACGAGGACAGCTGGCGCGGGGAGGGGTCGACCTTCCTCCCGGGCCAGACGTTGGAGCCGGCGATTCGCGTGGTCCGACACCCGGTGCACGCGACCCAACCATGGCTCGATCACGAAGTTGCAGAGGACCCCGATTTTTTTGTCAAACGCTTCTGGTCCGACGGAATGGTGCGGATCTCGGGGCGGGAGTACAACGGCTTGATCGAGTCGCCGTGCTTCCAAGCAGACGACTTCTCGTGTCTTTCGTGCCACGCGATGCACACGGGCAAGCCCACGGACCAACTGCGCCCCGATCTAGATGCAGATACAAGCTGTACGCAATGCCACGAACCATTCGCCAACGGAATCTCCGCCCATACCCATCACGCCGAGGATTCAAGTGGCAGCCAATGTGTCAATTGCCATATGCCGCACACGACCTATGGGCTTCTCAAGGCAATACGAAGCCACGAGATCGATAGCCCGAACCTCGAGGAGGCGTTGCAGACCGGGCGGCCGAATGCCTGTAATCTGTGTCATCTCGACCGCACGTTGGCGTGGACCGGTGGGTGGCTCGAACGCTGGTACGGACTGTCGCAGCCCGACTTAGAACCAGATGAGCGCGAGGTCGCAGCAGCGATCTTGTGGATGTTGCGGGGGGATGCGGGGGTGCGGGCGTTGGTGGCGTGGCATGTCGGATGGGAAGCTGCCGCGCAGACGAGTCAAACGCAGGTGTTGGCGCCCTTCCTCGCCGAGCTGTTGATCGACGAATATGCGGCGGTTCGCCACATTGCGGGGAGGAGCCTCCGCGAGATCGCGGGGTTCAAACAGATTCCCTACGATCCGGTTGGAACCGCGGAGCAACGCGCTCAAGCACGTGCAGCGGTGTTCACACAATGGGGAAATTTGCCGCGCGAGTCCTGTGCACCGCAGTTGTTGCAGGACGAAATGTGTCGTTTGAGACAAGCTTCATTTGAGGAGTTGCTGGGCCAACGACCTTCGTATCCGGTGATTCTCGAAGAGTAGACGTTTGCCGACTACCAAATTCCAAGATCTTGGTTCACAGTGACGGTAGTGGCGAGTACTTGCATACCCCGCGAAAGCGAGATGGGCTCCGAGCCAGTGCTCGCCAGTGATCCAAGTGCATCGTCATCGGGGTTGCGGATCGGCTGGGAAGTGCTGGCCGAGCGCGATAACCATTCGGTGAGTGTCCGCCAAGGTATGTTGACATGCAAGGTTTGGCGCCGCCGAGATCTGGATGTCAGTCGAGGAGCATACCTCGCCCAAGTGCTCGCTGAGCAACTGCACGACTACTTCCGCACAGAAAAGGACATCCGAGGGTTTGTCTTCGACCTGAGAGATGCCCCACCTGTCAGTGGGCCGGTGACCCAGGGAGCCATCTCGCAGATCCTGACGGGAGCCGAGCGCTACGGAGTCCGGGTGGCGGTGGTTGTCGGAGGTGGCGCGCTGCAGGCGATGCAGATCCGTCGACTGACCCGTGAATGTGCACCGAGTTGCGGAGTGGTCCTCGCAGACATCGAACATGCCGAGGATTGGGCCTGGAGCTGAGCTGATCCGTGTTTGAGTGCGCGGGTTATTTTGGCCGAGGACAGGCCCTGAGCGGCTTGCAGTAGGCCACTACAGCGTCGCCGCTCAAGGCTCAGTCCTCGGCCAAAATTCCACCGCGAATCTTTGGGGCGGCTTGGTTCAGTTGGAGGCGGGGGAGAGTCAGGGTCGTTTCAGTCGGAGCGGGGGGGGCGGCTTGGTTCAGTTGGAGGCGGGGGAGAATTAGTCGGAGCGT
>CAZUPD010000002.1:0-24523 GCA_964621785.1 uncultured Nannocystaceae bacterium
GCGTACACCCAAGCAGGCCGTGCGATCTACGACCTCGATCAAGAAGTCTACCGCGTCCGCGAGCTGAGCCGCGATCCACTGCCGATGGACAAATTACGATTTGCCAACGAGCGCGAACAGCAGGCCAACGCGCTCTGCGATCGCGGGCAAGTCACGGTCAGCAGTGCCGACCGGCGGATGAACGGAACTGTGACCGTGCGCGGCAAAGTCGCTCGCTACACACCCGAACTTGTGATCGATCGCGACGAGCGGATGATCGACGCCCGCTGTAGTTGCAACTTTTTCTTTCAAAACAAGCTGCACAAGGGGCCGTGTGAGCATATACTGGCCCTGCGTATCGCCCATCGAAAGTCGCAGAAATAGCGGCCCGAGGTTGTCGCAACACCGGAGGAACCCACCCGCGAATTTTAAAGTTTTGTCATGACAGTGGCGAGGAAGGACCAGCCTTGCAGGAAAGGGCGGCGGATCGCCGTCCGTGAGACTTGTTTTTGCATGCATCACTGGTCCGCTCTTCACTGTGCGGTACATCGGGGTAGCTGGACCATTCCGGTTCGGCTTCTGAGTAGCGAATGAGTCCAGCTACCCCAAGTACCGCTGGAGTTGAGCGGCCCAGTACTGAGAGCCTTCGAAGGCCCGACCCGCCACTGTCGTGACCTTTTTCCCGCTCATTCACCGAGCACCCGACCCCATCCGGTCTTGCCATGTCCCAGCCCCGTACCCGCCAAGAACTCTACGAACGGATCCGCAACTCCTCCAAAGATGAAGTCATCTTAGAGGAAATGATCCGACTTGGATTTTGGCCGTCGGGCGGCACGCTTCCCAACGACCCGGCCGACGAAATCCGCCGTCGCGGCCAGCTGCAAAAAAAGCTCAACGACCTGCGCGCCCGCGTGCAGCGTATGTACAACGAAAAGCAGCTGCTCGCCGACGCCCGCAAAAAGCGTATGGCCGACGCCAAGCGCCGGCGGGTCGAGACCAAACAGCGACGCGAGCAGGTGCGGTCCGAGAAAGCCGCCGCATGGGCCGAACGTAAAAAACGCGAACTGCTGTATCTGGGCGAAGGAGTGTCCGGTGCTCTGCAACATCGCCTGGCCAACCGCGACCGGCTCAGTGCCAACAAGCTGCCCGTCTTTACCAGCCCCGAAGCCCTCGCCAGCGCGATGCGGGTACCGCTGAGCGAGTTGCGGTTTTTGGCCTTCGACCGTCGGGTCGCCACGGTCCACCACTACCGCCGCTTTGAGGTGCCCAAAAAGACAGGTGGTGTCCGCCTGATCTCGGCTCCGATGCCGCGGCTCAAAGCGGCTCAAACCTGGATCTTAAACCATATCCTCAAGCAGGTACCGGTCCACGACGCGGCCCACGGGTTTCGCCACCACCGCAGCATCGCCAGCAATGCACGACCCCATTTGGGTGCCGATGTTGTGGTCAACATGGACTTGCAGGACTTCTTCCCCACGGTCACCTATCCGCGGGTCAAGGGGTTGTTCGTCTCGCTCGGCTACAGCGAGTCCGTTGCCACGGTGTTGACACTGCTGTGCAGCGAGCCGGACATCGAAGAGATCGAACTCGACGGAAGCCACTTTTTCGTCGCGGTCGGTCCCCGCCGGCTGCCCCAAGGGTCACCTGCAAGCCCCGCGCTCACCAACATCCTGTGCCGCAACCTCGACCGCCGCCTAGCCGGGCTCGCCGAGTCGATGGGCTTTACCTACACCCGTTACGCCGACGACCTCACATTTTCCGCCGGCCGTGACGTCGCCCGCACACGCCTCATTGGCCGCCTGATCCGGGCCGTCGAAGACATCGTGCGCCACGAGGGATTTGCCGTCCATCCCAAGAAGACCCGCGTGATGCGGCGGACCAAAAAGCAAGAAGTCACCGGTGTGACCGTCAACGACAAACTCGGGGTCGACCGAGCGACCCTGCGAAGGTTCCGAGCAACCCTCTATCAGGTCGAAAAAGACGGTCCCCAGGGCAAGCGCTGGAACGACAGCACCAACGTCCTGAGCTCGATGCATGGCTATGCAAATTTCGTTGCCATGATCGACCCCGACAAAGGGCGAGACCTCCAGCGACGCGTCCGTGCACTGCTTGCCAAACACGGTGAAAAGGTGAAACCACCGACTGCGTCGAGTCCGGTGGCAGCAAAGCAACCTCCACCGCCACCAAAACCGACGGCACAACCCGCGCCGAGCTCCCCGGAGCCGGAACCCGAGCCCAAGAAGAAAAAGAAGCGCTGGAAGCTGTGGTAGGCCAGTCTGAAGGAGACTGAGCGCCGAGGCACACATGTTGGCCACGGCAGGGCACCTCGGTCGTTGATTGTCCGCAACGTTCGGCCCAGCGTCTTTTGTAAGTACATCCAAGAGGTTGTACTCGGTTCACAGCCTTGGTGAAATCCAGGGGTGAATCGATAAAACTTGTGGATACATCAATATGTTTCCGGTGGCTGGAACGTGTTACAACCTCGCCTGGTCAAGGATGTCTTGCATCGAGCCGCACATCCGTCTACGTTGCCGCGAATGCTGCCCGCCTATGCCGATGTTCGCTCGTATTTAGAAGGTCGTGGGCAGGACGAGCCGTTTGCCGCGGCGGTTTTGCAGCTCGCGGCGCGGCATCACCTCAACGGCCCATTTAAACGGGCTGCTGACGGATTTCACGTCGTGTTTTTGGGCAACGACCGCGTCGTTAAATTGTTTGCGCCGTTTGCTTCTGTCGACTTTGCCCTCGAACGAACCGCGCTTGCACAGGTTGCTGGACGTCTGCCGGTCGCCACTCCCGCCGTGTGTGCCGAAGGTCAGATCGATGGCTGGTCCTACTTGATCACGACGAGACTCTCCGGAAGGGCAGCTATCGAAATTTGGCCGCAGCTCGACGCAGCTCAGCACGAGCGGTTGGTTGCCCAACTCGGAACGCTTGCCGCCGCGTTGCACGAGATTCCGCTCGACGAGGACAGTGAACTGGCGATCGACTGGTCCGCGTACATGCACGAACGCCGGGTTTCGATGCTCGAAAAGCATCGGCAGCGAGGCGTCGACGCCCGTTGGCTCGCGGAGATCGAGCACTTTGTCGACGACTTGCGACCGGTTTCATCGTGGCCGGTGCGGCGGGTGTTTCTCCACAACGACCTTCATCCCGGCCATGTACATGTCGACCGCGATGGGAATCTGTCGGGACTCCTCGATTTCGGAGATGTGCAATACGGTGCCGCAGAGGTCGAATTTACAAGCATTGGTGGATTTGTCTCGCCCCTGTTTCCACGGGCGATGTCGACGTTTTTGCGGGCCTACGGTTACCCGGCATCGGCACTGACGCCCGGGTTTGCCCGCCGCTTGACAGGCTATGTGCTTCTACATCGTTATTGTGACATCGTGCCATTGTTGCGGCGGTTTCCTGCTTCCGTTCGACCCACCGACCTCGCTACTTTGCACCGTCGATTGTGGGATTTCGCGGACGGATGAGCCGTCAATACGGTGCTCTCCGAAACGGAATGGTGGGTCAACGATCCTCACCCGTTGTCCGCTCGTGCCTGGGAAAGGACGATCCTGTACCGCGTACCCATCGTCCAATCGGATGGATGGATCTGGAGAATTCAATGGACAATCAACGACTCTTACCAACGGCTCGCTTCTTGCGGTACTGCGTCGGGGTCAGCCCCGTCCACCGCCGAAACGCGCGGGTGAAGTTCGCCGCGTCGACGTAGCCGAGCATTGCCGCGACCTCGTGGGCGGCCAGTTTGGGATTGTCGAGCAGTCGCATCGCGTCGCGCTGGCGGGCGAGCTCCAACTGCGATGAAAACCGGGTTCCTTCGCGTTTGAGATGCCTCCGAAGGGTTCGTGGGGCCATACCGAGGCGTCGGGCGACCTGCTCGAGCGAGGGATAACCGTTTGGACTCGGGCGCAGATCTGCCTGGAGACGGGCTGTGAGTCGACCATCGGCGAGGCCCCGCATCTTCTCCTCGCTCTCACACCATTTGACGGCTGCCCGCAGACCCACAGGATTGGACATCGGCAACTCGGTTGCCAGCAGTCGGGTCGGGTAGCGAAACTGGCACGCCGGCATGTCGTAGTGCACCCGCCCCAAGCGTTCGCGCACGTAGGCGCCGTGGGGGGGTTCGGGGAAATCAAACCAGACTTCCGCCTGTTCACCCGAACCTGGCATCAGGGCCAGGAGACCGCGGAACATACTCACCAGGGTGATCTCTTTGATCGTGGCGTGCTCCTCTTCGGGAATCGATGACTGTACAATGACCTTCACGTTGCTGATATCGCCGTCCGAGTCGACCAAAATCAGAGCTGCCCGTCCGACCAGGTGCCAGAAGCGTTGGAGGAGGTCGAGAGCCTCGGCGAGGGTTGCACTGGCCAGCAAGGCGTAGCCCAGATTGCCGAGCGCGGTCGGGGGCAGACGCCAGCCGAGTTCAAACCCGAGCCGGGGGTCGTGGAGTTCGGCATCGACTAGCTGCGCGAGCTGGGCGTGTTGGGCGAAGGTCAGGCCCGACTCAAACAGGTCTTCAAGGGCGACCTCGATGCCGGCACGCGTGAGCAGTTCGGCCGGGACAAGACCACGCTCCGATGCGATTTCGAGGAGCGTCACCGGAATCACGCCCGGGACAAACCACCGCGACCAGTCTGCGTCCTGTGTGGTTGTCATCGACGGCCAATCCTAGCGGAGACTGGCCAGTGATGACAACACCCGTCGAGGCTTTCCAAAAAATGAACTTCTAGAGGGTTTTGGGGGCGATCTTGGAGATCTTGAATTCGTATCTATTTCCCTCTGGCCGAAAATGACAATTACTCTGTCCGGTCCTCACCGAGCGTCGAGCTCGGGTCAGCGCTAGGTTAGGGATGCGTCGGACGGCGTGGAGGTTGATTATGCAAGTGATAACCACAAACGGGAACGGGCAGCGGCTTCGAGGGCGTGATGTCGGTGTACCTGTGCGGCGGATGGGGTTGCCCTACGACGAGACGCTGCCGACCTACTGGTTTGGAGACAACGCCATTTTAACGGCCTTTTTTGCAGCGTTCTCCGCGACCCTGCCCGAAGGCGAGCGGCAGTTTATCCACAGTGTTCGCCTGTTTTCCGACAAGATCACGTGTCCGGTGCTGGCTGCTCAAGTCCGCGGTTTTATGGGTCAGGAGGCCCATCACGCGAAGGAGCATCGCGCCCTCAACAATGCGATGCGTGCCCGCGGCTTCCCCATCGACCAGATCGAGTCGCGGATCCGGGAGCTCAACACCTGGATGCGACACAACTTGTCGCCTGCCCAGCAACTTGCGTTTACCGTGTGTGCCGAGCACATCACGGCGATGATGGCCGACTGGGCCCTGAGCAAGCAGCCGGAGATCCTCGAGTGGGTCGCCCCCGAGGCCCGCACGATTTGGGCCTGGCACTGTATCGAGGAGACCGAGCACAAGGCGGTGGCATTTGACGTCTATGACCAACTCGTCGGCGATCGCAAACTGTTGCGCCGGGTGATGGTCCGGATGTCGACCCTGTTTGTCACGTTCAACACCCGCAATACCCTCATGATTTTGCGGCGTCTCGATCGACGGATCAAATGGCGTGAGTTACAAACGGGCTTGCGAACCATTGCAAAACTAGTCCGCTTGTCGGCGAGCGACTACTTTGATTTTTACCGCGCCGACTTTCACCCGTGGCAGCACGACAATCGAATCGCACTCGCTGCCGCAAAGTTCACATATTTGGGAGAGGCCGCATGAGTCAGGACCGTCTACACAATCGGGTTGTCGCCATCACCGGGGCCGCGTCGGGCATCGGTCGGGCAACCGCCGTCAAACTCGCAAAACGTGGTGCCCGCGTGGCGCTGGCCGATGTCAACCGTGAAGGGCTCGAGCAGACGGTGGTGCTGTGTCGGGATGCCGAGGTCGTGGCGACGACACTCGATGTCGCCGACCGTCGAGCGGTCTACGCCTGGGCTGAGGCGACGCGTGAGCATTTTGGCGAGGTCCATGTCATCATCAACAACGCCGGGGTCGCGGTCGCTAGTTCGATCGAAGACGTCTCCTACGAGGATTTTGAATGGTTGATGAACATCAACTTCTGGGGCGTGGTCTACGGAACCAAGGCCTTTTTGCCGTATTTGCGAGAAAGCGGCGACGGCCATATTGTCAATATCTCGAGTGTGTTTGGCCTGATAGCGATGCCACTCAATGGTACCTACAATGCGACAAAATTTGCGGTGCGTGGCTTTACCGAGGCGCTTTGTGAGGAGTTGCTGATCGAGCGAGCGCCAGTGTCGGTGACCTGTGTCCACCCGGGGGGCATCGACACCAACATTGCACGTGCAAGTCGGATCACCAAAAATACCTCGTGGGGCCTCATTGATGCCGAGCATACCCAAAAAGAGTTTAAGCGACTCGCCCGGACCACCCCCGAGCAAGCGGCCGAGCAGATCCTGTGTGCGATTGAGAAGCGGCGTCGACGGTTGTTGATTGGCGCCGATGCCCGCTTGCTCGACAAGATGCAGCGTCTGCTTCCCTCGAGCTACCAAACACTTGTCGCCCGCGTGCTGCGGACTCAACTCCGGCGGAGAGCGCAATGACCCATACTCCACAAAACGTCCAGCGGTTTGATGTAATCATTATCGGCGCCGGCCTCTCGGGGATCGGGGCGGGGGTGCATCTCCAGAAATTGTGCCCGGGTACGTCCTACACGATTTTGGAGATGCGTGATGCGATCGGTGGAACATGGGATTTGTTTCGCTATCCCGGGATTCGTTCCGACTCAGATATGTATACATTGGGATACCGATTCAAGCCGTGGTCCAAGAAACAAGCGATTGCCGACGGTGGAGACATTCTGAGCTACATTCGTGAGACTGCGTCGTCCTATGGTGTCGAGCAACAGATTCGCTACCGCCATCGCGTCGTCAGCCTCGATTGGTCGAGTCGGGCTGCCCGGTGGACGATTTGCGTCGAGAACCTCGAGACAGGTGAAGAGCTGACGTTTGAGTCGCAGTTTGTGCTCAACTGCTCGGGCTATTACAAGTACGATCACGGGTATACGCCAGAGTTTCCCGGGCGTGAAGCATTTGCAGGTCCGGTGATTCACCCGCAACGTTGGCCCGAGGACCTCGACTACGCGGGGAAGCGTATCGTCGTGATCGGTAGTGGGGCGACCGCAGTGACGCTGGTACCGGCCCTGGCCGAACGGGCAGCCCACGTAACCATGCTGCAGCGGTCACCGAGCTATGTCATTTCGGTCGGCAAGAACGGTTCGATACTCAACGGCCTGCGGAGGTTCTTACCTGAGAAAATTGTGTACACAATCGCCCGTGCCGGGCGTGTCCTCCTCGGAATGGGTTTTTACGAGTTTACCCGCGCCTACCCCAAACGCGCGCGAACATTTCTGCAGAGCCAGGTCGCCCGGGCGGTTGGCGAAACAGTCGACATGAAGCACTTTACACCCAAGTACGACCCTTGGGATGAACGCCTTTGTGCCGTGCCCGACGGTGATTTATTTGCTGCGCTGCGTAGCGGTCGTGCCTCGGTTGTGACTGGACAGATTGAGCGTTTCACAGAGCGTGGGATCGCGTTGAAGTCAGGGGAAGAAGTCCCCGCAGACATCGTCATCACGGCCACAGGGCTGCAGTTACAGATTTTGGGTGGTGCTGCGCTGACCCTCGACGGCGAATTGGTCAACATCGCTGAGAAACTCTACTACAAGGGCGCGATGCTCGAGGATGTTCCCAATCTCGCGGTTATATTTGGCTATACAAACTCTTCGTGGACACTCAAGGCCGACCTGATCCTCGAATATTTCTGCCGCGTCATCAACCACATGAACGCCCGCGGGGTGGCTCAGTGCACCCCGCGAAACATCCACGGAGTCGCCAGCAGCGGGCCGTTTCTCGATCTCTCGTCGGGATACGTCCGACGTGCGCTCCACATGCTTCCGCGTCAGGGCAAGGCGTCGCCGTGGAAGCTCTACCAGAACTACTTGAAAGATGTTGTGCTGTTTAAACTGCGGCGGCTCGATGATGGACAGCTCGTCTTCTCCAACCCTGTCGCCCATCGCTACGGCTACCGGAAAGCGGCTGACGAGCCGGACCAGGCGGCCGCAGCGAGTTAGCTCGAATCCTGGCTCGTATGTCCAAGCGGACACAACACTCACAATCCGCGTTCGCATCGAGATAGCGATGAGAAGACGGGATACCAACCTGTCGAGGTCTGGAATCGCATGGTTGAAGGCAGCACCCGCCCGGTGCTGGCGGGGTCCTCAGTTGGTACCGCCAGTGTCGTCGATTACCCTGGTTGGGTGTTCGGTCCTCGCGGTTGCATGGTTCCATTTGCTTGCATGTTGTTGACAGCGTGTCCTTTCCCCAACGGGGATTTCGACGCGGCGACAACACGTGGTTCATCCGGCACGACACAAGAGAAAGATCCCTCGGAGGCGACCGACGAAACGGCGAGTACATCAAATTCCAGTAGCACCCAGGAAACGATCACGAGCTCGGTGACGGAAGGGAGTACGGCGACAGTCGACCCGACGGATTCGGTGACAACGGAGGCGACGGAAAGCACGGTCGACCCGACGGAAAGTACGGTAACAACCGGCCCGACGGACGCGACCAGTTCGACCGATGGCACGGACTCGAGTACCGACCCGACCGAAAGTGAGTCGGATACGATGGTCATGGAAGCGTGTCCCTTCATCGAGCCGATGGCAGGGCTCACGGTCATCAAGATTGAGACAGATGACTTGTTTGTTGAACCATGTGGGACAGATGTCCAGATGTTTGCACGCGTCAACTGGGAAAACAGTTCTCTGCGATTTAATTATTGTATAGACATGTTTAATTGCGATGTTGAGCCATTCGCGGCTGTCGAAGTCGATCACCCACTTCCAGATCCACCCCTCCAACTCAATTTGAGTACCCTTCCGCATGAGAGTTACATCGAGCTGTTTTTTCACTACGGCAGTCCAACTGGAGGTAACGACTGTTCTGTGAGCGGCTTGGGGATCGCCAGCAGTTCCAAGATGGAGTTTATGATGTTCACAAGCAGGGTGACCAATCCCCAGCCGGACATGCTCATCGGGGAGTTCGAGTACCACGACTTGGCACTCGAAGATTGTATGTGCCAGAGTAATTGCTGTGATATGCAAGATTTTACGGTCGGTGGCTACAACGTGATCCTCGATGGTCCGAGTTTGAATGATACAGTTGTGTTGCTACCTGGGTTTCCGGCCTCCCAGGCGACATGGCACGGGGACCCCATGACGCGCGCCGCCAATGTCCATGCATTCTTCCCCGACGAGTGTGACGCAAAGCCGAACTTTGCCTGGATGATCAGCCGCCTACCGCTTGACCAGTAGGATCGTGTCGACGGTCGTGCGAACGGACAACGGACCGCGGTTACGTACAATAAGTGTATATGCAGATGATGGGGTGGTCGAGTTTGTTGCACCGCAGGGCCAATCACGTGACCACGTTTGCGAGGCGAAAGGGCACCCGCGGAATTGGAACTCCGGCGGCTCG
This sequence comes from uncultured Nannocystaceae bacterium, assembly GCA_964621785.1. Taxonomy (GTDB): domain Bacteria; phylum Myxococcota_A; class Polyangia; order Nannocystales; family Nannocystaceae; genus JACKDW01. Next base: position 9,494 of record CAZUPD010000002.1, read on the forward strand.
ACGATGCACAATCGGACCAGGAAGCGGCCGACGAGCCGGAGCACGGCCGCGAGTTCGCAGAAGAATTTGGAGGGCCTAGGTGCCGCGCTCGGTCCGAGAGAGCATGTCGCCCGAGTCGTGGCGGGGCGGTCAGGTTGGTACCGCCTGCGACCTCGACTACTCTAGTTGGATGGTCGGTTCTCGCGGGTACATTGTATTGTTCGCTTGCTTGTCGTTGACGGCATGTCCGTTTCCCAACGGGGATTTTGACCCCGCTGCGACGCGTGGCTCATCGGGCATGACTGAAGGAACATATTCTTCGAGTACGAGCGAAGGCTCGTCGGACTCGGGTGCGACCGACGCAACGACTACGACCACGAGTACCCTGACGGATAGCACGGTGACAACCGATGCGACAGACGCGACGGACAGCACGGTGACGACCGACGCGACGGATAGCACGGTGACAACGGACGCGACGGACAGCACGGACAGCACGGTGACAACGGACGCGACAGACGCGACCAGCTCGACCGGCGGCACGGACTCGAGCACGGACCCGACGGAGAGCGAGTCGGATACGATGGTGATTGAGGAGTGTATTTCGATTGATCCCGTCATCGAGCTCGCGGTTCTCAATTCGGGAAACTCGGAGCCGATCGAAAAAATGTGTGGGACGGATGAGTTTCTCTACGGACGCGTCAACTGGGACTTCGATACGTTGCAGTTTGAGGAGTGTACAAACAACTGGGAGTGCGGTGAAACTCCCGTCATCGAGGTTGTTGTGAACCACCCGGTTATCCAACCACAGTTTGTTCTCGATACGGTGACACTCCCGGACAATGGTCTGGTAAAAGTGTATCTACATTACGGTGAGCCCGTCGGATCGAATATCTGTGTCGTGAACGGGTTGGGGATCGCCAACATGAGCAAGATGGAGTTTATGATGTTCAAAGGAAGGGGGACCAATCCTGTGCCGGATATGCTGGATGGGGAATTTATGTACAACGATATGCCGGAAGGTAGTTGTTCCTGCCAGAATGATTGCTGTGATCTGCAAATGCTTGAAGTCGGGAACCACACCATCACGCTGGAGGGTGGGGCACTGATGAACCCACTTGTGCTGCCGTCTGGTGCCGCACCCATCCCGGCGAACTGGCATGGTGACAACCAGACCTATGCCGTCAATGTACACTCGTTTTTCCCGGACGACTGTGACGCAAAACCCGATTTTACCTGGATGATCAGCCGCCTGCCGCTCAACTGAACCAGTTGTAGGATCAAGTTAAAACGGGCAGTCGCTTGCGATCGGAAGCGTCGTCGGCCAGGGCGAGCTGGCCGCAGGCTGCATCAATGTCGTCGCCCCTCGGTGTACGTACAAATGCCCGGAGGCCGAATCTGCGACACAGCTCGGTAAAACGTTTGACCCGTGCCGACGAGGGTCGGCGAAATGGCGCGCGTGGATGGGGGTTGAAAGGGATGACGTTGATCTGGCAGCGCATCTTGCCGACCAACTTGAAGAGGCGTTTGGCATCGTCGTCGCTGTCGTTGACATCAGCGAGCAAGACGTACTCAAACGTCACCCAGCGGCGGCGGTGCAGCGGAACTTCGCCGACGGTTTGGAGCAGCGTGGCGATGTTCCAGCGGGTGTTGATCGGCATCACCCGGTCGCGGATGTCGTCGGTGGTGGCGTTGAGGCTGATCGCCAGCCCGACTTCATCACCGAGGCCTTCGCGGGCAAACCTTGCAATTGCAGGGACCAGGCCGGCCGACGAGATCGTGATCCGGCGCCCCGCGATGTTGGGCCCCATGTCGTCGGTGAGAATTTCGATGGCCCGCTTGACTTGATTGTAGTTGTGCAACGGTTCGCCCATCCCCATAAACACCAGGTTTTGGACGCGTTCAGGCCATTTTTGCCCGGTTTGCTCGGCTTCGTGGGCGAGCATGTCCTGGGCTTGGTAGACCTGATCGAGGATCTCCCAGGTTGCGAGGTTGCGGGTAAAACCGAGGGTCTGGGTGGCACAAAAAGCACAGGTGAGGGCACAGCCGACCTGCGACGAGATGCACTGGGTGTAGCCGCGCGCATCGTTGGGGATCAGGACACTCTCGATGGCAAAGCCCTCGTCGGTGAGCAGGCGAAACTTGCGTGTGCCGTCCTTGGCCCGGTGGACCTGGTCGACGCGGAGCCTGCCAAGACTCGTTGACTGTGCAAGTTTTTTGCGATCGTCGGCCTTGACATTGGTCATGGCATCGAGGGTGCGGGCACGGTGTTTGTGCAACCAGGTAAAAATTTGGTCGCCGCGAAACCGCTGCATCCCGTGTTCGCGCATGAGCCATTTGCACAGATCCGGGCGGTTCATCTCGCGCAAATCAATGGCCCCACCGCGGTGCAGTGGGGCCTTTGGGCCGCGCAGGGCAACAACTGGTTGCGACATCGCTAGCCGTGTACATCCACGGGCGCTACCCGAGGTCGGCGAGCTCGAGCCCGCTGAAGAAGAATCCGATTTCGTAGGCGGCGGTATCGGGCGCGTCGGATCCGTGGGTGGCGTTGCGCTCGATGCTGGTGCCGAATTGACCGCGCAGGGTGTCCTTGGGAGCTTCGCTCGCGTTGGTCGGACCCATCAGGTCGCGCCAGCGCTTGATCGCGTTCTCACCTTCGAGGCACAGGGCGACGACCGGGCCTTCGGTCATAAACGTGACCAGGGAGCCGAAAAATGGGCGTTCGCGGTGAACGGCGTAGAAACCTTCAGCTTGCGCTTGGGTCAGGCGGAGGCTTTTGAGGGCGACGATCCGCAGGCCAGCTTCTTGGATACGGGCGAGGATCGCCCCCTGGTGGCCAGCTGCGACTGCATCGGGTTTGATGATGGCAAACGTGCGTTGCATGTGAACTCGTGTCGTGGTGAGGCAAGTGCCCGGCAAGCCGAGGCGGGCGGAAGTTAACAGACCGGGGTTTGTCAGGGTAGCGAGCCGGGGTTGGGAGCACATGTGGATCCCCACGGGCAGGCGAGGCCTTCGCCCTGCGAATCAACTACGCCGCGATCATAAAAAACGGTCCCGTATACTGTCGCAATGGACTCCGAACCCGACAGCGGATCACCCGAGCCCGCACATATCGGCTTCCGCACGCTCCTCACCTTGGCAGCGTTGGTGGTCGTGGTCGCCGGGCTCAAGGCCGCCGGACCGTTGTTGCTCCCGTTTTTCGTCGCGGTGTTCTTATCGATCCTGAGTGCACCGCCGGTGTTGTGGCTCGAGCGGAAAGGCTGGCCGGATTGGTCGGCGGTACTGGTCGTGATGCTCGGCGTATTCGGGTTGTTGATGACATTTGCCGGGCTGGTCGGAGCGTCGCTGCGAGGGTTTGAGGAGGCACTGCCGCGCTATCGCGAACGCCTCATCGACCAAACCAGCCACCTGATGGACTACTTGGCTACATTTGGCTACGAGTTTAAGTCTGAGGACATCCTTGGGATGATCGAGCCAGGTGCCCTCGTCGACATGTTCGGGAGTACACTCAACGGCCTCCTCGGAGCGTTGGCCAACACTTCATTAGTTGTATTGACAATGGTGTTCATCCTGTTTGAAGCGGCTGGCTTCCCCCGCAAATTGGCCAAAGCGGTCGAACACCCGACGACGAGCCTCCAAAGCGGAGGCCGGATCATGGTCGAAATTCAGCGATACCTGGCTCTCAAGACAGTCGTCTCGGTCGCCACCGGCGTGTTGGTGGTGCTCTCCGCATGGGCCCTGGGTGTTGATTTCGCAGTGTTGTGGGGAGCACTGGCATTTTTCTTCAACTTCATCCCCAACGTCGGTTCGGTGCTCGCGGCGATCCCCGCGGTGTTGGTGGCACTGATCCAGTTGGGCCCCGAGACCGCGCTGTACCTGATGCTGTGCTACGTGGCGATCAACATGATCATCGGCAACGCGGTCGAACCCAAACTGATGGGCGACCAACTCGGGTTGTCGCCATTGGTCGTGTTTTTGTCGTTGGTGTTCTGGGGCTGGGTGTGGGGCCCCGTGGGAATGCTGCTGTCGGTGCCGCTGACGATGATCGTGAAGATCCTGTTCGAACAGAGCGACGACGGACGGTGGGTGGCGGTGCTGTTGGGGCCGTCGCCGAAGGAGTAGGTCGGGGCCGCTTCTGGCCACTCAAAGTGACATGCGTCGTCGAATCCTGAGCGAAGTGGATAACGTCTGTCGCCCCGCCGCTCAGCCCCCCACATCAGGTAGGTAGAGGGTGAAGCGACTGCCCTTCCCGTGCACACTGGAGACCTCGATCCTTCCGCCCATCATCGTTGCGTAGACGCGGCTGATCGCCAGCCCTAGGCCAGTTCCTCCGTAGCGGCGTGACGCTGAGTTGTCGCCTTGGTGAAACGCTTCGAATAGGTTTTCTAATTGCGAGGGGGTCATCCCGATCCCCGTGTCTTCGACCTCGAATGCGATCCAGTGTCGGTGCCAACGTTCGACCGGGAACACCCGCAGATCGACCCGGCCTTCGTGGGTGAACTTGGCAGCGTTTCGCAGCAGGTTGAGCAGGATTTGGCGGATCTTGGCCATATCGGCTCGGATTTGCCGGACTCCTTCGACATGCCGTCGCATCCGGTTATTGTTGGTCTCCATCGCCGGAGTCACCATGGCGATGACCTCGTCGAGGATCTCCGTGAGGTTGAAGTGATCGAGGTGGAGCTCCATCCGGCCGGCTTCAATCTTTGATAATGCAAGGATATCGCTGATCAGATCGAGTAGGTGGACGCCGGCGTCTTGGATGTGGTGGAGGTCTTGGACCACTTCGTTGTCGAGTCCGCGGTCGATGGCGTCGTCTTGGAGGAGTTCGCTGTAGCCGATGATGGCGTTGAGGGGGGTGCGCAACTCGTGACTCATGTTGGCCAAAAACCGACCTTTGGCCAGGGTTGCCTCTTCGGCCAGCTGTTTGGCCTCGCGGATCCTTGCCTCTGCGAGCTTGCGATCGCTGATGTCGCTGGCGACACAGACGATGTCGAACCCGCCGCGGGCGGGGTCGCGGACCACCGAGCTGGAGAACAGGACCGGAAAGTTTGAGCCGTTGGCCGCACTAAACACCCGCTCGCCGTGGAGTACATCGCGGGTGCGCAACAGTTCGATTTGTTCCTCGGCCGTCACGCCGGGTGGCGGTTGGCAGATTTCTTCAAACGGTCTCCCCATAAGGTAGGCCGGCCGGCAACCGAGGAGGTCAGATGCCGCGCGGTTGAGGGAACGAACTTTCCCCTCCTCATCGAGCACAATCAGGGCTTCGGCCATCGAGCCGATCACGCCGTCGACATAGTGCTGGGCCGCGGCGGCCTCTTGTAGGAGGGCTTCGGCCCGGCGTCCCTGTCTACGTGCACGTACAATTGCCTGGCGCATCGACGTGGTGACGATGATCAAAAAACACCCCGCGAGGGTAAACTGGACCACGAGCGAGGCAAACTGCACGGGAGGCGGCGGACGGGCAAACTCGGTCGGGAGCCACTGCTGGATCTCGGCGATGTAGAGACCGATGAGTATACACTCAATGATGACGACGGTGAGGGTGAGGGTGCGGCCGCGAAACAGGAGGGCGGCGATCATGACAAGGAGGAGGTACGAGGGGACGCTTGTACCGGTGATCCCACCTCCGATAATGCAGGTTGCTGTCACGATCGCGCCGCCTAGCACGACCAGTGAGACGCCGGCGAAAAACACATGCCCACGCCAGACCGCCCGCAACAGACCGAGCAGCGCTACCAGCATCACGATGTAGGCGACGGCAAACACGAAGGCGATGCCGAGAAGGGTTTGCGCCACCATGACCCCGCCAATCGCAGTCGTCGATGCGAGTAGGATCAGGTTGAGGATCCGGGCGATCCGGGTCGTCTCGGTGTCCTCGTAAACCGGACCGGACAACACGTGACGGAGCCGGTTCAGCATGCTGATGGACGTTACTACACACATCCTGGTGTATCCATGCCGCAGGCGCGGGCTTGCCAATTTTCTCAACGGTTGGGCACACAAGTCGGATATGCCGCGAGGAGGCCTCTGACCGGGTCTATCGCTGGGTACACTAGGCCCCAGTCGACGAGCCCGCATGAAGCCGATCTGGATGCCGCAACTTCTTCTCTGCGGGTGCTAGGCAAGGATCGATCGCACGGGGTACGCTTTGAAGGCGTGAGACGGGCCAAGAATACCCACTTCAAACGCTGTCCATCCTGTGGTGGACGGTTCGGAGTTCGGGTTCGGGTATGTCCCATCGACGGCGAAAAACTCGTCGATCCGCAAAATGACGTCGCACGCCTGGTCGGCCAGGTGATCGACGATCGCTACGAGCTGCTCCACTCGATCGGCCAGGGTGCTGTGGGCACCGTGTACAAGGCCCGGCACACTCGGATCCCGCGTGATCTCGCAGTCAAGGTCCTCGGGGCCCACCGCGAGCACGACACCCGGGCGATTGCCCGGTTTCGCAGCGAGGTGCGAGCCGAGGCACTTTTGTTGCACCCGCATGTAGTTGAGGTTATCGACTTCGGCCACTTCGAGGGGGTCGGCTACTACATCGTGATGGAGTATCTCGACGGCGAGTCACTCGCATCGCGGCTGTCGCGGGAGCGCCCGCTCAAGATCCTCGATACCTTCAAGATCGTCGAACAGTCGCTTTCGGCTCTCACTGCGGCGCACGAGCGGGGCATCATCCACCGCGATTTTAAGGCCGAGAACGTGTTTTTGGTGCGTCGGCCCAACCGGCCCGGCGACTTCGATGTTCGCCTGCTCGACTTTGGGGTCGCCAAGATCGTCCGTCGTGATCCTGCGATGTGGACGCACTACACGGACACGCGTCCGGGGTTGCTGGTCGGGACTCCCACCGCCATGGCGCCCGAGCAGATCCGCGGCAAGCCGCTGGACCACCGGGTCGACTTCTATGGACTCGGCGTATTGATGTACGAGCTCCTCACCGGCTACCAGCCGTTTGAGGCCGAGGATGTTCGGTCGTTGTTGCGTATGCATCTACACGAGCGACCCAAGCCCCCGTCCTCGCGGTCCAACGCGGGATGGATCATCCCAGCACTCGACCAGTTGGTGTTGCGCTTGTTGGCCAAAGAGGCGAGCGATCGCCCGTCGACGACAGCAGTGATTCGCCAAGAGCTCGAACGCATTCGCGCACCTGCTTGTGATGCTTGGGCATCCGTGCACATGGGTCGGTTGCGGCGTCGCACCCGGGAGCCCGGCGTCACACCCGTCGAGATTGCCTCGGGGCAGCACGTTCTGATCGTCGACGACGAACTGACAATTCGCCGGCTGTTTCAGCAGCTGATGGCTCGCAACGGGTTTATCGCCTCGGCCGTCGAATCTGGAGATCAGGCCCTCGCATGGTTGCGCGACAATCCCAAACCATTTGCTGTCGTCCTCGATGTGATGATGCCCGGAACCGACGGTCTCGAGGTCCTTCGAAGGATCCGCTTGCTCGGGTTTGATGGCCCAGTAATTGTATGTACAGGTCTCAACCCGGCCGTCCTGCGCGAGCAGCTGTGCGCGCTCGACAAGGTCTATGTCATCGACAAACTCGATGGGTTTCAGCAGATTCCGGAGCTCATCGCGTCGGAGCTGCAACACAGCGAACCTCCGGTGCACTGAGTAGGTCGCTCAGCTCGTCACAGGTTTTCGTTGCAGCTTGGCCAGCAGCTTGGGCCAGTGTGTACGGGCGGCGTGGACGATCCGTGCATAGCCGTAGATCGCCATGATAATTGCAAATACATCGTATGGCGTACGCAGGCGAACCGAGCCGAAGAAGATCGCAGACACAAAGTAAAGGCCGACCAAATGCAGTGAAACGATCGTCAGCCCGGTGTGCCGACGCGGTCGTCGAAGCGCGGACCACAGGCCGACAAACGACGGGAGCAACACAAAAATATCGAACAGCCACAGGTAGGCCTTGGAGTAGGGCGCAAAAATCTTGCCGTCGCGGGCGGTGTCCGGCCACTGGTAGTTGAAAAACCACAGGCCGCTGAGGTTGAGGACGCTGTAGCGGATCTGCTCGAGGAGGCCGGTTTTGCGGTAACAAAGCGCCCGTAGAGATTTGTGGATGTCGGGGTCGCCGATGTAGCCAACGAACTTGATCGACCAGCCGTCGCGCGGGATCCGGACCGGGACCATTTCGGTTTTGTCACCGCGTTTGACTTCGACTTTAAATCCGTGGGCTTTGCGGCCAAACGCCGGGCGCATAGCGAGGGTGCTGTCGTGCGGGATCGACTTGAGCATCCGCGACAACGGGATGATGCCGATCCGCCGGCCGTCACCGATGGTGTTGCTGCGGTCGAGTTCGAGTTTCTTTTTAAACGCCTGGGTGCGCGGGTTGTGGCAGCGACCGGCGGTGAGGTTGGCGTTGGCCGCCTCGGCGATCCCACCCCAGTAGCCGGTATGGGCATGGAAGCGCCACATGCTGAACATCAACATCATCACCAGCGGGATCGAAATCGTGACGATGTGGCGGACCTTGGCCCGGTTGTCCGGGCGCGTGCGGATCAGCAACCAAAACCCGAACAGTAGGGTAAAAAACAGGGCGGACTGTGGGCGGATCGCAAATGAGATGGCCCCGAGGACACCTGCCGCGAGTGCCCCGCGACCCTCTTGCATGGTCTTGACGATGTAGTAGGTCGACCACAGGGCGAAGCACAAAAACGGCGTCTCCGAGGTGAAAAAGCCGGTGGTGACGAGGTTGGGATGCCACAAAAAAGCCGCCACGGCGACCGCGGTCGCCATCCAGCGTTTGGGCATCACACGGCAGCCGAGCAGATAAGATGCCGGCACCGATGCGGCCCCCATCAGGCCCCACAACACGCCGCCCGCAGTCAGGTTTTTGAGACCAAAGAGCTTGAGCCAACCGGCGAGGATGTGATGGGTACCCCACGCCTGCCACGCGAGGTGGCGGGTGCCGGGGACAAACCCCTTGCGCACGAGGTCGACGGCCCGCGAGACGTAGCCGCCCATGTCGCTGTAGACGTAGCCGGCGGGAGGATGCACCCACAACACCCAGGCGAGCCGGGTCGCGAAGGCGAGAACCGTGAGACCGATGAGGAACTTGACGTTGGGTGCGTGGGGTGCACCCGACGTCTGTGGGTCCGGTTTCGCGCCCGTGGCGTCTTCGGAGGCATCGGCCGTCGACATCGACGCGGATGGTAGAGGTTACGCTACACGGAGCCAATAGAAATTCGTCAGGACCTGTGTTCAGGCTTGCATTCGCGGAGTTGTGCCGAGGGATGGTTCCGCGGTCGTTCACGCGTCGACGCCCACCGGAGATTTTGCCTACCAAACGCGATAAGGTTGGCTCGCTATGTCGCCGAAGGTCGTGAAGCTGACTGCTGCCGCGTTGTTGTCGGGGTTGGCCGGGTGCTTCTCTGGGGAGTTCGCACTCGGACGCGCATGCGACAACGATGCCGACTGTGGGCCGAGTCTGGCTTGTATCAACAACTTGTGTGGCGGGGCGACGGGCAGCACGACGCTGCCGACGACGATGGGGACCACGGAGACAAGCATCGGTCCGACCACGACCGAGGAGCCGACAACCGAAGATCCGACGACCGAAGATCCAACCTCCGACAGCGGCAGTGAGTCCGAGTCGGAGGGGGAGTCCACCTGTAAAAACGTCGATGTCCTACTGGTGCTCGACAACTCGCAGAGCATGGACCAGTGGGACGGGAACCTGATCAACCTCGCATTTAACTTCGAGCAACAAGTTACGGGTGTGTTCCTGGGCAACGCCGATAGTTTTCACTTCGGTGTCATCACGACGGATGCCTACGCGGACAACACCGACGGCTGCGACCAACTCGGGGCGATTGTTCGCTTTGGTGGCGCACAAGAAGGTTCGTGTAGTTTTAACGACGGTCACCCGTTTGCGACCGAGGCCGACAACTTGACCGAGGCGCTCGGGTGCATGGCGATCGTCGACGACGGCGACCCCAACGAACGCCCGATGGCGGCGATGCTGGCCGCGCTGTCTCCCGAGCTCAATGGACCGGGAGGCTGTAACGAAGGTTTTCTGCGCGACGATGCGTTGTTGGTGGTCATCGTGATTACCGACGAGGACGACGACCACGACGACGGCCAGGGTTTTGACGGCTCGCCCGGTGAGCCAGCCGACTGGTACGAGCAGTTGATCGCGTACAAAAATGGCGACCCCGAGGCAGTCGTGGTCGGCGTCTTAGTCGGCGAGGATCAGTCCACCGGAACATGCCCCTGGGTGTTGGGCGATCCGGATGAAATGTCCGCGTCGGGGGCCGAGGAAGCTGTGCGGATCGAACAGTTTGTCTCGATGCTCCCCTTCAACAACCGCGCGGTCGACAGCATTTGTCGCGACAACTACGTGCCGTTTTTTACCGATCTGTTTAGCTTCAACGCCCTGATCGCCTGTGAGGACTTTGTGCCCCCGGCCGACACAGATTCTGGGACGACAGAGTAGATAAATGTGAACTCGCACACGGCTGTCTGGCCCCAGGCGAGGGGGTTGTCGTAGTGGCCACGGCGCGATTTGGGATAGCGTACGAGCGCCCATGACCTACGACTTTTTGCGGATCGAAGCGGACTGGCAACGCCACTGGGACGAGCAGCAGACTTTTGCGGCACAGCTCGACCCCTCGCGACCCAAGTACTTTGTGCTCGACATGTTCCCGTATCCCTCGGGCGACGGCCTCCACGTCGGCCACCCCGAGGGCTACACGGCCACCGACATCATGGCCCGCTACAAGCGGATGAACGGGTTCAACGTGTTGCACCCAATGGGCTGGGATGCCTTTGGTCTACCGGCCGAGCGCTACGCCATGAAGACGGGAACCCATCCGGCCACCCGGACCGCTCAGTGTATCAGCAACTTTAAGCGCCAACTCAAAACCCTCGGGTTTTCCTACGACTGGTCGCGCGAGGTCGATACCACCGACCCGAAGTACTTCCGCTGGACGCAGTGGATCTTCCTGCAGATCTGGGGGAGCTACTACGACGAACAGGCCGGTCGCGCGCGTCCGATCGCCGAGTTGCCGATCCCGCCGGAGGTTGCCGACGCCGGGGCGAAAGCCGTCACCGACTACCGCGACGCCCACCGTCTGGCCTATCTGCGTGATGCCCCGGTCAACTGGTGCCCCGAGCTGCGGGTCGTGTTGGCCAACGAAGAGGTCAATGAACACGTCGAGCAGGGCTACACCGTGGTGCGCAAGCCGATGCGCCAGTGGATGTTGCGGATCACCGCCTACGCCGAGCGGCTGCTCGCCGATCTAGAGGGCCTCGACTGGCCGAGCAGTGTGCTCGACATGCAACGCAACTGGATCGGCCGGTCCGAAGGGGCCGAGGTCGACTTTCGCGTCGTCGGTGTCGAAGGCGATGCCGGGCGGTTGCGGATCTTTACGACCTGTCCCCACACCCTGTTTGGCGCCACCTATATGGTCTTGGCCCCCGAGCACCCGTTGGTCGACCAGATCACAACGGCCGATCAGCGCAGCGCGGTCGCGGCCTACTTGGAGCAGACCACCCACCGCAGCGAGCGCGACCGCCAGGCCGGCGACAGCAAGACGGGTGTGTTTACCGGTGCCTATGCAACCAATCCCGTCAACGGCGAGAACATTCCGATCTGGATCAGCGACTACGTGTTGATGGGCTACGGCACCGGCGCGATCATGGCGGTGCCCGGGCACGACACTCGAGATCATGCATTTGCAACCACGATGGGGCTTCCGATCATCGAGGTCGTGCGTGCGCCGGAGCCGGTCGATATCCAGGTCGAGGCGTTTACCGGTGTGGGTGTGGCCGTCAACTCGGGGTTTTTAGATGGTCTGTCGTCGCCCGAGGCCAAGGCCAAAATGGTCGCCTGGCTCGAAGAACAGGGGGCGGGCCAGGGCCGGGTCAATTTCAAGTTGCGGGACTGGTTGTTTTCGCGGCAGCGTTACTGGGGCGAGCCGTTCCCGTTGATCCATCGGCCGTCGGGGGAGGTCGTCCCGGTACCTGAAAACCAATTGCCGGTACAACTACCTGAGCTGCAGGACTTTCAACCGAGCGAGACCGGCGAGCCTCCGCTGTCCAAGGCCGAACAATGGCGCGAGCTTCCCGACGGCAGTCTGCGCGAGGTCAACACGATGCCGCAGTGGGCGGGCAGTTGTTGGTACTACCTGCGGTTTATGGATCCGCAAAACCAGGAGGCCGCGTTTAGCCGCGAGGCCGCCGACTACTGGTTACCGGTCGATCTCTATATCGGCGGGGCGGAGCATGCGGTGCTGCACCTGCTGTACGCACGCTTCTGGCACAAGGTGCTCTTCGACCTGGGCCATGTGGGCACGCCGGAGCCGTTTCAAAGGTTGGTCAACCAGGGCATGATTTTGGGGGCGACCTACCTTCCAGAGGACCGACGCCGAGGCGAGGATGGCCTGCAGGTAGTGTTTAAAGCCCACGAGGTTGAACCGGTCGAGCCGGGCAGCGATAAGATGCAGGTGCAAGGAACCGGGGAACCGGTGGATGTCCAGTGGGACAAGATGTCCAAATCCCGCGGCAATGTGGTCAATCCAGATGATGTGATCAACCAGTACGGGGCCGATACCATGCGCCTGTACGAGATGTTCATGGGGCCGCTCGAGCACAGCGCACCATGGCAACCCGAGGGCGTGGCCGGCTGCTTCCGATTTTTAAAGCGCGTGTATTACTTGGCGTTCGAAGGCGACAAAGAAGGTGATCGGCCGCGCACGTTGGCGAAGGGGCAGGGGACCGAAGCACAACAACGCCTGCTGCACCGCACGATCGCCGATGTCAGCGAACGCATCGAACGTATGGGCTTCAACACGGCGATCAGCTCCCTGATGGTGTTTGTCCGCGATATCGGCGAGATCACCGAGGACGGGATGCGGAGCTTTTGCAAGTTGCTGGCCCCGTTTGCCCCCCACTTGGCCGAGGAGATCTGGGCCAAGGTCCTTCACTGCAGCGAACCCCTTGCATATGCGAGTTGGCCCAAGGCCGATCCCAAGTTGCTGGTCGCGGAGACCTGGACGATGGTCGTGCAGGTCAACGGCAAACGACGGGCTGAGCTCGAGGTGCCGACGGGGGCGTCCAAGGACGATTTGATCGCAAAAGCACTTGCAGATCCAACGGTTATCCGCTTCGTTGGGGGGAAAGAACCCCGCCGGGTTATCTACGTCAAGAACCGTCTTGTGAACGTCGTTGTATGACCACGCTTGCAGATGCAGATGTTTTGTGAGGATGCTCTCCAGGTTCGATGTGCACGGGCAGCAAAAAAATTGATGTTTGTGCACGGAATCGCTTCAAAAACGCATACAGGTACGCCATGATACGAGCGTTCGGTTGACCCACGTGCATGTCTGTGCGTGTGCAAGCGTAGGAGACGGCTTACCATGACAAAAGTGCTTGTTCCGCGGGCAATTCTTGCAACCCTCGTAACGGCCGGTTTGGCAACGACCGGTTGTGGCAAGGACGACAGCCAAGACTCAGAGACCATGACAGGGGGAGGTCCCGGGATCGGCACGGGTGTCAGCGTGACCGGTACAACCGGCATCGACCCCACCGAGGATGGGTCGACGACCGAGGAAAAACTCGACCTGCCGAGCAACGAGACCAACGACGGGATTTGCCAGGGCGGGGACGGGGTCTCTTGCAACTTGGTCGACCTCCTGTTTGTCATCGACAACTCGGGAACCATGGGCGAAGAGCAGATCAACTTGGCGAGTAACTTCGCCCTGCTGATCGACCGCCTCGAAAACCTCAAGGACGCCAACGGTGTGGCGGTCAATCCCGACGTCAACATCATGGTGACGACGACCGACTTCGGGCACCCGCTGTGCACCGAGCACGAAAAACCCGACTACGACCCAGCTAAGGGAGCGCCGATCAGCACACCCTGCACCCAGAGGTTGAGTCGCTTCACCGGTCTGACCAGCCCACCGGTTGTGGTCGAAGAGGCGTGTACCGACTTCTGTACCGTCGAGACCGCCCCCGAAGGCCCGTACATCCACTTCGGATCGGGTGGGAACAACATCCCCGGCGGCGATGCGGCAATGGCCCTCAACTGTATCGGCCCACAGGGGATCGACGGGTGTGGCATGGAGTCGCCGCTAGAGTCGATGCTGCAGTCACTCGACCCCAACAAACCGTGGAACGATGGCACGACAGGCAAGTTCCTGCGTGACGGGGCCCTGCTCGCGTTGGTGTTGGTGACCGATGAGGCCGATTGCTCGGTCAACAACTACAACTATTTCGATCCGCAAAACGCAGCCGATCCCGAGTACAGCAAGTTCTGGAATACCGATCCCGACAACCAGACGGCCCACCCGACCTCGGCGGTGTGTTGGAACGCAGGCACCCAGTGCACCGACGCCGACTTGGACGGGATCTACGAGACGTGTGCGTCCCTCGACAACGGCGTGCTACACCCGACGACGCGCTACATCGACTACCTGACGAAGGAGTTGGTCGAAAACCAGGGCAAGAATGTCATCATGCTCGGAATCCTAGGGGTTCCCGAAGTCACTGCCCACAATCCCGATCCACCGTTCGAGCCGACAGCGGGTGGGGTGCACGCGCTGCAGTACCGCGAATGGGTGCAGGGCGACATCCTGCCCGGAGACCCCGATGTGTCGCCGGCAAAGAAAAAGTACAAGTTCGGGATCGGACCAGGGTGCACGCAAGCAAACACAGGCCAGGCGATTCCACCTGTGCGCGTGAAAGAGGTGTGTGAGAGCCTGAATATCCCCGACGATCCCGAGACGAACTGGGATGAGAGCGAGCCGCGGTGCTGCATCGAATCCATCTGCAGCCAGGACTTCAGTCCGGCGATTGAGTGTTTGTCAGGGATCCTCCAGCAAGCCATCCCGCCAGTCGGTTAATTTGTGCGCGGGCTATTTTGGCCGATGACCGGTCCAAGAGAGGCTAGCAGTAGGCAACACCAGCGTCGGCTCTTTGGACTTGCTCCTCGGCCAAAATATCACCGAGAATCGTAGTGCGCGGGCTATTTTGGCCGATGACCGGTCCACGAGAGGCTAGCAGTAGGCAACACCAGCGTCGGCTCTTTGGACTTGCTCCTCGGCC
>CAZUPD010000002.1:24623-51041 GCA_964621785.1 uncultured Nannocystaceae bacterium
GAGAGGCTAGCAGTAGGCAACACCAGCGTCGGCTCTTTGGACTTGCTCCTCGGCCAAAATATCATCGCGAATCGTAGTGCGTAGGTTTGGACTCGGATCGTAGAGCGTGGTGTAGTTGGCAACGACAGCGTCACCGCGAATCGTAGAGCGTGGTGTAGTTGGAACGATAGCATCGGCTCTTTGGACTCGCTCGAATCGTAGAGCGTTATCACCGCGAATCGTAGAGCGTTTTGTAGGCGGTCCCTCGACCAAATTATCACCGCGAATCGTAGGCCGTGTGTGACTTGGCTTTGGACTCGCTCCACTGCGAATCGTAGGCAGCAGTGGTCTGCTGTGATCGTAGTGGTCCGGAATCGTGGTCGTCGGAAGAACGCGAAACGGCACCTTTTTCGGCTCGCTTGTCGGTACGCCCATACCGGGCGAATTGGGGGCGTCGCACTGCGAATCGTAGCACCTGGAATCGTAGTGACAGCGTTGCGTTCGCCGATCCTGCGACGTTCGACTGCACTACGACAAAGCCCCCGCGGCTAGCCGGGACTTCACATCGATGCTTCCACGTTTCGCGAAATCAGTGTATGTTCAACGGCTTGGGCGCCCCTGGCGGCGCAAAAAAGCTGAGCCAGCGCGTGTGATCTTGAATCGGCGTTTGGGACCACTTCCCTCTACGTGGATGAGACCTCGGGTCTTGAGATGCCGGCACACGAGTCGTTGTTGCTCGGAGGTCATGCCCGTCACCTGTAGGAGCTCGGCCTCACGACGACCTGCCTTTTGTCGGGTCAGTGCCTTGAGGATTTTGAGATCGCCACCCGGTACGTCGGCGCGTCGGCGGATCACTTTGGGTCCGGTGTCCAAGTCCATGACCGGATTCCCGTCCTCGTCGAAATAGACGCTGTTGTCGGGCTCTGGTTCGGGCTCGGGCTCGGGCGCGTATACAGGGCGGGAAATAACCAGATCGATCAGCTCCTGCACGGTCGTTAGATTGAGTGCAGGTGCCATCTGAGGGTGTTGTCGGGCAGCGTCGATGAGTTCGCCTAATGAGGTCGAATCGGGGAGTGCCAAAATCACTTCGCGCATGATTTTGCGCAGCGACTCATTCCAGACGCCGTCTACCTGTCCGTCCATATTTTCCACGGAAGAACCTTGGTGAGTAACTGTCGTTTGCGTGGAGAAGCGTGCGGGCAACAACACCGGCACAGCCAATCCACACGGTTTTCAATTGTTATTGCAATGTTGCAGCGATGCGGTGGCTGTGTCAACCCCATCAGCCGCCCAACCGCTAAAAAAGCGGGCTAGATTGCATCGATGCTTGTCTCAGGAGTGTTGAGCTGCGTTGGATTGTGGCCGTAAATGTTTGAATATATAATATTTAATTCGATCTTGGGAACGCGTTTCGTCTCGATCATTTGTGTCTGAAGAGACATCTCCAGTTGATGTTGCAACCGCAGGTACCCGGGTTAGCTCACCGCCGACGACTCGAGTTCGCGGCTACGCCGATTGACAGACCCCACCTCTCCGGGCCACGAAGGCGCCCGTGGCTGTCTATCGGTTCGAGATCGAAACCCGTCCCGAGGTCGTCGATGCCCGTGGGGTGGAGCTCGCGCGTAGGTTGTATTCGCATCTTGGTTTGCGGGCTCAGTCCATCCGCAGCCGCAGCGTCTACTTGTGTGATCTGGCAACCCGAGACGACGCTTCACGGGCCGAGTCGGGCGGGGGGTTGGCCGATGCGACGCAGACGCATGTAAACCACGCTGTCTCGTTGACGGCCGAGCAGGCACAGCAGGTGCTCGAAGCCCTGGTCGATCCGGTGCTCGAGCACGGTTGTGTTGGGATGTTGTCCGACGCTTCGTCCGGGGATCTTCCTCAAGTCGTCGAGATCGGTCTACGACCGGGTGTGACCGACAGTGTCGGCCGCAGTGTTGTACGAGCTGCGGAAGACTGCCTCGGGGTCGCCCTCGTCGGCTCGGTCTACACGGCTACGATGTATCGGATTTGGGGACTCTCGCGGGATGCGTTGGCGACCGCGGCCGAACAACTGCTGTTCAACCCGTTGATCGAAACATTGCAGATACATGATTTTCCACGGGCGGCGAGCGTCGCGGTGCCCCGTGCCGGGCAGTCGTCGGTGCCTGCGGTCGCCACTGTTCCGATGCGGGAGATGGACGACCAGGCCCTCCAAACGCTGTCTCACCGCGGGATGTTGGCGCTTCACCTGGGGGAGATGCGGGCGATCGCCGAACATTTTTCAGGCCTCGGGCGCGACCCGACCGACGCCGAGTTGGAGTGTCTGGCGCAGACGTGGAGCGAACATTGTAAGCACAAGATCTTTGCCTCACCGATCCGCTACACCGATCCCCACGGACGGACGACGACGATCCGGCGGGGCCTGTTTCGCACCTTCATCCGCGGCGCGACCGAGGCGATCGCCGAGGTGCGTCAGGCCCAGGGAGTCGACCGCAAAGATGCCCCGTTTTTGGTCTCGGTGTTTCACGACAACGCGGGGGTGGTGCGGCTGAGCGAACAGGATCATCTCGTCTACAAAGTCGAAACCCATAACTCGCCCTCGGCCCTCGACCCCTACGGCGGAGCCATGACGGGGATTGTCGGGGTCAACCGCGACAGCATGGGCACGGGTTTGGGCGCCGATCTGTTGACAAATGTATGGGGTTACTGCCTCGGACCTCCCGACCACGACGAACCGCTACCTCCGGGGTTGATGCACCCCGGCCGGATCCGAGAAGGTGTACATGCAGGTGTCATCGACGGCGGCAACCAGTCCGGGATCCCCTACAGCCGCGGGTTTGAGATTTTCGATCCCCGCTACCTCGGTAAGCCGCTGGTCTACTGTGGCACGGTCGCGGTGATGCCGGTTGCAAGTGCCGGACACCCGACCCACGAAAAACGCACCGCCGTCGGCGATCGCGTGGTCATGTTGGGTGGCCGGATCGGCAAGGATGGGATCCACGGGGCGACCTTTTCGAGTGTTGAGCTCGACGAAGACTCGCCGGTTCAGGCTGTCCAGATCGGCGATCCGATCACACAAAAAATGATGTCCGACTTCCTGCTCGAGGCTCGTCGCCGCGGCCTGTACTCGGGGATCACCGACAACGGTGCCGGCGGCTTGTCGAGCAGTGTCGGCGAGATGGCCGAGGCGACAGGTGGGGCCCATATCGATCTCGCTCGCGCACCGCTCAAGTACCCCGGACTCGCCCCGTGGGAGATCCTGATCTCGGAGGCCCAGGAGCGGATGACGGTCGCCGTGCCACCGGAGCACCTCGATGCGTTCCTCGCGTTGGCGCGGGCGCGCGAGGTCGAGGCGACCGATCTGGGCGTGTTTACCGACAGCGGCAGGTTTATCGTCGACTACGGCGAGACCCGAGTCGTCGAGTTGGGTCTCGAGTTCCTCCACAACGGTGTACCGCTCGCGGAGCTCACGGCCGAGTGGTCGCCGCCCATGCGTCCGCTGACCGATGCCGACACAATTGCAGGTGCATCAAATGTCGAGATGGCCCGCGGCGACCTCGAAGCGCTGCTCGCCAGCTATCACTTCGCCTCCAACGAACAGCTCGCACGCCACTACGATCACGAGGTCAAGGGGCTGAGCGTGGTCAAGCCGTTGATCGGTGTCGGGCGGGATGTTCCCTCGACCGCCACGGTCATGCGCGTCCGTCATCACCGACGCGAGGGGGTGGTCTTAGCCGAGGGGGTACACCCGCACTACAGCGACATCGACACCTATGCGATGGCGACCGCCGCGGTCGATGAAGGTGTCCGCCGGGTGTTGTGTGCCGGAGCCCGCCTCGACCGGCTCAGCGCACTCGATAATTTTTGCTGGCCCGATCCGATTGTATCTGCAAAAAATCCCGATGGAACCCACAAGCTGGCCCAGCTCGTGCGCGCCTGCGAGGGCCTGCGCGACGCCTGCGAGACCTACGGGGCACCGCTGATCAGCGGCAAAGATTCGATGAAAAACGACGCCTACTTAGGTGGGGTCAAAATCTCGATTCCGCCGACGTTGTTGGTCAGCGTGATGGGTCAGATGCCGGATGTCCGTCGCGCCCTCGAGCTCGCGCCACTGTGTGTCGGCGACGACATCTATCTCGTGGGGGAAACCCGGGACGAACGCGGCGGCTCACAGTGGGCCCTTCATCACGGGTTTATCCTCGACACCGTTCCGAACACCGACCTTGTTCCTTGTATGTCCAGGTATCGTGCATTTGTCCGGGCCCGCGATGCCGGTCTGTTCCGCAGTGCCCACGCGCCTGGCCGCGGTGGGTTGGGGATCGCACTCGCACACATGGCACTGGCCAGCGGCTTGCGACTCGTCGTCGCCCCGGCAGCGGTCCGTGGACAACAACTCAGCCCCGGTGCCTGGCTGTTTTCTGAGTCGACGGGTCGGTTGGTCGTCACCGCGTCGCCCGAACACCGCGAGACGATCGGGCAGCAGCTCGGCTCCCACGGACTCGAGCGGATCGGCGAGGTCGTGTCCGGCACCGGCGGCTTTGTGTTCCAAACGCCAGGTGGTGAACTCGAATGGACCGCCGAACAACTTCGCCGCAGCTTCCACGCGCGAGAGGAGGGACGCCATGTTTGAGCAGACACAGCGCGAAGCAATCCACACTGACCTCGGGATCGACACCACGTGCGCCCGCGACGTGCGTGTGTTGGTCATGACGGGGTATGGCCTCAACTGCGAAGCCGAGACCCGGGCCGGGTTTGAGATGGTCGGGGCCCATGTCCACGAACGTCACGTCTCCGAGCTCATCGCCGCGGGCGGGCGGGCATTTGACGGAATCCATATCGTCGCCTGTATCGGTGGGTTTTCGTTTGGCGATCACATCGCCAGCGGGCGGGTGTATGCCAACCGACTGAAAGGACACCTCGGGCACGCCTTTGCCCGGTTCCTCGACAACGGCGGACTTGCGCTCGGGATCTGCAACGGGTTTCAAACGCTGGTCAAGCTCGGGGCGCTCCCGGGTATCGAGCGCACAACCGGGCTCCTCGCTCCGCAAACCGTGTCGCTGGTCCACAACGATCGCCTCGGATACCGCAACAGTTGGGTGCGGCTCGCGGTTGATCGTCAAAGTCCCTGCCTGTGGACGCGCCACCTCGCGGGCCAAATCCTCGAGATGCCGAGCCGTCACGGCGAAGGCAAACTCGTCTTCGGTACCCGCGAAATCCGACAAACCATCGAGGCACAACATCTCGTGCCGGTGCGATATGTTGATCATACAAACGAGCCGACCGAGCGTTGGCCCGACAATCCCAATGGTTCGCCCGAGGGGGCTGCCGGTCTGTGCGACCCGAGCGGGCGCGTATTCGGCATCATGCCGCACCCCGAAGCTTACCTCTACCCCGAAGCCCATCCCGATTGGCGCAGGCAACATGTCGCCAAGACCCTGCCACCCTACGGCCTCGGCCTGCGTGTGCTCGCGGGTGGTGTGCTCGCGGCCTACCAGTCATAACACGATGAGTTGCAAAGGTCTGGCGCGAGCAGAAAATTCAGTGTAGGTACATCATTGCCGCGAAGGTTGTGGACTGGCCCGGCGAGCGTTGCGATCGAGCGCCTCGATCACCCGTGGCCAAATCGCGCGCGGAATATCGTGGCCCACGCCCTCGAGCAGCTCTAGCTCGGCCCCGGGTATGACCTTCGCAGTCGCAATCCCGGCCTTCACGGGAAGCAATGGATCGGCGGTACCGTGCATCACAAGCGTGGGAAGTCGTAGGTTTTGCAAGGCCTCGTCGCGGGGAGCCGCGGCCAAGATCGCCGCAAACTGACGCGCAAATCCTTGCATATACGTCGTTCGGTTGTACCCGCGTTCGGCGATCCGGCGGGCTTCCTCGGCGTCGAACAGGGGCGGAGGACTCCCGATCGCGCGTTGGAGAAACACCGAGTGGGCGAGCCTCGCTTCTTTGGTGTTCTCGGGGCGTTTGAGAAGGGCCCGGAGTGCCCGAGGTTTGGGCTGGCTGTGGCGCTTGTTTCCGGTGGTCGACATCCAGGAGCACAGACTCAAGACCCGGTCAGGTGCGCGTAGGGACATCAGCTGTGCGATCATACCACCCATCGAAACCCCGACGAGGTGGGCCTGTTGGATCCCGAGAGCGTCGAGCAAACCATATGCATCATCACACATGTCGGAAAGTTTATATGGCGTCTCGAGTGGGCGACCGAAACGCCGGCGCAACATCAGACGCGGGATCCGGGGCTGGCCGAGGTGGTCAAACTTACTCGAGAGCCCGACGTCGCGATTGTCGAACCGGATGACGTAGTAACCAGTGTCGGCGAGGTGCTGGCAGAGCCTTTCATCCCAGAGGGTCATCTGGCAGGAGAGGCCCATGATCATCAACATGGTGGGATGTTTCGAGTCGCCGAATGTGTCGTACTCGATCTCGATGCCGTTGGCTGTCACTCGAGGCATAAACGGCATCATAGCAATCTCGCCCGCGCGCGCCACGAACCAACTGGGCGAGATGTTTGTGTCGATCGGTCGTCCGTGACTCGCTCATCCGCGCGTCGCAGGTTGCCACTCCAAGCGTTGCTCCTGAACATCCGAACGGTCTCGCAACCACGGCTGTGGTATAGCCGTCTCGAAGTTGGGCAACGCATCGGGGGGAGCCTTGGAATCTGAGCAACGCCGGCAGGCACAGCGGCTCCTGCGTGCGAATGATCTTATCCATCGAAATGTGCTGTGGACCGCGACGGCCGGCATTATCCCGCTGCCCGTCTTTGATCTCGTCGCGGTCATCGGCATTCAACTCAAGATGTTGCGCGAGCTTTCAGCCGTCTATCGGTTGCCGTTTCACGAGGGGCTGGCAAAAAAAGCAGTTGCATCATTGCTGACGGGTTTGGGTGGTGTCGGCATTGGAACCGCGATCGCCCCGAGTCTCATCAAGATGATTCCGTTGGTCGGGACAGCCCTCGGGACCGTCAGCGTGTCCGTCGTCGCTGGGGCTCTGACCCACGCAACGGGCCGTGCATTCGTGATGCACTTTGAGTCAGGTGGAACGGTTCTCGATTTCGACCCGGCGGCGATGCGTACGTTTTTGAAAACCGAATTTGAGTCCGCGAAAGACACCGAACGCGGTCGCAACCGGTAGAACGAACCAGCTCCTCTTGGAGCGGAGCTGCGTCGAGAACCGCCAGGTCTGGTGCGTGTGTGGCCAGGCGCTGGTGGGACAAATGTCTGGGCTAGCTGAGGAGATTGTGCTTCTCGCCCGAGATCACGGCGTGCGCATCGTTGAGCCATATACAGTCGAGGTGGGGCCCGTGGATCTGAATGCCTGCAAACACAGCCCAGTCGTCAAGTTTTGAGTCGAACTCCGAACTGAGGAGGCGGTCGAGCTCGGCGGTGTTGAGCTCGGCGGTGATCTTGGTGAGCGCGACTAAGTCGGGCGCTTGTTGGGGATGTGACGTGCGCAGATGGCCGGCGACGCGACGGGCGAGCAGCGAGAACTCGGCACTGTCCGGATCGATCGGCTGTTCGGAGAGTTCTGCGATCAGTTTCGGGTAGTCTTTGGTTTCCGTGAGCACTCCGTGGAGCCCCCATAACGCACCACAGGCGTGGGATGGTCCGGCGACGCCACGACGTGTGCATATACCAATTTCTCCCGCGGCATTGATCGCCAGGTGGGTCAGGCAGAAGAACACGTACCGCCGGCGAGCATCCACGACCGGACCGTGGGCGCGAACGGCTCGAATACCGGCGGGGCCGAGCGAGGGGATGCCCGCGAGGCTCGAGATATTGAAGGCTTCACCCCAGGCGAGGCGGACATGGTTGGCAAACGGGGCGGCGATCTCATCGCGGCAGACGCCGACCGTCGCAATTGTGTTTTCGGCCGTGAACCCGAAAGGTGCGAGCGCGTCGAGTGAATGCGCGAGCAAAACTTGGGGCAGGAGAACGTCGGGAAAGTGTTTCAAGACTTCCGGGTGGATCGATTTTTTTAGCATGTGTGTGCACAGTACCGTCGACACGCGGGGGAGTGTCAAGTCGCGTGCGCAGTCCATGTGCATACATGGGTAGTGGTTGTCGGGCTAGGGGCTCAAGCGGCCGATCCACAGTTGGAGGCCGTAGGTCGGCTCGTTGATCTGGCCGGTGGCGAACACCTCGAGGTTGTCCGCAATTGCCACAGCGTGGGCGATATCGTTGGGTGTGCCTGCACCGAAAACTTGCTCGGTCCACAACACCGTGCCATCGCTGTCGAGCTTGCGCAGCAGCAGACGTTTGTTGTCGCCAACCTCTTCGTACCCACCGATGACGAGTGCCCCGTCGTCGCCAACTGCGATCGATTCGGCCCGTGCACCATCATTGAGCTCGCCGAGGTAGGTGTGGGTCCAAACCTCCTCGCCCGCGGAGGTAAACCGAGTGACCCAAAGTTCCTGGCCAGCCGTTTCATGCCAGCGAAAACCACATGTATAGACATCATCGTCGGGTCCAACTGCCACGCCCGTGATGACTGCGAGGCCGCCCTCGGGCCCAAACTGAATCTCCCACACCGGTTCTCCCGCGCTTGTGTATTGCGCAAGAAGGGCTTTTTTCACCGACTCCCCGTCGGTTTCATGTCCTCCGATATACAATGTCCCATCACTCGCAGCTGCGATATCGAAGGCGATATCGTTGTTGCTGGCCATCCCGTTGTAGGTCCGGGTCCATAGATTCTCACCATCTGGGTCGTACTGCCGAAACCAGACGTTGTTGCTCTGGCTCGGTGTATTGAGGTAGCCGGCGATGATGACGTTCCCCTCGTCGGTGACGAGGATACCGTGCCCGCGGTCGTTCCCTCCGGAGAGGGTGTTGACTTGGTCTTCCCACAGGAGATTGCCGTCTGGGTCGAGTTTGACGACCCACAGGTCGTCGTTGTGGTCGACATTGAACCTGGAGTTTCCAGTGAAGTAGACGTTTTTGGTAGCGTCCACTGCAATATCGCGAACCACGTCGTTGCCGTTCGTAGCACCGTTAAAGGTGTATGTCCATACAACGGATCCGATCGGACTGTACTTGGTCAGCCACGCATTCGCACCTTGCATCGGCGGGCTGCGGACGAGCCCTCCGACGTAGAAAAACCCATCACTGTCGACGGTCACGGCATAGCCCTGGTCGGTCGTGGACTCCACATCCCCGATTTTCATCTCCCATAGAAGTTGCCCGGATGGTTCGCAGTTGGTATTACAACCATCTCCCTCCATCATGTTGCCATCGTCGCAATCTTCATCGGGATCGACGTTGCCATCGCCGCAAAACGGGTCGGGCGAGCCTGTGGTCTCGTCTGTGTCTGTGGTCTCCGGGTCGGTATCGGTGTCGGTGTCGGTGTCGCTCTCGGTGTCCGTGTCGGTGTCCGAATCTGTGGTGGTATCGGTCGTTTCGGGGCCTTCCGAGGTGGTCGGTTCCTCCGCAGTTGAGCTCGTCTCCAAGTCGGTCGTAGCCGCATCGGTGGTCCCTGGATCCGTGGTGGTATCGGCTGAACTACCGAGCCCACTCCCTTGGGCGCAGGCGACAAGCAGGAGGATAGGCCCGAACACGCGGAGCCGAGACAGATAGTCCATTGTGCGACCTTAATATATTGATGTCTTTTAGTACATGTCTCTTTGTTTGGGCGAAGGTTCGTGTCGTACATGTTGGACCGCGCGAACATATCGAGGCCGTTTGCGCGGAGGAGTGAACCCGTCGGGATCACGTCGGTTCCGACCTTTGAACTCCGTCCGTCGCCTTTGTTTAATTGACTGAAATTACTGGGTTCGCAGGGTCGTTTTTGCAACTTCTCGCCGAGGGGCGCGGGCTTGGGGGCTTGCGCGTGGCATCAGAGTGCTGGATTCTCGCGTGACCCATGGGCCCCGTGACTGCTGACCGCTTTCGGAGATACGCCGCTCGGTGATCGACGATGTGCACGCGATGGTTGGGCGGCACGGGTTACTCCTTTCGGGTGACCCGCGGGATCGAGCTGTGGTTTCTGTACTCCGTGAAACCTACCCCTCCTGGTTGCGTGCACCATGGATGAGCCTGGTCCCGGGGTCCTCCAAGACCAGTTTCTTGTCGACAGATAGCCTGTCCCCAAGGGCAGCTTCCAACCTGGCGGCCAAGGGGTTGCAGGCCGTCGAGATCGCCGGGGCTGACGATGCGCTTGTGCTCCGCGACTTGGATGGAAACGAGGTCTCGCGTTGGCCGCGGCACGAGGTCGGGCTTGTCCAGGCGGACACCTTGGCTGAAGCGATCCGCCCGTGGCAGATTCCAGGTGATCCTCCGGCCGGCGAGGCGATTTTCGTCATGCCGCAGACCGGAGCCGGCCCGCGTGCGCTGCTCGAGCGACTGTTGCTGCTTGGGCGGGAGGATGCAAAGATCGCGGAACTCGGGGTGAGCTTCGACGGTATAGATGCTTCTACATCTATTTTTGTACGTCTGAACGATCCACCGCTGTATCTGTTGATGCGTGCGCGCGACACTCCAGACGAGCAGACGCGGGTGTTTGTCCGTGACGATCAAGGTCCGTTGTGGATGGAGTGGGGATGCGAACACCCGCTGCGGGCTGCGGTGGTAGCCAGCCTCACATCCGCCGACCGCAGTGCCTGGGTCGATCGCGACGGTACCTGGCATCTGCTGCCCGCAGTGCAAAAGTGGCCGATGCGGAGTCTGTTCGATGCCGTGGCGCCGGTGCTCGAGGCATCGCGCGAGACGTTGGCCGTCGACGCCGGCAGCTCGCGCTTCGAGATTCGCTTACACCTGGCTCCTGGGACACCTGGAGAGGCAGAGCTCTGGCTACTGACGCCCGAGCAGTTGTACGACTTAGAGGCGTTTATCGAGTCCTCGACCAGCGAGGAGCTCGGACGTCTGACCGTTGCCAGATTGCACAATGGCACCGGGGTGGTCTACCTCCTGCGGGAGCGGGTGCGTCCCGGGGTTGCCCGAGTGGCCGCGCGCTTGTCCGAATATCTCGGAGTACATGGGTATACACGGGTTGCCGGCGCCGACAATCTCTACCTGCCCAACGGTCGGCGTTTGGTGCCGATGATTCGCCGCGACGACCTGCGCGAGTTGTTGCGGCTCGACGCCCATGCATTGGTGATCCTCTCGGAAGATCGCGACGGTCCGCGGATCGTCGCGATCGGTGATATCGAAGAGGCTCCGCTGCTGTCGTGGATCGACTATGTCGCCACTGACCGCCGGACGGTCCTCGACCTCATGCTCGAAGCGACGGTCTTCGCGTTTCCCGAGGTGACCATCGAATGGCCGAAGAAAGCAGCGACCCCGGTGCGTCCGCCCACGGCCACCCGCACCGCACCCAAGCGTCGCCGGACCCGGCGCAGGGCGGAGAGCGAAGACGACGAGGTCGCCGAAGAAACGGCCGTTGAGGAACAGACCGAAGAGACAGATGTGACGGTGCGCCTGCGTCAGTTGCGGGAGCAGGCACGCAGCCTCGAGTTGATCATCGCCGAGGGCGGTATCGACGACCCGGGGGTATGGGGCGATCTCGGCTACCTCAAGCGGGAGCTGCAAGAGTACGACGAAGCCCTCAGTTGCCAGGTGGCCGAGGTCTTCTACGGCGGCGTCGACGGTCCAAAAACGGCTGTGCGCGAGCTTTTTCATGTATCTGCAAGGGTGTTGGGGGGGCCGGTTGCAGCCGATCGTGTGCTCGAGCTCGCGGTCCGGGACAAGCGCACACCCGACGAACTCATCTACCTCGCTACCGGGGTCCTCTCGGCGCTCGAGGGCCAGCTGCCGGTGCCTGACGATGTCATTCAACTCGTGGTCCCGACATTCGCCGACCCGCGCACCGCTGTTCCCCGGCGGTTGGCGTGGTCGGTGCTCGAAGCGTTTTACCGGCGCAGCGGCGACCGCCTCGGCATGACACGGGCAAAAGAAGCGATCCTCGGTGGGGTCAATCACCGTGGACTCTCCGAGCTCCACGACCTCCCGCGGTTTGTGCGGTATGCACTCGCGCTTGCGGACACGCCCGAAGAGAGTGGCGCACGCAGCGTTCGCAACTATGTCACCGCCCTCGAATCCCTACTCTCGGCCGTCGAGGGCAGCGGGTTTGAAGAGTTAGATGTATTTGCATGTTATGCGCGCCTCGTGTTTGCAGTCGGCTTCATGCGCCTCGGGGAAAAGAAGACGGCGATGGAGTTGGTCGCGCCCGTCGAGTACGAATTCGACGTCCACGAACGTCCCAACCAAATTCTGTACCGCCTCTATCTCGCACGGGTCGCCCACGAGGGGGCCGGGGGTGCACCCGAGGCGTGGGCGCGCGAGGTCGAAAAATTGCTCTCTCCCGTGCGTGAAAAAAAAGTATTGCGTGCGGTTCATTGGCTGCGCAAACGATCGATGTGGCTACAAATACCTTCGGACCACGAAGCGCCCCCACGGGTCCGTCCCGCACTCGCCCGGATCTTCGACCGCATGGCAGCGCACCCGCAGGAGGTCGCCGGAGCCCTCGGTGGTGTGCTTCGAGCCCAGGCCTACTACGACTATGAACTCACCGAAGCGATCGCCTATGCCACCGAGCTAGCGCTCAAAAGCGGCAGCGAAGCGATGATTCGCGATGTGCTCGGGGTCGCGGTCGCCCAGCTCGACAGTATCGAAATACTGGGACACCAGGCCCAAGCCGTCGGAAGTTGTTTACGGGCGGCCTCCCTGCTCAGCGATGAGGTATCGGTCGAACGTCTCCTCGACCGCTTGATCGAGTTGGCCGGCAACCGTCAACTCGGGTCGGTCCGCGACCTGCTCAAAGCGGTTCATCCGGCGCTCAAGGCCCTGCGAAGGTTTGGCGAGATGGCCTCGGCCGAGCAGTTGCTCGACGCCCTCGAGGGTGTGTCGACCTACTCAAAATCGGGCGACCTGCAGTTGCTCGCAGCCGTGTCCGCGGGTCGCATGCAGTTGGGGGATGGACGCGCGGCCGATAAGCTTGTCGATACAGCGATCGACGAGGTTTTGGGCTACCGCAATGACTACGTCGGTCGCTACGAGGCTGCAGCCGCGGTGATCGATGTGTTACGCCACTGGCCGGGAGTAGCGAGACATCCCCGTTGTATTCGTTTTATCGAGCAGTTGGCGAGTTTTCGCGACACATTCACCACCGGGCGTTACTACGAGACCCACCGCATCCTGACGCTCGAACATCTGGTCGATAGCCTCGGGGACAGCGAAACCCGGCAATCCGACCAGGTCCAAGCTTTCCTCGACATCGAAGAGCACGCCCTGCGGCGGCGCATCATTGCTGACTGGAACGAACTATGTGGACGCTAGATGAACTGGAGCCCGAGATCGATGCGGTCCGTACGCGGATCCTGACCCACGGTCGCGACCTCAAGGAGTATTTCGTCGGCCGCGATACCGAAATCGATCTGGCGATTTTATGTGCGGTCGCCCAGGAGCCGTTGTTGATGGTCGGACCGCCGGGAACCGCCAAAAGTGATCTCGTGGTCAAGTTCTCCGAGAGCCTGGGGTTAGGCGGGAACGACTACTTCGAGTACATGCTGACCAAGTTCACCGAGCCATCGGAAATTCTGGGGCCCATCGACATCGACCTCCTCAAAAAGGGCCGCTACGTCCGACGTACCGCAGGCATGTTGCCGACGGCAAAGGTGGCCTTTTTAGACGAAATTTTTAAGTCCAACTCGGCGATCTTGAACACCCTGTTGACCATCCTCAACGAGCGCAAGTTCTACCAGGACGGCAAGCCCGAGCGCGTCAACCTCATCATGTTGTTTGCCGCGACCAACGAGATTCCCGAACAGACCGAGTTGGAGGCCATGGCCGACAGGTTTGTCATCAAGGTCGAAACCAACCCGGTCAAGGACACACACTTCGCCGAGCTAGTCGATGCCGGGATCATGAACGAGGCCTACAAGGCGACTGGGCGCAAGCCCTGGGCCCGCGGGTCGGCATCGTTCGATGACTTCCTCAAGTTCAAGCGGTTTATGGACCTGACTTTTGGCCTCGAGATGCAGTCGGGTGCCGATCGGGCGCGGTGGTTTCCACGGTCGGTATTCGCCGAAATGCGGCGGATCGTGCGGGCATTGGAGACCGAGGACAAGGTGTTTGTCAGCGATCGCAAACTCGTCAAAATCTACAAACTTATCCGTACACGGGCTTTTTTACAGCACGGTGGGAAGGTCGAGACATCCGACCTCGAGCTTCTTTCGTATGTCGGCAACCACCGCCACGAGCTTTCGGTGGTGTCGGAAAAAGTCCACGCATTGCTCGGGCTTTCGCGCGCCGGCTAGTAGGTCGCTCGGGTCAGGAACACAATCGTGGTGGATACACACAACCGACTCGATCGCACCAACATCGTACCAGCGATCGAGGCTTGGGCCTACCTGTGTGGGCACGCTGGGCCCCTGCGCGAGACCCTGCTTCCGGCGCTTGTGTGGTTGCGGTTGTGCTGGGCCAACGGCCTCGACTACCTGCCGTTTGATCTGGTCCACGATCTCGGGCAAATGCTGCTCAGTGGGCGTTCCTTTGCATTTGCAAGTACTCGTGACCTCGGCTCGTGGTCCGAAGAGGAACGCCTGTGGCGAATGGACTACGAAGATCGCCTGCTCGGGCGCTGGGTGCTCGACCCGAGCGTTGGCGAGGCTCATATCGCGATCGCCGGGTTACCCAAAAAGCTACGCTCCGAAGCGGTGGCCCACGCGATCGGTCTGGCCCTCGGGGGAGCGTTGCGGCAAACCCCGGAATTGCCAGCTGGCAACCCGGCCCACCTGCGTTCGTTGGCACCCCAGCTCGAGCAACTCGCCGATCAAATTCCTCCGACCTGTGAGGACTGGTCACTCCAGATTGATCGCGAGTGGGTCGGCTGGGCACGCAAATTGCGTGCATGTGCACTAGATTCCTTATCCGACAGTCGTTTGTTTGAGCCCGAGGACCTGTGGGAGCTCGCACATCTCCAAGAGTTGCCCAACGAATCCGACCGACTCGCCCTGCGCGAGATCCATGGGGCCGTGGCTGCCATCGGTTCAGTCGGCCCGAGTGTGGCGCTTCAAGTTCGCCGCCGGGCTCAGGAAGTGCCGATCGATGCGGACGAAGCCGATCAATATCCCGCGGGTGGCTTCGATGCCTTGAGTACCAAAGGGCGATTTGAAAACTTGGTCCGCACCGAGGTCGTCTACGTGGGCGAGGGGGCAGATGGCGAACACGGGATCGATATTTTCGATGTGCGCTACGCCGAGGGGGAACTGTTGTTCTACACCCGCGACCAGAGTCCATTACTCGACCAGCACCGGCAACTCAACTTGGTGATCGACCTGCCGGCACAGCTGCGGTTCAAAGATCCAGACCTGCCGGCGCAAACCCTGGTCTTGGTCGATGCCCTGTGCCTCCGGTTGCAGGCGGATATGGTCTCAGTGTTTGGGCCCAACGGGGCGACGGTTACGATTTTGTGGCGCGCCGAGGCCAGCGAAGACGTGGCTGCAGCGACGGAAGAACGCAACTTGTTTGAGCTGACCCTTGCGGCAGAAATCGCCCATCGTCGGGTGACCCTCGAGCGCGTGGCCACGCTCGAGAAGCTCCCCGCGCGGGGCCTCGCGGTGTTTTCGCCCAACTCGCTCGACCCCGACAGCGGTGCCAAGGCGTGGGTGTGCGTCGGCGATTCCAACTGGCGCGTGGGTGACGAAGCGTTTGCGGTCGGCAAACCCGAGGCGTTGCGAAGGCTCGCCGACCAATTGCTGATCACGCTGTTGGTATAGGTCGACTTCGACTAATCTCGTTGTATCGACATGGATTGGTGGATCTCGTTCGCCGTGCGTCAAGGAATGTGTAGTACGCCGGTGGAAACGGGACTCACAAATGAGTGTGTATACATGTTTATTGGAGGTCAACCACGTAGAATCAGGCCCGCAGGCCGTTTGGGGCCTCGCCGGTTTTGCCAACTTCTCCCCGAAGGCTTACACCCCGGTTACACTTGTCCGGCAGACTTCACAATCGCGGCACCCATCCGCGCGATAGGAGGAGCGACATGGCACGACGACGGAGCAAAACTTCACCGCGACCTCGTAGCCACCTTGTGCACGCATGGATCGTAACCCTCGCTGCGGTCGCGGGCGTGAGTCTCTCGAGTTGTGTGACGCCCGGCGGGAAGGGGGACTCGGTCACGCCGCAAACGGTGGCGGACGACGCAAACGCCGAGATGGATCTCGATACCCAGATCCAGGCGCACTGGGCCCGGGCGGGGGTGACTCCGGCTGCCGAGGCCAGCGATGCCGAGTTCATGCGCCGGGTCTATCTCGACTTGGTCGGTCGCGTGCCGACCGAGCAGGAGGCCCGAACCTTCTTGCATCACGTGTCGGGACAGGGCAAGCGTCGTCACCTCGTGCACAAGCTCCTCGAGGATCCGGGATTTGCAGAGCATTGGTCCGATGTATATGCAGACTTGTTGATCGGGCTCGAGCCAGGTGGCCAATCACGTCGACTCCACAGCAGTTTTCACACCTGGTGGGCCCAGCAACTCCAGGCCCGCACGCCCTACGACCAGATGGTGGAGCAGATCATCACGGCCGCTGGGGAGTTTGCGATCGACGACGCTGGACCGGCCGCGTTCATGTTTCGCCACGGACGAAAAAATCGCATCGAGGGCGTCACGACCCAGGCGAGCCGTGTGTTTTTAGGGGTTCAGCTGGGGTGCGCCCAGTGCCATGACCACCCCTACGACGACCGCTACAAACAGGAGGATTTTTATGCGATGGGGGCATTTTTTGCCCAGACACGCGCCCGCCTCCAGAAGGGGCCGGAGGGCAGGGGGCTGCGGGTGTTGGACCGTCCTCGAGGCGAGGCACATCTGCCCAATGCCGACGGTTCCCCCGGCCGTGTGGTCGCACCGAAGTTCCTCGACAAATCCTATGCACAAAACCCCGAAGGGACGCGACGTGAGCAACTCGCCGGGGCGATGCTGGACTCCGAGCTATTGGCCAAGACGCTCGTCAACCACACCTGGGCCCAGCTGTTCGGCCGCGGCCTCGTCGAGCCATGGGACGATTTGGGTGGCATTGCCGATGCGAGCCATCCACCCGTTCTCAACTACCTCGCGCAACAGTTGATTGAGCGCGGGTACGACTTTCACTGGCTCGTCGAAGAAATTGTATGTTCACAGGCCTACCAGCGGACGTCGATCGGGGATCCCGATACGAAGGCAGAGCAGGCGTTTGCCCGTGCGGCCGTGCGGCCGTTGTCGCCGCGGCAGTTGTTCCGCAGTCTCATCGTCGCCACAGGACTCGAGGACTCGAAGCATCCCAGCGTTCGCAAACGGGTCGAAGCCCGGCGCGAGCAGGCGCTGCGGGAGTACTTATTTGTATTTGCAGATGATGAGGCCGCGCAGGTCGATGCCTTCTCGGGGAATGTTCCTCAGGCCCTGCTATTGCTCAACGGCGAGCTCGGCAATCGGGGGGTGAACGTCGGTGTCAGTCCAACGGTCGACCGCGCACTCGGATTTTATCGCGAGGACAAAGCTGGGCGCGCGCGGCCGCAGGCGGTGGCATCCCTGATCCTCACTGCCTACGGACGCGACCCCGAGTTCACAGAGGCCGGCTATCTCGAGCGATTTTTGGCCGAAGCCAACGACAGTCCGGCAGCCTTTGAAGACCTGTTCTTCTCCCTTTTACTCTCCAGCGAGTTCCAGACCAACCACTGAGGAGACCGATAATGTCAATGCATATACACTCTCGCCGGGGGTTCTTACACGGAGGTCTCGGGGCCTTGGCAGCCGCGTTGATCAACCCGAGACTCGCCGGAGCGACTGCGCGTGACGTAAAGCCACAGTCCAAGGTCCGTAGTTGTATTTGTTTGTTTATGCACGGAGGTCCGAGCCAGATCGACACCTGGGATCCAAAGCCCGGGCGTGAGACGGGTGGGCCGTTTCGGGCGATCGAGTCGTCGGTCTCGGGGATTCGTGTCAGTGAACACCTGCCGATGCTCGCCCTGCGGATGCAACACCTCGCCGTGATCCGATCGCTGACCAGCAAAGAGGGCAACCACGATCGGGCCCGGTATCTCATGCACGCCGGTTACCCGCCCGCGGGTGGTGTGCAGCATCCTGCGGTCGGTTCGATGATCGCGGCAACGCGGCCCGCCGGTGTGTTGCCGGGGTATGTGTCGATCGCCGGTCCGGGGCATGGGCCGGGGATGCTCGGAGCCGGTTATGCACCGTTTGTCGTGCAAAATCCCGCCGTCCCGGTGCGCAACCTAAACCCGGCCGTCGGTGTCGACCGCAAACGTTTCGACCGCAGGCTCGCACTGTGGCGGGCCCGCGAAGCGTGGTTCGGGGCCCAGCACCGCGGGAGCCAAACCGAGGGGCATCTCCAGGTCGTCGAGCAGGCAGTGGCGATGATGCGGGCCCAAGATGCCTCGGCATTCGACCTGACCCAAGAGCCCGAATCTGTACATGAGCGCTACGGGGCGACCTCGAGGTTTGGTCTCGGATGCCTGATGGCCCGCCGCCTCGTCGAAGTGGGTGTACCGTTTGTCGAAGTTGCGCTACGCGGCTGGGATACCCATCAGGACAACTTTGCGACGGTACAGCGCCTGAGTGCCGACCTCGATTTAGGGATGTCGGCCCTGCTCGATGACCTGCGCGACCGCGGGTTGTTGGAGTCGACCTTGGTGCTGTGGATCGGCGATTTTGGTCGGACCCCAACGATCAATGTCCGCGGTGGTCGGGACCATTATCCCCGCGTGTCATCGGCCGTATTGGCGGGCGGCGGGATGCAGACCGGACAGGTCATCGGCGCCACCGATCCAGATGGTCACGAGATCAGCGAGCGTCCGGTGACGGTGCCCGACCTGTTTCGGACCTTGTTTCACCAGCTCGGGGCAGATCCCGATGAGACGCGACTCAGCGCAGCAGGGAGACCGTTGACCGCAGTTGACGGAGGTCAGCTGATCGGCGAGTTGGTGTAGCTACGCCCGCTTCGGGTATGCTCACCGCATGCTACGACCTTGTTTTATCCTTGGGTTGGTTGCGCTCGCATGCGCGTGTGGACCCGACAAAGATGCCAGCACATCGGAGTCGGATGGGACGTCCGCTGGTGAAGTGACGACAGCGGACAGCGAGACCGCGGGCGAAACGACCGATGATGCCACCAGCGAGGGGACGTCCGGAAGTGAGAGCGACGCGGGTAGCGAGAGTGAAACGGGGAGCGAGTCGGAGACCGAGACGGATACCGGTGGGGATTGCCCGCTCAATACCGACGTCTCGCTGTGGTTCACATTTTCCGAGGCCCCCAACACCGGCCTCGATGCCGACTACCAATGGATGTGCGAAGTGCTCGAAGAGGAAGCCGACGCCGATTCGATGACGCTGTCGATGATGTGTAGCGACGGTGATGAATCGACCGAAGTGACCGTCGCTATCTATGTCTCCCCGGCGTTGCCAGCATTGGAGTTCCCCCCACAGGTCAACCTCCGGTTTTTGCAGGTGACGCCGTGGTGGAGCGAGCAGTGGATCCGGATCGAAACGCTCCAAGGTGATCTCCTGTTTGCAGCCGGCGAAGGCTCCGCATTGGCGCCTAACGACCTCGACCCGGCGGAGATCTACGATCCGTTTTCGCTGGCGACGACAACAAGTGAATGTGCAACTTTCGACGACGAATCCTGTGGTGACCGCGAGCGTTTCACCCTGCAGTTGAGCCACGGGAACGAAAGTTGGGACATCATTGGCCCCAACGAGTTAGAGGCGGCCGGATATCACGTCTGGGTGCGGGAAGCGGCGGAGTATGTCGATTTTCCAGAGTGCACCGACACACCCAACTCGTGGTTTAGCCTCGGGGTGATGGCCCTGCCCTGACGGCTTGTTGGGAACTGCGAAACTTCCACGTGGGCCCGCATGAAAGTCTGCTAGGGTGCCGGCAGTGTCGCGAGGGCCGCTCGGGATGACCATGAAGCTTGGTGCGGGCCAGCCCGCGCGGACCCCGTTGGGCGCGAGTACCAGGCGACGGACCTGGTTGCTCGCGTGTGTCGCCACCTGTCTGTTGACACTACTCGCAAGCTCGAGTGCGTGGGCCGACGACTACGTGATCAAGCGTGGGCGCGAGGCCGAAGTTGTCGCTTTGTTTGCACCCTACAAGCTCGGCGGTCCGCCGGTCGACGGGTGGCAGCTTCACAGTCTCAACGTCGAAGCCCACGGAATCGAGGTGACCCTCGTCAGCGCCTCCACACAATCGGTGCAGTTTGTGCTCGAGCACCCCTCCCGGGTCGATAGCGAAGAGCGAACGCCTAGTTTTGCCATCGTCCGTGGGCAGCATGCCGAGCAGGGTCCCGGTGCTGAAGTGGTCGACGAAGTGATTGCCGCGGTCGCAAAAAACGATCCCGGCGGTTTTTGGGATGTTGTCGAAGATGACCCCGACAGCATGGAGCACCTGCCCCTGCTCAACCGTGTCAAATACTCGACGTTTTACTGGATTGAGTTTGTACTCGAAGATGGACTCGTCCGCCTCGGCGTGATTGCATCGATCCTCCTCGCCCTCGTGCTGAGGCTTTTACGTGGAGCACCGGCCCGGATCTGGTGGGGGTTGGGTGCCGCCCTGGCCATTTCGACAGGTTTACGGTTGTGGATGGCGACACCGATGTTCCAGGGCCCGTGGCCCTACTCGCGGGTCGTCGCCAGTGCAGGCCTCATCTACAAGGGATTTTTCTTCCACGACCTCAACCTCTGGCACGGCGGGCGGGCGTATCTCACCGATGTCATCCTCGCGGTCAACCTCGGGCTCGGGATCATCACGCCCCTGGCAGTATTTGCACATGCACAGAGCTTGCTCAAAGATCATGCTGTCGCGGTCGCCTGTGCGGCGATGATCGCCGTGTTGCCCAGCCACATTCGGTTTACGCCCAGCGAGATTGCGTTTATCTCGTCGATCGTCATTTCCTCGACTGCGTTTGCCCTGCTCCATACGGCGATTGGTGACGGTGTGCGTTGGGTGCGGTGGGCTGCGACCTTGGCCTTCCCGGTGGTGATGGCTTCGATGCTGCAGGTGCGTCCTCTCAACACCCTGTTTTTGCCCCTACTACTGGGGATTGTCGTGGTGTTGCGGCGCGACGGTGTTCCGCGTTCGCGCCGGGTGTTGCTGGGGCTACTGACCGCCGTCGGTGGGGGGTTGGTGAGCGCGTGGCACTTGGCGACCAACTTCGGTAGTCAGGTGCGCGAGGGGTTGAGTCTCCACGTCCTGTGGGATGCGTTCAAACTGCTCGGCGACCCGGTGCGCAACACCCTGCTCAATCCGACAATTACACCGCCGCCGCTGATGGTCTTCATGCTCGTGGGTGGGCTTTGGTTGTGGCACAACTACCGGGCGATGGGCGTGTTCTTGCTCGCCTGGTTGTTGTTGTTTCACACCGGGCATGCGGCTGTCATTTCCGATGTACCTGCATTTCAGGCCAGGTACTATCTCCACCTCGCGGTTCCGGCGATTTTGTTGGCTGCTGCAGGTGTGCGGCCACTGTGGCGGTTTCACCGGCGGTTGACACTCGGGCTCGGTGCACTGCTGCTCGTGAGTCCGCTGACCCATGCCGGGTTTATCCGCGACCTCGCCTACAACGAGATGGCCGAGGTTCGCCTGCTCGAACGCATGCGTACGCAAATACCCCAGGGGTGCTCGGTCATCGAGTATCTCCCTGAGATCCATGAAAGTCGGTATGAGCCGCGACTTTCGCGGATGGGTGAGCATCTGTTTGCCGGCGAGGAGGCCCAACAGTTTCATGTCTTGACGGTGCCGGCCGACCGCGGGTGTCACCGCCCGGACATGTCCTGTCTCGAGGAGCTGGTCGGGGCCGAGGGCATGAAGGAGATATCTGAAAGTTCCTGTCTGTATGTTTATGAGGGAATCGGTTGCCTCACCCATCGCGAGCCCGACGGTTCGCAGGCCCTCAGTTGTCGACAGTTGCGCGAGTCCCTCGACCTCCAGACCGTCGACGAGGAACCTGTACCCGGGCGCTATTACCACGTCGACTGGCCACACCTCGAAGACGGTGCGTTTCGCTTGGCAAAGCCTCGCGGACCGTAGCGCTGGGCGGGGTTATTGCTGACGAAACTGGTACAGGCTCGGATCGCCGGCCTCGGGGTCTAGGGGATCCGGATCGGGGGCATCGTTGTCGATACAATCGAGTGTGTTGCCATTTTGTTGACAGTCGAGGAACACAACCGCGTCATAGTGGGTCAGTCGCAGGCGAAAATTCTCACCCGTCTCGACTGCCCGGACGTTGTAGACAATCAGGGTTTCGTTGGGAAAAGGATCGTTATCCCAGGTCATCCGATGAGAGACATCGAGGAAGCCTTGGCCATCGTCGTAGATCGTCAGCAATCCCTCCTGCTCGGTGCGATAGATCGAGTAGCCAGAGTCGACCGTCTCATCGACGGGATAATCTTCACCGGCGAATTGCTGGAGAATCCACTCCCCGGAGAGCGGGTGGGTATTGTCGCTGGGCTCAGAGTCTGAATCACAGGCACTGACGGCGAGGCAGGCGAACGCGAGTGTGGTGGAGAGTACGTGGCGCAGGATCGATTGTAGGTACATGTTCAATTCTCTATTCATTCGCCGCGGGTAAATTGCCAGGTCGTATCTTCGAGCTCGGATGCTTCGGAGATTTCCTCGTCGCATTCGAGCGTGTTGTCCGACTGCGTACAGTTGAGGTACAGCACATTTGCCGGGCCGTAGTTGAGCGTGCGCGTGAGTCGGATACGGTAACTCGGGCGCATGTCCTCGATGACCTTCGCGGTGTAGACCCGCCGGGTCTCGATGACGGTTCTGGACAACGCGGTGATGAAGGTATTGACGCGGTCGAGGTAGCCGGTCGTCCCCCCATACAAATTCAATAGCGCCTCGGTGCGGCTATACCCTGTGTACTCTTGATACTCGCCGGAACCCGAGTACTCCTTGCCCGCAATCGGGAAGTCTTCTCCGCGCACAATGGTGGCCTTCCACGAACCCTCGAGCGTTTGCTCGGGATCGTCGGGTGTGGTGTCACAGTTGGTGACCGAAAGGCTCAACAGCGAGACAGCGGGGATACAACGGGTCAGGTTTCGTCTGCGCATAGCCTTTGGCAAGTCTATCAGTCTCTGGTCCCCCGGTGGAGGAATTTGCAGCCCTTGTGCATCGAAGGTTGACTCCGTTACGGGCTGGGTGGAGGACGTGGCTGCAGCAACTGTTTGGCATCCCGCACGAGGTCTGGATCGGCGTCGGGAATAGGTTTGAGCAGGTCTTGGGCCGTTTGGGCGAGTGTTGCGACACGGTCCGCGGAGCGCTTGTCATCAGAGAGCGCACGGGCGAGGGCGAGAAGGGTCCGAGCCTTGAGTTCCGGGTCAATTTGCGAAGGCTCGGAAACTTGGGGATAGACAGCCATCGCCCGGGACAGCAGTTCTTCGGCCTTTTTCGGATCGCCGGCACCGAGATAGATTTCTCCGTGTAGTGTCAACGATTCTGCGAGCGCGGGGTCGTCTGCGGACAACGTGCGATGGGCCTGTTCGACCTGCGCCATGATGTCGAGCGCCTTGATCGGCTGGCCTAGCTTTAACACGACCTCGGCGAGGTTCATGGCCACCGTCAGGGTATGTGGATGGGTTTCCCCAAACGCCTCGCGGAAGATCGGGAGCGCCTTGGCGAAGTGTTGTTCGGCTTCGGAGAGTTTCTTTTGCTCGAGATCGAGGTAGGCGAGGTTGTTGAACGTGACCCCGATTGCATAGCCTTTTTCCGGGTGCAGCAGCTGGATCGTGAGTGCCTTTTGGTACTCGGCATAGGCCTTGCTCGTTTCACCTGTCTCTTGGTACACGCCGGCGAGTTGGGCGTAGGCCTGCGCGAGACGGGTGTGCTCGGGCATCACCTGCTCGGCGAGGTTGACAGCCTCGACAGCGAGTTGCTTGGCACGTTCGTGGTCTCCACGACGGGCGGCGAGATGGGACAGGGTTGTCTTGAGCGCGACCATCCCCGGGTGGGACTCGCCCGAGATCCGGGCGACCACGGCCACGGCTCGGTTGCCGACTTCCTCCGCCAGTTCCCATTTTTGTTGCGCCTTGTAGATGAG
The DNA here is from genome assembly GCA_964621785.1 of uncultured Nannocystaceae bacterium. Lineage (GTDB taxonomy): Bacteria > Myxococcota_A > Polyangia > Nannocystales > Nannocystaceae > JACKDW01. The sequence goes on from CAZUPD010000002.1 coordinate 48,608, forward strand.
ACCGAGGTTGGACAGGGCGCGGTGGACTTGGGGGTGGTTTTCGCCGTACTTCTCGATAAAAGCTGCGAGCGCCTGTTGGGCATCTGGAAGAGCCGCGTCCGGATCGCCTTTGCGGTTGAGGACAGCTGAGCGATTGAGTTGGAGATGTGCCCGCAGCATCGGATCGTCGCCGGTCCGCGCAAGTGCGACCTCGGCCGCGCGGCTGCACCACAGCGCCTCTTCGAGTTCGGAGTTGATAATCCCGGCGACGAAGACGAGTTCGATCCAAGCGCGGGCGACGGTGTGATCATCCCGGCCAAAAGATGCATATTCAATGGCTTCGTAAAGGGCTTTGACAGCCTGTTTGCGGTCGTCAGTCTGTTGCAGGAGGTTGGCGAGGATCAGTCTCGCTTCGGCTTGGACCGGCGGGTAGGCGAGGGCGTCGGCTGTGATCTCGACCCGGCGTCCGATGGCAATTCCCTCGTCCCAGCGACCGGCTGTGTCGAGGGCCCTTGCCGTTGCAAGTTGTTCACGTAGGGCCTTCACCTGGCCACGGGCCTCGGGGTCGGTCGGCGGGGGAATCGCGGCTTTGAGACCCTCGACATCGTTGCACCCGGCAAGCTCGGGCAGGTCTGCTGTCCCCTGGGTGGCAAACTCGACGGTTTTGGCATCTGCTTGCGTATACAGGTCGGTGAGTGCACGTAGGTCGGTGAGTCGCCGGTCGAGGCACATCATCCGCAGGTCGAGCAGGTCCTCGGATTGTTCACCCGTGACCCGGGTCGCCTCACAGGCCGCTGTGTGTTCGGCAACCCAGTTATTTGTATAGGCATCGAGAGAAATTTCGACGGTTTGCCATACATTTTCGGCGTAGGGGAGCTTTGTCGCTGAAAACGCGGCATGGACCAGTTGTTTGCGCGGCGCATCCCAGACACCGGCGAGATGCTCCCGGGCGCCGGTGCAGGGGTCTCGTTTGGCCAGCCAACTGCTCCCGAGCACAAGGCCCAGCGAACCGGCCGAAATGGCTGCGAGCGCGAGCCAGCCAAAGCGACCCCGCGAGCGCTGGGTTTCGAGCTCGGCGAGGAGTTCGAGCATCGACGGAAACCGGGCATCCGGCGTTTGGTTGAGCCCACGCAGGACGGCCCGGCGAATTTTTGTAGATACATGAAAGCTGCCAGAAGGGGGCTCGACCTTGCCCTGAATTACATTAAACGCGAGGGCCGTCAGGGTTTTGCCGGAGAATGGACGCTGGCCGTAGAGGGCTTCGTAGAGGGCTACACAAAACGAAAATTGGTCGCTGCGGGCATCGGCGTTGTCTCCTAAGTGTTGCTCTGGGGACATGTACGCGGGTGTTCCGACCAGGGCTCCGGTGCGGGTCAAGCCGAGCTTACTGACGCCGAACTCATGCCGCGTCTTGCTGGCGCTGAGGTGCATCGCTTCGCGCAGGGGGTTGTCGTCCGCCGACGAATCCTCGTCATCGCTGCGGGCGAGACCAAAGTCGAGGACACGGACCCGACCGTCGGTGCCGATCAGCACATTGTCCGGTTTGAAATCGCGATGGGTCAGGCCGGCCTCGTGGGCGGCAGCCAGCCCGCGGCCGGCGTACCGCATCACTTCGATCACCTCGTCGGGCTGGCGAGGCTTGGCTCGCAGCCATTTGCTCAGCGTTTGACCCTCGACAAACTCCATGGCCAAAAACACCTGGTCCTGAAACAGGCCGACGTCGTGGATGGCGACCACATTGGGATGGCTGAGTTTGGCCAGCGCATGGGCTTCCCGCATCAGACGGGCGCGTGCGGCCTCGCGGGCAGTTTCGTTTTGGAGTTGTTGGCGGGACGGATGCAGCAGTTTGAGTGCGACCTTGCGATCGAGACCGGGGTCGTAGGCTGCGTAGACCACCCCCATGGCCCCCGAGCCCAACAGGCTCAAAATCATATAGCGGCCGACGTGGGAACCTGGCGGAAGGGTCGGGAGCTTTTCACCGTTCTCGTCGACGGGAGCCGAATCATCGCCGGACACCCGGTTGCCAGCGATCGTTTCGCTCGCCATCGTTCCCAACGCTTTGTGGGTTCCGGTCGCCTGTGCGCCCGGGTCGTGATGCTCGGCCTTGTCGCCCTCGGGGTCGAGGGCAGGTTGTAGCGACGGGGAACTGGTCACGGCGGTTGACGAGGTCTACCGCGATCTTGCCCGACGAGCTCCAGAGTCACAACGCCGCCGCTCGTGATCAGTCGGGTAGGGTTGCAAATGCACGCAACCCTTGAGCCTTTTCGCTGCGCCGCCTGGATTCCACCGTGCATGCCAGTAGTTACGCACGTTTGCATTCTCGTGTGCGCCGGGAAGGGCACCTCGAAGCCAGGAGAACGCAACTGCGGCTGTCGCGGTCCCATCCTTTGGCCTGCGGTTCACCGACGCCGCGATCTTAAAAATGTCAGGTGGGTGGGTGGTGGCGTTCGGTCGC
>CAZUPD010000002.1:51051-103564 GCA_964621785.1 uncultured Nannocystaceae bacterium
GGGGCGAGGGCATCTCGCACTTCGAATCCGAGAGGTCGCGCGAGCGAGCCGAGTACGCGCACGGTGCTGCAAGTAGCCGCGGCAGTAGGTACCAAAGATCGCATCGAGATAACTCAAAAACCCGGCGTAGTTTCCGTGGACGCGCGCGTGGTGATAGTCGTGGTACAGCGCTCCGTCGTAGCTCGGAAACAGCGTCGCCGGATTGAACGGGAAACAGTAGCCACTGTGCCCATCGGCCGCTTCAAACTGGCGGATCACAACCCAGATCCAAAGCGTCACCACGTGGGCGCCGAGCGCGATGGGACCTGCCAACACCAGGGCGCTGATCAACAAGAACTCGAGCGGGTGCATGTAGTGGGCCGCGAGCGCCCAGGGTGCGTGGGTCCGGTGGTGGATCGCGTGGATCGTGCGAAACAGGTACCGCGTGTGCAGCAGGCGGTGCATGACATAGAAAAGTGCATCATCAACAATGATGAACAGCAGCACCTGCCCGGCGATCACATGGGCCTCCGGCAGCGGTCCCATGTGGATCCCTGTCCCCCGCAACAGCGGCCACAACGCGATCACAGCGGCCATTGTGGTGAGGTTGTTGACCAGCCACCAGCGGATTGCCGGACCCAACATACGTTCTTGGTTCGAGCGTCGCGGTTGAATGCGAAAGCGGCGAAACGCCGGCAGGTCGAAGTAGGCGATCAGTGTCATTGGGACCGCAAACGCCAAAAACGCGACCATACTCAGGATCGACGTAAACAGCGGAAACCACCAAAATAACGGGTCGCTCATGGCCTCGTTCCACCACCCAAGTCCAGCGAACATGTGACCTCCAGCGACCAGCGTATCAAGTTCCCGCGCCGGCCCGGGGGATTGTTTGCCCGGCGGGATGGGTTGTGTACGTCAGGGGCGTACAGCGTCGGATGTCTATGAAATTAGTATATGCATGTAGTTTAGAACGTGACGCCGACGTCGAAGACAAACCGTCCGTTGGCATCGTCGGTCGGACGTACATTCCCCGGCGCGATTGCGTTGGGTACCAGGACCGCATAGCCGACCGCGATCGTGACCAAGCGGATATTCCACTTGATGAAGTTGACACCCACGCTGTGTCGGAGGTCCCGCGGTAGTTGTACATGCTGCCATTTTTGGGTCAGGATCCCGAAGTCGTAAAACAGCGAGTGCGCGAGATTGCCACCGACGAAGTCGCGGACGGACACGACCTGCAGGGCCACCGTACCGAGGGCCCGGATATGACCGCCGACCGGTGTGTAGCGCAGGCGAGTCAGGCCATTGGTCTCGTTGATTTCCTCGACATCGACCAGCATCGTTTCGGGGGTGATGCCCCGGATCCCGCGATCGACCGTCCCACCGCCGAAGTAGCGCCAGACCTCGGGGATGCTGGTGGTCTCGGCGAGCGGGAGACCCGAAAGCGGCACCGCGTGTCCGTAGCGCAGCGAGTAGCGAAAGTTGAGGCGGTTTTGCGTCCGCGGGATCATGATGAACTGCTGCCAGCTCAACTCGCCGCGTACCCACCAATCGAGGCCGCCGAACGCCGGAGAGGCGAACATCAAGTCGGCGGTGGCGATAAAGCCCTCGTCGGGGTTAAACGGATTGTCCTCGATATTTGTATAGGTCGCGCCGACTTGGAGCGCACCGGTGCGATCGGTGACGATCGCGTCGCGTCGGTTGATGACCAGCGACCCGGGTGTCGTGGTCGATTTATATACATCTTTTGAAATATTCGCGGCCTGGATCAGATAGCCGAAGTAGAGTTGCCAGCGCTTGGAAATCGGCCACTGAAACCCCAGTGTGCCGAGGATCGAGACCACTTCTCCCCGGGCCGGAGTCGCCCGTTGTTGGACCTGCCCGGTGATTTTGAGGGTCAGCGGCGAGGCGAGAAAGCGGGGGCGTTGGAGGTTACCCCGCACCGACCGCTCAAAGCAGCGTTGATTGGAGCAGTCGGCCTGGAGCAGTCCGGCGGACGGCAGATCGCTGACATCGAAGCCGAAGTGTCCGTGCACATCGAAGTCCCAGGCGGTGCCAAACACGTTGGGAAAACTCGGTGTTAAAAACACGTACAACGGATCGAGGGTCGCCAGACCGAGGCCTCCGGAGATGTTCATTGCGACATCTTTGGCCTCTCGGATCTCGATGACTTCGTGGACCTCGCAGGTGCCCGGAGCGTCAACTTCACAGTTCACAGGGTGGGGGGTGATCACGACGCTCTCAGCGACTCCGGTCCCGTCGATGTGCTCGCGGGTTTGATCCACCTTGCTCTTCGAGTATGTGTATCCGCGTTTCCACTCGATTTCTCGCCGCAGTACCCAGTCGCGGGTCTTGAAATTGCCGCGGATCAGGTGCTCGCCGAACTTGCCGCTCTTACCCTCGTAGACATTGATCTCGGGCACAACCTTGACACCTGTTCCACTGCGGTGGGCCACGCACATACCGACCGAGGGGTCGGCGAGAAACTTGGCTTGGGGGACACGGACGACTTCATTCGTTGTTGGATGCTTGTACACCCACCTTATTTTTGTATCTGCAAGCGGGTACCCCTCATTGCGGTAACGCTCGGTCAAAAAGTCTTCGAGATTTCGCTCGAAACTCGGGGACACCCAGAGCGAATCGGGTTCGTCGGGTTCTTCGGGTTTGAGCGGCGAATCGCGGAGCATCCGCATGGCTCCCCAATCGCCACTTTCGCGGAGCGGCAGGTCGCTAACGTCGCGCGACGCCGGAATGGGTGTTTCGAGATAGCGGAGATTGACGGGGTCGTCTGATGTATAGACACGCGGCCCAGGGTTCACCGAAATCTTGATGTACAACCGGGCCCGTCGGCGCTCCCGGATCGCCGTCAGACCCTTGGGGTTGAAGCTCTGTTCGATCCACATCGGTGCTCCGGTCTGGCTATGGATCGTCGCCAAGTCGACCAGGGCATGTTCACCGTCTTTCTCGAGCCCTTCTGGCCAAAACGCCACCTTGGCCGAGGCTTGGGCACACAGGTAGCCCTCGTTGTGGTAGGCGGTGAGCAGGGCGGTGAGGTCGGCATCGAACGCCTGCTCGGTCATCAGCGATCCGCGCTTGAGTTCGGCAACCTTTGCATATTCACGTCGAATCGATTGGGCCACCCCCGAGGGCACTCCGACGGGGCGTTCGATGTCGATTTTGCGGACCGAGACCCGTGGCCCTTCGTCGATGAGAAACGTGAGTTGGCCGAGGACCGAGCGGGCGCCGAATTCGGAGTAGCAACCGGTGACCCGGGCCAAAAGGTAACCCTTGGACTGGTAGAACACACGCAGGTGGGTCGCCTCTTGGTCCGCCTTTTCCGGGCTCGGACTCTCGCGGCGCTTGAACAGTTGGAGTTGCCCCCGCAGGCGTTTGTCGGTAAAGCTCAGGACCCGGCGCTCTCCCTTTTCCTTTCGGATCTGACAGTTTTTTTGAGCTTCTTCGAGGGACAGGTCGGGATGGCGGGCCGCCGGCAGTGGGGTGAATGAGGTTGAAACGCCGCGACCGACGTCGACTTTGATATCGAGATCGAGGTAGCGGTTGTCCGGGATCTCCGACCGTGTGAGGTCCTCGTAGTTGGTCTCGACTTGGATATCGGGGTAGAGGTAGCGCAGATCGATCGATGCGCTGCTGCGGATCACCGAATCGCGGGGCTCGGCAAATTTTTGCTCGGTGCGCTCGGTGGCTTCTTCGATGTGCTCGCGGGTGACAGGCCCTGCAAACGGCGTCGCCTTGATCCGCGGAAAGTAGGTGCGTCGGATCCAACCTTTGTTGCGGTCGGGGGCGTTGCCATTGATCGTGATGTCCTTACGCCGCACCCGGTAGGCCTTGCCCTTGTCGAGGTAGACGTGGACATCGGCCTCGTCGCGACTGCGTCCACACACAAGCGCGAGGGTTGCCTTGCCTTTGAGATAGCCGCGGTCGAACAAAAACCGGTTGAGGTTTTGGACCTCGTCGCGTTCCCACTGCAGGCAGGCCTCGTCGTTGACCTCGCACAACAGCGGCTTGGGCCCTTTTTTGCGTAGGCGTTTGGGTTCGACACACTGCCCGTACGCCAGGGCGCCGGGGCGGGCCCGGATACTGAGCTTGCGTTGAACTTCGCGTTTGGACAGGGGTAAATGTCCATGTATACGCACGCGTCGGATGCTTCGCGCCGGTTTGACTTGGATGATGAGCTCACCTTCGGCGACCGGAAAAAACTCCGCCCGGTAACCGAGCTGCTCGAGTTGGAAGTTGAGTACCCGGGGGTCGATGCGTTCGCGGTCGAGGCCGATGATCTGTGCGAGGCTCGCAGCACTGTCCCCCGAAAGGAAGCGGCCGTCGATCGAGACCTTGTCGACTTGGCGATAGCGGACCGATTGGGGCTCGTTGCCGCGGGGCCGCCGAGCATCGAGAATCACGCGGTAGGAGTCGAGCGGGGCGAGTTCGAGGACAAACCCCTCACTGGCCAGACGCTCGAGTTGATACTGCAACAATCCATGGGCCTCGCCGCGGATCTCTGCACGGCAGGTGACACCGCGAAACGACAGGTCGGTACGCACCCGTTTGCCCACGGTAAAACCCGCAGTTGCGAGGCCGTCGAGCACGGTGTCGACCGGGCCAAATGGGTCGACCGTCGGATCCGTCTTGGAGCACCTGTCACCCACGGAGAGACCGATTGGGCTCGTCTGGGGGTCGCCAGGTAGACCTTGCCCGTTTGCGCCCGAACCCGGGGCAGACTCACCCGATTCGTCCTCCGTTGGCGTTTCGTCTGGTTCGAGCGTTCCATCGTCGCCGGCGTCCTCGGTGAGTTCATCGTCCTCCGGTGACGGAGCTGCGGCGGGTTCGTCCTGTGGGGGAGTTGTCCCTGGCGCACCGGTGTCCGGGCGCTCGATGTCCGGGGCATCTCCCGTGGGTTCGACGGGGGTGCTCCCAGGTTCTTGTGTAGATACAAGCGTGAAGTCCTCAGTATCGCTTGTGTCTACATGTTGTTGACCGCCCGTGCCCGAAGGAGGCGCTGCACCTGCTGGCCGGCTCACTGCGAGGGTCAGCATGACGACGAAGCGGAGCATAGGCGAGGGGTGGGTTAACGCAGGCTCGGGACTTGGCCGTCGAACCGCAACTCGAGTTTGCGCTGGCGCAGGGGGTCGAAGATGATGCGTTCGTTGTAGTACGAGCGGGCGCTGTCGCGAAACTCGATCGACGCGTTGTCGAGCAGCTCAAACTGGATTCGCCAGTTGACACTCTGGCGGAGCAACAGCCCGGGATAGCCCCGGGTATATCCGGCGCCGATCCGCATGCTGCCCCAGTCCGACTGAAACCACGGGGTCGGTGTTTCGATTTCGGTTTGGATCCCAAACTGACCTAACCGCAGTCCGAGCTCGGGCGTGTAGGGTGCAAGCGACGGCACGGACTGTTTGACGTACTGATCGACATCGAGCTTGGTGAGGTTCCCCACCAGATTGATCGGTTTTCCAAACATACCACCGCCACCGCCGTAGCGTCGGACGTCGGACTCGGCGACTTCCTGGCTGCCTTCGCCCAGCACCAAATACTGTGCACATTCGTAGCTGCTCAGGGAGCCCGAGGAGTCGCCTTGGACAATGCAGGACCATTCGATCGAGTCGAGCGAACCTCCAAGTTGCAGATACATTTGTCGCGGTTGCCCATCGATATAGATCGGTTCCTGGCGCAGGGCGAGGACGTCGATGGTGCTGTCGCTGAACTCGCGCTCGAGGATGACACGCCCGCGCTGGATATCGTATTGGGCGCCCAACAGGGCGATATCGAGGATGCCGGTGTTGACGTCGATCCGCCCGGCGAGTTCCATATCGTTGTAGGTACCACCAATGTCGAGTAGGGCCTGGCCCTCGACGCCTTTGAACACGTTGTTGTTGACCCGCATGGGGGTGACCGTGCGTAGCCGCAGGTCGAGCAGGAGATTGTTGAGGATCTCTGGTGTCGGGCTTTCGGGTGCCGGGTTGGGATCTTCGAACGACAGCACCTTGAACTGTTCTTGGGCATCGCGGATCCACTTGGAGCTGACGACCTGGACTTCGCCTTGGAGCGTCAACAGATCACGGCCGGTGAGTTGGACGCCCTCGCTGCTGGCGGTGGCCTTGAGCTCGGGTCGGCCCGAGTTGTCGAACATGGTGTAGTTGACGTTTTGGAACTCGAGGTTGAGACCACTTGCATTCATGGTCGAAAAGTCAGGTGACAAGACGACGTAGCCCCAGGCGGTTGCGCGACCGCGGCTTCCGACCTTGGCCCGGAGTGCTTTTCGCGGGGCCGCGCGGGCTTCTGCAGAATCGATCCCGCCGACAAACACGCCGTAGCCGTCGTGGAGTCCACGACATCGGGGACCGCGGTTGCAGCCGATCACTTCGATGTCTCCGCGGGACAGTTCGACCTCCTCGAGGCCCGAAATATCGAGCTTGGCTCGGAACCCCTCGGCCTCGTCGGGGCGGACGACCGCCCGTAGGTCACTAATTTCAAGTGTATCTACATACGAACCGGCGAGGTGGAGATGCTCGAGGTCGAGTGAGCCGTTGACTGCTTTGAACAGGCTCGGCACCTGTTTCTGGACCAGTGAGCCCTTGATGTCGCCCTGGGCAGCGACGCCAAAGGTGCCACTACAATCACCGGCGAAGGTGTAGAAGGTCGGCTTACCGTCGAGCTTGCCAAACCCGATGCTCTGCCCGTAGACCGTCGCGTTGCCGGCCACGAACAGGGTGCTGTCGACTAGTCGCATGGCCAGCTCTGGCAGTTCGACCTTGAGGTCTTCGGTGATCTCGAGCTCGAGTGGAGCTGCCCCTTCGGCCCGGCCGATGTTGCCCGAAACCACCGGGGCGCCGAGCAGTCCGAGCAAGTCGAGGTTGACCGAAACCTGACCGTCGAGGTCTCGCAGACCGAGGGCGTTGGCGATCGACGAAAGGCTCGACAGCGACAATTCGCCATTGATCGAAGCCCGTGCGTTGCCCTGTGGTTGACTCGGTTTGTCCACGTCCGGCGGCTCGCAGGTGACGCGCACGAACTCTTCCACGTTCTCGGGAATCTCGTCGGGCATCGACGGCTCTTCGAAGTCGAAGTCACCGCTGATACTGACGCGGTGGATCTGGGTCGCGCCCGACTTCTCGTGTTGGCTGTAGCTACGCAGCTCCCATGAATCGTCCAGGGTGATCCGGGAACCGTCGAGTGTCGCGGCGAGTCGCGTCTCGCTGCACAGCGCGGTCGGGTCGGCACAGGGATCGCCGCGGACGACTCCACCTTTCGCCAGCGACTTGCGCGAGCGCAACCACATACGATCGAGTTCGATCCGCAATTTCGGCGTCACCCCGAACCCAGATTGTTTTTTGTCACCCGACGCGCACGCGTGCAGGAGCGTCGCTGTCGGGTCACACAGTTGGGCGCCCACCTCGAGTCCTTCGAGTTGTCCGGCGATGTGCTCCTGCCACGGGACATCACTTTGGTGCAGCGGATAGGTCAGGGGGAGGTGGTCAAACCGGGCCTTGAACTCGGTCGAGATCGGCGGGAGACGGCCGCGTTTTTTTTCACCGATGGCGACCTTCGCTTGCAGGTTCCAGGCGAGGTGGTCGGGATCCCCGGGTTTGCGCTTGCCCTTGCCACGGTTTGGATTGCGAAAGTCCCCCGCGATCACGACCTCGTGCCGGGCCTCGAGACCTTCTTCAGCGGGACGTTCGTGGGACGATAACTTGAGATGCCCGCGCCCGAGCGGCATCCCGATGGCGTGCATCGACGAGAGATAGATCTCGCCCTCCACATCGGGCTTAGAAATTGTACCTGCAACTGAGATCTGAGAGCCCCGACGCAGTTGGCCGCCGATGGGCAACTCGCCGAGATCGGCCATGTTGGTCAGCGACGAGATCGGCACGTTGGATGCCTCGAGGGTCATGGTCACACCCATGTCGTCGGCGAACGTCAGCTTGCCGTTGCCGCTGATTTCGCCCACCGGAATCCGGGTGTTGGGCGCGTGATAGGGGCTGACTTGGCGGTGGTACGGGAGGTGGAGGGCGGCGATATCGATCCCTTGAGGGGTGACCTCAAAACGTGCAGATGCACCATAAAAATCGCTCGAGCCGATGGTTAGCTGGGGACTGTCGACAAACCCATGTGCTTGGAGTTTCGACAGGGGAACGGGATGTTTGTGGCCATCGTCGACCATGAGCTTGACATGGGCCTTGCTCTGGATGCTGTCGCCTAGGAGCTGTCCGAGTTCGGCGTCGTCGAGCACGAGGTCGACAAACAGTTTGGGATCGGTTGCCAATTCGCCCCGTTCGAACAGGCCAAACGAAGCCTCGAGCGGTCCATGACCCTGCAACATATTGACCCGTGGGCTGCGGAGACGAATCACCCCGTCCTGCATCGACAGGCGTGCCTCTTCGATACCGGTGAGCGTGTAGTTGCCACTTCCAACTGCGGAGACGGTCAGCGACCCGCCTGTTCCACTCGGTTTTCCAATTGGGCCCGAAATCGTCATCCGCGTGGCGAGGCGTTCAAAGTAGGGGTCGAGTCCGTAACTGGCGAAGAACGAGCGGCCATCTTCGATCACGAGTTTGAGGTCGGTCGGTTTGATGGTCTCGTATGCTGCATCGAATCCACCCGCGAGCTCGACCCGGGCCCCTGTGGTCGAGAGGACCGTTTCTCCGATATCGAGGCCTTCCTGCTCGTCGAGGATGAGGGAGCCCTCGCCGCTGAACTGGTCGGGGATCCCGTCGTCCCGCGGTGTGTTGTCACGTGTATATTCAAGACCTTGATAGGCGAGCTCGACCCGGTTGAGCCGCGCTTGGTTGCCGGTTGTGATCACCATCCGCGGGACGGTGACAGTGGCGGAAGCCGTGCCAGCCAGGGTTTTGGACAGGCCGCGCTCGCTGGCGAGACGGCTCGGATCGATGGCATCGATTTCGGCTGCGAGTGACATCATCATCGGCACCGGATGCTCGGCAGCGATGACGATGTGGTTGCGCAACTGGTGGGGGAGGAGTGACACGTGGCCGCCGAGCGCGGTGGCGTCGAGTTGCTCGATGTCGGCGATCCAGGCCCCAGCTGCATGTGTATACATCGGTACCCAGGTGTCGGGAATTTGCTCGCGGTGCAGCTGCAGGGCCAAGGTGGTATCGGCGAGCGACCAGTCGAGCCGCGGATCGTCGAAGAAGTCGAGCGTGAGTCCCTCTGCGGTCAAACCGATGGTCGGGTCATCGAGGAGCCCGCGGAACGAAAGCGTCGCGATCGCACCTTCGGCCTGTACGGTTTTCGGCGCGAGCTCGTGGGCCGCGACAATGGTCTGGGCGAGTGGTCCGGCATCGCTGACATCGATGTCGAGGTCGACGGCAAACGTGTCTTCGAACACATCGATCAGCCAACCGTCGAGATGCGCTGGCGAGTTGGAGATCCAGCCGTTGGCCAGGATTCGAATGTCGCCGAGCGGGCCGACATCGCCACCGGCCGAGAAATGTTCGAGTGCGAGATCGTGGATGTCGAGGTTGTAGCCGTTGACCCCGAGCGAACCGATGGTGACATAGCCGTTGGGGACGTGACCTCTTGTTGTGAATACAAGAGGTTTCTCGAGCGGCGGATTGTCGGGATCGGGGGCCTGAAAGTCGAGGTTGAGGTCGGTCTCGTCAAATGCCAGCTCGACCTGCCACTCACTCTTTTCACGAAAGTCGAGGTTGAGCTCGACATCGGAAAACTTGGCCTCGTCGACCTGGATGCTCAAGCCGCGCTGATTGGCGGGGGGATTCTCGAGCATGGCAAATGCCGTGACCAAACCGACGTCCCAACTTTCGGTTCCATCGGGGTAGATGGCCTTGTACTGGCGGACGTCGAAGCGCACGGGTTTGTCGGAGTGGCCTTCGGTGAAGTGCAAAACCCAGGGGATTTCGATCAGCGACGGGATACCGATGCGGTTCCACGGGATGATTTCGTGGAGCATCAGGTGCAGGGTGACGTCCTCGGCTTCGACGGCGGTGCGCCGGTACTCGACCCCGCGACGCTTGTATCCTTCGTAGATCTTGAAGCCCTTGACGTGGAGTTCCGCCGGTTGGGCGGTGACGAGGTCGAGGATCAGCGAGGGCTTCCAGTGAACCGATTCGAATTCCAATTCCCCGTCGAACAGCCCACTGATCTTTTCGGTCATGAACCGCCCGAGCGTCTCGTCGTTGAAAAACATCCACGCGCCGAGGTAGGCGAGGTTGAAGGAGATGATGACGAACATCCAAAAGTACAGCGGGACCTTGATGAAAAACAGTCGCAGCAGTGGCCGTTGACGCCGTAACGGCAGGGGGCTGGTCGCAAAGTGGATGAACTGCGGGTGGAGTCTGGGGATGTCCTCGGGGTCAGCTAGTGCGTGGTTGATAAGTTTTTGGCGGAAGATGTCGAGCCCACGCTGCAGACGTGGGACCACGCGGCTGCGGCTGGCGAGGCTGACATCGGCGGTCAGTTCACGGACCTGGCGGCCCGAGATATAGGCGCGTACCTCGTCGGCGGCATCGGGGGCTTCGGCAGCGACATCGGCCAGCGCCCGCTCGACCACCGGAGGTGGCTCTCCGACGAGTGTACGTGGACGAGCGATCGGAAATTGATAGGCGAGTCGACGGCTGCGGGACAGCGCATCGGCGCGGACGTGTCGGCGAAGGAGCCGCTTGAGTTGCCGGAGTTGTTGACGCTCGGTCTGCCAGTGCACACGCCCAACTTGATGTAGACGCATCAATTCCTGATAGGCCGACAGCAGCAACGCATCGTTGGCACCGTGGGGATACAAATAGGCATAACGGGAACGCTTGCAGTAACGTTCGAGGGCCTCGCGCGCTTGGGCCAGGAGGTCTTTGCGAGCCTGCCTCGCGGCCCGTGGTGTCATTTCGGAGGACACGAATCCAGCTATCCACACTAGCGTGAAACCGCGGATTCGTCACGGAACCCGCGTTTTACCCATGAAACAGTTGACGCAGTTGCCACGGTTGGGTTGACGAGCTGAACCGGTCGGTATGCGACTTTATGTCGAGAAACGGGACGCTACTCGCCCCACGCCGGATGCGCGAGTTCGACGCTCCCTTCGGCATCGGCTCGGATGGAAACCTGGCAGGCCAGCCTGTACCCCGGTTCGAGGCGTTGGCGAAGTTCAAGCGCGCCGGCCGGAGTCAGCAGCTCGCCTCCCCGGCGTACCTGAACGCTACAACTGCGGCAGATCCCACGGGCACCACAGGAACGCCCGAGCAGGTGACCCGCTGCACCGGCGATCTCGAGCAGGCTCGCTGCAGTGTCAGGCTCGGTACGAACCGGGGGACCGCAGACTTTGCTCCCCCCGAAAAAATGCACCTCGACCATTTGCTGAGGGTAGCACAGTTGGCCCCGGGCAACAGCTGAATCATTAAATGTTGATACAATAAATTAGGTGCTGATACATGATCATTTCGCGCCGACTCGGGCGGGTGTCACCCCTCTGTGACGGTGTCGTCAACAAATAAACGGAGTTTTCACACGTGCGTCGGTGTAGTTGTTGCATATGCGTAACCTGCGAAAAGTCGAGTTTCCCGTAGCTTCGCGCGTGATGACGACACGTCGATTTGGAATCATTGGACGCCGGAGTTTCCTCCGTGGCACTGCGGTTGCCGCTGCCGGCCTCCCTTTTGGATTTGTCTACTCTCGCCGGGCGAATGCCGCGAGCCCCTACGGCGACCTGATACCAGACCCCAACGGGATCATCGACCTTCCGGCCGGGTTTAGCTACTCGATTCTCGAGACGGTGGGGGACCCGATGGACGACGGGTACCAGGTGCCAGGTCGTCCCGACGGCATGGCTGCGTTTGCTGGGCCAGATGGCACGGTCATCGTCATGCGCAACCACGAGCTCAGCCCGGGTGACAATGAAAACCCGTACACCGACGAACAACCCGATCCGCCCCCAGAGGCCTTCGATCCGGAATCGGTCGGCGGGGTGACCCGACTCGTCGTCGACGGCTCGACGTTTGAGCGTGTGTCGAGCAACCTCGTGCTCGTCGGAACCAACCGCAACTGCGCCGGTGGCCCGAGCCCCTGGGGATGGCTGTCGTGCGAGGAGAATGTCGACGATGGCCACGGCTATGTGTTTGTGTGCCCAACCGACGCGGAGACCGTCACCGACCCGCAGGTCGTGATCGGATACGGACGGTGCAACCACGAGGCTGCTGCTGTCGATCCGGCGACGAACATCTGCTACCTGACCGAAGATCAAGGGAACAGCTGCCTCTACCGGTTTGTCCCGACCATCAAAGACGATCCGTTTACCGGTCAGCTCCAAGCCCTGCGCGTGGTTGGCGAAGATGTGTTCTCGACCAACAACATGCAGGTCAACGACTCGGTCGAGGTCGAGTGGGTCGACCTCGACGAGCCGGACCCGAGCGGCGATACCCTGCGCAACGAGGCCCAGGACAAAGGCGCAGCGGTGTTTATCCGCGGCGAGGGGATCTGGTTTTTCGAAGGTTCGATCTACATCTGCTCGACCAGTGGTGGACCGGTTGGTGCCGGCCAGATCTTCCGCCTGATCGAAGGCGAGACCGCGACCCTCGAGCTGATCGCAATGTCGACCGACCTCAATGTCCTGGAAAAGCCGGACAACATCACAATCGCTCCGTGGGGTGAGTTGTTCATCGCCGAGGATGGCGATGGTGACAACTTCGTGCGCGGAATGACGGCCGATGGCGAGATCTATCCGTTTGCCCGCAATGCCGTCAGCGACAGCGAGTTTGCTGGGGTTTGTTTTTCGCCTGATGGAAAGGCCATGTTCGTCAATATCCAGAGCGACGGCCTGACGATTGTTGTCACCGGGCCGTTTCCCGAGGAGGGGGAGACCGACACGGATACGGACGGGACCGACAGCGATACGGACGGGACCGATAGCGAAACCGACGGGACGACGGACGGAACGACCGATGGCACGACGGACGGGACGACGGACGGAACCTCCGACGGCGGGACGGACAGCACCGGTGAGACCGGCGAGGCGACCGATGGAGAGACGACCGCAGGTCCGGGCACCGGTGAAGATTCCGAGTCCGACTCGGCAAGTACCACCGGTGAAGAGGACGGCGAGGGCTGTGGCTGTACCGCAACCGACGAGAACTCAGGCCTCGGCCTCGCGCTCACAGCCGCCGCCGTGGTCGGTGCGAGTTTGATCCGCGGGCCGACCGATAAAACCGATACAGATCGCTGATCCACTATTTATCTGCCTATACACACTTTCTTTTTGTACCCCTGGGGATATCTCGGGGGTACTTTTATGGGTGGGCACATTGGCGTAGAATCGGGCCGTGTGGTTTCGCGTTGCGTCTTTCGGTATGCTTGCGCTGCTCGTCACAGGCCGTCGGTCGATTGGCAACACAAGGATGCCTGGCGAGCCTGTGGGTCGGCGATCGACGCCTGGCCACAGGAGCCGTCGCCTCCGTGTCACGCGTTGCACATGTGTGCCAACGAAGCTCCGCTGACCCAAACGCAGTCGACGAAGCTCGTTGAGATGATGCGGGCGGGTCGTTGCCACACCCCGTAATCAGTGTACTTACAATTCGTCTGGAAGGTCCCACTTGCTCAGCGGGCCGTTGTAGACAAACTTGATCGGATTGTAATAGAGCTCGCCATTGGGACTCACGGTCACGCGCCCGGGCCCAGCCATCGTGTCGAACGACTCGATTTCTCCGGTGAACGGGCGGATCACCACCACTTCGAGGGACTGTAGCCCGGCGTAGACAAGCCCCGAAAAGGCGTCGTGGCTGAGGCTGGTGACATCGCTTTCGAGATCGATCAACGGCTCTAGCTCGAGGGTGAGCGTGTTGTAGAGGAAGACCGCACCGCCTTCGATGGCGACGATGAGATGGACCTCGCTGACGGCAGCTGCGGCGTGGATCCGGTCGGGTAGCGGCGAGAGTACGTCGACGGTTTCAGCATCGAGGTCGGCCGTATTGAGGTCCCCGTTTTGCGTGGTGTTACCGACGTAGAGCACCCGGTCTTCGCCCCAGGTCAAACCCATCGGCCCGGCGTCGGCCGGGGTGTTGCCAAACGGTCCGCTCCCCTGGGTCGCGGTGGCCGGAATCACGATCGGCAGCGGGTTTTGCATGTCGTCTTCGTTGAGGCGCGCGACACCCTGCGGAGGATCGACAAAACAGCCACAGGTCGGGCAACAGGTATAGGTGATGGCGACCTCGCCGAGGCCCTCGACACCGACGGAAGGCGTTGGCGTCGTCAGCTGGTTGGGTCCGGTGATCGTTGCAGGTGCACGCAGTGCCTTGAGGACCTTGACCTCACCCATATTGAGGTTGGCGACACCATCCCATTCGGTCAGGGTCCCATTGGTTTCGAGGCGGCGGACATAGTCGGTACCGCTGCGCAGGGTGACCATCCAGGCCGTGCAGTCGTCGGCGAATTCGAGGTCGGCGATCATCGACGAAAACGGTCCATTGAGGTTTTCGAGGTTGGGCTCTGCTTCACAGTCAAATGCGCGGGAGCAGGAGCAGTCGTCGCCCCAACAGACACCATCACTTGTGCATGCAACTTCAGCACACGGGGCGATGGGAATACACGTGTCCTCGCCGTTGCACACGCTTCCGGGTCCACACTGCGACGCGCCACACTCGCTGTAGTCGCCGTACAGCGTACACATGGACTCGGGATCGGTACACTCGCCACCGATGACGTCACACACCTGATCGGGGCCGCAGGGGTCGGGCTGTTGCCCCTGGCAGGTTTGTACACATTCGTTGTCGATACACTGTTCGTTCGGCTCGTCGCACACGCCACAGCCGGGGTCGGTGGTGGCGTCGGTCTCGCTCGGATCGGTGGTCGCGTCCGTGGAATCGGTCGGATCCGTGGTGGGGTCCGTGGTTGGATCGGTGGAATCCGTGGTCGGATCCGTGGTGGGATCGGTGGGGTCGGTGGTCGGGCCCTCGGTGGGGTCAGACGTCGATGGATCGGTGGCATCCGTCGCGTCCATGGTCCCCGACCCGGAGGGGTTGTCCGTCGGATCACCCGATGTCGTCGGATCTTCGGTGGCCGAAGGATCCGGCGTGGTCGATTCGCCTGTCTCCGAGCCCGAGGTCGATTCGGTGTCCCCGCTTCCACCGCCACAGGCGGAGGCGAGGAGCAACGACAAGCTGGCAAACAGGATATGTGCTGTAGTTTTTGTGGTTGAGGCGTGCATCGGTCGGTCGCGGCCGATGGTAGCGAGTTTTTTAATATATGTCTCTTAGGACATGTTTGTGGTGGCTGAAGTCCACCGACTCGCTAGCAGGTGATCGAATCACCGTTATTGGAATCGACACACTCGAGCGTGGTCTTTCCACCCTGACCATCGTCGTTTCCGACCACGGAGATATCCCCGGTCACCTCGCCGGCGACTTGGCACGAGACGTCGGCACACTCACTCGGGGGTAGGACATCTCCGGTATAGGCGGTACACAACACGATACCGTTGTTCGGATCGCCTTCGTAGAAGGTCACGGGAAGACCCGCGCCGACTGTTTTGGCGCCACGGTTGCAAATCTCGGCGGTGAGGGTGGTCTGCTGGCCGTCAAAGCTGCAGGCCCCGGGGTCGAACAACTCGCTGGTAACATCCGGTAGGGCCTCGGCACCGACGTTGCCCTGGGCGGTCTGACGATAGTTGTTGAGCCCCGGTTGCAGGTGATTGATGTCCCACTGATCGGTTGCGGGAATCGTTGCATCATCATTGACATTGGTGATCGAGTAGGCGTGCTGGTTCCAGATGGGACGCGAAGAAGCCCAGCGGTCGAGGGTGTCGCGCAGAATCCGGACGCCGGTTCGCTCGACGCCCAGGGGGTTTTCGGCCCGACAGGTGTTGCCCATGCCCGGGGTGCCGTTGGGGGGGGCTGTACATACATGGTCGAGGGGACATTCCTCGGTGGTTTCGCAGCGGCAGTAGCCACTGTCGCACACACCGGAGATACAACCGGTACCGTCTTCGCAGGGTACACCACGGTGGATCGGGTCGATCGTCGGGCAGCTGACGTTGCAGTTGTTATTCGAGTTGACGACGATCTCGGAGCGCTGGTCGTTGTCGACGTCGGCGACGATGGCATTTTCGTACCAGGTGCACGAGGTGCGGTAGGCCGAATAGAGTACTTCTCCTGTGAGCCCGTCGTAGACCCGCGAGTAACACTCATCGGCGTAGACCGCCTCGGCCTTGCCATCGCCCTCAAAGTCGAAGATCGACGACCCCGTGGTGCTCGAGGATGCATCCTGGGACGGCTGACTCCAACGGAAATAGTTGCCGAGGCAACCGGGCCCGGCGACCGCACACTCGAGGTCGTAGACCCCGTAATAGGTCCCTCCCGCAGTCGCGATTTCGGGAAAGCCGTCGTTGTCGAAGTCGCCGATTGTCACCGGCCCGCCGCCGCTGGTGGAACTTTGCATGATCAACTGACCCTCGAGCGTGTACAACCTGACCACACTGGCGCCGACCGTCACGATTTCGGCGATGCCGTCGAGTGCAGTCGCATCGAATTCAGCTGGTGTCATGCCAGGTGTGCCGAAGTCAGCGAACCCGTAGTGGCGGGCCGCCGGCGCCCCGGTGTGTTCCATGACCCACTGTGTGGTCCCGATGTCCCATTCGTACACCGGCCCTGCCAATAGTTCGATTTTACCGTCGTTGTCGACATCGCCGGCGACCTGGATGACACCGGGGCTGATATTTGGACTCGCGCCGCTGATGATCTGGCCGGTGTTGAGTCGCTGACCAGTTGTACCTACAAAGACAGCCGAACCCGAAAGCACCTCGGGGAAGCCATCGTTGTCGAGGTCGTGGACCGAGGGGCCGTCCCAGCGGTGTAGCCCTGAGATCCCGGTGTCGGTCGCGACCCAGTAGGTCGTGTAGCGCATTTGTTGGGGGTCCCATTTAAAGGCAACCACACCGCTGAGCGCCCGATGGGTAATGATTTCGGGGATCCCGTCGTTGTCGAGGTCGGCGATCGCCGGCGGGCTCGAGGCGATGATCGGATTGTCGGGGTCGTGGAGGGTCTCCAGCTGTTCGCAGGTGCTGCCGGCGAGGATACGGATGACGCCGAAGTATGCGGGGTTGGTGCCGATGGCAGCCTCGGCGCCGCCGTCGGTGTAGTTGTAGGAGACGATGACCACCTCGGTGGACCCAAACTCCCCGCCGCCCGTATGTGGGAGGTCGGCGACCATGGGTGTTGCAAGTACATTGACATGGCCCGGGAACATGTCGCCCTCGGGCGGCTCGGTCCATTCGCACTGAACATTGGCCTCGAACAGACCGATTTGGATGTCGCCTTCGCATGCGGGGTCGTTGCCGTCATCGGGGTACGGGAGACACACGCCGGGGGACTCCCCGGGTGGCAGGCAGTTGTCCGCACAACAATAGGTATCGCCTTGGCAGTCCGCGTTGGTGTCGCACGGGCCGTCAAATGGGGTACATGCACCGTCTACGCAGGCTTCGCCCTCTGGGCACTCGTCCGACGCGGTACAGCCCCCAGATGTCGTTTCGGTCTCGGTCTCAGTCTCGGTCTCGCTGTCGCTGTCGCTGGTATCGGTAGTGTCGGAGTCGCTATCCGATTCGGAGTCGGAGCCGGACGGCCCGGCTGTGGTCGGATCGTCGGTGGTCTCGCTTGTTTCACCCGATTCGCTGTCGGTCTCGGAGGTCGCAGTCGGCAGGGTCGACTGGGTGGCGGAATCGGTGTCCGTTTCAGTCTCTGAACCACCGCAGGCGGGCAGGCCGAGGGCCGCGAACGTACAGAGGATGAACGAAGAACGGGTAAGGGGTCGCATCACAAGAGCCTCCAAGGCCCCAATCGCCGATGGTGGGGATGGGGTGGTGCTATGCTGCCCGCCGGGCCCGGGCTTGTGCAAGTGAAGTCGTCGGTGATGCTCTCACGCTGCGAACCACCAACGCTGCTGGTCGTGTTCTCGCACATCTGGGCGGTGTCTCGGTAGCGAGTGGACGCCGTTTGTGACTGTTTCGCGGCAATGAACCGTGTCCATGGTCGGCGAAACTGCGGCGAAACTGCGGCGCAACCATCATCTGAAAGAATGTTAGGACAGGTCTAAAGAGACACTTGGCGAACGGCAGCCGGGTCTCTCGTCGAGGTCTTTCTCGCGCGTCGCCTAGCGATGGACGTTTGGATGGTGTCGAGAAATCGGTTAGGGGCGTAGCGCCACAACGTTTCTCGAGGGTTCGCGCGCGTTCCGGCCGGCCTGTTCGTCATCGCGGTTGGCCGGGTTGTCGCGGCGGCGGAGCGGGAACGAAACCCGAAACGTCGAGCCTTTGCCGACTTCGGATTCGACCTCGATATCGCCGCCCAACATCTGGCACAGCCGCTTGCTGATCGTGAGTCCGAGCCCCGTCCCCCCGTAACACTTGGCGGCACCTTCGTCGGTTTGGGAAAACGCGTGGAAGATTTTTTCGTGGTCCGAGGTCGGGATACCGATCCCCGTGTCGGAACAGATGGCCGAAAACCACTCGACGCCGTTGAGGGTGAGGATATCGATCGTCATCGACACGTCACCCGATTCGGTGAACTTACAAGCATTACTCAAGAGGTTGAGGAGGATCTGTTTGACCTTCGTGCGATCGGTGGTCAGACGATAGCTGCGCTCGCTACAGATAAAATGGACGGTGTTGTTGTTTTTGAGTGCCAGCGGCTTGATCGTCGCCTCGAGCTCCTCGACGATATCACCGAGACGAAACGTCTCGGGGTGGAGTTCCATTTTGGCGGCTTCGATTTTCGACAGGTCGAGGATGTCGTTGATCAGCTCGAGCAGATGGCGGGCGGACCACTGGATGCGCTGAAGGTCCTGGGTGTAGTGGTTGTGTCCCTCGCTCTCGACATCCTCGAGCAAAATCTCGTTGTAGCCGATGATGGCGTTGAGTGGCGTTCGCAGCTCGTGGCTCATACTGGCAAGGAACGCACTTTTGCTGCGGTTGGCCTGCATCGCGTTTTCTTCTGCTTGGCGGCGCACCTGAACCTCTTGCTGCAGCAACGAGTTTGCGGTCGCCAGTTCGGTGGTGCGTTCACGGACGCGTTGCTCGAGCCCATCGCGAGCCCGGCGCAGGGCGTCCTCGGCCTGTTTGCGACGCGAGATGTCGGTGACAGCGACCAGGGAACCGCGGTGATTGCCCTCGTCGTCGTACATCGGTTTCGCCGAAATGATGCACCACAGCTTGGTCCCGTCGGAGCGGATGAAATAGAAGTCGAAGCGCTCTTCGATGCCCGCCCGTCGTCTGGCGAGCTTTGCCGTCGACCGTGCCCGACCGGCGTCGTCCATGTAGTCGAAAATCCGCTTGCCGATCATATCCTCGGGTCGGGTGCCCAACAGTGAAGCGAGGCGCGAGTTGGCAAACTCGATGCGGCCCTGTTCGTCGTTGACCAAAATACCGTCGGTGATCGTGTGAATGATGGTGTGGAGGTAGTTCTCGTTGTCCCGCAGCGCCTGGTCGAGCAATGCCTGACGACTGATATCGATGATGACGCCTACGATTTCGGTCCCGCGGGTGTCTCGGATCGACGCCGGTTCGCAATGGACTTCGTAGGTCTCGCCGCGGTGTTCAAACACTTCGTTGATCGGCAAACCGGCGAGGGCACGGATCAGCATGTCCTCGGCATTGGGCACCTCTGGAAATGCCTCGACGAGATTGCGCCCGACGAGCATGTCCCCGTCGGTTCTGCCGGCATCGTGACGTTCGAAATAGGTGAAGCGCCCGGCGGCATCGAGACCAAAGAGAATCAGCGGTGCGTGGGAGGAAAGGCTGTTGAGCCAATGTTTTTGCAGGGTCAGGCGCTGCTCGAGGTCGGCTTGGACGCCGAGGTCACGGACGAGGATGTCGACCCCGGCAGCGTCGCCACGCCGCCACGGTTTGAGCTCGTGCCGGGTGATATACACAGAACCTGTGGGATCAGTCATCCGCACACGCGTCGATGACGGGTGCCCCGCTGAAACGGTTTGCTCGACCAGCTCGCGGTACGACTTCGCGTCGTCGGTCGAACATTGAAACAGAGTTTCAACCAGGTCCCGGGTTTGCAACCCGGCGATACCCAAGAGCTCTGTCAAACCGACGGTGCCGAGTAGCTGCGGCTCGGGGGTCGAGCGCAACCTCAGCAGTAAAATACCGGCTCGCCGTGCGAGCTCGTCGTCGAGTTCGAGGTGATCCAAGCCTGATTCCTAGCTTCCAAGGCTGGTGTACCAGTTTTGTACATCGCATGGAGCCGTGGTCCAGTTTATCAAGCGAGAGCTCCATCGCGGTGCAAGTCGACTCAACGCGCCACGACTTCGCCCTCGAGGTCCGAGTCAACGTGTGTATTCGACCATACGACGCTGCGACGGATGTATGTACCAGGAGCGATCGTGGACGCGGCCCCGATCTGTACGAAGGGTCCGATGCGACATCCTGCACCGACCCGTACTCCAGGTCCGATCCACACCGGACCATCTACTTCTGCTGAGGGGTCGATGTCGGCTGTCGGGTCGATGCCCGTCAATGGGTACTCTCGATGGCGGAGGTTCGCTCGGCCCGAGAGGACGTTGAAGATGCCCTGCAGGTAGCGCTCGGCGGTCGAGTGTTCCCACCAGTAGGCCTGCGAAACATGTCCGAAGAGACCACTTCCTTGTTCAAACAACGTGCGGCAGGCGGTCCGCACGATGCAGGACGGACCGGTCGCGGGGACGAGGTCGAGGACATGTGGTTGGATGGCCATCACACCTGTGTACATCCGCGGTTGCAGCGTTTCACCGCCGGGACGACATGTCCCCAGCAATTCGTGGATCGCTCCATTTGGGGCACAGCGCAGACGACCAAACGTTTCGGTGCGCGCCAGTGTTCGCAACACGAGCGAGACCTCGGCTCCGCGCTGTCGGTGCTGTGCAAGGACTTGCACAAGATCGAGGTCGGTGAGGATTTTTCCGTTGACCACCACGATCGGCGTCCCGCGGCCATCATCGAGCAACGACCTCGCCTGGCGAAGGCCACCGCCGGTTCCCAGCAGTTGTTCGCGCTCGCGGGAGTAGGCAATCGCAACCCCGAGTTTCGAGCCATCGCCGACATCCTCCTCGATCTGTTCGCCCAAGTGGTGAAGGTTGATCACGATTTCCCGCACCCCTTGCGCGCGCAGCCACAGCACCGACCAGCGGACCAACGAGGTGCCACAGATTGGCAGCATCGGCTTGGGGCGCTGGACAGAAAGTTGCCCGAGTCGGGAACCCAACCCAGCTGCGAGGATCATGGCACGCGGTGGCGTCGGCACCGGCCGAGGGTAGCGGCCCGCAGACGCGGGCGCAAAGTCGTGGACTTCCCGACGCGGCGCAGTCGCGTTTTACAAGCCGCGACGCCGATCAGTACACCGCACCGTGGAGCGTGATTCGCATGCTCTGCATGGCAAATGCACTACTTCCGCCCCACGGATCGACCTCGATCGCTTGAAAGCCGTCGAGCTCCAAGCAGTTGGAGCCGAGATCGATGCCGGTCGGGTAGGGGAACCACCCGTTGGAGACCGATACCTCCGCCCCGCAATTGAACGGCAGGTTGATGACATCCATGAGCACCGACGACGAGACCGCATAGCTGTATCCGGTCAGGCAGATGGTTGCATAGTCATAGTTTACGAGTTCTTCAAGGCCATAGAAGAGACGGAGGCGCTTACTCGAGTCGATGATCGCCGCACCGCCGATGTTCGCACTCGTGACTTGAATCGTTCCGCCGAGGCCATTGATGTATGGCCAATTTTCTCCGGCCGGTGCCCACTGGGCTTCGCCCCACCCCGGTGTGTTGGAGTAGTTCCAATCCGGGCTGGTCACCGGGTAGCCCTGGCGGCCTTTGTAGCTGATTTCCATCCATGGACCATCCTGGACAAATCCGCAGGCATCTTCTTCTTGCGTCGGGATCTGACAGTTGTTGTTACAATTATCGTTGTTATTGCTGTTACCGTCGTCGCATTCCTCGACTCCGGACTGGACATAGCCATCGCCGCAGGTCGCGGTGTTACAGCCAGCGACACAGGCATCTGTATTACTGGTGTTGCCATCGTCGCACTCCTCAACCCCGGACTGGACGTAACCATCACCACAGGTCGCTGCTTGGCACATGTCGACACAGGCATCAGTGTTGCTGGTGTTGCCATCATCGCAATCCTCGACACCGTCGTAGACGTAGCCATCGCCGCAGGTAGCCGCCTCACAGTCGAGGGTACAGGCTTGATCATTGCCATTGGCGCTACCGTCGTCGCAGGCCTCGCCTTGTTGGAGAAATCCGTCGCCACAGGCTGGGAAGGCGCAGGCGTCGGTGCAGCCATCGTCTTGGTCACCGTTTTGGCCGTCGTCACACTCTTCGTTCATATCGACGATACCGTTGCCACACCCCGGGGCGATGGCCGTGCAGATTCCGTCGAGGCAGGTCAGTCCCTCGTCGCAGTTGTCACCGTCGCATTCACAACCCTCGCTGCCGGGGGGACAGCTCTCGGAGTCGGAGTCGGAGTCGGTCGCGTCGGTTTCGGACTCGGAGTCGGTCTCGGAGTTGGAGTCGGTCTCGGAGTTGGAGTCGGTCGAATCGGTTTCGGAGTTGGAGTCGGTCGCGTCGGTTTCGGAGTTGGAGTCGGTCGAATCGGTCTCGGAGTTGGAGTCGGTCGAATCGGTCTCGGAGTTGGAGTCGGTCGGGTCGGAGTCGGTCGGGTCGGAGTCGGAGTCGGTCGAATCGGAGTCCGATGTTTGGGTCGCCGAACTGTCCGAGGTCTCACCATCCGAGGTTTCACCCGTGCCCGCAGTTACCGCAGGATCCGTGGCGGCTGTTGTCTGAGAACTGTCCGAGGCTGTCTCCGAGCTGGATCCGGAGTCCGAATCCGAGTCGTCGGAGGAGGACGAACAGGCACATACAAGTAGTGCGAAGGCCAAGCGAGCATGCAGGTTCATGGTCGGAAACTAGCAATTGGAGTCGCACACGTCGGCCTGCATTCGAGACAAATCGAGTGCTCTTGGTGTGCGAAAACACTCGAAGTGTGCATTTTCCCGCAAATGGACGGGCAACTCAGACGACCCGGCAGATGTTCAGGCTTGGTCGCCCCGGCAGTGCTCGAGGGCGCCGGGGATACATGCATATCAATCTATTTTGAGATCGACATCGCGGAGATCGTCGACATTCGTGCCGCCTCATGATCGTGTCTGTCGGGGATCAGACCGGGCGCGAATATTAGATCAAAAAAATTTGATCCGGGATGTCCTGATCTCGTGAGTGCCGCAAAAGAGGAAAATACCTCCGCCGAGACTCGCTCGCAGGTTTGACTATCGCCCGCGGGCCGGCTCCCCAGCTGATGCAGTTTCGCGCGCTGTTGGCCATGGCGGGGTGAAGGAGAGAACTGATCATGGAAACGCAAGCAAACCTATCCTCCCGCCAGATTCATGCTCGCTTGTCTCGGCAAAACCATGCCCGTCTCACCCGTTTGTGGGAGTTGACAGAGTATCTGGGTGAATCCCGCCGGGGCTACACGGTCGCCCAGTTGTTGACTCGTATCGAGGTCAGCCGTGCGACGATCTACCGGGATATCGAGATGTTGGAGAGCGTCAAAATCGGCCTCGAGCGGGAAACGGTTAACGGCGAGGTCCGTTACCGCCTCAGCAATGATTTCCCACTCCAGCGCGCAGCCCTGATGTTTGCCCGGATGATGTTGACCCCGGTCGCCGGAAGCTCGCTCATGCGTGCATTTGATGGCGCTGTCGCAGTCTCGATCCAAAGTCAGCGCAAGCTACGTGTGCCGAGTACGCCTCCCCCGCCGCCGACTGCAGTGATGGTCGCCGAGGGGCCGATGCTGAGTGAGGCCTCCTGACGGGTGCACAAAAAATTGTGTATACACCTTTAATGCCGGCCCGTTCAATCCCGTTTTTCCAATGTCGATGGCCATGTCCAGTGGCGACGACCTTCGCTTCGGATGCTCGGTGAGACACCTACGTTCACCCGAATGTCTCACCAAGCAGCGGGCCGCAACGTGCGAGCCGGTCGGCGAAACGAAACGACTGATTCGCAATCACCTCAGATCGGCAAGAAGATGGTGGTGAGAAGAAAGTCCGTCACCAAGATCATCGCCGAAGTCGCCACCACTGTATTTGTTGTCGAGATTCCCACGGCCTCGGTGCCGTGACCGGTTGAAAACCCCTGGTAGCTACCGATGAGACCGATCAGCAGTCCGTAGACGAGGGCTTTGATCAGTCCGAAGACATAGTCGAACATCGCAATTCCGTCGACGAAGGTGTTGTAGAAGTAGTCGACTGGGACATCGAAGACGGTCGAGGCGACGATGGCCCCGGCCCCGAGGGAGACAAGATCTCCCCAGACGGCGCACAGCGGGAGTGACAGGGCTGCGGCAACGATCCGCGGAACCACGAGTTTTTTGATGGGGTCGGCCCCGAGGACCGCGATCGCATCGATTTGCTCGGAGACTTTCATCGCCCCGAGCTCGGCTGCCATCCCGGTTGCCATCCTGGCGCCGACGGTCAACGCGAGTACGGTGGGTACCATCTCCGAGACGAGCGAGTAGCCGGCGATGTAACCGATCGCATTCTTGGCGCCGAAACCCATCATGGCCTCGCCGAATTGCCACGTGAACACCAGCCCGACGAACACCGCCATCACCGTGGCGAGGCCGAGGCTTTTGACCCCGAGTGCAACGAGTTGATAGAGGATGTCGTAGAAGCCAAACGGGCGGCGAAGTGCCCGGAACAGGCTGAGGAACCCAAACCGTGTGATCCCGCCTAACCACGCGAGCACGTTGGCTGCGGAGCGGGCGATGTTGATGGTTCCCTGTTGCTCGGTCGACACAAGCTCGCACCCCGACAGCGGCCGAGGGTCGGTCGAGTGTACCGCACTCACAGGCGGGTGGATTTCTCTTCGAGATCGTTGACGGTTCGACCCCGTTGGGCGGAAATGTTGCGGACAATCCCGGGGTCGAGGAGCCGGGAGGGCGGAGCTCGTCGAAGCGAAAGTGTTCGCTCAGGCGTTCACCAAGCTGCGGACTGCGGCTTGCAAATGCACGCAAGCCGACCATGGCACCGTCCCTGTGCAGCCGCGTCTCGAGCCTTGGCCACGCTCGGCACGATCGATCTCAACGCCGTCGTCGCAGCAACGTCACCGAGTTTTGAATCTGTCTTAATGTTCCTGTCGTTGTCAGAAAATGTGATTACAGTCACCGGCAAGCGAGACGTGACACCTGTGTGACAGCAACAATGTGTGACGCGTCAATGGTTCCGGGATCCTACGGGATCCGACGTTTTGATCGTTTGGAGTTTGTGCAACTCGGGGAGCAGTGCCTCGCGTGCGTGACAGATTTCGTTGGTATGTACAACTCGTCGGGCCGCGGGTAGCTTCTGGCCACCATGAAATACCTTCACGCGACCAATTTGTTGCTCACTCTTGGCCTGTTGTTGCCCGCCTGTGGGGACGATTCTTCGACGACGGGTTCGGAGACCGACTCTGAGTCCGAAACCGAGTCCGATTCCGATACCGAGGATACGAACGATCCGACGACCACGACCGCAGGTCCGACAACTGGGCCGACCGGAGACGGCGACGGCGATGGGGATGGCGACGGAGATGGCGACGGTGATGGCGATGGCGATGGCGATGGCGATGGAGACGGAGACGGAGACGGAGACGGAGATGGCGACGGGGATGGCGACGGAGACGGGGATGGCGACGGAGACGGGGATGGCGATGGCGATGGCGACGGAGACGGGGATGGCGACGGAGACGGGGATGGCGATGGCGACGGAGACGGGGATGGCGACGGAGACGGGGATGGCGACGGAGACGGAGATGGCGACGGCGACGACCCCGTAACGATCTACGACATTCAAGATGGCACGGTCACACCGGACACATCTGTGATCGTACAAGGAGTTTGGGTCACGGGCGTTCGCAGCAATGGTTTTTTCGCTCAGGAGACGCCCGGAGGCCAATACAGCGGTGTGTGGGTCTACACCGGAGACGGCCCCAATATCGACGAGCTCGCTATCGGTGACCTGGTCGATATCTCCGGCATCACCGTCGAGTTCAGCGACGAGTTCACCGAGATCGATGCCAGCATGGGGACCGTCGACGAAGTGGGGGTGATCGATCCAATCCTCCCCGATGTCGTCGAACTCGCGGATCTCGCCGCGGATGTCGGTGAGCCATGGGAAGGCGTATTTGTGCGGGTTGAGGGCGAGACTCTCAATGTGACGGAAGAGCCAGGTTTTGATGAGTTCGTCGTGACCCTAGAGCCCGATTCGGGGATTGTCGACAACTACCTCTACAATATCTACACCGACGGGGTCGACGACTTCCCCGACTTCGGTGTGGGGGCGAGCTTCACCGCGATCCAAGGGCCGCTCAACTTCACCTTTGGCGCCTTTAAGATCGCGCCGCGGATGGCCGCGGATTTTGAAGGGTATGTCGCCCCCGACGATCCGGCTGTCGGCGTCGATGAGCTGATCCCCGGAGACCTCGTCGTGACCGAAATTATGTACGACCCCGGTTCTTTTTGTTCGGACAACAACTGCGAGTGGATCGAAGTCTACAACGCGACCGACGTGCTCGTAGACCTCGATGGCCTGCGGATCCAGGACAACAACTTCAATGCCACGGGTACCATCACCGGGCAGTTGTTCGTCGAACCGGGAGGCTATGCCTGGCTCGGGCGCGGACCGAGTGATTCTTGGCTATACAACGAAGAAGCCGATGGGTACTACGGACCCGAACCGGCGTTCAACAACAGCAACGACACGGTCGTGTTGCTCAACAATATCGAGATTCTCGACTTGACCCATGACTACAGTGATACCGCCGGCGCCGGGATTTCACTCAAACTCGATCCCAGCATGATCAACGCGGACGCCAACGACAATCCCCTCAACTGGTGCTACTCGACGGTTGATTTTGGCAATGGCGACCTCGGGAGCCCGGGGGAGGCCAACGAACCCGAGTGCAATCCGAATCCGTAACCATTGCACCGTGAGCACAGGCAGGGCATCCGAGCGGTGTCCTGCCTTTTCGGTGGTTCACTGCGGGGGCAGAGCCGTGAGTTTGTCGGTCGCCAAAACGCTGTGGATCCGTCCGACCTTGCCAGCGTCGTCGATCTCGATGCTCAACCACACGCGCGGAGCATCCCGGGGGCGTTGCGGGGTCCGGTGGTAGTACAACGATGGCATCCCGTTGAACATGCCCATTTGGATGTTCGTTGGGACAGGTGATTTACGGGTGAGACCGAGGAGGAGGCGCATGACATCGCGGGCACCGACAACCTCCCGGTGGGCGGCCGAGAACTCCCCGCCGCTGTCGCTGACAAACATCACGTCCTCGCGTAGGCAGGCCATCACGCCCTCGGGATCGTCGGCGGCGATGGTGGTCATCAGACGCATCAACGCCTGCTTGGCCTGCTCGACCCGGGACGGACAAGGTGGGCGTCGACGCTGGCGGTAGCGCGCCATCGCCTTGCGCCCGCGGTGGAGTAGGACGCGGACATTTTCTGGCGACGTTTCGAGGGCTTCCGCGACTTCTCGACTGCTGTACCCGAGGACATCTCGCAACACCAACGCCGCGCGCTGCTCGACCGTCAACGATTCGAGCGCGAGTAAAAACGCAAACGTCACGCTCTCCATCAGGTCGTAGGTGGTCTCGAGGTCGCTGTGTTCGGCCCGACTTCCAAGCTCACCGGCGGATGTGTCGACCGGTGACGGGAGCCAGGGTCCGTAGCGGGAGCGGGTCTTGCGGCGACGCAGACAATCGATTGCCAGCCTCGAGGTGATCGTCGCCAGCCACGGCCGCAGGCTGCGATCGCGGTCGGCCGGCGGTCGCTCGAGCGCACGGCGAAACGTGTCCTGCACGAGGTCTTCGGCATCTGCCGCACTTCCGGTCATGCGGTAGGCAATCCCCCAGAGGTGATCGCGGTGCTGCAGATACAGCGTCGACAGCGGGTCCACCACCGGCGAAGTGTACCGCGCCTGGCCAGTGGCTTGCGCTTGTGGCCCGGGTTTGCGATAGCGGGCGCCCATGCCCGACGACTCCAACGTGCTCGGACCCGCAGCGTTTGACTTTGACCTGCCGACCGACCAGATCGCCCAACATCCGGCAGCGCGTCGTGGAGACGCGCGGATGCTCGTCCTCGGCGATACGGGACTTCACCACCGGCGCGCCGACGACTTGCCGTCCGTACTGGCAGCCGATGCCCTGGTGGTGGCGAATGATTCTCGGGTCGTACCCGCTCGTTTCCATCTGCAGTGTGTCGCGGGCAAGGGGGTCGGGCGGACATTTGAGTTACTGGCGTGCCGCCCACAGCCGGGGATTGGTGCCGGCGAGGTGTTTCCCGCATGGGTCCGAGGCGCGCGGCGACTCGCGGCGGGCGATCGGCTCACGTGTCAAACATTTGAATGTACATATATTGGTGCCGAGGTTCCAGCGAATGCCTCGGACGAGCTGGCGGGGTATGCCGAGGACCCGCGTGTCCGCTGGTTTGAAGTTCTCCAGGGCGAGCTTTTACCGACCCTGCGCAGTCGCGGAGAAGTGCCCCTACCACCCTATATCCGCCGCCCCGAAGGACCTGCGGACGAGGATGCCCAGCGCTATCAGACCCTGTTTGCCCACACCGATGGGTCGGTCGCCGCACCGACAGCCGGGCTCCACTGGGAGGCGGATGTCTTGTCACAACTCGATGTGGTCTACCTGACGCTTCACGTCGGTCCCGGGACGTTCTTGCCGATGGAGGTGGACGATGTCCGCGACCATCGGGTGGGGAGTGAGCGTGTGCATCTACATCAACGGGCTGCCATGCGGATCGCCCAGGCCCAGGCCGACGGGCGTCCGATCGTCGCCATTGGGACGACCGCGACCCGTGCACTCGAGGGAATCGCGACCCGCCGCGGGTCGATCGAAGCGTGGTCCGGCAACATCGATCTGGTCATCACACCCGCACATCAATTTGCGGTGGTCGATACCCTGGTGACCAATTTTCACCTCCCGCGAAGTTCCCTGCTGATGTTGGTGTGTGCCCTCGGAGGGCGCGACCGCGTGTTGACAGCCTATCAAACCGCAGTTGCAAACGGATACCGGTTTTACAGCTACGGCGACTGCATGGTAGTCGCCCGGCGTTCCGGTTGTTTGCGGTTGTAGTGCCGTTCCAATTTTCAGGAGAGCCCTTCATCTCGCTCGCCCGAGAGCCGCCGAACTGCGAGTTTGACGGTTCGCCACACAACCAACAACAGGATGGCCGGATGGGCGAGGGCCGCAGGACTGCGGGTGAAACTCAGGACCTCGACAAACCGCAGGTAGGGCAGCCAGTGATTCTCGGAGATCTCGAGCACCTTGGCGATGTACCACTGCATCGCTAGGAGCCACCACGGGCGTGGGCCCGAGACTTCGGGAAACCGCAGATCTTCACAACGGATCATCAACCACGGGGCGAACAGCGCGCGGCCGAGGCGTTTTTGAATCCGCCGCGTCACCCGGGGGTCGTGGGGTCGCTTCCCCGCTGGGGCACACCGCCGCAGGGCGCGGGCGAGGATATCGACTTCAATTGCACATACAGTCATCCCCTGGCCGTAGATCGGATTGAAGCTGCAGATCGCATCTCCGAGGACCAAAAATCCGTCCGGCCAGCGCTTCATCCGGTCGTAGTGTCGGCGCAGGCTCGAGGGGAACAGGTGGGTGTGGATCGACGGTGCCGGGCGAGCTCCTTGGGCCAGAATCTCGACGAAGTCGTCGCCCTCCAGGCTGGCGGCAAATCGCAAAAACCCCCTGGGCTGTCGCGGCGGATGGTCGCGGCACCACCCACCCAAGGTGACCATCAGTGTGCGTTCGTCGAGCGGGTACATGACGCCGAGCCGACGCGAGTGTGGCGGATGGGGAAACAGGGCCAGTGGCACGCGGTCACGGGCAAATCCCGGGTTGATCCGATACACGCGCGAGGCATAGCCGACCTGTACTTTGATCTCCGATTCCCGCGGACGCGTGTAGCCGAGCGAAGCCAACCACCGCGGGGTGCGGGTCCCACGTCCGCTTGTATCAACAACTAAATCGGCTTCGAGATCGTAGGACACATCGGACCTGCGCTCGCGCACCGTCACGCCGGTGATGCGCGTGCGGTCGTCCGTCGTACACAGGGCGGTCGCCTCGTGTCCCGACAGAAACTCGACATTGTCGATGCGGTGGACCAGCGAGCGGATCGAGTGCTCGAGCTTGAGGCGATTGCACAGGTAGATAATGAAGCCCGACGCGAATTGTTTTTTCCACACGCCAAAATGTCGCCACCTCAGCTCTCCGGTGACGTCGGTCGGGTGGGCACCACAGCGATCCATGGCCTCGTCGTCGGCGAGCTCGGGAAACAGCGACTGAATGATGTCGGCTCCCCGCCGCAACAACAGATGGGTGTGCCGGCCCTGGGGGACACCTTTGCGGCGAACGGGGCGGTCGGGCAGGCGATCTTTTTCGACCACTGTTACCCGTGCATATACATCGCTGAGGACCCTCGCGGTGAGGAGCCCGGCGATACTCGCACCGATGACGACGGCACGATCGCCGAGCAGTGGCGGCTGTTCGTGCCGATGCCCACCGGCTTTCATCGTGCGAATTGCAGATGCGATGCGCCGAGAGAATTGACGAACTGTTGCTGTCTCGGTGAGCTTCATCTGGCGGCCGCGAAGGTTCGTACACACGCGCGTCGCGCGGGTGTGAGCATACCGAGCACGTCGCAGACTCGCAAGCTTTTCAGCGTTCTACGAGCGTTTGCGTATGCACTGAAAGCGGACGCGCGACCCCGTCAATGTACCCAGGATTGCAAATGTGTTCGTCTCCGCGTCTTTCATTTTCCGCGCACTCAATGGTTTTGCACCTTTGCAACCATCGCGCCGGACCTCCGGGTCTGTGTGCACGGCGAGCTCAACATTTGGTGACTACTTCAACCAGGGGGGGAGCACTTCTTCAGCGATCAGGTCGGCCACTGTTTTGCGCGGACGCGTCACGGCAAACTCGCCGCCTCGGACCAAGACTTCCGGTGCTAGTGGCCGGGTGTTGTAGGTCGAAGCCATCGTCATGCCGTAGGCCCCAGCGCCACAGACCGCCAACAAGTCGCCCCGATCGACGCGCGGGAGCAGACGTTGCTCGGCGAGGAAGTCTCCACATTCGCATACAGGACCGACGATATCGACCCGCTCGAGCGGCGCCTGGTCGGGTGGAAGCTGGGTCGGTACGATCGGATGGCGGGCCGCATAGAGGGCTGGGCGCAACAGGTCGTTCATGGCCGCATCGACAATGACAAAGCTGCGGGTTTCCCCGCGCTTGCGTCCGATGACCCGGGTCAACAACACCCCGGCGTTGCCGACCAAAAACCGACCTGGTTCGAGGACCAGCTGCATGTCGAGGGATTTTGTTGCCTGTACAATTTTTTGACCAAAGGCTGTGATGTCGACCGGTGACTCATCCCCGCTGTAGGCGATCCCCATGCCTCCGCCGAGGTCGAGTGTGCGCGGGCAGACGCCGTGGTCACGCAGGCTGTCGAGCAGGCCGCGTAGCCGCTCAAAGCTATCGAGGAACGGCCCGGCGTCCATGATCTGGGAACCGATGTGGCAGGTGATCGCTTCGAGCTCGAGGTGTGGACTCTGGGCGGACTTCAGCGCCAGCTCGACGGCCCGGCCCATCGTGATCCCGAACTTACTGTCCCGAAGGCCAGTTGCAAGGTAGGGATGGGTATCCGGGTCGATGTCGGGATTGACACGCAGGCCGATGGGGGCGACGCGTCCGAGGGCTTTTGCCCGACCTTCGACACGTACGAGCTCCTCGGCCGATTCGATATGGATCGCTTTGATCGGGGTGGTCAGGGCGGCGTCGATCTCCGCGTCGGATTTGCCGACGCCGCTGAACACGATTTTACTCCCGGGAATTCCGGCCGCGAGGGCGCGTTGCATCTCGCCCCCCGAAACGATGTCGGCTCCGGCGCCAAGGTTTGCCAGCAGGCGCAAAACGGCCTGACTGCTATTGGCTTTGACCGCGTAGCACAGCAGGTGCGGACGTCCGGCCAGGGCTTGGTCGAGGGCCCGGTAGCGAGCTTCGATGTGCGCCGAGCTGTAGATGTACGCCGGGGTTCCGACCGCGTTTGCGATAGTTGCGAGGGGGACTGCGTCCATCGCAAGTTGGTCGTCGTGTACTTCGATGCCGAACCGCGCTGGTGAGCGGCGGATGGCGATATGGTCAGGAGTGCCGTCGACGGGTGGATTCGAAGATGCTGCGCCCACGGGGCGTGGGTACACGTGCGGGTACGCGGGTGTCAACGCTCGTCTGGAGCCCATCGCTTTCTCGACGTCGTCTTGCAGGTTCTTTTCGGCGCAGTGGAGGTGGCACGACGACACGAACCGACGGCGAATGTCGCAAACTTGTCGCCAAAGTATCGGGCGCATCATCGGCCGCGAAGGCATGTGCGAGTGCGGCTCCTTTGCAGATGCGCAGACGGATTGCTAGGATTGGGTTGTCGCCTCAGGCTACCGGCAACAGGAGGTACGAATGACCCAGTCCATATACAGTTCGTTCTACGGTCCCTTTGACTCGTGCGACCCCCCGCCAGGAGGTACCTTGTAGGTAGGTTCGGGCGTCTCGCAGTCGCGGGTCGCCGTTTTTGCTTACCGACCAAGTTCGGTCTACGAGGCCGGCCCGGTTCGATTTCATCGTACTCCCCGTACACGCCGGGGGTTGAGGTCCGAGGCCCCGATTCCACTTTCGCGGTTATCCGCGTCCACGCAGCCACCGATTCGGTGGCAACCCGAGCCACATTGGCTGAAGCGTTTTGAGAGACAGCAAGAAGGCGTCACATGAGGTGATGGCCAACCACACCTGACGGGCCCCGAGCCCGCAACCAGAACCGGCAACTGCCCGAGGCGACCCGCGGCGAAGTTCACTCAAGGAAGACCGAACTTCGCCGTTCTCGTTTGGTTGCTCCCACCTCGTCAACCGTTGCGTGTGTGCAGGTAGACCAATGCACTTACATGAATATGGTTGTCGCTACAACAGGTGCCCACACTTGTCGCGCTTGGTCTCGAGGTAAAACTCGTTTTGTTTGCGTGCAGGTGCAACGATCGCCATCCGGCGCGAGACTTGGACACCGTGCTCGACCAATCCCTGAACCTTGAGCAGGTTGTTGGTGTGGAGCTCGATCGAGGCGACCCCGAGCGCGTTGAGGATGTCGGCTGCGATTTTGTAGTCGCGAAGATCGGTGTCGAACCCCAGGTGGTGGTTGGCTTCGACAGTGTCGAGCCCGCGTTCCTGAAGTTCGTAGGTTCGGATTTTTTGGGCAATCCCGATGCCGCGTCCTTCCTGACGGAGGTACAGGACAATGCCGGGACGGTCCTCGACAATTCGTGCGAGCGCGAGGTCGAGTTGGTCTCGGCAGTCGCAGCGAAACGAGCCGAACACATCGCCCGTCAAGCACTCCGAGTGCACCCGCGTGACGACGTCGGTCTTGTTGCGGACGTCCCCGCTGAGCACCGCGATGTGGTCGAGCGTGCGTCCGGCTTGGTCGAGAAAAGAGACAACTTCAAGGTCGCCGTAGCGGCTGGGGAGCTTGGCGGTGGCGTAGATACGGACAGCGTCGAGCGACCGAGCAGTTCGCGAAGTCATGATGTCAGGAGCAGGCATGGCGCGGGTTGTTGCGACGTTTAGTATCCCCGCGTCGAGTCGACGATACTCTGGTAAAGCCGGTTCGACGAGCGGATACCTTCTTCGAGGCCATCGACCACGAGGTTGAGGAGTTGATCCTGGTCGAGACGTAGCACGTCGTAGTAGCTTTGGCGATCGATGGTGTGGATGATCGCCGGCCAGTAGTCCTCGTGAACGAGGATGGCATTCATCGCCAAACGCGCGACACGTCCGCTGATATCGGGCCACGGGAAGATGCGGATGACCTCGCGGTGAACCTCAGCAGCGAGCTCAATCGGGTGGGCTTTTTGGCATTCGTCGGTGCGAAACCAGTCGGTCAGCTTGCGGATCCGGTAGCTGATCTTGTCGGCCGGCGAGAGGTCGTGAAAGTACATCCGGTGGATCGGGTTGTCCTTGCGGTACTGAACCTGGTCTTTTTTGTCGGCCGGCAGTAACAGCGCGTGGAGGTTTTTGATCCAGTCGAGACTGAGCGCGAGCGGTTTGCCACGCATATCGAGGATGTGTTGGATGCCGTCACGGAAGGCGATGACGGAGTCGTAGGCCGGGATCAACGACGAAGACGAAATGATTTCGTCGTCGACGGCGGCCTTGATCTCGGCGACACTCAAGACCGTCCCCTCGAGGGCAAAGTCGTGATAAATCCATGACATCATGAATCTTTCGTCGAAGACCTTGCGTTGGGTCGGGGATAACATGCCGAGCTTTTCCCACAGCAGCTCCGAAGCTTCGTGGATCTGGCGATAGTTGCGCGTTCGTTGCATAACTGCTCCAGCTCGGTCGCTTGGACGAGCGTGGGCGCGAAGCTACTGGAGTGGGTCCTTCCCGGTCAACCAATCGGGGGTAACCTCACGTAGCTTCGATTCCCAGGTTTCGTGCTTGCGCAAACGCCGGAACTTGGTTCGCGGGTGTTTGAGGCACCGTGGCGACGAGCTGTAATTGTTCAAATTTTGACCGCGTAGCCCGGTCCTGGCACTCCCATCAGGATGGCCGAGGACTACCACCAAGCGGTGCTCGTCGACGAGGTTTGCGCCGCTTTGGGCCCGTGTTTGCGGAGTGTTTCAGGGCTCGTGCGCGGGCGTCCTGCCCGGATCTTGGTCGATGCGACCTGTGGCGGCGGCGGTCACACGCTGGCGCTGGTCGAGGCCGGATGCCCCGACATTGTGGTTGCCCTCGACCGCGACGAAGATGCCATCGCCGAAACAACCAGCCGCCTCGCACCGGTCATCGACGCTCGCGAAGTCGAACTGCACATGGTGCACGCGCCCAACTCCGAACTCGCCAACGTCCTGGAACAACGCGGGATCACCCAAATCTCGGCATTGCTCGCCGACCTCGGGGTGTCGTCGCACCAGCTCGACTGCGACGCCCGTGGATTTTCGTTTCGCCGCCCGGCCCCGCTCGACATGCGGATGGACCGCAGTCGCGGGGAGACAGCTGCCGACGTATTGGCCGTCATCGACGAACGCGAGCTCGCACGGGTGTTGCGCGACTACGGCGAAGAATCGGACGCCGGACGGATTGCGCGGGCGATTTGCCAGACCCGTCCGCAGACGACCTCGGCCCTCGCCGAATGTGTCTCTCAAGCCATGAGTGCCCGTCAGCGGCGGGCGCTCGGCACCCGGATCCATCCGGCGACGCGGACCTTTCAAGCCCTTCGGATCCACGTCAATCGCGAGCTCGAGCAACTCGACAATCTCCTGCGTGTCGGTCCCGAGTTGCTCGCAGTTGGCGGGCGGATGGGCCTCATCACGTTTCACTCCCTCGAGGATCGTCCGGTCAAGCGCAGGTTTTCGCAGTTGAGTCGCGCGCCGCAGCCTCCTGCCGGACTGCCGATCCGCGACAGCGAGTTGCCGCGTCCGCGATTTTGCATGCCCCGCGAACATCGAAGCGTCACGCCCACGGACGCAGAACTGGCCCGTAACCCACGCAGTCGCAGCAGTCGCCTGCGGGTCGTGGAGCGCGTCGCCGCCTGAAGAACATGCCCATGATCCCAGCCCCGCACGCCCGCTATCCCGCGACAACTTCTGCGAGCTCGAGTCGTCGGACGCCCAACCTGCGACCGCCGCGGGGGGGATATGTCCACGGGTACGCACGCGAGGGGGACCGCCGTGCCCCGGCCCCGGAATCATTGCTGATACAACAAAATCCCGGCGCGAGGATGAAGACCCTCGGGGTACCCCTGCTACTCATCGCAGTGGTTGTGATCCTGACCGTTGCCGGGGTCATGCGGGTTCAAAACCGGACTGCCGTGTTGGAGACCGGGGCTCGGATCACCGACCTCGCGGCGGAACACGCCCGCTTGCTCGACCAAAAACGGCGACTCGAGGCCGAGCGTGCCTATCTCCGGCATCCCGACCACGTCCAAGAAATCGCCGTTGAACGACTTAAAATGGTTCCTGCCACCGCCGATCGCGTGCAGACGATCCAACTCAAACCGCCGCCGCCCGAGCCTTCGGCCCTCGAACGGTTGCAAGAAGCTGCGGGCACCCACGCCTCGGCCGGGAGGAATACGCCGTGAAACACCTGCTGCGCCGTAACTTATTGCCGCGGTTGTCCCGGCCGATGGCTACCGACAGGCGAGCTGTCACCCGGAGAGCCACGGTCGTCGCCGGCTTGCTCACCGCCTGTATGGCGGGCCTCGGCTACAAGGCGCATGCGATCGGTGTCACGCAACACGAGACCTACGCCGACTTGGGGCATCGCCAGCAGCTCCGTAGTTTCAAGCTCGACGCCAGTCGCGGCGAGATTCTCGATCGCAGCCACATGGCCCTGGCGATCAACAACCGCGTCCACAAAGTTGTCGTCAACCCCCGCCAGGTACGGGCGCACAACACCGTCGAGCAAACGCTCGCCGCGTTGGTCGAGGTGGCCCCCGATGTCGAGGTCGAACGTGTGCGCGAGGAACTGGCCCGCGACAAGGCCTATCGCAAGTTGCGGGTCACCTTAGACGACACCAAAGCCACGGCGCTGATGGCCAAGAAACTCCCGGGCGTACGCCTCGAGCCGGCCAGCGAACGCGTCTATCCTCGAGGACATCTCGCCGCCCATATCCTCGGCAGACTCAACGGCCAGGGCGTCGGCAACCTCGGGATCGAGCACAGCCTCGAGGAGGACCTGCGTGGGCGCGAAGCCAGCAGCCCGGCGACGTTCGCCAACGGCAAAAAGTTGCTGATCAACGGCTACCCCGACAGTGGTGTCTCCCGTGGCAACACCGTGGTCCTCACCCTCGACAGCGCCATCCAGGCCATGGTCGAAAAGGAAATCGACGACCTCGTCGAGACCTGGAATCCCGTCGGGGCTAGCATCATCGTCATGGATCCGAAAAGTGGCGAGGTCTTGGCGCTCGCCAACCGCCCGACGTTTGACCCGAACCACCCTGTCGAACAACTTGCACAAACAACAAATCTCGCCTCGCAGGCCGCCTACGAGCCCGGTTCGACGATGAAGGCGATCACCGTGGCCGCGGCGTTGGAAGAGGGGGTGATCCGCGAAAACGAGACCCTCTACTGCGAAAAAGGGCGGTGGCGGTTTACTCGTCGCAACGTCATCCGTGACACCCACCGGGCTGAGTGGCTCGACATCACCCAGATCCTCGCCGAGTCCTCAAATATTTGTACGACCAAGATTGCCATGCGGCTGGGCAAGCAGGCCCAGTACCGCTGGGCCAAACGGTTTCACTTTGGCGAACGGCCGCAGGTCAAACTGCCCGGGGCGACCCGCGGGTTGTTGGCGGCACCTGAAAAGTGGTCGGACATCCAGGCCGCCAACGTCTCGTTTGGTCAGGGAATGAGTGCCTCGCCGCTGCAGGTTGCGGCCGCGTTTTCGGTACTCGCCAACCGTGGGTTGTACAACGCACCTGCGATCGTCCAGCGCGTGTTCGACAGCCACGGCGAACCTGTGTATGAGCACAAATCTACCGGGGAGCGTGTGGTCCGGCGGGCGACCGCGCAAACCGTGCTGCGCATGCTCGAGAGTGTGGTCCACTCTGAGCACGGAACCGGGAAAAACGCGGCGATTCCCGGTTATCGAGTCGCCGGCAAGACCTCGACGGCACAAAAGGCCGACCTCAACAGCCGCGGATACACCGAAGATCAATACTACGCGAGTTTCGTCGGTGCCGTTCCGGCCCGTGATCCGCGGATTGTCATCCTCGTTTCGGTCGACAACCCCGAAGGCGGACACTTTGGCAACGAAGTCGCGGCCCCCAGTTTTCGCAACCTCGGCGCCCAAATACTCGTCCACCTCGGGACTCCCCCCGATTTTGGCGGACCCCCGCAACCCAAACCGATGGTCGTTCAAGCGGCCCAAAGCACGGGTCAAGGAATTTCCGTCGCCCCCGAAGACGACACCAGTCACGAGCCATTGCTCCCGGGCAACCGACCCAAGAAAGTCGTCGTAACCACCGGCGTCCCCGACTTTACCGGCCTCACAATCGCCGAGGTGCTCGACACCGCCGAGCGGGCCAAACTCGACATCGAAGCGGTCGGCACTGGTCTCGCTGTGATGCAAGACATCGCCCCGGGGAGTGTCGAAGCGGGCAGCCGCGTGCGGGTCTTTTTTGAGCCGCCGCGGGGGTAAAATATTGCAATTACATGTATGAGCCCCGCTGTCGCGGCTAAAATTGAAAATACAAGAAAGCCGGCGGCGATTCTGGTGCGAACACGGCACAGGCGATCAACAGCACGGCCAGCACATACAGCCGGACTAGCCATGGCCAGCGATCGATGTGCTCCGAGATCGCTCGAGTGTCGCGGGCGACCAGCATCTGCCAGCCGACCACGCACAGACCGAGACCAGCGAGTGCGGCCAACATGCGGCCCTCGCCAGAAGCTGTCACTTCGGCCAGCCAGTGCGTCGGGGAAATGTTCAGCGGGTTGAGCAGCTTTCGCCAGATCGTCGCGCAGTCAGCCAACGTCTCGGCCCGAAACAGCGCCCACCCGAGACACACGAGGTGAAAAAAGCAGACCTTTTGCACGAGCGTGGGGAGTTTGTCGGCGAGTACAGCGACCGCGCGCAGCCGGCCGATGGCCAACAAGATTCCATGAAACGCGCCCCAGAGGACAAAGTTCCAGGCTGCTCCGTGCCACAACCCGCCGAGTAACATCGTCGCCATCAGGTTGCCACCGGTCCGTACGCGTGTTCCTCGGTTTCCACCCAATGGTATATACAAATAGTCTCGCAGCCACGTCGATAACGAGATATGCCAGCGCCGCCAAAACTCCTGCGGGCCAGTGGCCGCATAGGGGGCATCAAAGTTCTCGCGTAACCGCACACCCATCAAGCGCGCGAGGCCGATGGCGATGTCTGAGTAGCCCGAGAAGTCGCAGTAGATTTGCACGGCAAACGCGTAGGTTCCCAACCACAGGGCCAGGGGATAGGTCGAGCCGGGATCGGCGTAGGTCGCCTCGACCAGGGGAGCCAAGTTATCTGCAATGACAACTTTTTTAAAACACCCGAGAGCAATTCGGTTCCAGCCCGAAAGGTCAGCTCGCCTGCGGGAGTCAAGTGCGGCGAGTTGCGGCAACAGGTCCCGCGCCCGCTCGATCGGGCCGGCGACCAGTTGGGGAAAAAATGCCACGTAATTGGCAAAGTCGAGCAGCGAGCGGCATGGCGGCCGGGTGGGGTCGCGGTAGAGGTCGACGGTGTAGCTCAGTGTCTGAAACGTATAAAACGAAATACCCACGGGCAAAACGAGCCCGAGTGTGGCCGGATCGACAGGGCGTCCGATGAGCTCGAGCAACTCGCCCGCGCTGACGACAAAAAAATCATAGTACTTAAACAGCGCGAGCACGCCGAGATTGCCGGCCAAACTCAACCATAGAAGTCGTCGCCGAGTTTTAGGCGCACCGCAGGTAGCGAGTCGGCGGCCGACGAAGAAGTCGAGAACCGTTGAGCCGCACAGCAACAGTAAAAACCGCGGATCCCAGGCGGCGTAGAACAGATAGCTCGCAGCGAGCAAGACGAGTTTGCGGGCGCGCCCGCGGCTCAATGTAAATACAAACCAGAAACAGGCAAAAAACAGGCAAAACTCGGGGGTCGTGAAGATCATCGTTCCCCCGCCTGCCGGTCGCGCTTCATCAATGCACGTGCAAGTCGCTTGCGTTGTTGTGCGTATTCACGTCGTTGTAGATGCACTCCATCGGTAAACCGAGCGGCCGTCCACGGTTCGCCCTGTGTCATGTCGACCAGGTTGATCCACGGGCGTGTGCCTGCGAGGTCGCGCAACGCCGAGCGGTGGGCATGCCATGCCTCGTCGATCGCAGGGCCACGTTGCGACAGGCTCTCATCGGGCAAGATGAGGACATGGGAAACGGTCGCGAGGTGCTGTAAATCGTCGAACAGGGCCCGGGTCGCGGCGAGTTTGTACCGCACATCGATTTCGTTGTATGAACAATAACGTACGCGTTTGGGTAGGGGGCGTTTGGGCGTGAACCAGCGGTGTGTCTGACCGCGGAGAGGCTTGCCAAGGATATCGCCGCGGAGCTCCGCCCGAATCGCAGCTGTATCGGCGAGCGCGTCGGAACCCGAGGCGACGATGGAGCGTGCGATGTACCAGGAAGGAGACTTTGCGTATACATATAAGCGCCACAGGTCGAGCGTCTGATCGCGGGGAAGGAGCATGCGGTGTTGCAAAATCCGCTTCGAATGCCGCTCTTCACACATCTGAAAGTGGTTGAGTCCGTAGAAGGCGATCTCGAAATGGCGCCCTTGGGCCAGTAGGTTGCGAACCTCGGCCCATGTACAGGTCTGGTGGCACCCGTTGATGTGGCCGTCGACTACCTCGTCACGCGGGACTTGGTAGAGGTACGCCAGACTCGGCAGACGCATCCAATCGCGGGTCGTGCTCGACCCGAGCACGACGACTCCACGCGCTTGGGGACGCTCGGTAAACTTTGCCATCCCTCCGCGGACGGCGTGGCGTTCCCAGCCGATCGAGCCTCGCTTCGAGGCCCTGCGGTCGAGCCCAAATATCAACAACATAAGGCCGAGTGTGGCGAGCAGGGAACCCACACGGCGAGCCGTCCAAGGGGGTTGAGACACCCGCAAACCTTGCCACAGCTGCCGGTTGTGTGGGCGGACTTTTCAGGTCGTAGCGAAAAAATCAAGTTGCATCGCAACACTCGTTCACGACGATTTTTCCCGTTTCGCGGTGCGATGCGTGGGTCTCGTGCAATCCCCTACGAGATCGTTCTCACCGGTGTCGGGGTTGCGGTTGATGGTGCACGCAGTCGTCTCGATGTATGCATGTGCATGCCTCGAGCCGCGCTTGAACGTGCCCGAGTCAGAGATGTCCATAGCCGACCCGTTTCGGCTTGACCGACTCGTTGCACGGGGGCGCGAGACTGAGGCGATTCACACCTACATTCTGAAGGCGGTCACGGAAGTGACGGATCCACGTTTGAATCTGATGGAAGAGACAGCTGACCAGCGTTGCATGTAAACCGAACTTCCGCGGGAAGTTGGGCATGCAAGCGTTCGCGATACACCTCGCAAAGATGCTCGGGCGTGGCATCGGGCAGCAGGAGTTTGGGCGGTGGTGCAGGGCCAGGAGCGAGGCCGGCGAGCATAAACGGAGGTGTCGCTACCCAAGCGCCCACGGCCCTACGCAGCCCCCGGTCGACCGACTCCCGCGGAAGAGAGGTGACCGCTGCATCCAGATCGAGTCCGGTTAGATCAGCCAGCAGCACACCCTCTTCGTCCGAAATCGTCGGATCCTGGAGCACGCGGTCGCGCAGGCTGTGCAGGAGGTCGGCGATGGTGACCAACTTCATTGTATCAGCAAGATCGAGTAGTCTTTCGACCGTATCACCGTTGTCATCGATCAGTTGACCGGCAAACCCGGGGTCGCGGCCATCGGCCAATCGATCTTCCCAGGCGAGTGCGGCGATCCAATCCGGCTCGCGGTGGCCCGGCAAAATCGCCTCGAGATGTGCGCCGAGAGCTTGGTACAGGTCCTGATCTTCCCAGGTGTAGGGAAACGGATGACGCTTGGCTGAGGGCCAACCCATCGCTTCGCTGACACGATCTAAAAGTGTATAAGCATGGAGTCGGACGATTCCGTCTCCGATCCCGTTGCCGGTGTGGAGTGGATCGGTACTCGGCGTATAGGGATCGAGTAGCGGCGGCAACGGTGCCTGGGGATCGTGCACTTCAGAAAGAGTGTTGATACAACCACCGGCTGGCGCCTGGTTGAG
Source organism: uncultured Nannocystaceae bacterium (assembly GCA_964621785.1). GTDB lineage: Bacteria > Myxococcota_A > Polyangia > Nannocystales > Nannocystaceae > JACKDW01. Next base: position 92,884 of record CAZUPD010000002.1, read on the forward strand.
GGCGGGGTGTACCACAACTTCGGTGGCCAAAGCTTGTAGCGAATAGCCCGAATCGACAAACACCGTTGTCAGGTGTGCGAGGGCATCGCGCTGCTCTCGGTTGCGCGGGTATCCGTGGGCGAGGGTCAAGCGGTGGCCGGACATCGTCTCCCACAGACCATCGGCGAAGTGGGTGGCGACCAGACCTGCGAGTGCTGCCTGTGGTGAGAACGCAGCTTCGTCGGTGAGGTGCGACGGATCGAGCTCGACAAATCCCGTTCGTAGACGCGCGACAATGTCGAGGGCTGTCGCACCCGGGGGAAGCGGGCCAGCGAGAAATCCTGGTATCTGCAAAATGTCGCCGTCATATCCGGGGGTGAAGCCACCACACAGATCGGCTCCCCACGGTGCAATCGACCCGTCAGCAAAACCCTCAAAGCGAAATCCGGCATACAGCTCGGCGTCCGTGTGTGCCCCCATCACCGGCCCAGCGAAGTCGCTCAGCGGCCAAAATTTGTCCTGCGCAGGGTCGGGATGATCGGTCACCGAATAGGACGCGGCGTGGCATGACAAACACTCGCTGTGGCGCCCCAGGTAGACTCCCTCAAACGCTCGCCCGAAATTGGTTCGGCGGGCTGTTTCGAGATCCTGTGCAGATACATTGTTTCCATCAACAGACGCAGCAACCCGTGTCAACAGTCGTCCCAACAGGATCGGGCGGACGTCGTCGAGTCGCAGGCTGCTTTCGATCAGGTCGCCCAATCCCCACGGTTGGCCATAGGAAACCAGAGGGTCGGTTGTGCCGACAAATTCGGCGAGGCTCGCATCGTGTGCGGCGGGAAAACGGGTCGCGTGACATGGGGGCATCGCCTGGGTGCCGACGCGTGGGAGCTCGAGTAGATTTTCGACGATAGTATGAGCGTGGCGTAAAAATCGCGGGTCAGGGGCAGCCCCTGTGTGCATCAGACTGCGCGCGACCACGCGGCGACCATCGAGCCCTCGGGCGTCGAGCTGACCGATCGCATGTGTAAGTACATCGAGCTCGGTCACCCCTTTTGCCCCGCGACCCTGTAGTCGCAACAGGGCGTGGTAGACAAACTCGCGGTCGCTGGCCTCGCATCCTCGGGCGGGCTGATAGCTCGCTCGGCTCCCGGATTTTTCCTCGCGGTCCTCGCGAATGCCCGAATCTTCAGACATGTCGGATGTGCCACAACCAATCAGTGCCGATGCATAGGTCGCTACGAGCAGTTGACCGACGTGTGCGAGCAGACGTGTCGCACATGGTCCCAGGGTTCGTGAATTGCATGAATGCACATGATTCACGGTGGTGCTACGGCCTTTCCCAGCAGGCTAGCGAGGCGGGCGATTGCTTCGGTATCGTGGTGAGACCCTTGCACCGAGCTCGCGCCCCAACCGTCGACGAGCATTGGGTCGAGCCCGAGTGCGAGGAGCAGGGCCATGCGCAGTTCGGTCGGTGTCGCGTAGTCTGTCGCTACCGCGGTCGTGGGGTGGATGGCCCCAAATACCGACGGCCCTGGCGTGTCCGGTCGACCGCCGATCAATACGCTGACATACCCGTGGGGCCAGTGACCGAGCCCTTGGCGTTCGTCTTCGACCCACGGTGTACGCCCAAATTCAGATGTAATTGCAATTAGATTGCGATCGAGGTCGAGTTTATCTGGGTCATCTTCGTCCGGTCGATTGATGCGATCCGCGAGCGCCTGCAAGGTGTGGGGATAGTTGATCGACGCGTGATACACGTGATCGCTGTGGCTGTCGTGACCGCCGTCGGTGGTCGGGAGCAGCCCGTCGTCGACCCACAGGACATAGCGCGAACGCATGGAGGGTGGGCGTGTGAGGAGATGGCTGGCGAGTCGGGCCGCGAGTTTGGGAACTGAAATTTCGTTGTACTTACATGAGGTCCCCTGGGGGAGACCGAAGATCGACGACGGCAGGAGCTCGGCGAGGTCTGGGGCGTGAGCGCGACGCTCGTCGGCGATATCAAATGCATCGAGGATCGGTGCGCGTACATCCTTTGCGGATCCGCGCAGGCGCGTGCGGTAGGTCTGGCGGGATAGTGCCAGCAGAGCATCGTACGTTGCCGCGCGGTCGATGGTCGCCGGACGCCCCAACAGATGGGTCAGCAGCGGCACATTGGAGAGACGAAGGTCGAGTGGGGTCCGGGCGTCGCGGTGGGGCCCGACCGCAAGGGTCGATGCGAGATTGTCGGTCAGCGGCTCGCGACCGCTGCGGATCACGGCCGATCGGGGGTACTGCGCGGCACCGAGTTGAGCTTCGACGAGGGCACCCGTACCCGCGAGTTCCCGCGTACCCAGTGGAAATCCTGTCACCGACAATGGAATCGCGGATGCATGGGGAAATTGGTCGTGGGCCATCACCACCACCCGCATCTGTGCAAGGATATCCGGGCGGGACCATAGCGGCCACGTCCAGGGACCGAGCGAGATCGGTGTACCTGCAAAGTCCTTGGCGAGCGGATGGGTCGGGGCGTGGCCAGGTATCTGCATGTCGAGCAATTCTGGCGGGAGACAGGTGGCGAGTCGGGCCTGTAACGCAAACGCGTGGAGGTACAAGCCCTCGGCTTCTCCCCAATCCGGTACACAGTAAAACGTGTCCCAGGGGCTGAGACCTCCATAGAGATAGAGTTCGAGGATACCGTCGACCGGAGCGACCTGTGCGAGGTGCTGCACCCGGTGTCTTCGGGGTCGTGTCAAATCCACTGGTGAGGTGTGACCGATCCCGGCAGCGAGACCTGAAAATGTTGCACATGCACCTGTTATGAAGCCTCGGCGCGTGAACGGGTGGCGAAGTGGATCACGGGACACTGCGTGACATCCTTGGCAGCCCGGCGAAGACTTGTTTGATGTGGGTACAAGTGACTCGGCCCCGCAGCCCCACTCGACCTCTCTGGATACGTTGCTTGCTAAAAATTAACAACATTCCTTACGTCACAACAAACGTTCTTATCAATTTTGACCGGTTTTGGCAACTGGGGAGCTCGAATTTGGGCTTTCCGGAGGAATGTCGGTGGCGGGATCGACCGGCAATCCGAGGGCGCGCATCAGCTCGAGGGCATTGGATTTGGTGACCACTCCTTCGCGCATGCGGTAGTCAAAGTGCAGCTTGCCGTCCCGCAGTTCGTCGGTGAAGTGAACATTTTTGACCTGCCCGGGGAGGGTGTTGGCGAGCTGCGTCAGGGCGAGGTCGTGGGTCGTCATCAGGCCGATGGCACCGGCGTCGAGCAGGCCCTTGAGCAATCCCTTGGCTCCGAGTTGACGGTCGTGGGAGTTGGTGCCGTGAAAAATTTCGTCGAGTAAAAACAGCAGCGGTGGATGCTGTTGCGAGAGTTCGACAACCGTCTGGAGTCGTTGAAGCTCGGCGTAAAATCGGGATGCCCCTTCGCGCAGGTTATCCTCGACGCGTAGGGTTGCACCGACACGCAGTGGCGACAGGCGAAACGATCTCGCACGTACCGGCAGGCCGGTGAGCGCGAGCACGACATTGAGGCCGACCGAACGCAGGTAGGTGCTTTTTCCGGACATGTTGGACCCGCTGACGATTCGGGCCGAGCACTCGGTTCCGAAGGTAATATCGTTGCAGATACAGTCATTTCGGGGAAGCAGCGGGTGGCCGACGTGTTTGCCCTCGAGGACAGGCCCATTGCTGACGAGCTCGGGCAGGGGGTCTTGCGGGTGTTCGTAGGCGTAGCCAGAGATGGCACACAGGGCCTCGTACTCGCCAAGGTTCGTCAGCCAGCGTTGAAGTGCCGGCCCGGCGAGCCCGCGCCACCGCTCGAGTGCAATCGCGAAGTGCAGCGGCCACATCAGGCAAAACAGAATCGGTGCGAGCAGGGCGTTGTGACGTGCTTCAAACCAATCCACGAGCCGCCGGAGTTTGGCGATCTGGACCGAAGCCCGCAACGAGTCGACCGTCAGTGCGCGACGCAGGGCTCGGAGCCGCGGTGTCGCGGGGGGCTCCTCTTCGACACGGTGGAGGAGGGATTGGAGGGTAGCGAGCTTTTTGGTGATTCCACCGAGGGGCGCAGACAGACGCGAGAGCGGTTCGCGGAAGTGGCGGTAGATGAGGCCTTCGCAGGCGACAACGATCAAGAAGGGAAACGGGCCGATGGGGTAGGGGGTGTCGGCAACCCACAGGTAAAATGTTGCAAGTGCACCGATGGTGCAGAGCCAAAGTAACCCGCGAACTTGCCAGGTGTCTGGCAATCTCTGCGGGGCTTCCCCCCACGCAATCAGATGCGTCGGGTCGACTGTCGCACCGACGGGGCCGCCCAAGAGGTCGAGGTCTTCACGCAGGTCGAGGTTTACCCGCAGCCCGCGAAGTGCAGCGTGGCGGACCTCGATTTCAGACAGTGAAGCCGGGGCACACAACCAGTTGGCGAGCACCTGTTGACCCGTTCGGGTACGGGCCGTGCACAACAACGAGAACATCGAGCCGGCGCCAAACAGGTCGAGGTCGGCGGCATAGGGATGGGTAGGCGGAGCGTAGTCCCGACCGATTGCCCCGGTATCGATCCGCGGATCGGCGATACGTTGCAGGCCGCGTTCGTAGTAGGTCACCGCTTCGTGGGCGCGGTCGCAGGCACGCTCGACCCGCTCGTGAATCACCACAAGGGTCACGAACGCGACGACAGCGGCCACAATCAGTGTATATAGGACGATTGTGCTTCCAATTTCGGCGAGCAGCAGCACACCTGCGGTGGCGCCCACGAGGAAGGTCCACACCCGTATGCTTGAGATCCGATCGCTGCGCGCCCGCAATGCCCGTTCCGTTTGTATACGCAAGTTCATACGCGTACGGTAGGTCGCAGCTGGGTCGGGGTCGATCGAGGGATCTTCAACAGCGGTATTCATGGGTGTGCGTGCGAGGTGACGACCGTGAGCAGTCCGGCAATCGACCGGGGTGCCGTATCGTCGCCCCACGCGGGCAGTCGATCAACTCGAGTTCTGTGCCGATTCATCATTCTCTGTCAGCAGGACTATTCACCGACGAGGAGTCGCCACAGGGTTTGAACTTCGCGACGATCTCCAAGTCCGCGGGCCCGTCGAAGTGCACAGTAGGTCATGTGGCCGATCGCAGGAAAGGGGATGCCTTGGACGCTGCGGGGTAGTCGGCAAAAATCGTTGACAAGGGCCACCCCGACCCCGAGCGAGACAAAGTGGATCATCGCTGGCCATCCGTGAACCTCCACGGAAACCTGCCAGTCGACACCAGCCTTATCGAGCAGCGATTCGATCGCCATGCGTTGCGGTCGTGGACGCGGAGGCAAGATCAGTCGTTCGCCGGCGAGGTCGGTGATACGGATGCGCTTACGGCCAGCGAGGCGATGGGCATTCGGGACCACCAGCATCTGGCCGACGTTGGCGACGGGTTCGTAGTAGATCCCGGGCATGCCATGGGTCACCGGCACCACGCCGACATCGGCTTCGCCGGAGGTTACAGCCTTGACGGTGTCTTCCGCGTTGCGAGCCAGGAGTTGCAAGGGCGCTTGGCAACGCGACTGAAACCGCCGGATCGCATCGCCGAGCAGGTACAGGTAGGCCCCTTCGCCCGAACACATGACAACTGGCTTGACCTGTTCGATAGCGTGGAGACTGTCGCGAAGTTCGCGACTGCGCGCAAGCAAATCGCGACCACAGGCGAGTACTTCTTGGCCCTCGTCGGTGATGACCATCTCCTTGCCGTGGCGTTGATACAGCCGTACCCCGAGGGTCTGCCCAAGCTTTTGCACATGCATATGCAGCGCCGGCTGACTGATGTGCAATGCTTGGGCCGCGCGGGTGAAATTGAGGTGCTCGGCAAACGCAATAAAGCCGGCGACCCACTCGAGGTTGAGGTCCTGCGGTCTAAAATCGAACGTATCAGGATTCATGATAGTAACTCCGATATTACAAGTTTTCATGATACTAAAAACCAGTATTCTGTATCTGTACCGACCTCGAAGAGGAGGCTTAAAATGGACCGTAAACTGGTAAAACAGAGTAAGAAACTATCGTGGCTCCTGCGTCATGCGGGGCCTAGTGAAGGCTTGGATATGGATAGCGCCGGGTGGGTCCCGGTGGGACAGGTGCTCGATCGGCTGCACATGTCGAAGGCGCGACTACAGGAAATCGTGCGGACCAATAACAAGCGTCGACTGCAAATTGTCGACGGGAAGATCCGCGCCTGTCAGGGGCATTCGACCGACTGCCGAGCGGTGACTGTCGAGGGACTCGAAGCTTCGTGGAAGCCACTGCCGAGTGATGGACCGATCTGGCACGGCACCCGTGTCGATGTGCTCGAAGCCATTGCCCGCGAAGGCATCCGCCCGATCGCCCGGACCCACGTACACTGTGCACCTGCACTGAAAAGTGTGGTCGGCAAGCGGGCCCAGGTGGCGGTCATGCTCGAGCTCAGCGTCCCGCGTCTGCGCGAGGCCGGGTTTGAGGTGTTCGAGGCTCCCAACGGAGTTGTCCTCGTGCGGCATGTGCCACCTGGTTGCATCGTCGGGATCAACGCGATGTCCAAACGTGCACGTGCTCTCAAACCCCAGCTCGATGCCCTGTTCGGGATTTAACGAAGGCCGGGGTTCGTCAAAATCTCGTTCGCCCGTGACTCCGTTTGGGGACACGGGCGGTGTTTGTTGGTGTGATGCATATGCAGGTGCTTGTACAAAAATGTTGCGTCCAACGTGTATGACCACGAACAAACTTCGGGTGGTACCCTTGGGTGACCACGAGATCCATGCAGTTGCAAAAAAGATTAACGCCCGACCCGTTGCCCGTGGCAGATCGCCAAGGCGAGGGCATCGGCGGCGTCCGCCCGCGGGATCGTCTGCAGGCGACACAGCAGGCGTACACGCTCCTGAATCTCGGCCTTGGTGGCTCGCCCGTGGCCGACGATCGACTTTTTGACATGCGCCGGGGCGTACTCGGCGACGGCGAGACCGTGGCGGGCGGCGCTGACCATGATGGCGCCACGGGCTTGGCCGAGTTTGAGTGCGGAGCTGGCATTGACCCCGTGGAAGGCTGCCTCGAGGGCCATTTCACGGGGCCGAAATTCGGCGATCAGTTCTTCAATTCCGGTGGCGATCTGGTGCAGCCGAACCGCCATGTCGGCCTTTGTTTGTATCCGCAAGATACCGCATTCGAGGTAGGAAAATCGCCCGCTGCGGGGGGTAAAGTCGATGAGACCATAGCCGACGAGGCGTGTACCGGGATCGATCCCGAGGACGCGGACGCGCCGCGAGTTGGCGGCGTCAGGGATGATGGACCTCGGCGTTGAGTTGTTTCATTGCAGGTACATCAAGTATGCCACCAACGTGTGGCAGCCTGTTTGCTCGCGCAGGACTGTCGAGAAATCCACGTGCTGCTAGGGGCCGTGTTCGTCGAGGATGTCTTCGGGGATGTCCGCGTTGCAGTAGCAGTTTTGGACGTCATCGTGCTCGTCGAGCTTGGCCCAAAACTGGGCGACGCTCACCGCCTTGTCGCCCTCGAGCGCAAGGGTTGATTCGGGCTTGGGGAGCCAACGCAGCTCCCCGGTTGCATCGAGCGAGCCGAGCTCGCCCTGGACACTGGCAAAATCACTGGGGTCGGTCAGCACCCCCCAACTCTCGCCCCAGTCCTGGATGTCTTCGGCGCCTGCGTTGAGCGCAAGCTCCATCAGCTCCATCTCTTTGACCCGGTCCTTCTCGATTTCGAGTACGCCTTTGAGGTCGAATTGCCACGACACCGCGCCGTTGCTGACCATTTCGCCACCTGCCTTACTAAACAGGTGCCGAAGTTCAGCTACGGTGCGGTTTTTGTTGTCGGTCAGAACCTCGGCGATAAACGAAATCCCCTGGGGGCCGCGGCCTTCGTATTGAAGGTTCTCAAACGAGACACCCTCGAGCTCGCCGGTCCCCTTTTTGATCGCCCGGTCCTGGTTGTCCTTGGGCATGTTGGCGGCCTTCGCCGCTGTGAGTGCCGCACGCAGCCGCGGATTGGTATCGGGATCTCCACCGCCATCTTTGGCGGCGACCATGATCTCACGGGCAATCTTGGTGAATATCTTGCCGCGCTTGGCGTCTATCGCCTCTTTTTTGCGTTTGATGGTGGACCATTTACTGTGGCCGGACATGGGTTTGTACCTACCACAGGAGCCGTGTCGGCGGAAACATCATCCGCTGCGGCGGTGAGGAATCCGATTTGCAAGTGTGTGTGGGGTGTGCGACGTCTGTTCGCCGTGCCCCGTTCGGAGATGCGAACTCTTGGCCGGACCCTCGGTCAAACCCTACGAAGTGGCTGTTTGGCCCTCGGACTCGGATTGTCGGCCTACCTCGTCCAGGCCTTACCAGCGTCCGCAGGTGGCTATTGTGGCCCCGGACGGACGCTCCACAAACACACCGTCCAGGATGGCGAGACCGTCGCGGCGATCGCCCTGAAATACGGGGTTACCCGCAGTTCGATCAGCTACAACAACCCCGGACTCGACCCCGGCAAAATCTCGATCGATCAGGTCATTAAAATATGTATGGCCAACGATTCAGAGGAGCTGGCGGCGATCAAGAAGGCAAAAAAAACCACGTCGGGGAAGCCGTCCAAGAACAAGAAGTCGAAGAAGGGCGGGGAACCTGGCTCGACGGACAAACCCTCAAACGATACGTGTGGGCGCAAGGACACGATCAAAGTTCATACGGTCCAAAGTGGCGAGAGTGTCGGGGCGATCGCCCACGACTACGGGATCAGCGAAAGCCAGCTGCTCAACCAAAATCCCAAGCTCAAACGCAACCCCAACCTGCTCAGGGTCGGCCAAGAGCTCGAAGTTTGCATTCCCAAGCAGCGCGCCAACAAGTCGAAGCTCTGTGAGTACCGAACTCCGTTGCATGTACATGAGGTGATTCCAGGAGATACTGCCGCCCGCATCGCCGGCCGCTACGGCGTCCGCCGCAAAGATCTCTACAAGCTCAACGCCAAGCTCAAGCGCGACCCCAACAGTTTGTCAGTCGGTCAAAAGATCCGCGTGTGCCCCGATATCGCCCCCCGCCAGATCATCAAACTCACCCACGCGGTGGCGGCGGGCGACACGTTTGACTCGATCGCCAAACAATATGGGCTCACCCGGGGCGAGCTCTACGGCTACCAACGCGGGCGGCTCAAGGACCCCAACAAGTTGAAGCCGGGCGACCGCATCACGGTGTACCGCGAAGGTGGGATCGTCGCGGGCTTTGGCGCCTACTCGGGTCACAAAGGCAAACTTTCGACGGGGATCCAACTTCCGCCGGGCCGCCACTACGTGGTCAAGCACCCGACGCTTTCGTGGGGCACGTCCAACACGGTGCGGACCATCCAGCAGGCGATCGCCTCGTACAGCGGCAAAGCCAAGGGCGGTCCCAAGATCCATGTCGGCGATATCAGCAAGAAGGGCGGGGGGAAGTTTCCTCCCCATGTGTCCCACCAGGACGGCCGCGATGTCGATATCGGCTACGTGCTCAAGGGGTCGCAAGCAGACGAGATCAAGTTCCGCCGGGCATCCAAGCAAAATCTCGATGTCGCCCGCACCTGGAAGTTGCTCAAGAGCTTCCTCGACACCGGACAGGTCCGCTACATCTTCATGGACTACCGCCTGCAAAAGCTCGTCTACGAGTACGCCCACAAGCAGGGGGTGAGTGAAGATACGCTCGATGAGCTGTTCCAATACCCCCGCGGTCGCGGACGGACAGCCGGAATTGTCCGCCACTGGCGTGGGCACGTGAACCACTTCCATATCCGCTTTCGCTGACTGGAATGGTTTTTTTCGCGGTTGAGCGAAGAACCGAACGTCTCGTAGGCGACGCGCGAGAAAAACGCGGAGCCCTACTTGAGTTGGGTTGTGGCAGCGAACGGGCGTTCGCAGTTTCAGCGAGCTGATGCGGGTATCGTCACGCCACATTCGCAGATGCACCGTCGCTACACAATGCCATGGTCTCAGCAGACTTTCGCTCGCGGCGGGGCAGCATTTTTAAAATGCCGGTGAGAGATTTTGGAACGCGCTGCTATAGTGGCTGTGTGCGGGATCTTGGCACCGCGTATCTCCTGTGTCTGGCACAGTTTTTCGGGTTCGCCGGCCTCCACCGGTACTACCTCGGTAAACCTGTGACCGGAACCCTGTGGCTGTTTACCTGGGGGCTGTTCGGAATCGGACTGCTGTACGACCTCATCACGCTGCCCGCTCAAGTCGAGGCCGTCAACAAGCGTCTGCTGGCGTCGGGATATCGCCCCTACGGGTATCTCCCGCCGGGAAGCGTGTATGTTCACAATTCTGGCCACGGGTACGGATACGCGGGACAGCCCTACCAGCCGCCGGGGTATCAACCTCCGGGATACCCAGGCTACCAGCAACAGGCGGGGTACCAGCAACCGGGATACCAGCAACCGGGGTACCAGCAACCGGGGTACCAGCCACGCCCCCAAGGTTACGCACAGCCGCAACCGCAACAACCGGCCCCAGTCGAGCGCCAGATCATCGATCTGGCACGACGCAACGGCGGGCAGCTGACAGCAATTGCAGCAGCAGGTGCATTAAACTTGTCGGTCGAAGAGACCGAACAACACCTCGACCACCTCACAACCCATGGACATGCAAATATCGAAGTGAGTGAGCAGGGGGTTGTGTACTACGACTTTCCAGGCCTGCGGGTGTAGTCGCCAAGCGACCTACCAACCGG
>CAZUPD010000002.1:103664-160299 GCA_964621785.1 uncultured Nannocystaceae bacterium
TGTACTACGACTTTCCAGGCCTGCGGGTGTAGTCGCCAAGCGACCTACCAACCGGAACTTTTGCTAGTTGGCCTGGGAATCACTGCCCGGCGGATGCTCGATCGCGTGAAGTGCCTCGATCGGGAGGGCCTCGCCCCGCGACACAGCCCTCAGGCCGCCGAAGTAGTCGTCCATCGTCGCCAGGTTTGGGTACACAACTTGTCGCCACAGCGGGTAGGTGAACTCGCTGTCCTCGAGATCGATCGCGGTCTTAAACCGCAGCTCTCCGTCGTCGAGATCGAGTTCGAAGTTGCCGAGCAACATCCCGAAGTTGGCCCGGGTAATAAACTCCATCATCTCGGAGCGGTACTCCTCGGGCACGCGTTCGGGGAAGATAGAAAAGAACAGGAACTGCTCGGCGCGCTCGCGGGCTTGGGCTACACAAAACCACTGCTGGTCGCGCTCCCCCTCGAAAATCGCTTGGACCATGTCCTCGGCAGCTTGCTGGTAGGTCCACTCATCGCGGTCGAAAAAGCTTACGGCGGTGTCGAAGATGCGACCCATTGCTCCCGAAGTACCACACGCGTCGATGCGCGGGAGCAGAGGTTTTGAGCCTCTGCAATGTGCGGTACGATCAAGGGCGAACTCGCCCAGGAGGTTTTTGCGTTGCGTCGGTCCCTGCAACTTCTGTTTCCATGTGCGCTCGCACTGTTGTGGCTCGGTTGCCGCAGCGAGTGCCCCGATACCTGCCCGCGCTCTGATGTGGTGGCGACACCTGTCGCCGATGAAAAACCTCCCCCCCAGGCGGAGCCTCCGGTCCAGGAGGTCAGCGAGCCTGCGCAAGCGCTACCCCCTGCGACAACACACTATAAGGTGCCTCCTGCTGAGGTCGTCGAAGTCGTTGATGCTCCCGCTACACCGGCTGTGATCGCGGCGCCGGAGGGACGTCATATCGCCCGTGTGCGCTATGAGTCCCTGCCTGGAATCGATGTGCTTGCAACAAAATTTTACCCGCTTGCGGGGCTTCGCATCGATCCTGCTCGGAGTGCGAGACGTGTGGTGTGGCCCTACACCGGAATCGTCCTCCAGCGCGTGTATGACGGTGAAGAGATCCCGGTCGATCTACCTGCGGACGCAGTTATCGGATATCCCCGGTGGTCTCCGGACGGCAGCCAGATCGCCTTTACGCGCACGATCGAGGCCGGTGTCGAGCTGTGGATCGCCGATGTCGAGACCGGTGCGGCCCGGCGTGTCCTCGATCGAAAAATCGGTACCGTGATGGGTTCGGGATTTACGTGGATGCCCGGGTCCAAATCATTGCTTGTACAATTGATTCCCGAAGTTCGTGGCCCCGAGCCCGCAGCTCCGGCGATTCCCGACGGTCCCCATATTCAAGATACCGCCGGGCGTGCGGCGCAAAACCGGACCTACCAGGACCTGCTGAAAAACCGTCACGACGGACAGCTGTTTGCCTATCACGCGACCACCCAGCTGGCGTTGATCAAACTCGAGGATGGCACCGCCACCGCCGTGGGCAAGCCGGGGATTTTCTACCGCGCCCAGCCTTCGCCGGACGGCAAACACATTTTGGTCACCACGCTCCACGAGCCGTTTTCCTATGTCGTGCCCTACTACCGGTTTCCGCGTACCCACGCCGTGTGGACGATCGACGGGGAGCTCAAGCGGACGATTGCGAAGTTGCCCGCGGCCGAAGAAGTGCCGATCCAGGGGGTGCCGACGGGGCCGAGATCGTTGCAGTGGCAACCATTTCATCCGGCGACTGTGGTCTGGGCCGAAGCTCTCGACGACGGTGATCCGCGCAACGAGGTCGAATACCGCGATCGCCTCATGCGGCAATCCTTCTCGGCACCGGGGGAAGCCTCCGAGGTCATGAAAGTGGCACAGCGCCACGTAGACACGAGTTTTACCTCGAACCGCAACCAGGTCCTGGTGACCGAGTACGATCGCGACCGACGGTGGATCACCACGCGGCTTCACGATTTGGCGACTCCTGGGCCGGGGCAGGTACTGTTTGACCGTTCGGTCCACGATAGCTACGGCGACCCGGGGGAACCTGTCACCGAGGTTTTGGCCGACGGATCGCAGGTCGTGAAGGTTGAGGATGGCTGGATCTACCTCGCCGGGGACGGGGCGACCCCCAAGGGCGATCGACCGTTTTTAGATCGGCGCAAACTCTCCGATGGGACCACCGAGCACTTGATGCAGTCACCGGCCGATGCCCATGTCCAATTTGTTGCATTTGCAGCAAATGAGGCGGGAAGGGGGTACCTGCTGCGGCGCGAGTCCCCGTCTGAGCCTCCTAACTACTTCTTTCGCGAAAAGGATGGCAACGAGACTCCGCTGACGCGCTTCCCCCATCCCTATCCGCAGCTCGCCGGGGTGCAAAAGCGGCTCCTGACCTACAAGCGCGCCGACGGTACACCCCTGTCGGGAACCTTGTATCTACCACCAAATTACAAGGAGGGTGACAAGCTCCCGCTGTTGGTCTGGGCCTATCCACTCGAATACAACGACGCCGATACGGCCGGGCAGGTGCGCAGCGCCCCCAACCGGTTTTCCTACCTGCGTGGCACCTCGCCACTGTTGTTTCTCACCCAGGGGTACGCCGTCCTCGACGACGCCGCGATGCCGGTGGTCGGCGATCCCGAGACCGTCAATGACACGTTTGTCGAGCAGATTGTGAGTTCAGCCCAGGCCGCGATCGATGCGGTGGTTGCCGAGGGGGTCGCCGACCCAGATCGCGTCGGGGTGGCAGGGCACTCCTACGGTGCATTTATGACGGCCAATTTGTTGGCTCACTGCGATTTATTTCGTGCGGGAATTGCCCGTTCCGGGGCCTACAACCGCACGTTGACGCCCTTTGGATTTCAGGGGGAACGCCGCACGCTGTGGGAGGCACGCGAGACCTATATCGGGTTGTCACCGTTGTTTTTTGCGCATACAATTAACGAGCCGCTGCTCATGTTCCACGGTGAAGTCGACAACAACTCGGGGACATTCCCCATGCAGTCGCGCCGTCTATTTCACGCCCTCCAGGGTCTCGGCGGACACGCGCGCCTGGTGATGTTGCCCCACGAATCCCACGGGTACCGGGCGCGTGAGTCGGTGCTCCACGTCTTGGCCGAGTCGATCGCGTGGTTCGACGAACACGTCAAGCCGCCCAAACCGGCAGCGGATGCCGAGCAACCTCCGCAGGAATCCCCCGGGTAAGCCTATGCAATGGACCTCTGCGATCAGCGTCGACTCCGATCCCGAACGCGCGTGCCAAGAAATTGTCGATACAATTAAACAGAATTTGGGGGTGACCCAGCCCGATCTGTTGGTCGTGTACGTCTCATCTGCGTTGCGGGTGCACTACCTCCGGATTCCCGCATTGCTGCGTCAGGCCTTCCCTGCCGCGATTTGCTTTGGTTGCTCGGGTGGTGGTGTGGTCGGCGGCGGCGTCGAGGTCGAGGATGGAGCGGCGATCGCAGTGACGGCTGCTTCGCTCCCGGGTGTCGGGCTCCACCCGTTTCACCTGCGCGAAGATGCATTTGAACTTTCGGAAGAGGTCTTGAGCGAGCGACTCGCAGAAGCTGCCGGACTGTCCCAATCCCCGGAGTGTGTCATTCTCCACAGCGAGCCGTTCACCAGCGATACGCCGCGGTTGTTGCGAGCTGTCGACCGGGCCTATCCCGACACCGTGGCCGTCGGTGGGATCGCAAGCGGGGGGACGATGCCTGGCCAACACGTGCTCTATACCGGGCAGAAGATCCATGGGACAGGTGCGGTGGGCCTGGCGATGACCGGTGCGGTCGCGGTCGATTCGATCGTCGCCCAGGGTTGTCGACCGATCGGCACCCCGCTGTTTGTCACCCGCTGCGAGGATGGGGTGATCGCCGAGCTCGACGGACAGCGTCCGAGCGATGTCTTGCAGGCGCTCCACGACACGCTGCCGCCGACCGAACAGTCCCAGATGCGTCGCTCGCTGTTTTTGGGAGTCGTCATGTCTCCGCGTCACCAGCACTACCGCAGCGGAGACTTTTTGATCCGCAACCTGATCGGCCTCGATCCACGGACTGGGGCGCTGGCCGTGCACGCCCGGATCGAGCCCAACACCGTGGTCCAGTTTCACATCCGCGATGCCACGACCTCGTCCGATGAACTCGCCGAACTCCTGGGTCACTACAACGCCGATACCCCGTCCGGTTCGCCGTCGGCAGCGTTGATGTTCGCCTGTCTCGGGCGCGGCAAGAGCCTGTTTTCGGAGGCCAACCACGACAGCCGGGTGTTTTTTGAACAGGTCGGGCCACTGCCGTTGGGCGGTTTTTTCTGCAACGGCGAGATCGGACCGGTCCACGGTGTGACGTATTTGCACGGCTATACCAGTGCATTTGCAATGTTTTACTCGCCACGGCCGAATTGAACCCCGCCAGCAGGCCAACGACGTATCAGCGTTTTTTCTCGGCTCGTAGATCCCGGGCGATCGAAAACCATGCTCCGACCGTGAGGCAGGCGCTGAGAAACCACATTGGACTGGCGAATGCCAACCACTCATGCCCGGGTTTTCCCCCTGAAGCGTGGAACCACCACACTGCCAAACCGGCGAGCAGACACAGGAGACCACCAAAGCTCAAGAGGATCGAACGCCAGTTTGTTGGTTCTTCGCCATGGATCTCGCCCGCACCCCACAGTGCGAGTAGAAAAAACAGGCCGACGAACGTGTACCACAGCCATCGTCCGAGGATCCGCATCGACACGATTGTACCCGGCGTGGCGGAGAGCATGTCCCCAAATTTATAGTTAGACCTCGAAGGTTACCCGATACTCATGTCTTCGTAGCGCTGCGAGAGACCTCGTTCAAACCGGCTTGGATGCCAGCGCTGGAGCATGGGGTGGGCTGTCTGATCGACCAGCCAGTGCGCGAGGATGCGTCCGACCGCCGGGGCCATCATAAAACCGTGACCCGTAAACCCGCAGAGCTGAATTAGTCCGGGGTGTCCTGGGCTCGGACCGACGATCGCGTCTCCATCGGGTGTGAGGTCATAGGGCCCGGCCCATTGGCGCAGGATCTTCATCGCCCGGGCGATTGGTAAAACTTTGCATAAGCATCGACTTACATGACCCAAGAATCGCAGGCTCGAATGCATCGACAGCGAGTCGTCCTCGTAGCCTGCGGCCGGTGGGAGCGAGACGCCGGTGACCAACTCGCCCCGGGTCGACTGGGAGAAGTAAAGCCCGGTACTGAGGTCGACGACCAGAGGATCTAAAAACGGCTTGAGCGGCTCCGACGAGAGAATTTCATGGCGGTGGGGACGGTTTGGAGTCTCAAACCCGAGTTGCCGATTGAGTTGGTTGGACCAGGCCCCCGTGGCGTTGACGACCCGCGGTGCCCAGATTGTGTGGCCGTCGCTGAGTTCGAGGTCAAATCCATCCCGCGCGGGGGTGAGGCGGTCGACCGAAGTATATGTGCGTACAACGACTCCGAGCGCCTGGGCCTGGGCGGCATATCCCCAGACAAATGGCCACGGAAACACAACCCCGTCGTCGGGATTGTATGTGGCTGCAATTACATCGGAGGTGTCGAGATGGGGCACCAGATCCTTGGCTTCAGCGGCAGTCAACAGACGGGTCTTGGCCCCGACTTCGCGGTGGAGGTCGACGTTGCGCAGCAACCGGTTCTCGCCATGGGTGCTGCGGGCGAGAAACAGGTAGCCACCCTGGCGAAACCACAGATTGATCCCGAGTTCCTGGGCCAAGGTCCGGCACATCCCGATGCTCTCCATCATCAGGGCGACGTTGCCGGGGTCGCCCCACTGCATCCGCAACCCACCGCCGTTGCGTCCCGAGGCCCCACTGACGAGGTAGCTGCGCTCGATGACTGCAACACGCAACCGCTTGCCCGACCGTTTGCCCAATTGGGCGAGCTGGTAGGCCGTCGCCAGACCCATGATGCCGCCACCGACGATCGCGATGTCGAC
Organism: uncultured Nannocystaceae bacterium; assembly: GCA_964621785.1. Classification (GTDB taxonomy): domain Bacteria; phylum Myxococcota_A; class Polyangia; order Nannocystales; family Nannocystaceae; genus JACKDW01. The sequence continues at coordinate 109,625 of CAZUPD010000002.1, forward strand.
TTCAGACGGGATCGCAACTGTGGCGCTTCCGGGGGTCGCGCTCATCCAAGTCCTCCGAACGAGCGGTCGCGGTGCACATACAACTGTCGCGCAACGAGGGGAAAACTATCCATCGTTGTCCTCGCTTGCTGATGTCGCAGGATCGGGTGTCGATGCAAGAACCCCAAAGGTCACCGGCTCGAGTGGCGGACGAGCGGTAAATGGCGCGGCATCGCAGGGTTTGAGGAGGTTGCGCGCGATCAGAATTTGGGTCAGCGGGGCCATGCATTCCCGCCCTTGGCACGGCCCGGTTCCGAGTCCGGTATAGCGTTTGATCTCCTCGATGCGGGTGAGGCCGAGCTCGATCGCGTGGTCGATCTCGCCGCGGGTGACATCCTCGCAGCGGCAGATAAACACGCGTGCGGGACGTTTCATGCCGGACCTCCATATTTGTAACAGCATATAAAACCATGCGAGGAGCGTTGCACGCACCTCGGCGGGGTCTTGTTGCGGGAGTCGTCCTCGCAGCGGTCGGTCAACACGCGAGAGGAATGGTTCATGACAGACCCCCTAGAGTGGTCTCATCGCCACAGTATCCCCAAACGTGAGCGGGTTGATTCTCGCATCCCAGCGTATGATCGCACATGAGGCTCTGCGGAGCCTTACCCTTGCAGTTGGGCTTGTTCATGCCGGACCTCCTGTCGGGAACTGTGCACGAAGGGTCGAGATAATTGTGTCTGCAAGTTTTTCAGCTTCGCCGCGGTGGTGATCCGCCGAGGCCGGTGCCCGGAGGTCGCCGCAGGTCCACATGTGCCATGGACTTGGCGATACCAGCTGACAACGTCCGTGCTCGTCGGCGACAGGAGCATAGCCGTGGCCGTTGAACGCGACATCGACCCCGGCCATGACAGCGAGTTCGTGGGCGGGTGCGGGAGTCGGCGCGAGGGCGACGAGATTGCACGGAATGGTACGGTTCGCAGTCACCACTCCTGTCACCCGCTCACTGCCGACGAGCTCGCGGACATCACCTTGGTCGAGCATTTCGACCGCTTGCTCACCGAAGTGAAGATGCAACTGTTGACACAGCGCACGGCCGCGGACGTGGTCGCGGGTGATGACGACGACCGGCCCCGGCAGGGGGATGCCTGTACGATCGAGCATGTGCACAAGGCCCCGCGCTGATACGACTCCCGGAAGGTCGTTGCGCGCAAGCAGCATCATCGGGTCACGTGCACCGACGGCGAGTACGACGTGACGCGGATAGATCGTGTGCAGCTGTGGCGTGGGCTCCGTCGGAGAGCTTGCTGCTGCCCAGCGGCCGTCGCTACCCTCGCCGGGGTAGGCTGCGAACACGCCTGTCGACACGAACAGATTTTGCGGGAGCGGTGCGCTGTCCCAGACCTCGAGCGCGAGCTTGTCCCGACGATCAAATGTACATACATCAATGTTGGCAGCCTCGAGTCGGTTGGCGACCATACGACCGCACAGGCCCGCACCGACGACGAGGACGTCTGGGCGGTGTGCACGGTGATTGGCCGTGGGTGGATCGCCGATGTCGGGGAGTGTGCCAAATCCGGTCAACGAACGCGCTGTCGCCTGCATCACCTGGTTGAGGACCCGTGGTTTGACCATCATGTGGTGGTGGTCGATACCTTCGCTAAACACATGGTCGATGAGTCCGGTCGGGTCGAGTCCGGGGGGGCCCCAGGTGTTCTGACTCGAGATTTCCATCCCGTCGCACACCGGTGTTGTACATGCACGTAGGTTGGGCTGGCCATCGATCCGGAGTTGGCAACTTCCGCAGTCGCCGAGCAGACAATAGGGCCCCCGCGCTCGACGGTACTTCGGGCTGCGTGTGCACGCGTAGTGCCCGGCCCGCAACAATGCGCTGGCGACCGTATCGGAAGGGACCGCTTCGATCACGTGATCGCGGTCGTACAGGAGCTTGACGGTTGTCGGCTCGCCCTCATCGGCCACGAATTGCTCGTATCACCGGACCGTGGGCGGTGACAACCTCCGCGCGACGACCCGTCCGAGCTAAAAGGCGCGAGGTCCGTGGTTTGATTCAGATCCGAAAAACGCAGCACAACCTCAGCGGTTGCCCGAACTAGCTCGGGCGCGGGCCGAACAGGGCTGTGCCGACGCGGATGAGGGTGGCACCTTCCTCAATGGCAACCTCGAAGTCGCGGCTCATTCCCATCGACAGATGCTCGAGTTCGACGCCTGGGCGCGAGGTGGCTGCGAGTCGGTCGCGGAGCTTGCGGAGGGCAGCAAAATGCGGGCGGGTCTGTTCGGGCGAACCAGCTGGCGGAATCGCCATCAGCCCGCGGCAGCGGACGTTGGGATGGTCGGGGAGGCGGTCGAGGAGGTCGCCGACCGCCTCGGGCGCGACCCCGGTTTTGCTGGCCTCGGGCACCAACAAAACCTCGACCAGAACATCTTGTACGAGTTGCTCCCGCGCGGCACGGGCCTGGATCGCCGCGAGCAGCGAAGGGCGGTCGAGGGTGTGAATGAGCGCGTGGCCGACGACGTACTTGACCTTGTTCGACTGCAGGTGCCCGATGAAATGCCACCGGATATCCGGTGCGGAGATCGAGGTAAATTTGTCGCGGAACTCCTGGGCATAGTTCTCGCCAAAATCCTGGAGACCAGCCTGGGCCATGGCTTCGATCGACGTGACCGGGTGGCGCTTGCTGACGCCGATGAGGTGCACTTCGGGCCCCGGCCCCCGTCGCACGATCGCAGCCTGGACGCGGGTCAAGACGGTCTGAAGAGCTGTTTGTGGTGTGGTGTGCATGGTCGAAATTTCAGTGTTGATACATCTATATTAGGTCGGGGCGCAGCCAAATTGTTGCATTAGCTCGAGGACCTGGGCGACAGGGAGCCCGACCACAGACGTGTATGAGCCTTCGATCCGAGTGACAAATGCCCCTGCGTGACCTTGGATCGCGTAGCCCCCCGCCTTGCCGCGCCACTCCTCGGTTTGGAGGTAGGCCTCACGGGCACCGGGGTCGAGCTTGCGCATCCACACCCGTGTGGTCGTATGCGCAAGTACGGGAACAGCATCCCGACGGGGAATCAGACAAACTGCAGTCGTGACCCGGTGTGGTGTGCCACAGGTCAGTTGCTCGAGCATGGCACGGGCGGCGTCGCGGCTGTCGGGTTTGCCGAGCGGAGGGCCGGCGGGATCGCACCAAACGGTTGTATCTGCACCTAAAATAGGTCCGCGGTGATCGGGACAGTGGGTGTGGGCCAGCGACGCTTTGGCGAGGGCTAGGCGGCGGGTGTAGGCCTCGGGATGCTCGTGGACCGGCCAGGACTCGTCGCAGTCGACGGGGCAGATCTGCAGGTGCATGCCAGCAGCTTCGAGAAGTGCGCGGCGACGCGGCGATGCAGAGGCGAGGAGGAGCACCGGTGTTGTTTCCCGCGTCCGGGGTCGAGCTGCAAGTTGAATCAGCAAGTTCCGCTGCTGGTCCGGGAGCCTGGTCCGAACCGAGCATCACAATGTCGCGGTGTGCTGGCTGCTCGCAAAACGATCGGTGAAGTCGCACGGGAGCACGTCAAGGGCGACGTGTCTCCGGCGGAGTCCCGACTCTGGAGGTTTGCAAATGCACGGAACCCTCGACGCCTCGCCGCGACTGTCATTTCCCACGTGCCGCATACTGACGCGCCCTTGCACCCTCGCGTCCACATGCTCGGTGAGCTTCCCGATGCTTCGATTCGTCGTCTGATGCGCGATCCAAGGCTCGGACGAGCGGCCGGTTTGCGGGTTGGTCGAGGGCGTCTGACTCAGAATTGGAATCGACGGCTCGATTCGAGCATCGAGTGTCGCAAATGTGTTCATGCAATTCGCAGGCATCCTTCTCCGAGAGCCAAGCGATGGAAAATCGCGACGCGGATTGTGGCGTTTTCCACTTTTCGCCGCGCCGGAGTTCCGCAACACTATCGGAAGTACCCGCGCCCCCGTGGAGATCGCCCATGAAGTTTCCCTATCCCTCCCAGACAACCTTGCCGCTGGTTCCGTTGATGATCGGCGGATATCTGATCGCCGCGCTCAGTGGCGTCGCCCTGCTGTTGAGCGATTCGAGGGTCGAGTCGACGTCCGTGACCTGTATCGAACGCTCCGGCACTCCGGCGCCGATGGTTGCCCACCGCCGGGCGTCTCCCCATCCGATCGTTGGCCTGTGGCAGCGCACGCCTGCCCACGCGGAGGGTGATCCTATCGAGTTCTACTATTTTCACGGCAACGGTCACGGTATCTATCGTTACGGGCGGGTCGGGCTGACCAACACCCACAGTTTTCGCTACCAGGCCACCGGCGATCGCCTGAGCCTGACGTTCCGCAAAACCGGTGAGCACCATGGCGACATCGGGTTTGCGATGCGCGGGGAGGATGGCGACGTGTGGCTCGAGCTCGATGCCGATCCGCGGGCCCAAGGTCGTCCCGAGCGGTATTTTCGAGTCGAACGCGAGGGTCATACCCAGGTCTGTCCGCCACCTGTCGACGAGGTCGAAAGCCAACACGCGGGGCTCGGCGGTCGCCTGTGGGGCGAGGAAGTGAACTACAAAACCGGTGGGATGGGGTTTGCGATCTATCAACTTCAGCCGCAGACCATCGACGGGCGCGGGGTCGGGTGGTTTCACCGGGGCGACTACGACGAGTGGACCACCGAGGCACTGACCTATCGCCAGCGCGGCGATCACTTGGTCCTCCACTTCTTGCTGCGTGGCGACTCGGTCGATTCGGCGATTTCCGTCACCCATCCACAGGGCGACGAGGCGCGGGAGCTGGCGATCGACGTCGATCCACGGGATTTTTGGCACCGCCACGAGTACGTCGACATGGGGCCGACGTTTGCGGCCGGCGCAACCGATGATGTACTTGCACAGACTGGAGGTCCGGGAGCCTTTGTATGTGCACGCTAGGCCGACGCACCTGGCTTGCGGCCGCGCTGAGTCTTGTCTGCCTCGGCGGCTGTGAGGGGGAGCCGGTCGACCCGTATTTCGAGTTGGGACAGGGCGAGGCCGTGTGGCAGGGACTGTCGGGTTCGTCGCGACTCAAGTTGGTGCTCGGAGGGCAGGGGGCCTACATGTTCCCGATTGCCGTCCGCGGAGGCGGGTTTGTGCTCCCCGACAACCCGACCCAGTTCAACCATCCCGATGCCCCGCGGATCGACATCACGATCGAGATCGAGGGATATGCAAATAACTCAGGGTTTTTCGCGCGGGTGACGGACTTTCCGATCCCATTTACGGTCAAGGACGATGACTCCTACGAGTATTTTTATATTGCCGTGATCGCCCCCGATGCCCTGTTTGATCCGAACGAGATCCACAATCTACCGGTCCGGATCGAGGCTACGTTGACACCGGCCGAAGGGGACGAGATGATACAGACCTACGAGATGCAGGTGCTGTCGAACTTTCCCCTGCCGGGGTAACGCGAGACTTCAAAACGTGTGTGCGCGAGCCTTGGGGAGACCGGACGTGCCAGTCCACCCCGATTCGTGTAGCTGCATGAGTTGCTAATTCGCGGCGTTTGCGAGCGGCGTTTCGAATGCGGGCGGTTTCCCCCGCATCATCGCTTTGACGCCGATCTTGCTCGAAGACATGCACAGGCTCTCGGCCGCGCGCTGCTCCTCGAGTTGGGAGCCTTCGTCGAAGTTCAATGCGTTTGCATCTACAATTGTGTTGGCGATCAGATCGCGCAGAGCCGCATCGAGGGGCACGCCGCGCTCGTTGCACGGGTCGACATCGCGGTTGACGGGGACGCTGGCCGGACCGGTGCGGAACGCGGGAAGGGCACCCGATGCCGCGAGTTCGGCAGCAAATGCCATCGACGCCCGGGGCAGCTCGGCGACCGGGACAACCCGCGAGACAAGCCCCCACGCGTGGGCTTTGTCGACCGTGAAGGTGTGCCCGGTCAGCAGGTATTCACTGATCTCGGCATGGGCTTCGGGTTTACAAAACCGGTGGATCTGGTGACATCCGCCGAGTCCGGGCAGGACCCCCACGGTCGGTTCGGGTTGACCCAAGCGCGTCCCCGAGGCGGCGATCCGGGCGTGGCAACTGGTGGCGAACTCGAGGCCTCCTCCAAGCACGCGACCGACCAGGGCGGCGACCGTCGGCTTTCCCCTTCGCAGCTTGGAAAGCGTGCGCTTCCACGTCTGGATAAGCCCGAGGGCCTGTTCGCGGTTGCCGAGCACCGGGACAAAACACTGCAGGTCGGCACCGTGGCCAAACTCGCGACTGTAGGAGCCGTCGGGGGCGATGACGATGGCCGAAACCGATTCGTCGCGCTGCAGCAGTTCGTAGGCCGCATCGAGCTCGGCGATGAAGGTGTGGTTGATGGTCGTACGCTTGAGCGAAATCAGGCCGATGCCGTTGTGAACGGTTGTGTCTACATAGATCCGTTGCCAGCCATTTTCGCGGGTGGCCCGGTCTTCGGCGAGCGGAGCGACGGGCGCGACAACGTCGGCGTAGGTGAGCTTCTGGTCGCGGGCGAACGTGGTGACGATGTCGCTGGCGGCCACAAAGCCGAGTTCCTCGATCAGGGCCGGCGGACCTTGGCGGAAGGCGAGCGCTTTTTCGGCGAGGTAGTTGATGGCATCGAGCCCGGCGATGTTGTGCTCGACCATATAGGAGGTCAGGGCGAAGATCATACCGAGCATGCGGCCGCGGGCAGCCTCGAACGTGGCGGGCGGACATTTGCTACCGCGTTCGTACGGCCACTTTTTATCGGGATCGGCGATGTACGGCTGCCAGGCTTCAGGGATGGCATAGATCGTCGAATCACACTCTTCGCGCATCAGTTGCATGCAGTGGGCGGACAGTCCGTTGGCGCCGCGGATCAGGTTGTGGACAAAAAACGGCGAGGTCCCGAGCACGCGCTTACACATGTCGTCGACCTGTGCAGGCGAGAGACCTAGGTCGACATGGATCCGTACCGCCTCGAGCATCATCCCGCAAAACAGACGATCGGCGGCAAAGCTGGGGACATCAGCGACCCGGATGACGTTCATCCCCACACGCTCGAGGAACTTGCCGATCAGTTTGACCGTGTCGGCCGAGGTCACAGCATCGGCCGTCGGGAACTCCCACAGCTTGTTGGTGAGGTGGGGGAAAAACGGATGAAGGACTCCGCAGCGGTCGTTTTGCGGCAACCCTTCGAACAACTTTTTGGTCGTCAGGCCGGAGGTTGCCGAGAAGATGTAGGCTTCGGGATCGCGGGCGCGAAGGGCCGCGTAAAACGACCGTTTGAGGTCGAGACGTTCGGGGATAGCCTCAAACACAAACCCAATTGATATGTCCGAAGGAACATCTTCGAGAGTGCCTTGGACGACGGTGATGTTGTCGATCACGGCCGCGATCTCTTCGGGCTTGAACCGCGAGCCGTAGGCCTTGGCGAGGCGTGCGGGGACTTCGTGGACGGCCGGTGAGAGGTCCAAGGCGACCACGGGTACCCCGTAGCGCACGATCAGTCGCGCGAGTTGTCCCAACTTGCCAAACCCGACGTTGCCACAGCACCCGGCGACCAACAGGGCACGCGTGTTTGGAGGAGAGGAAAAGATCGCGTCGACGTACTTATCTCGGGCCTGGGACATGCGGCGGAGGATAGCTGCACGACTCCGCGCGAGAAACCACTCGCAGCCGGCCACAGAGCCGATTGGAGAGATCCACCATAGGGAGATGTGACCGTGAAAAAAAGATCACGTCGAGGGTCCAAAACCTCCGGTACACCGTTTCCTAGACGCGCATTTCGGGGTCTGTGCCACCGCGACTCAAATCTTAAAAATCAACGATATTTCAGAATGTTAGTTGTAGTGCTCTGGGTCACCAAAGGGTTGTGCGTCAAACCCGCACTCGCAAATTGTCGGGATCATTGCCCGAATCGTCTGATTTGGCTTAAAGTCGATACCACGACTCGAACCGCCTCTGCGACGAGCTAGGAGATTCACGTTCATGAAAACGACCAAGTTCCTGTTTGCTGCTCTCATGTCCATCTCGCTTGCCGCTCCGGCGTGCGGCGGAGAAAAGAAAGCCGACGACAAGAAGGCTGATGACAAGAAAGCTGATGAAAAGAAGGCCGACGACAAGAAGGCCGATGACAAGAAAGCCGACGACGAAAAGAAGGCTGACGACAAGGCTGGCGAAGACGCCAAGGCCGAAGACGAAAAGGCCGCTGACGGCGAAGGTGAAGCCGAAGGTGGTGGAGACGACGCCAAAGAAGGCGAAGAGGCGAAAGCCAAGTAATCCTTCTCAACCCACCGCGTAGCGGTGCGAACCGACAGGCGAGTGCTTCGGCATTCGCCTGTTCTGTTTGGTTGGGTGTGCAACTTGTTTCGCACGGTTGAGCGACAGATCAGCCAGTGCTGTGCAAATGCATGACTGTTGTTGTCGCGCGGACACGCGAATTGTAGGTTCCCGGCCATGCGACGCGACGGGCGAGCGAAAGACGAACTCAGACCTTTCCGTATCGAACCGGGGTTTATCGGCCAGTCCCTCGGCTCGGCACTTGTGACTGCCGGGCGGACCCGCGTGATCTGTACCGCCAACCTCGACACCCGCGTACCCTCGTGGTTGCGCGACGGAGGTTGGGTGACAGCCCAATACGCGATGCTCCCCGGAGCGACATCCCCCCGCGGCCGCCGTGATCCAGGTGGTCGGGGCAAGGAGATTCAACGCCTGATCGGACGTTCGTTGCGCGCCTGTGTTGCGCTGGCAAAGTTGGTCCAGCCCGACGGCTCGCCGCTGTCGCTTGTGTGCGACTGCGATGTGATCGAGGCCGACGGCGGAACCCGGACAGCCTCGATCACCGGCGGCTATGTGGCCCTCGCCTTGGCGATCCGCAAATTGCTCGCCGACGGACGCCTCAGCCAAAATCCGATCCGTGCCGCGGTTGCAGCCGTCTCGGTCGGGACGGTCAAACTCGGGGATGCCAACACCGCGACACCCGTGCTGGACCTGCCCTATGAGGAAGATAGCCGTGCAGACGTCGACCTCAACGTCGTCATGCTCGCAGGTGGCGGTCTGGTCGAAGTTCAGGGAACCGGCGAACACGGGTGTTTCTCCCGCCACGAACTCAACGCCATGCTCGACCTCGCCGAGAAGGGCTGCAGCATTCTCAACGATTGCCAAGCCGCCGCACTCAACGGGACCTCGAGTCGATGACCTGCCAGCTGATCTTGGCGACGCAAAATCCCCACAAGGTCCGAGAACTGCGCGACATGGTCGAGGTCCACAACCTCGACATTTCGGTTCATTCGCCCAGGGACTTCGGCGAGCCCCCCGAGATTCCGGAGGTCCACGATACCTTTGCCGCCAACGCCATCGACAAGGCCCGCGGCATCGCAGATTGGATCGCTGGACTTGCGCGGGAAGATATCGCCGGGCGAGCCTTGGTCGTCGCAGATGATTCAGGTTTGTGTGTCGATGCCTTTGACGGGGCGCCAGGTGTGTACTCGGCTCGTTTCTCCGATGGCGGAGATGTGGGCAACAACCAAAAACTCGTGTGCGAGTTACAGGCGCGAGGTCTGAAGCAATCGCCGGCGCACTACGAATGTGTGATCGCGGTGGTCCGCGTCGATGGCAGCGAAGTGTTTCCCGAGATGGGATCTGTGTGGATCGCAACTGGGAGCTGGCATGGTGTGGCCCGAACCGAAGCTCGAGGTAGCGGTGGGTTTGGCTACGATCCCCACATCTACGTTCCGAGACATGCCGACACCGACACGGAAGGTCCGTGGTGTGCAGTCGCCGAGTTGCCACCGGAGCACAAGCGTGAGCGTTCCCACCGTGGCCGAGCGATGGCGCAGTTGCTCTCCGCACTCGCCAAACCTGTCGACACACCTCACAAATCGAGTATTCGCTAGCGTCGTATCTTTGTTGCGCCGTGAAATGCAGCTGTCGTGGGTATTGGAAGATTTACCGAACCGTCGAGAAAATCCACGGGGCTGCTAGATCTCGGACACGCGCTCGGGTATCTTCCGGCTCCTTTACGGGGCGTGGCGCAGCCTGGTAGCGCGCGTGCTTTGGGTGCACGATGTCGGAGGTTCAAATCCTCTCGCCCCGACCAGTTTTTTCTCTGGGTCTCACCAGATCTCGGCTGCAGCTTGTACATGCATGCAACCACATCACCATCGCTCATGAACCCACCTGTGTGGGTGACGTCGATGGATTGCACCTGTAGCTCAGCTGGATAGAGCACCGGTCTTCTAAACCGGTGGTCGCAGGTTCGAATCCTGCCAGGTGCGTTTTTGCTGGTGTTTCCACGGCGCGCGGTTGGTGAGCCGTTTTCGCCGAGACGATGTCAGGACTTTTCCTGCATGTACATAAGTTGCTCGACACGCGACCCGACCGGCGAGTGTGTATGGCGATCACCGAGGACCCGCGACTTGAATTGGTCTCCTGGTTGACGCAGACCCACCCGGAGCAGACGATGGTGTATGCGTTGGGGCCGATCGCTCGTAAAAAGTGTAATTGCAATCAATTTAGCAGCCTGTGGTGACGGACAGGTCGCAGAATCACAGACGGCCACGGAGTCGAGCAGCGGTGATCCGAGTGATTCGGCAGGTTCGGGCGGAACCGACACAACTGCCGGCCCCGGGACCGGAGACTCCGACGCCGGAAGCGAAACCGACTCGGACGCGTCGGGCAGCGAGAGTGACAGCGAGAGTGAGACCGGCCCGACCCCGACCTGTGTCGACTCTCCGGTCTATCGTGTTGGTACCGGCATCGCCGACGTCACCGGACCGGCTGCAGAACTCGTGATGATGGGCTACTCGCAGCCAACCCAAGTCGCCGAAGGTCTTTCGATGCGCCTGTGGGCGCGGGCATTTGCGATCGAAGATCCCTGTGGAGAGGGTCGGATGGTGTTCGTCAGTGCCGATCTTGGACAGATATTTCAAGCGGTTCATCTCGAGGTTTTGCAGCGCCTCGAAGAACAGTTTGGGCCCGGCGTGTACACCCGCGACAACGTTATTTTGAGCGCCACCCATACCCACAGTGGCTTGGCGGGCTACTCCCACTACACGATGTACAACCTCGCCGCCGCCGGATACGACCCGGACAACTTTGAGGCGGTTGTCCGCGGGATCGTCGATTCGATCATCATCGCCCACGAGTCCATGGGTCCCGCGCTGATTCGGCACAACCGCGGGACCCTGTTCGAGGCCAACTACAACCGTTCGCCGCAGGCCTACGCACTCAATCCGGCTGACGAACGCGAAGCCCACGAGGCCGAGCACCAGCGCGACACCAACACCCTCATGACCCTGTTGCGGTTTGAGCGTCTCGCATCCGACGAGCCGTTTCCGGTCGACCCGTCGGGCGTAGCGATGGGCTCCCTCGCGTGGTTTGCCAGCCATGGAACCTCGATCTCGTCGACCAACCTGCTCGTCCACGGTGATCACAAAGGTTACGCCTCGTACCTGTTTGAGCGGGCCATGGGGGTGACGAGTTACATCGGTGACGTCGGCTTTGTCGCCGCATTTGCCCAGTCCGATTCCGGCGATGCCTCGCCCAACACGGTGATCGTCGGGGAGCCGCAAAACACGGTCATGCGGCCCTGCGACGGCAGTTCTGACCCGACCTGCGACGACATCCACAACGCCGAGATCCACGGGTTCCAGCAATACACATTTGCCCGCGAGTTATTTGATCAAGCAAGTGAATTGATGACGGGTACCATCGCTGGGCGACTGGCATTTATCGACATGGGGTCGGTGGCCGTAGATGGTGCCTATACAAGTGATGGCCAGCCGCATCCGACCTGTGTTTCGGCGATCGGCTGGTCGATTGCGGCCGGGGCCGAGGACGGGCGAGCGGTCGAGTTTATCGGTGAGGGCGTCACCCTGCCGGACTTCGTCGTTTTACCCGAGGATGCCAACTGCCACGCAGAGAAGGCGATTTTGCTGCCCGCCGGGCGGATGCTGCCGTACCCGTGGGCGCCGACGGTGTTGCCGGTTCAGGTCGTCAAACTCGGGTCGCTGGCAATTGCCGCTGCACCGTTTGAAATCACCACGTTGGCGAGCTCCCGTTTGCGGGATTCGATCGCGGGTGAGTTGGCTACGGTCGGTGTGGACCAGGTTGTCCTGGCTGGACTTTCCAATGCATATGCAAGCTATGTAACAACCCGCCAGGAGTATGCCGCGCAACACTACGAGGGGGCCTTCACCATGTTTGGTCCGTGGACCCTGGCGGCCTATCGCCAGGAGTTCGCCCGGGTCGCGCGGGCGGTCGCCGAGGGGACGTCGGTCGATGACACCGGCACCCCCCTCGACCTCAGTGATGCTCAACTTGTCCAGGTACCCGGCAACACGGGGGACTCACCGTGCATCCAGCCGCTGATCGAGCTGTGTGTGGGCCAGGCGTTTGGCGACGTGGTCCTCGCGCCCGATCCGACCTATACAGCCGGGGAGCGGGTCGTAGTGCGGTTTCGTGGTGCACACTTGCGCAATGATCTGCGCACGGGAACGGGGTACTTGCAGGTCGAGCAGCTCACCGACGCGATGCAGTGGGAGGTCGTGGCCCACGATTGGGACCCGGACACGCGCGTTCGCTGGCTGCGGACCAACGGCCCTTTGAGTCCGAGCTCCGAGATCGAGGTCGAATGGGCGATCCCGGAGGATACAGCCGCGGGCACCTATCGGATTCGCATCGATGCGGCCGCAAAGCATACGTTCACCCAGGACATCTTCCCGATCGCCGGGACCACGCCGACGTTCGACGTTGTCTGAAGGATGGCCCAGAGCATTTTGTGTGGATCGACCCGCTGACAAATCGCCCGGATCATGCGCTACCCTCCGCCGGATGTCCGACCCTCGACATGCGAGCTCCGACGGGGAGCTGTCAGCCGATCCACCGCCGGAGCACAGTGGTGCCGAGTCGGGGGATCCACGGCGCGAGGCTGCGACAGGTGTGATTCTGCGGCTCGTCGCGTTGGTGGTTTTCCTCGGCGGGATTTACCTACTCGCGCGCTTGCTCGGGTGGACGGATTACATGACGGCAGATGCCCTCAAGGAGTTGCTCAACGGCGCCGGCGACTGGGGACTTGTCGCCTTCATCGGGATCTACTGTTTTGGCGTCGTCGCCCATGTACCTGGACTTGTGTTTGTGGTCGCGGCGGTTGTCGTATACGGCGTGTATTGGGGAGCTGTGATCGGGCTGCTCACCGGTGTCGTCGCGGTTTCGCTGACATTTCTCGTCGTCCGCGCGATCGGTGGGCGACCGCTCGAGCGGGTCAAACACCCGTTTTTGTTACGGGTGTTGTCGCAGCTCGACAAACGACCGTTGCGGAGTGTCATCGTGTTGCGGTTGGTGTTCATCATGGCGCCTGGCGTCAACTACGGCCTCGCCCTGTCGTCAGTTCGATTTCGCGATTACGTCCTCGGGTCGGCCGTCGGGCTGACGGTGCCCGTCACGATCGCCGCCTTCGTCATCGACGCGATCATGTAGCGGGTACGCGTGTTATGACGGCCTGCACATGTCAAGGTTTGTCATTTTCGCCTACGGGGTCCTCAGCTACCTCCTGTTCTTAGCGACATTTGTCTACTTGGTCGGGTTTTTGTGGAACGTTGCCGTACCCCGGGGGATCGACGACGGGCCGGTTGGGTCATTTGGTCTCTCCTTAGCGATCAACCTGTTGCTGGTTTCGGTATTCGCCATCCAGCACAGCCTGATGGCGCGGACGTGGTTTAAGCGGTTGTGGGCCACGGTTGTGCCCCAGGCGGTTGAGCGCAGTACGTTTGTCCTGCTGTCGAGCCTGTGCCTGGGTCTGTTGATGTGGAAGTGGCAGGCGATGCCTACCGAGTTGTGGAATCTCGAGGGGACGTGGATTGGCACGCTCGCACTTGGGATTTCAGTTTTCGGATGGTCCCTGGTGTTGGTGACGACCTTCGTGATCAACCATTTTGCCCTGTTTGGTCTCTCGCAAGTTGTCCACAACTTCCTCGGGCGCTCGATGCCTCCCGCCGATTTCGTCATCCGCGGACCGTACAAAGTCGTCCGTCATCCCCTCATGCTCGGCTTTTTACTCGCGTTTTGGGCCACCCCGGTCATGACGATCGGGCATCTCGTGTTTGCCCTTGGGATGACCGGGTACATCGTCGCGGCCCTTGCCCACGAGGAGCACGATTTGATGGCAGAGTTCGGTGACAAATACCGCAGCTACGTGCGACGTACGCCCAAACTGTTTCCGTTTGGCAAGCACTAGCTTGACGGCTCGTCCACCCGTTGTGACCGGCAAAACGCGACTGCCTGGTCGATTCCCTCGTTCCAGTTTTGTTCGGTGGTCCGGCCCGAACGCTTGCGCGGGACCAGACTGTGGTCGCCATCTTCGACCCAGTGGACGCGGACCGTGCCTGCGAGGTTGTAACTCGGTACCTCCTCGCGGGTGCCCATCGGGTCGCGCGTTCCCTGGATGATCAGCGTTGGCCGTGTTTGTATTTGCAAGTGTTCCGTCCGCAGCCGGTCGGGCTTGCCCGGTGGGTGAAACGGATAGCCCAGGCAGATGCAGCCGCGTGCACGGGTTTCCCCGACGATCATCGACGCCACCCGGCCGCCCATCGACTTGCCGCCGACAAAAAACGGCCCCTCGAGTTGGCGGCACACTGCGAGCCAGGCCTCGCGCAACACCGGCATGCGATCGGGCCCACGGCGGCGATTGTCCGCCCGGCGTTTTTGCATATACGGGAACTCAAATCGGATCACGCGAATCCCCGCAGCTGCGATTCCCTGGGCGAAGGCCGCGAGAAACGGACTGTCCATCGGGGCACCGGCTCCGTGTGCACATACAAACGTAACCTTCGCATCTCTCGGGCCGTCGAGCAGCCAGGTGTCCTGTGACATCGTGCAGGTATGGCCCGTGTGTGGCTGGGCGTCAAGGCGAACCACCGAGGCAGTCGCGGACGTGGGCGAGCTGTTGTGGATACATCTGATTGAGCGCATCCACGGGGCCGGGAAGCCGGTACGTCCAATTGGTATCCGCGACTGTTCCCGGGACATTGAGCCGCACTTCGCTGGCGAGCAGGTCTTGCAGCATTACGAGCGCGAGTTCACTGTTGGCGGCGAAGATCAGGCGAAGGAGCAGCGAATGAACCTCGGGTGACCCATCGAGCTCGGCGAGCTCGGCAGTTGGATCGAGGCCACACCGGATGGCGAGGTCGACGATTTGGTCGCGTTGGGGTCGGGTACAGTTGCGCCAATACCCGGCGAGCGTGTCGGTGTCGTGGGTGCCAAAGCAGGCCACACTCCCACGCGGGAACGCGGTTGGACAGGCGAGTGTATCCCCCTCGAACTCCCACGGGATCACGCGATACCCCGGAACGCCGAGCTCCCCCAGGACTTCGGGCACAAACTCGGGAATCTGGCCGAGGTCCTCTGCAATCAATGTGCAGTCAGATTTCCTGGCGGCGGCCAGCATCGCGGTGAAGGTTCGACGGCCCATCGCGCGTTGGTCCGGGGCGCTGTCCGGCTCGAAGGTACCCGGTACGAGTGGCTTGGCGACCAGATCGCTACACCGCCGCGAATAGGTGCGAAAGTAGCCGACAGCGTGATCGATGCGCAGACGGTCGAACATCTGGGCATGATGATATGTACGTGCAATTACCCAGGCATCCCCGGAGGCTTCGATGGCCTGCCAGCGGTGTGCGGGCAAACTCCAGTCCTGCCCCTCGGGGTTGAGCACATCGCCGGGGACCCCGAGCGAGCGCTCGCGGTCGAAGCAATCCGGGTACAACCATGTATCGACACTGTGGGCTGCGACCATAAACGGCAGATCGCCCATGACTTCGATTCCGGTGTTGCGCAGGTGCTCGCGAGTTGTGCTCCACTGGCGATGCGCCAACCATTGCAGCATTTGGTGGAAGCGGACACGGTGGGCGTGTTGTTGGGATGCGTGGGCGAGGGCATCGGCTTCGCGTCGGGCGAGGGCTGATGGCCAGTGCCACCACGCGGGGCCGTGGAGCTCGGTCAGCGTCAAAAAAAGTGCGAGCTCACGGGCCCATGTATGTGCATCGCAAAACGTCGCCAAGTTTTGATGTAGATGCAATTTGTCGGCAACTGCGTTGTACACCTGCTCGGCTGCGGCCTGTTTCAAACGCCGGACTCCGGCAAAGTCGACACGCTCGCCCGCGGGAGCAACAACCACCGGTTCCGGGATACGCATCCTGGATATCTGCGAAAGTTCGCGGGCGGCACCCTTCAAATCGAGATAGATCGGATCGACCCCAAACGAGCTACACGAGGAGTAGGGAGAGTCACATCCTTCGGACATCGGGGTCAGCGGAAGCAGCTGAAAAACCGTGATGTCGACCTCCGCTTCGGCGAGTGTCGCCGCCAACCCAAGCAAGTCCGGGATCTCACCGATTCCTGTCCCCCGTCGGCTAGAGAGTGCGGAGAGTGGGAATGTAACCCCCGCCGTAGGTCGGTGTGCTCGCTGCGACATCGTTCTCACTCCAGCATACAGCGTTTCATGGTGCAAGCCAGCGGTCCCTGTTCGAGCGTGTGTCTGGTGTGAGTGACCAACCACGTCGGGCCGTCGCTGCGAAATCGTTGCATGTACGACGGAATGCGAAAGGTAGGATACTTGTATAGGTGTGTTCTTGTCCTCAAACGTCCGCAAATCGTTCGTTTGACAGCGAATACATAGTACCATTCCGGTGAATGCTGTTGCATCGTTTCTGCCGTGTACACCGTGACCCACACTCGACAGCCGCGCACTGAAAAGGCCGTGTTGACCGTCTCGGGTGTCAAGGTCCCGTGGTCTTCAAACCTGCACCCGAGGGCAGCCGAATACGTCGATGCCTCCCGGTGTCGGGCCCAGTACTACGGCCTGATTGGCGAGGACCCGCTCGATACGGACGTCCTCAGCTTCATGGCGTTTGTGACACTCGATACCCGTGTCTATGCAACGGTTCCGTTTGAGCGACTACTCGTCGTCGGTTGGTTTGACCAGTGGCTGTTTTTCCTTGACGACCTTTACGACGAGCGCCCCGAGCTGGGACAGGACACCCAGCGCGTCGAAGCCCTCATGCAGCGGCAGATCGACGTGCTGTGTGCGGGTGCGACTCCCTCGGCTCAAAACCCGCTCGAGTGCTTTACCTACGATTTGGGCCAGGCCCTGCGCGGGTTGACCTCTGCGAGGGATTGGCCGCTGTTTGTCGAAGGTGTCGAAGATTACCTATTTCGCGGCTCGCTGCGCTCGATGATTTTCTGGCGCGAGCGGGTTGTCCCGGATCCCGAAACCTACGTCGACATCCGGACCCGCGATTCGGCGGTCATGGCTTGCTTTCGTCTGTTTCAGGCCGCGGCGGGCATCCAGCTACCGGCAGCAGTGTTGCGCAATCCCGTGGTGATGGAGCTCAGTCGCTACGCGATCCTCCATATCTCATTTCTCAACGATCTGTTCTCCTACCACAAAGAAGTGGTTGTACGCGGCTATCCCTTTAACCTCTTGCACGTGCTCATGGTCCATGAGGGCGTCAGTTTTGGCGAAGCTGCCCTGCGGGTCATCGAGCAACTCAACCTCTACGCCGAGCGGTTTGTCGAACTCGAACGCGACTTGCTGCCGCTTTGTGAACAGGTCGAAGGGCTCGCCAAGTACATCGAAGTCATCAAGTCATGGATCGCTGGAAACCTCGAATTTTCACGTAGATCGGGCCGTTACCGCCACCCCACGTCGCCGTTTGTCGAGCTTCGTCGGTGATGCGAGCAGCCCTCGACCGCGAAGGCGGCAAGCAGCTCGGAGTTGTTCCCGGCGTCGACTTGGCCGGGCGTCGCGGTGTGCACATTACCATCCCGTTTGCCGGAGATGGGCGGATCGGGTGGCAAGCCTGTCACCCACATGGCCAGCCGATCGGTCCGGTGCAATGGCTGTCGCCTCTCGGAGTCGATACCTGGGCCCGGTTTATCCCCGGCATTGAGGTCGGAACCCACTATCGCCTGTGGTGTGAGCGCCCGGGGCGAGCGAGACGGTCAATCATTGACCCGTACGCGCGGGCGGTCGTCGGTCTAGGGCCGGGGGCGACCGTGCAGCCCCTCGGAGTCGTTGTTGATACAAGTTTTTTGTGGGATGATGACAGGAGGCCGCAAATCCCCTGGCATGAGACCGTGATCTACGAGCTTCACGTCCGCGGCTTTTCCCGCCAGATGCCCGAGGTCCCCGAGCCGCTGCAAGGAACCTATGAGGGTCTGGGGAGCACTGCCACCTGTATGTATTTACAACGTCTCGGGGTGACGGCGGTTGAACTCCTGCCGGTGACCCAAATGATCGACGAGGTCGGGCTGCGCAAGCGAGGGCTCACAAACTACTGGGGATACAACCCGATCGCATGTTTTGCCCCGGCGGCTCGCTACGCTGCTGATCCACGTCCAGGTGCCCAGGTTGCTGAATTTCAGCGGATGGTGGCAAATCTGCACCGCGCCGGGATCGAAGTCATCCTCGATCTCGTCTTCAACCACACCGGTGAAGCCGATCTGCCGGTGGGTGTGGGCAGCTTGGGAGTACTGGTCCCGGGGGTGTACCGCGATGCTGGCGAGACGACGACGGGTTGTGGCAACAGCGTCGACTTCGACCATCCCGCGGCCCAGAGATGGGCGCTGGATTGTATGCGCTATTGGGTCGAACAGATGCACATAGACGGGTTTCGCATCGACTTGGCGACGACTCTCGGTCGCCATCGCGGCGTGTTTGCCCCGGACGCACCGCTTTTTCAATGTATCTACCAGGATCCTGTGTTGGCCCGCGTCAAGTGGATCGCCGAGCCGTGGGACCTCGGGCGCAATGGCTACCAGGCCGGCAACTTTCCGCCGCCGTGGCGCGAGTGGAACGATCGCTTCCGCGATGATGTGCGTCGGTATTGGCGGGGTGACAGCGGTTGGGCAGGTCGTATGGCAACACGTTTAGCGGGATCGAGCGATCGCTTTGCCACCCGTGGGCCACTTGCCAGTGTCAACTACATCGCTGCCCACGACGGCATGACACTCGCGGATTTGGGTCGCTACCACCACAAACACAACCTCGACAACGGCGAGGACAACCGCGATGGTCCCGGCTGTGATTGGAGTCGAAACTTTGGCATCGAGGGTCCGAGCGACGACCCGCAGGTGCAACAGATGCGGCGGCAACACGCGCGCAACCTACTGGCGACCCTGTTGCTGGCCCAAGGGGTGCCGATGCTCCAGGCCGGCGACGAGCTCGGGCGGACCCAACGCGGCAACAACAACGCTTACTGCCAGGATGGCCCCCTGAGCTGGCTGGACTGGAAACATGCCGACCGCGACCTCTTAAATTTTGTACAAGCATGTATTTCCCTGCGGAAACGTTGTCAACTGTTGCGTCGAGACCGGTTTCTCACGGGCGAGCTTTCGCCGGGTGTTCGCGATGTCGCCTGGTACTCCCCAATCGGTGAGTTACTTGAAGGCGACGTTTGGCACCGAACGGATGCGTTCGCGATGTATTTATTTGCGGGTACAACAAGTACAGCGCCGGCGGTTGTCGCCAGCTTCTTCAACCCGACCGAGCATCCGATCCGATTTGTCACCCCACCGTGGTCAACATCGTTTACATGGCACACCCCACTGGCAACCGGCGAGCTCGTGATCGCCGGGACAGACCTCGTTCTCGGTCCCTGTGCGTTGGCGGTCCGCATCGGCGAGCACCCGTAGGGAGTCCAATGGTTGCATGCAATTACAACCCTTTCGCACCTCCG
The DNA here is from genome assembly GCA_964621785.1 of uncultured Nannocystaceae bacterium. GTDB lineage: Bacteria > Myxococcota_A > Polyangia > Nannocystales > Nannocystaceae > JACKDW01. The sequence continues at coordinate 129,310 of CAZUPD010000002.1, forward strand.
AGTTGACGCACCCGTGAGACAGTGGGACAACCGGCCCGCCCATGTCCGCTGAAATGACCGCTGTCGATCGACACCTTTTTGGCGAGGGAACCCACGCCTCTATCGATCGTTTTTTAGGTGCACATCCACAGGTCAAAGACGGTCGAGAAGGCGTCTCGTTTGCGGTTTGGGCACCCGCGGCCAAACGCGTCGCCGCGACCGGCGACTTCGATCAGTGGCGCGGCGATCATCTGCTCACACGCGATCCGGACACCGGGATTTGGACGGGATTTGTCCCCGGAGCCGCGGCCGGGATGCACTACAAATACCGGGTTGAAGGTGCGGACGGCGGCGTCCTCGACCGGGCCGATCCGGTCGGTTTTTTGCACGAGACTCCCCCGCAAACCGCATCGATCATTTGGCAGCCCCACCACCGCTGGCACGATCATGTGTGGATGCAACAACGCCGCGCCAAACGTTGGCGCGAGTTGCCAATGTCGATCTACGAGGTCCACATCGGATCGTGGATGCGCAACGTCGAGGACGGGGGACGCCCGCTCGGTTATGGGGAGCTCGCCCGTGCATTGGTCGAGTATGTCCAATCCAACGGGTTTACCCACGTCGAGCTCCTCCCTTTGGGCACCCATCCGTTTTACGGCTCATGGGGCTACCAGAGCACCGGGTTTTTTGCCCCCTCCCACCGCTACGGCAAGCCCGACGAGTTGATGGCCTGTATCGATGCCCTGCACCGCGCAGGTATCGGCGTGATCCTCGATTGGACGCCAGCCCACTTTCCCCGCGACCTCCACGGGCTCGCGCGCTTCGACGGCACTCCGTTGTATGAGCATCCAGATCCGCGGCGCGGCGAACAACCCGACTGGGGCACACTCGTGTTCAACTACGGATCCGGGCCCGTAAGCAGCTTTTTGTTGAGCGCAGCCAGGCGGTGGTTTGAACAGTTTCACATCGACGGTATGCGGGTCGATGCGGTCGCCTCGATGCTTTACCTCGACTACTCACGCGGTCCCGGGCAGTGGTTGGCCAACGAGTTTGGCGGCCGCGAACACCTCGAAGCGATCGCGTTTTTGCGGCGGCTCAACGGGATGGTCCACAGGTCGTTCCCCGGTGCGCTCATGATCGCCGAGGAGTCGACCGCCTGGCCCAAGGTTTCCCATCCCGAAGCCCAGGGCGGGCTCGGATTCGACTTCAAGTGGGACATGGGGTGGATGCACGATACCCTGCGCTACCTCGGACGCGACCCTGTCCACCGCAAGCACCACCATCAAGAGTTGACGTTTCGCCAGATGTACGCCGACAGCGAGGCATTTGTCTTGCCCCTGTCGCACGATGAAGTTGTACATGCAAAAGGATCGTTGATCGGCAAGATGCACGGCGGCGTCGACCATGATCCGTGGCGGGCATTTGCCCATCTTCGCCTGTTGCTGTGTTTGCAGTTTGCGACCCCGGGCAAGAAACTCCTGTTTATGGGCGGAGAGCTTGGTCAGCGTCGCGAGTGGGACCACGATCAGAGCATCGACTGGCACCTGCTCCAACAGCCCGAGCACCGCGGCATCTCCCGTTTGGTCCAGGCGCTCAACCGTTTGTATGTTCAAGAGCCTTCACTATCCCGCGGGGACTGCCGCGTCGACATCGGATTCGACTGGATCGAAGCCGATGACAGTGAACGCAGTGTGATCGGTTTTTACCGCCGCGATCCCGAGCGACCCGATGTGCGTCCTGTCATCGCGGCACTCAACTTCACGCCGGTTCCGCGGGCTGCGTACCAACTCGGTGTCGACGCGCCGGGCGAATACCGCGTGTGTCTCAATTCAGATGACACCGACTTCGGCGGATCCGGAGTTGCGCCGGTACGTGGGAAGTTGACCGCGTGTGACAAACCTGCCCACGCTCGCCCGTACTCGTTAGATCTGACACTCCCGCCACTCGGAGCGGTGTTTGTCCAGCCAGTCGAACGCGGGCGCGAGTGATGGCGCATCTGCACGGTAATGCGCATCGCGGCCAGGAAATCGCGTCCAGTCGATGACCTCGAAATGTGCGTCGGACCTGACTTTCACCACGGCCGGCTTGAATTTTCGCTACCCTGCTACGGTTAGTCGAGCCATGACAAATCCGAGCAGCAAAGGGCATCCAACATCCTCGCGCGGGGAGATGACGTTGGGCCCCGATGGTTCCGGTGAGCGTGAACGGACAGCCCTCGAGGCCACCTTGTGGGTCCAGGGCGCGGACACGATGGCCTCGCCCCACGGGTCGCGTGGGGATCAGGCGGCGACAACCAACTTCGGGCATGAGCCGGTCGGCAACAAGGCCACAATCGATCCGCGGTCGCGCTACCAGATCATCGAGGAGGTCGGGCGCGGGAGTATGGGGGTGGTCTATCGCGCGCGCCACATTGGCCTCGACAAACAGGTCGCACTCAAGGTCCTGCTTCCAGGCGCCCCAAGGGACAGGTTTTTACAGGAAGCTCGGTTGTTGGCCCGAATCGACAGCCGCAACGTGGTGCACATCCACGACTTCGATCTTCTGCCCGACGGCCGGCCGATGCTGGTGATGGAGTGGATCGACGGTGGAGACCTCGCCGGCCACATCCGTGAACACGGTGCGGTGTCCGAGGACGATGCGATCCGGTGGATGCGGGATACAGCCCGCGGAATGTTGGCCGCTGCCAACAAGGGGGTGATCCACCGCGACCTCAAGCCCTCGAACATCTTTATTGATCAGCAGAGTCGGGCCCGCGTCCTCGACTTCGGTCTCGCCCGCGATCCCTTGGGTGGGGATGCCTCGATCGTCGGCGAAGTGATGGGAAGCCCTTGGTACATGGCCCCTGAGCAAGCCGAAGATCCCCGTGGAGTCGACACGCGGGCCGACATCTACAGTTTTGGCGCCACCTTCTACCACGCACTGACCGGGAGACCGGCGTTCAACGGTCCGTCGTGGTTCTCGATTTTACAAAAACACAAGGCCGAGCCGCTCACACCTCCACAGACACTCAATCAGGTGCTGACCCAGCGAACAGGTGAGATCATTGAACGGTGTATGGCCAAGTCTCCGGGCGAGCGATTTGCCTCGTTTGCCGAGGTGCTCAATGTCATCGATCCGGTGATGGACACGCGCTCGCCGTGGGATGCCATTGACGACGCCGACCTCAACCTCCACTTGGCGCGCTACCACCAGCGGCGCGCGACCTATCTCGCGGCGACAGGCGGTCCCGGGCAGGCGCAGCCGTTCGCCGACGAGGATGTCTACGAATTCCCGGGGGGTCGGACACTTGTGATCCTACAAGGAAATATTGTCCGCCAACAGGTCGCCGCACTCGTCAGCTCCGACGATGAACACCTGACCATGCGCAGCGGGGTTTCGCGTTCGATCCGCGAGGCTGCGGGCGAAGAGATTTTTCACGAGGCCCAGCGGTATGTGCCTGTTCGGGCAGGTCGTGCTGTCGTCACAACTGCCGGAACCCTGCATCCGCGCTTCGTGTTTCACGGGATTACGCTCCGGGGGCGGGGTGACGGCTCCGGTCCGGGTCCGAGCCGCGACCTCATCCTCGAGATTCTCGCTAGTTGCATCTACCACGCAGAAACACTTCGTGTAGATACAATTGCGTTGCCGCTACTCGCGACCGGAAACGGCGGATTCTCCCGGGAGATCTGCCTCGATACCCTGTTTCGTTACCTCGCCCGGGAGCTGTTGCGGGGATTGTCGTGTGTGCGTGAGGTCCGGATCGTGTTGTATTAGCAACATTCAGGGGGCGTCATGGCAATCGCAAAACGGGGGTCTCGGAGGATTGTCGTGGACGGCCAAGTTTATCGTTGGCGACTGCAAAAGCGACCCACGCCCGATCAGCGCAGCGGACGGACACCCCTGCTACTCGCCGTCGCATCCGAAGAAGGCGACGGTGCCAAGCTGGTCCTTCGACTCCATCGGCATCATCCACGCAATGCCGTCGGGCTGCGATCACACGCGGTTACTCCGGGACAGGTCGCACAGTATATCCGCCAAGGTCTTGCCGCAGGATGGCAGCCCCAGGAGCCTGGGCGACCGTTTGTCTGGGAACCGCGATCGCTTCCGGCTAAACATGCTCCTACAAGAATTTATCCACCCGGTCTCGCACCCCAAACACCGGAACAACTGCTGGGGTTGGCCCGCCGCACACGTACCTTTGACACGCTCGAGTTGATCGCTGGACCCGTCGTACATTGGCCCGAGGGGGGGAGCTACGACCCGAGCGGACTTCAGATCAACGGAAGGGACTTGATCGATTGGGTACACGCGGTCGAACTACCCCATGTCGAACGCGAACTCGCCATGCGCCGCGAAGCTGGGGATGAGGACTGCGGTGCCTCCTATGCCGGAGATTACCTGGGTTTGCCAGCACGTCGCTACAGACTCCCAAGTCGTCATCTCCTTGGCGAGGGGACATGCGGCCCCGTCGACCACTTTGTGGTCCCGCCCGACGACCCGCGGCGTAAAAAGACCATGCTCCTGAGCTGTACCTGCGGCATCACGGAGTGCTGGTTTTTACTCGCCTCGATCGACGTATTCGACGACTTCGTCGTATGGTCCGACTTTGAGCAGTTTCACCGCGATTGGGTCTACGATCTGGGTCCATTCGTGTTTAAAAAATCGGCCTATGTGGCCGCACTCTCCCCCTAACAGCCCGTGGATTTTCTCGACACGACGTTTCGCAAAACTTCCAGTACCACCAGTGCAGCTGGGCTTACGAGGCGACGCGAGAATAACCACGGGGTGCTACTGAGCGGCGGGTAATATCGACACTTCGATACGACTCGGGTATTTTTTTGAAAAATACACGCGGTGGGTCGCGGCGACAAAGTCCCGCTCGTCGGCGGCAAAAATGTTCTCGACATATGTCTGCGGATTGCGGTCGACGAGCGGAAACCATGTACTTTGGATTTGAATCATCAACCGGTGCCCCGGCTTGAATGTGTGTAGGACATCCTGCAGCGGGAGGCGAAGGTGTGTCGGGCGATTGGGCTGAAACGGCTTGGGCTGGCTGTAGCTCTCGCGGTAGCGACCACGCATCACTTCGCTGCGAACCATTTGTTGGTAGCCACCATGGTGGACCCCGGGAGTGAGACCTTCAGGGTCGCTCGCATGATTTGGATATACATCGATAATTTTCACGACCCAGTCGGCATCGGTCTGTGAGGTCGAGACCCACAGGTCGGCGACAATCGGACCGGCGAGGGTCGTGTCCTCGGCAAACGGGGGTGTTTGATACACGAGTACATCGGGGCGCCTGGCGGCAAAGCGCTGATCATCGGTCATGTACGCCTTGGTCATCCCCGTGGTGATTTCCTGGGTATAGGGCACAGGTTTCTGGGGATCGCTAACGAACGCGTCGAAACCACGCGGGTTGCCTGGATGTTGTGTGTACAGTTTTTCTGACTCGCCGAGAAAATAGGTGGCCGATCGGAGCTGCTTCGGCGGCCAGCTGTCGAAATGATGCCAGCGATTGCCCCCGGTCTCAAAGACCACAGCTTCGGGCAGGGGACTGTGGTCGGCGCCCTTGAGGTGGCGTTCAAAAAAGCGAAATTCGATTTCCTTTTGATAGTACAAGGAGTGCTTGGCACCAAAACGAACGTTGCCCAGCGACTCGCCTGTGGTCCGCGCCCAACCTCCATGGCCCCAGGGACCCATCACCAGCGTATTGTCGACAGTTGGGTTGTTTGCTTCAATCGCGCGATAGATCTGGAGTGGTCCGTAAAGATCTTCGGCATCGAACCATCCTCCGACAATCATCACGGCTGGGGCGACGTTGCGTAGGTGGGGCAAGAGGTTGCGGGCCTGCCAGAACTCGTCGTAGTCGGGGTGGGCGACCATCTCGTTCCACATGTTGGCTCGGCCCTTGAGGTAGCGTTCATCGGCGTAGCGAACCGGTCCGAGGTCGAGAAAAAATGCATATCCATCGGGTGTCTTGTGGTCAAACCGCGGGTGACGTTCGGTGGTTGGCTCGGGCCTGGGAAGGCCAAATGAGGCGAGAAAATTAAATGCGTGGGGGAGAAAAAATGCCCCGTGGTGGTGAAAGTCATCGAAGTACCAATCGGCGATCGGTGCCTGGGGGGACACGGCCACCAGCGCAGGATGGGCATCGATCATGCCGGCGGCGGCGTAAAATCCGGGATAGGAAATCCCCCACATACCGACCTTGCCGTTGTGGCCTTCGACATGCTGCAGCAACCATTCGATGCTGTCGTAACAATCTGTACTTTCATCCGTGGCACCTTCGGGGCGATTGGGCCCGGTGTGCGGGCGCATATCTTCGAATGTTCCTTCCGACATAAATGCGCCGCGGACGTCTTGGTAGACAAAGATGTATTGCGAGTCGGCGAGCAGTGGACTGGGTCCGAGTTGCTCCGGATAGGCATCCGCACCGTAGGGTTTTGCGCGGTAGGGGGTGCGGTGGAACAGGATCGGGTAGGTCTGCGAACGGTCGCGCGGGCGATAGATCGCGGTAAACAACTTTGTACCGTCGCGCATCGGGATCAGGACTTCGCGTTTTTCGTAGGTGTTGCGCAGAACGTGTTCGCGCGAGCGGTCCTCGGCCGCGGGTGCTGGGGCATCGGCTGGACCCGTGTTTGTAGCTGCATCGGGTGGAACGGGACTCGGATCTCCGTGAGTCTGGCTGCGACACCCGAGGCACAGGCCGGCCAGAAATACGTGTAGGAGCATCGACGAGCGGTTCATAGCCCGGTGAGTACCACGGTCCAGGAACCCACACCAATGGCAGGCGCCGGCTACCGCAAGCTCACACCATCTTTGAGGAGGAAGTACGGTCCGGCCGGTTTGAGTTTGTAGCGACCGGTCAACACCGCCGCTGCGGTCTCGTCGACGAGGAACTTCCCGTTGTCCTCGCTACCCGTGTCGTGGGCTCGACTGCGCACCGTTTGCCCGTAGATCAAAATATGGCGTGCCCGTGACAGGGTGCCGGTCGGGTCGGAGATTTCGATGAGCTGCGAGTCGTAGCTCGCGGCAATGGCAATGATCAGGTTGGGGAAGCTGTGGCGGAGTTTGGTCGCACAGCGAACCGCGATTTCTAACTCGGTCGTCAGGGCTGCTTGGGCCGGGATGACAACTTGCAGGGCTCCCGTGGCAAAGGCGGTGAGGAGACACCCGCATTCCTCAACAATCTGCCGCTGGCGGGCGATCAGATGGACGCGCTGGGTCGAGAGTTCAGTTGTATAGCCACCGACTTGTTTGTTCGACAGGGTCCGGGCGGCCAACAGCAGCACACAGCGGGTGGACGACACGGCCCGGGTTCGGCGGCGCGACGGTTCGGGCACCATGGGCTCGGGATCGACTTGGTGGGTGAGCACGGCCACGACCGACTTCATCGACTGAGGCCGGTTCTCGGCCTCCTGCTCCAACATACGCATCACCAGGTCGCCGAGGTATCCCGGCGTCTCAGGGCGGTAGGTCGCGATCGGGGGGGCTGGGTCGAGCAGCGACCGCGTCAGGGTGCCGACCCGCGAATCGCTAAACGGAGGAAAGCCGGCGAGGCAGTGGTACAGGACACAGCCCATCGCGTAGATGTCGGCCCGGTGATCGATGTCGCGCATGCCCAAGGCCTGCTCGGGTGCCATGTAACCCGGCGTTCCCATGGCGGTTCCGGTGCGGGTGACATAGCCGGACCCATGTTGCGGCGTGAGGACAATGCCGAAGTCAAGCAGCTTGGCATCGGAGAGATTCCCGTTTGGCAAAAAAAGATTACTCGGCTTGATATCGCGGTGGATGAGTCCGCGGCTGTGGGCCGCGGCGAGGGCATCGGCAATTCGGCTGGCAACAATCAATGTATCGGCAATTGAAAGTGGACCCTGGATGAGTCGTGTCGCTAGATCCTCGCCGTCGAGCCACTCCATGGCCAAGAAACGATCTCCGGTCGGTGTCATTCCGTGGGCCAGGTAGCGCACGATCGACGGCCGATCGAGGGACGCGAGCACCGATGCCTCGCGGCGAAACCGAGTGGCGGTACGTCGGTCCGGATTGCGAATGACCTTGAGAGCAACATCGCGGCCGGTTTGTCGGTCGATCGCACGGTAGACCGAACTCATACCGCCACTGCCTGCGAGCAGCAGAATTTCGTAGCGGCCGGCAAACAGGGAACCGCTCTCGAGACCACCTTCGGGGGCGGGCTTGCGGACGATCGACTCGACGGCGTGGCGCAACTCGACACGCGAATAGCTACCCTTGACGAGGTAATCTTCAACGCCGAGTTTCATCGCCTTAACCGCGAGTGACTCGTCGCCACGACCGGTCAGCATGATCGTGGGGACGACACAGGCGACGTTGTCGCTGATCTCGCGAAACAACTCTAAGCCGGTCATATCCGGCAATTGAAAGTCGAGGAGAATGAGGTCGATCGCAACTTCCTGGACGAGAGCCAGGGCCTGCGCCCCGGTCACGACTTCGTGGACCGTGTAGTTGTTGTTCGGATCGGACTCGAGGGCGCGGCGATAGAATTCTCGATCCACGGGTGAATCTTCGACGATCAAGATCTGATAGTGGCTGGTCTTTTCCGCCTGCAACCTGCTTTCAAGTGTACGGAGCTTTTCCAGGGGTCGACAACCGACCGCATGCGACCCAGCGGATTCGCCCTTCCGAGGCAACCGTATCGGTGTCGTTCGTACCGGGTATTCTCTGTGGGTGTACCAACGCCTGGCATGCCTCATTCTTGGCGTTGCAATCGGCAACAGTTGCGTGACCACTACTGAACCTGTCACGCAACCCACCGCACAGCACGTCGTAACGCCGGTTGATGTTGTCGACGATGGTTTGGTCTGTCCTTGTCGGCTTCCCCCGCGGGACACTGTACCGACCCGCGCCCACATCGATCACTGTTTGGAATGTTGGGACGAGGGACATGCCGTCGAGCTCCAGCGGCGTCGGGTCGCGGCGGACCCCCAATCGACGCAGGACGTTGTGCGCCTTGTTCAACTCGCGCGGGCGAGTGGCAACATCAGCGAGCTTCGCGAGTTTCTCGCCGGTCTCGGTCACCTGACGCCGGTGCGCTCGCTCGGCCAGGGGTTGCTGTCCTATGAATCATTTCTGAAGACGGGCGAAGATGCGGATTTTGTCTCTGCGCAGGCGGAGATCCGGGCGGCCTTGGCCGTCAAACCCGACGACCCCTACGCCCTTGCCAGCGCGATTGTTCTGTACCTCGCACGTGGTCAGCAGGTGCCGTCGTACCTCGAGCTCGTCCGCAAATTGTGCGACCAAGAAGCAGGAAAAGCTGCGGTTGTCCTCGCAGCATGTGCACGTGTTTCCTTTGCAGTTGGCGATCCGGTTGGTGGCAATACGCGTTTTCGTCAGTCGCTCGAGAAACAGCCCGACCTCTATGCCGCATGGTTGTTGTGGGGACGGCATGCTCTCGAGGCAGGTCGTCTCGGCGAGGCCGTCCGCAACTTCGAACAGGCGAGCAAATCCCGGCAACCTGGCCTGAAGTACGGGGCCTATCTCGGACTGGGATCGTCGCGGTTTTTGCAAGGGGACTTCGCTGCAGCTGATCGGGCCTTTCGGGCAGCTGCCCATGCGTACACCCGGGCCAAACCAGTGTTGCCACACGCTGTACCCGCCGCGTTGCAGTACAACCTCGGGCTCGCACTGGCGTTGCAACCCGACGAAAAGACCCAACGCGAAGCGCTCCAATGGCTCGGAGCCTATCTCGACAACGCAGACGCCGATCCCCAGCGATTGCTGCGCGCGCGCCAAACCATCGAAATCATCCGTCGCCGCTGGAGGGCCGACCCGGCCAAGTGAACAGGATGCGGTTCATGTCCGAGGCGGACTGTTACCGCGGGCCAAGTAAAAGCGGATCATCGAGATCTGGTGCGTATACATGTGGATCGTCGTACTGGCCGAGGAGTTGGCCGAGGCGGGCGCGACACAGCCCGGCGCGGTTGTTGCGATCCTGGCCCCAGTGTTGCACGTAATCGAGACACAGGTTGTAGGCCGAGCGGGCCTGCTCATATCGTGCATAAGCAAATTCTTCGAGATCTTCAGCGAGCGCGGTGGCCTGCGCCTGTTGTTCTCGCCGAAGATCAATTGCGACATCCGCGAGCAGACCGCCATCGGCCTCGTAGATCAGTCCCTGCCTGGCCGCGACTGTGGCGGCAAAACGCGGGGTTTGGATCTTGCGGTAGGCGGCGACCATGAGCTCGAGTTGTTGTTTGCGCCGCTCGAACCACTTGCGTGTTCGCACCAGCTCGCGGCTGTAGGGCGGCCGGGTAAACAGGGCTTTCTCTGCCAGCGTATCACCTGAGATCAATTCTACGATTGCCTGGGCCTCCTCGATTTCACGTTGATGTATCTGCAACGGCGGCCCAAAGCTCGCGCCGAAGGGATCGTCGCGCCAACCTGTGTGCTTCATCGCTGCACGTGCCGCTTCGAGGTGACGCACGGCTTGGGCGAGTGTTTGCGGCTCGCGGGTCACCGCCTGGCCCAACGACTTTTCGCGGGTGAGCTCGACACACGGCCCCGCCCGCGTCGCCACCGGGCAGGACGCCTCGAAGTAGGCCTGCGCCAGATAGGTGTGGGCCAGCACTGTCCGCAGGCTATCGTCGCGGGCATCGACCTTGGCGAGATAGGCCTCGAACGCCAACGCGGCACCGTCGCGATCGGTCCGCAGGGTGCGAAACGCAATCGCCGAAGCAAACCTGCGGGCGTCCCGATCACCCCGCAACAACTCGGCGACTTGCGCCTCGACCGAAGCCCCGAGCAGGACCGAGATCCACACCAGGCGCCGTCGTGCCGCGGGGGCCATCGGGTGGCGGGAAAATTGTCGGAGAAACTTCTCGTACCACTCCCGGGCGGTCTCAAACAGCAGCATTCGTTCGAGCGTTTGTCCGACTTCGACCATCGTGTTGGGCAGGGCCCGCGCGGTCGGATGTTGCGTACGCATGTGTTCTGCCAGGCGTGCCATTTGCCCGGCGAGCCCGGCATCCCGGTAGCAGTCGATCGCCTGTTCCAAAAATCCGAGTTGATGGACCAGGGGGAGTGGAACGGCGGGAGCCGCCACCTGTTGCTCGTTGTACAGATGTGAAAACTGCTCCGCACAATCCCGGAAGTCGGAAAACGTGTGGCTGCGCTGCGCCTGTTGTCGACGCTCACGTGCAGTTGCTTCGCGGACCAGCAGGTCGGCCCACCGCAGTCGGGGATGGCTGTTGAGCTCGGCGGAACTGGCGGCTTGAACCGCACGGCGAAGCGGAGGTAGCGATGGATCGACCCCGTCGGTCAACCAGTTGAGCAGGGCAAAATCGAGGCGAGCAGCGGCCACACGCGCCCGCTGCTCAGGGGAGAGATCGAGAGCATCAAGCTGCTGCAGTTGCTCCTGGGCCCGATCGCGAAAATCGAGGCGGATCCACAACTCGCACATGCGAAGGCGCCAGTAAACCTGCTCAGCTTCACGGTTTTTTGTGTATGCAAATTTTTCGTAGGTCGCGTAGGCCGACAGCAACTGGCGGATCCGTGGATGGTCGGGTGTTAGCGTCGGCGTAAACGCCCGCGGCCCAAAACACACGCCGAGTTGGTCGTGGACACAGGCGAGTTCCTCGAATGAAGGTGTATAGACACCTGTTTGATTGCCAACCATTCGGTCGAGGCTGGCGAGCTGGCCTTGGGCGGCCGTATAGCGTTCCTCGGGGAGCAGGGGACCCGTCAGGGCATTGCGGAAGTGGGCGAGCGCCTGTTCGTCGCGGGTCCGTGCCTCGGCCAGTCGATCACCCGGGTCGTAGGCGGCACCGGCCCGGTAGCGTTCACTGGCCCGGGCAAAGTCGATAAGCCCGAGTGACAGCTCGATCTGTGCCCGCGCTTCGGCACCCTGCTCGAGGGTCGCACGTGCGAGTAGGATGCGGCGCGCTGGCTCGTAGTACTCGTGGTTTCCAGATGTATACGCACGAATATATTGATCACCGAGATCTGCCAAGAAGCCGCGCACTCGTCGGTGACAGTCCCGTGCCGTTTCGCGGTCGCGGTTGGCAACGTCGGCCAGATGCTCGACCTCGGGTGCGACCGCCCGCGGCATCGCCCGCTCGGCCATCAACTCGACGCGTTCGAGATGCCGGGCACATTCCGAGTCGGGCAAGGGCATCCGTTCCGGTGCACGCACGTGGTGAGACGAGGAATTCTGTGTACATGAAAACAATACGGTACACAGTCCCAAAGCCCGTGTGTAGCGGCGCACCGACACAATTGATTATCGCGTGTCGAGCGGTGTGTTGGCTAGCACAATCCGTTTGCGCAGTTGTCCGGACATCACACCAAGAGGTCGAAGCGGGTCAAAGGTGCGTAACCATTGAACGCGCGGACAAGCAAACGGCGAAGTCGCACTGGAGGTACGTCGAAAATGGCGTGTGGAGCTCGCTACAAGGTTTGCGTGCACTTGCAAGCGCAGCTGGAGGGACGGTTCGTTCCGGCTAGCGCTGGCCGCGACAGCGACGTTTGCCAGGACCGAGCCATTCGCGGGCGTCTGCTTCGCATTTGCCACGTGTAGGCCAGCAGGTTCGGTCGCCTCCCATGTTGGGATTTTCCCAGCACCAGCGGCGGTACGTCGACTTACTCGGACACGTTGGCGCATCGATACGCCGCGGAGCGTCCTTTGAACCGACTGTGGCTAGGACGCTGTCATCCGCGTCAGAGAGCTGCCCATAGAACTCGAGGGCGTGATTTTGATGGGCCTTCGCAGGAATCGAAAAGGTTCGACCATCGCGGGCCACTGAGATGGTTGCAAATGCATTTTGATCATCTGCGCTGCGCCACAACAGGCGTGTCGTGGCGTTTTTGGGCCAGTCGCCCACCAGGGTGATGTCCCACGGGCGATCGCAGGTTTGATCGCCGATCGCAGCGTCGAGCTCGATGGGGGGCGCTGCGGCGGCGCGCTCTGCCGACGGCTCGGGGGGAGTGTCGCGTTTTTCGGCGGCCTGTGTGGGTTCGCTTCCATCCTCCACGACCCCTGGTACCGGCTCGACCGACCCCGGGAGTCGTGTTGCGGCAATGAGGACGACCGCGGCGAGGCTCGCCACGGCGAGCACAACCGGAAGGCGCCCGCGCTTTGGGTCGGCGCCGAGCCGCAGCAGTTTCAACAGATCTGGGAGCTCGGGCCGGATCTGCCGGTCGGGGTTTAATCCTTGTACCAGCAACTGACGGATCGCGGTCGGGGGTCGACTTTCACGCATTGGGGTGGCCGGCACGATCGCACCCGCCTCGACCTGAAGTGCGAGCTCGGCCACGGAACTCGCACGAAACGGTCGATGGCCGTACAGCGCCTCATGCAGGGCCACACAAAAACCAAACACATCGGTCCGTGCGTCGATGAGTCCCCCGGAAAACTGCTCGGGCGCCATATAGGCCGGTGTCCCGACCAGGGCCCCGGTTCGCGTGACCACTCCGATCGCCAGATCTTTTGTATGTGCATGAATTGTTTGCTGGACATCCGCAACTTCGTCGTCGGCGATCGGGCGTGCGAGCCCAAAGTCCAACACACGAACCCGCCCGGAGCGCTCGATCAGGACGTTGTCGGGCTTGAAGTCGCGGTGGACCAACCCCTGGGCATGGGCGGCACATAGGCCGTCACCGGCGGCCAAGAACACCTGGACAATCTCCTGCCAGGACAGCGTTGGATCGCGGAGCCAGGTCCGGAGGTCGACGCCGTCGATCAGTTCCATCGAAATGTAATCGCTGTCGCCAAACTGTCCGATGTCAAAGATGTTGACGACATTTGGATGGCGAATCCCGGCGGCCGTCTGGGCTTCGCGTCGGATCCGGGCCCGCGCCCGGGGCGAACGAATCTCGCTGTGCAGCACCTTGAGTGCAACACCACGGGCGAGTTTGTGATCGTGAGCCTGGTAGACCACACCCATGCCGCCGCGGCCGAGCTCGCGGTGAACCTCGTAGCGTTCGGCGAGGATGGTTCCTGGCTTTAGCGGACTCGCGTCGTCGGACGCCGGGAGGGTCTCGCCGAGGGCGCGTTGGGTCGCGGGATCGGTGCGTGAAAGCGGGGGATCCATGGCGCGACCGCCAGATCCGCGGGAGCTCGCCGATGGCTCGGGAGACACCTCTGGCTGGGATCCTTGGCGAAGTTGCGCCGGGCTGAGCCGCTGGGTTCGGTCCACGTGACCCTTGCAACTATAGCCCGGCCTGCGATCGACAACGCAGCCTCCAAGTCACGTGTTCGCAGTGTGGGCGAGAAACCGTTTGGGTCGCTTATGCGTTGTTCGTGCGCTCAGGGAGCGCGTGGATTTTCTCGACCGCCGTCTCGCCTGCCGATTTTGTCGAGGTTGGGTTGCGCGAACTGTCGCGCGAGAAAAACCACGGACCCCTCTCGCCGCGGTCGCTTCCGCCCGGTCGGCGACCGTTCTCAAAAATCGGCGTACACTCGCCGCGCCAACATGTCTCCGACCGACGAAGATACGTTTTTGCAAACCTGCCAACTCCGGCCGGGCGAAGCATCCCACGTGCGTCCAGGCCGGGTGGTCTTGCGGGTGTGCGACGGTCCGCAGCGCGGCAAGGAACTGCAGGTCGAAAGTCGGCGGATTCGCGGCGGGCGAAGTCGACTCAATGACTTGGTCGTCGACGATGGTTCGATCAGCGGCGTCCACTTTGAGTTGGTTCTCGGTGACGAAGGCGTCCTGCTGCGGGATTTGGGCAGCACCAACGGCACCTGGATCGGGAACGTGCGCGTGCGCGAGGTCTGGGTCGAATCGGGGACCGTGTTTCGAGCTGGTCGTTGTGGCATCGAGTTGTTGGCCGCAGAGTCGATCGAGGTCCCGCTCTCGGCCGGTACCAAGTTCGACGCCATGATCGGACACAGCCCGGTGATGCGCGAGTTATTCGCCATGCTCGAACGGGTTGCACATACACCGATGGACGTCTTGATCGGCGGTGAGACAGGCACCGGAAAAGAGCTCGTCGCGCGGGGTATTCACGCCCAGTCTGCGCGCAAGCGCGGGCCATTTGTGGTCCTCGATGCCTCCGCGCTGCCCCGCGAACTCGCCGAAGCCGCGATTTTGGGCCATCGCAAGGGAGCATTTACCGGCGCGTTTGAGGCACGCCCAGGGTGTTTTGAGGAGGCCGACGGTGGCACGGTGTTCATCGACGAAATCGGCGAGCTCCCCCTCGACTTGCAACCGAAGTTGTTGCGTGTCCTAGAACGCCGCGAGGTTCAGCGGATCGGCGAGACCAAGCGGCGCCCGGTCGATGTCCGAGTGCTCGCAGCGACCCACCGAGACCTCCCGCAGATGGTCTCGCGCGGTGAGTTCCGCGAAGATCTCTACTTTCGTCTGTCGGATTTTATGGTCGAGTTGCCACCGTTGCGTGAGCGCGGCGAAGACCCGGCTGTCCTCGCGCGCAGTTTTTTGGCCGATTTTGATCGACGAGCGGGGCGTTCGCACCATCTCACCGAAGCTGCGGTCGCCTACCTCAATCAGCATGCGTGGCCCGGGAACGTTCGCGAATTGCAAAAGACCATGCGACGCGCGGCATTTTTGGCCGAGGGGTCGGCGATCGACCGGGTCGACCTCGAAGTCGGCGGACGTCCGGGAACCACTGCACATACAAATGATCAGGTACAGACCTCGAACGACCTCGAAGAGATGCTCGAGTTGCCGTTTAAGGCGGCAAAAGTCGAGTTTGAACGCCGCTACCTCAGCCGCCTGCTGACCGCTGTCGACAACAACCTCAGCGAGGCAGCCCGCCGACTCGGGTACAGCCGCCAGGGGCTGCGCGACCGGCTCAAGCGGTTGGGAATTTACCGCCGCGAATAATCACCGGAGGTGCAACGAATGAACGTGCTTCTCTCGCGCGTCTCGGTTTGTAACGCGGTGAGAGGCATGGACGCGAACTCGTTGACCTGCGGCGAGGGAGCCACTGCATCTACATCGAGTCGCGGACGACAGCGTTGCTGGCGAAGTGGTTGTTGTGCACCGTGGCGGAGAAAAATAATGTATCTACATCGGACTGAGGATCACTGCACTGCGCCCTGGAATCGTCACGTCGATCGTTCCCGAACCTGAGACGGTCACGGATTGTCCCCCCAGGGCATCGAGCAGCTCGGTGAATGCCATCAGCCCGAGTGAGCCGGTCACCTCGACCTCGAGGATGGCAGGGTCGGCGCTGCGGTTGATCCCGACGACGGCCGCATCGCCGGCGGAGATCATCCGTCCGTACACGAGAGCATCTTCCGTCGCGTCGAGCGGGATATAGCTGCCGCGCCGCAGGGGCGGCAGGTCGCGGCGAGCCTGTCCCAACAGACGGATAAACGCGAGTGTCTGTTGCTCGTCTACACTCAGCTCTCCCTCGGATCGCCACATCAAACGGTTGTTTGGATCGGCGCCGCCCCACTGTCCGTACTCGTCGCCGTAGTACAACAGTGGAGCCCCAGGGAGTCCCAAAAGCCATGCAAATGCGACCCGTGCCCGCCAGTACGGTTCACCATCTCCCGGAGCCTCGGCCGTGTTGTTCCACTGATTGTGGGGGATCCCGCGGTCGTGCCCCGGATCCTGACCGCGGTAATCGGCGAGCGAGGCAAATCGCGGGGTATCGTGGCTACCGACATACGGGGTCATGATGGCGTCCTGCGGCCATTTGTCGAGCCCGTGCTCAAACCAATAGGCCGCGTGCAACATGCCCTTATCGCCATATGCAAACGTATGGGTGGCAGTCGCGTGGTAGAGGACAAAATCGAATTGACCATCGAGCCCGTGGGGGCCGATGTAGTGGGAAATGGTGCCGTAGTTCTCGTCGTTACACGGGTCGGCACAGTCACTCCAACCCATGGCCGTTTCGCCCATCAAAAAGTACTGGGTCCCTGCGATCTCAAATTTCTCTGAGACCGCAGCCGATAGGTTACGGGTGGCGACTTCCTCGACGTGTTTGACCGCATCCACCCGTAGGCCGTCGAGGTTGAAGGTATCGAGCCACCAGATCGCATCGTCGACAAACGCCGCCGTCGCCTCGGGCACCGTGTGGTTGATATCCGGGAGGTAGCCGGCAAACATGCAGTCGAGTGCATGACCGGTCCAGTCGCAGTTGTCGGTCCCGCAGACACACCCGGTGCGAAACCAATCTGGATGCATTTGCATGTATTCGTGATCTTCGTGGACATGGTTGATGACAAAGTCCTGCAACACGCGGATCCCGTGGGCGTGGGCCTCGGCGACCAGGGCGTGCAGGGCTTCGGCCCCCCCGAGCCGGGTGTCGACCTCACGTGCGCGGGTGGGCCAGTAGCCGTGGTAGCCTGTCACATAGTGCTGGCCGTCGCTGGCGATGTAGGCCCCATCGGGATTTTGCTGAAAAGGCGTCAGCCAAATTGCACGTACACCGAGCTCGTCGAGGGTCCCGTCGGCAATCGCCTGGCGCACCCCCTCTAAATCGCCGCCTTGAAAGTCGCCCCGCGGATCGGCCATCGGTGTTGTACCGGGGTTGTTGCCGGCATCACCGTCGCGAAAGCGATCGGTCAACACCATGTAGATCAGGGCGTCGTGCCAGGAAAATGCTTGATCCTCGATCCAAAACACGACCCGGGTCGGATCCGAAACCTCGCCGTCCGCACTCGCCGCAGTGGCGCGTACCGTGTATTTGCCATCGGCGAGGCCTGTGAGGGAAAGGTCGATGTCCCCGGTCTCCGGATCGATCGAATATTCCCCGTCGGAGAGCGGCGTGACGTCTCCTTCGTGGTCGAGTTCAAGTGTATAGGCATCAGGTTGCGGGCCGAGCCCGGCGATTGAATCGACATAGCGCAGGGTTGCGGCAAGCGTGCCGGCGCCCGGTGTCGACTCGGTGACCTCGAGGGCCGGTCGGGAACAGTCGCGCACTTGGACCGCCGAGTTCTCGGTGCCATCGACGTAGGTCCGCCGAGCCTCGCTAGGATCGAACAGCCACTGATCCTCGCCGTTTTGCGCGACAACAATTTTATATGCATGTAACCCGGGTGCGAGCTCGGTCGTGGCCCACAGATATCCGTCGTTGTCGGGCCCTTGATCGAGGGGCAGGGCCGAAGCGAGGTCGAAGTTGTGCCAGATGCCGGCGACCCGGGGGTTTTGTTGGGGGCCCGCGAGCTGGTAGCGAAAGGTCACCGGACACAGGGGATCCGGGCCGCCAGTATCGGTATCGGTATCGGTTTCGGAGGTCGGATCGGAGTCCGACGTGTCGGAGGTCTCCGTCGGTCCGCTCGTCGGATCGGTCGCGGTTGTGTCAAATGTGTCCTGTGTGTCACCCGTGGTCTCGCCGGTGGTCACCGGCTTGGGCCCTTCGGTCGGTTGGCCTGTGGTGATTGTCGACTGGGTCGTCTCGGTCGTTTGGGATTCTCCCGACGCGCATGCGGTGAACAGCAGGCCAGTGGTCGAGAGGAACAGCCACGGGATCATTTGCGTGTGCATCCGCATCGGCACTACGGTAGCGAAGCAACTGGCAAAAGTCATGATGGACTCGTTGGCGTTTGTGCGGACCTCTGCATAGTCATGAATCGGCACGATCGCCTGATTCCGGAGTCCGGCGATTTATCGCGCGCACTGATACGATGCGCCTATGGCCCTCCGCCCGCAACAAGTTGTATTTGCGCTCGCCTGTTGGTCGCTCGTCAGCAGCGAGACCAACGCAGCCGAAATCCAGCGCACCCGCTATCAGTTGCCGGTTTCCAACGGCCACGGTGCGGCGATCGTCGACCTCGAAGCTGCCCGGGTGAATCACTTTCGTGAACATCTGTTTGCTGCTGAAGAGCCGCAACTCGACGAGCAGGGACATGAGATTTGGGATGGTTCCCAGTTCGCAGCCGTCTATACCCGCGATCTCGTCTACGACACCTACTTCGGTCTGCGCGTCGATGGAGATCAGTTTTGGCTGCCCGAGCGGCCAGTCGACTTGGAGGCCTCGGGGTACCTCGGACTGACCGATGCGCAGCCCGGCGGGACGGGCATCGTGGTGCTCGTTCAACAGGTGGGTGCGTTGCAGGTCCGGCAGCATCTGTTTACGCCCCAGGGCCTGCCCCATGCATCGCTGGTGATGGCGATGGAAGTTGTCAATACAAGTGATCAGCCAGTCCCCGGGGTCCAGGCGTTTTCCCTACACAACTACCACCTCGGTTACGGTCGTCCGCAGTCGCCGTGGGAGGTGCCCGACGACATCGGTGAAAACGGTGAAACCATCACGCTGGCGGGCGGGGACATCCGCGAGCGCGGGTTTGCAGGTGTGATTGTCACGCGGCCCCTGGGTCCGGTTGTACATACAGGATTTGCTCCGGGAGAAGATATCTACGGGGTGGTCGCCAATGGGGGAACCGCCGATCTTCCCGACAACACCCCCCCGCCCGATGCCGTCGACGGTTCGGTGAGTGCGGTTCAATACGACCTCGGAACACTCGCCCCCGGTCAGTCGACATGGCTCGGCGTTGCCTTTGCGCACCACGCCGATCCGTTTGCCGCCGACGAGGTCGAGACCTGGCTCGACGACTATGTCGGGGGAAAGACAGCCGGGGCGCTGGTCGCCGAAGAGCGGGACTCCTGGAATGGGTTTCAGGCCGGGTTGACGCCGCCTGCGGGGTTGTCCGTCGCCGAGGAGCAGCTCGTCCGCCACAGCGCTGCAATGTTGCGAATGGGACAGGTTCAAGAAGACTCCTTTTATCTGCGCGACAAATTGAGCCACGACGGCGACGTTCGGAGGACGCGGTTTTTGGGACCCAACGACGAGCCCGCGCAGTTGCCCGGATGGGCGGTGCACCATGGGCACGGCGCGGTGTTGGCGAGTTTGCCACCCGGCAACTGGACCTACGCCTGGATCCGAGATGGTGCCTATGCAACTGTCGGAATGGCGGCGGTCGGCATGCACCAGCAGGCCCGCGATGCACTCGAGTTCTACCTCAAGGCCGAGGCCGGCCGGTTCCAAGATTGGGATGAGCTCATGGGCTACAACCTCGGCCCCTACCAGATCAGCCTGGTGCGCTATTACGGGTTTGGCATCGAAGAAACCGATTTTAACGACTTTGGTCCCAACCTCGAATTCGACGGTTTCGGGCTGTTCTTGTGGGCACTTCATGCATATGAACAGATCACTGGAGACACCTCGCTGGTCGATGCCTATTGGCCCGACGTCGCGGCCAAGGTCGGGGATGCGCTGGTCGGATTGGTCGAGCCGGAGACCGGCCTGATCCGTCCGGACTCTTCGATTTGGGAAACCCACTGGGAGGGGCGGGAGCGTCATTTTACATACACCGATCTCACGGCGGTGCGCGGGCTGTGCGATGCGGCAGCACTGGCCGAGCGGGTCGGCGATCACGAACGGGCGATGGCCTATACCGATGCGGCACTGGCCCTGCGCGAGGCGATGGTCGAGCGGTTGACCGATGCCGATCATGCGTTGGCCGCCAACCTCGAGGAACATGACGCCGGGAGTGGCTACTGGGATGCGGCGGTGCTCGATGCAATTGCAATGGAATTATTCGACCCCGATGGGCCGATCGCGTCGGCCACCCTCGAAGGCCTCGATGCCCACCTCGCGGTCGCAGCGGGCCCGGGATGGTCGCGCAACGACGATCGCTGGGATCATCCCAACAACCCCGACCTCAGTCCCTGGGGCAGCGATTACGACAGTGCGGAGTGGGTGATCACAGACCTTCGCGGGGCGGTCGCCACCCGGATGCACGGAGATGCACAGCGGTCGGACGAGTTGCTCGAGTGGGTGCGGGCCCAGGCCGAAGCGAACTACTTGATGGTGGCCGAGACGTTTGACGAAAATGATGGTACATACAAGTTTAATACACCCATGTTGGGGTTTGGAGCCGGTGCCTATATCCTCGCGCTCGCCCACCGTGCCATGCCGATGGCGGATCCCGCCTGTGGAGCCTACTTTGATGAGTCGGACTCGGACACCGAAACCACCACGAGTGACACGGATTCCGACGGGTCGGAGACATCGTCGACCACCGATCTGACGAGTGGGGAGTCGACTGTGACGTCTGATTCCGATGGCACGGGGCCCGAAACAGGTGTGACAACGTCGTCAACGACGACAGGATCGTTGACGGTGACGACCTCCGCGGGCAGTTCTGGCGGAGAGGAAGATGGGGAAGGATGTGCCTGCCAAGCCTCGGATGAGGGGGGATGTGCATGGTTGTTCGCTAGTTTGTTTGGATGGGTCATGGTCGGTCCCCGCCGTCGCAATCAGTGAACATTCCGACATGAGTTGTAGACTCACGAAGTTTGGCCTGGACCATATCGGCCGACAACTCGATGATACGCGGCAATCGCATGCAAGCACCGTCGACAGTACGTTTCGCCTATTTTTCCATGGAAGTTGGTCTCGCCAGCGAGCTGCCGACCTACAGCGGGGGGCTCGGGGTGCTCGCCGGAGACACCCTGCGGGCCGCCGCGGACATGGGTGTGCCGATGGTCGGAGTGACGCTGCTGCACCGCAAAGGCTACTTCGCCCAGAAACTTTCAGTTGATGGTACACAGACCGAGACGCCGGTCACGTGGTCGCCGGCGGAACATCTCGAGCGGCTGGTCCATGGACCCTGTGAAGTCGAGATCGAAGGGCGTACCGTAGCGATCCAAGCGTGGCAGTATGTGATCACCGGCGAGACCGGGGCTCGGGTGCCGGTGTTGTTTTTAGACACCGACCTCAAGGTCAATAGCGACTACGACCGAAGCCTGGCAGGTTCGCTGTACGGGGGTGATCGCCGCTATCGCCTGGCCCAGGAGATTGTCCTCGGGATCGGTGGGCGGCGGATGTTGCAGGCCCTCGGCTACCAACAGATCGAAAAGTTGCATATCAATGAAGGTCATGCGGCGCTGCTCGGGCTCGACCTGTTTGCCAGGCGACGCGCGGCCGGCCGCACGCTCGACGAGGCGTTGGCCGACGCCCGCAGCCGACTGGTCTTTACCACCCATACCCCCGTCCCCGCCGGTCACGACTGCTTCGACCGCGAACTCGCGTCCAAGATGCTGGGGGAAAATTTGTATACGCACTACGAAGCTGTCCGTGGAGGTGCGCAGTCCGAGCTCAACATGAGTCTCCTGGGCATTGGTCTCAGCGGGTTTGTCAACGGGGTCGCCCAAAAGCACGCCGAGGTTTCGCGGGCCATGTTCCCCGAAGCGACGATTCACGGCATCACCAACGGCGTCCACAGTCCTACCTGGACGTCGCCGGTGATGCGCGAGCTGTTCGACCGCTGCCTGCCGGGCTGGCGTACCAACAACGCCCTTTTGCGGTGGGCCGAAAAACTGCCGCTCGCCGAGATTGTCACGGCTCATCGGGCGGCAAAACTCGAGCTGGTCGACGAGGTCAATCGCAGGGTTGTCGGCCAACTCGCCGATCCCGAGCTGTTTACGATCGGCTACGCGAGGCGGGCCACGGCCTACAAGCGCCCGACCCTGGTTCTTCGCGATATTCCTCGGCTGCGTGCCCTGGCCGACAAATACGGCGAGTACCAACTGATCTTCTGCGGTAAGGCACACCCCCGTGACGCCGATGGCAAGCACCTGATCTCCGAGGTCCACCGGTTGCGTAAGGAGTTACAGGGGGCGGTGAGACTGTTGTATGTGCCAGGTTACAACATGACCCTTGGTGCACTGATGACCTCTGGTGTCGATGTCTGGCTCAATACCCCGCGCGCACCCCAAGAAGCATCGGGAACCAGTGGGATGAAGGCTTCCCACAACGGTATCCCCAACCTCAGCATTGTCGACGGATGGTGGTGCGAGGGTTGGATCGAAGGTGTGACCGGATGGGGGATCGAGCCGGCCCAAGGGCCAGAAAAACAGGCGGATCAACAGGAGGCCGAGCGGCTGCTCGAACTGCTCGAGAACAACGTCTTCCCCCTCTATCACGCGGGGGTCGCTGGGCAAGGTGAGGGATGGGCCCGACTGATGCGAAGCTCCATCGCCCTGGCTGCTTCCTATTTCAACGCCGAGCGGATGTTGTCGGAATATTGCGCCCAAGCCTACGGTTGGTCACCCACGCCTGCATGATAGGTTGGAGTTCATGACCGAGCCCGGCGAAGCACATCCGTATCGCGACCTCGTCACCCAAGAGGAGGTCGAGCGCATCATGAGCGAGGAGACGCCGGGCGCTGTGATCGATTTTTGGTCGCCGACCTGCGGGCCGTGTATGGCGATGGCACCGGACTTTGAGCATGTGGCCCGCGAGTTCGCGGATGAGCCGGACCTCCACTTCTACAAGCTCAACGTCGGCGAACACCCGTATTTGGCTGCACCGTTCAAGATCCGATCGGTACCGACGCTGCTGTTTATCAGGCGTGGAAAGATTGTAGATGCAATCGTAGGACGGATCCCCGCGCAGCGCCTCGGGCAAAAGTCGGAGTGGTTGTTGTCGCGGGTGAAAAAAAAGGGATTGTTGTCGCGGCTGTTCGGCTGAGTAGGCCCAACCTCGCAACAATCACGCCCGGGTGACACGTACCGTGGGTGTCCCGTCGGCATCACGATGGACACGGACAGACCACGGACGGCAGCAGACATCGCAATCCTGGATCATCTCGCCAACGGTTTGTGGATCGATGTCGAGTGACTGCCACTCGCCACAGTAGGGGCATTGGATTTCGACTTCGTCATCCATCGCACACTCACCTTTCGACACTGACATCCTTGCCACAGTTGGCGCATGCATGTCAGGCTCGGCGGCCGCGAGGTTTGTTAACTTCTTGTAATCACGGGTGGGTCAAATTTTGCATTGTGTTTTCGTTGCCACTCAACGGATCTTCATACATGCGCAAATTTGAACTTCATGAACCGGAACAATCTTCTTCGTGGATGACGTTGGTGACCTTCGCCAGCCTGTTGGCACTGCCGATCAGCGGCGTGTTTGCTGGCTGTAGTGTCGCGGTGACCGACCAAGATACGGATAGTGGGCTATCCGGTTCCGACGCCAGTAACGGCGGTACAGACGACGGCGGTACGGAGGGAACCACGGGTTGGGGATCCGCGGGTCCGACGGGCGACTCGTGGGAGACGGAGGGCTCAACCGAAGGTCCCACGGGCACAAGCGAGGACCCAACGGGCACGACCGACCCGAGCACGACCGGAGATGACACCGATAGCGAAGGCGAAACGACCGGAGAACCAGAACCCGACACGGGCACGGATACGGATCCGGAACCCGTTTGCGATGATGCGACGGACGTGACCCTGTTTTTGTCGCCCGACGATTCCAATTCGATGTCGTCACCCGTCCAGGTCCGCGAGCAGATCCATGAATATAACGATGTATATGCAGCGGTTCGGACGTGGGAGTTCATGAACTACTTCGATTTCGCCTACCCCGCGGCCGAGCCCGGGACCTTGGGCCTGCACGTCGAACTTGTACAAGCCGAGGCGGAGGGGGACCAACCCGAGTACATCCTGCAGATCGGTGTCGCCAGTGAGACGGTGAGCGACGCCGACCGTGCGCCGATCAACCTGACGCTGAGCCTCGATCAATCCGGGTCGATGGCTGGCTTGCCGATCGAGATGTTGCGCAAGTCCTGCGAGGTGATGGCCGGCAAACTCCGCGCGGGTGACAAGGTTTCGGTGGTGACCTGGGATACCGAAAACACGATCAAACTCGCGGGCTACGAGGTCGATGGACCCAATGATTCGGTGCTCCTCGATGTGATCGACAACATCAGCGCCGACGGGGGGACCGACCTCCACAGCGGGCTAGTCAAGGGCTACGAGCTCGCCTCCGGAAGCTATGACGCCGACCGGATCAACCGGGTGGTGCTGATCA
Source organism: uncultured Nannocystaceae bacterium (assembly GCA_964621785.1). GTDB lineage: Bacteria > Myxococcota_A > Polyangia > Nannocystales > Nannocystaceae > JACKDW01. Next base: position 154,033 of record CAZUPD010000002.1, read on the forward strand.
GCGATGGCGGGGCGAATGTCGGGATTACCGACGAGGACCTGATCGCCCAGCACGCTGGGTCGAACGACGAGGACGGCATCTATATGGTCGGCGTCGGTGTCGAGAACGGGACCAGCTACAACGATGCCCTGATGGATACGGTCACCGATGTCGGCAAGGGTGCGTCGGTGTTTATCCCCAATGCGGCCGAGGCTGAGAAGATCTTTGGCGATCAATTTGTCAATACAATGGCCGTCGCCGCCCGCGATGTGCAGGTACAACTCGACCTGCCGCCCGGGTTTGAAATCGTCAAGTTCAGCGGCGAGGAGTTCGGGACCGATCCGACAGAGATCGAGCCCCAGCACATCGCACCCAATGACGCGATGGTGTTCCACCAACGGATCACAACCTGTGCGCCGGACCTCGTGGCCGACGGAACCGCGGAGGTCAAAGTGACCGTGCGCTGGAAGGACGCCAAGACGTTTGTCGAAATGAGCGACTCGGTGACGGTGACGTTTGACGAGCTGCTCGCCGCGCCATCGGGGCAACTGCTCAAGGGGGCTGCTGTGTTCGCCTACGCCGAGGCTGCCAAGGCTGCAAAGACCGGGTTCGACTTCCAGGAGAAGGTCGCCGAAGCACAAGCGGCGGTTGCCGATGCCCAGGTGGTATCTCCCGACGATCCTGAGCTCGCCCATATCGCCGAGATGCTGGGGCTGCTCCTGCAGTAACGGTTCACATCTGTGTGCGGGGCTGGCCTATCGACCAGTCCCGCTGAAATTTGCCGATGTTCGGATCCGGGTGCAACGCATAGACATGTAGGAGCAAGCTTTAACACCGCAAGTGCGATGCGCGGTCATATATATGTAGAATCAAGGTTTTTGGGTGGTGCCCTGGGTGACCCGCTCTCGCCGATGCCGCGGCCGCATACACACAACCTTGCCGTAGCGGGCCGGGATGTTGGGCTGGGTTCCGGTGAGCACCCACAGCACTTGAAGCCCCGGCGGTGGGTTTTTGGGGGCCGGTCCGTAGCCGTCCGTAAAATAGACGAGGAGGTCGGGTTTGTAGCGATCGAGAATGTTCTGCGAAAACGGTGGGCGCAGGTCGGTGCCTCCGCGTCCGTGGGCCTTGCGTGGCGCATCCTTGCCGCGCAGCCAGGTTTGCATGACGATATCTGTGTCGCACTGGAGGTAGGCCACTCGGACTCTGTTTTGCAGCAATCCGACGAGTTCGTCCGCCACCTGTGACAACTCGTCAAGGCTCATCGAACCGGAGGTATCGACCGCAGCCAATACCACCGGATCTTCGCGTTGTGACCGACGGCCGGGGACAATCCCGATACGCTCGGGTTGCCGCCGGCTCGGATAGCGCAGGGTCGAGACACGGATCCGCAAACCTTTGGCGAGTTTTTTGAGGAACTCGTTCCAGGGTAGTTGAGGCAATCCCTCGGGCTCGAGGAACTGGCTCACCTTGCCCGCGTGGATGCCCGCGTGCTTGAGCACCGACTGGGCCGTGAGCCGATCGACTTCACCGGCGACCAACTCAGCGGCATCGAGCAACAGGCCGGCCGGGTAGTGAAGCTGGTCGTGGGAGCAATCGGTGTGGCTCTGTGGATCGGCGGACAGGGCCCGGCTCAAGATCGGGCCGACACACTTAAAAGCTGGCAGGTCATCGCGGTCACACAGCTTGCGGTAGCGTTCGAGCGTCGATTCCATCGGCGGGAGGTCGAGTCGCTCGAGGGTGATTGGATGCCCGGGGAGCGGATAGGGAATGAACTCGTTGGCCGTGACTTCGCAGGCGACCAGCCACGCGTATTGGTTGTCGAGCGCTTCGACTGGCTGCCCGTTGACGTGCCCAAACAGCAGGTGATTGACCTCGTGCAGGAGGACGCCTTTGCACTGATCCCGTGAGATTCGCAGGGTAAACCGGGGGTTGAAAAATAGCACGGGTTGGGCATGGCCGGTCAGCCCGACTGCCATCGTTTGAACCGTTGCATCTTCAACGATTTTTGTTCCTGTCAAGATCACCCAGTGCAAGGGTCGGTCACGCAGCAGGGCGTCGATGCATTCGTCGAGGCGCTTTCTCGCCTTGGTGCGTTTTTTTTTGTTCATCCCGCCGACCGGTGGGAGCGTGCCGGTCCGGGCGATCGGGCCGAGCAGCAGCCCGTCCATCAACTGCTCAACGATCGTTTTGGAATCCCGCAATCCCAGCCCGGTCCGGTTGCGGAGGTCTTTGATCGCTGCGATCTTACGCCCGCGCAGGGCCGTGTCGCGGATGGTCTCGACGACGGTGAGCGACAGGGGGACACCTCCGGGGAGGATGACGTGGTCAGAGTCGTCATGTTGTTTGAGCAGGGGAGCGATGTCGTCTTCGCTGAACCACTGGCCTGTGGGCAACGTGCGGTCGCGGAAACGCCAACTGTAGAGAGCTCCCCAAGCCTCCTTCGGGTCCATCCCTGCTTGTACACACAAGCGCCACCCCTGTTCGGTGCGGTCGCGGTCATCTGAAGTCATCGCAGCGAGGAAGTCGTGGACTTCGTCGGGATGAAACCTTGGGCGGGGTCGCGGAGGTCGACCTTGGCGGATACATGCCAGAGGTTTGTCGGTTTTCATCCATTCGGCCAAGCGTTGCTGTGCACGTTTGGGCCGCAGTTGACCACCGGAAATCTGGTAGAGCTTCATCTTCATATGCTCGAGCGAGCGTGGCCCTTGGGCCAGAAACAAAACCACGTCCCACGCCAAATCGAGGACGTCCTCCTCGCTGAGGGAGACCTCCGGGGCGGGCGATAGCTCGGGCGAGATACTCGTTTCCACGTTGGCTTGATTGTAAAATGGTTTGATGTGGTCGGCCGTTCGTCTGGGCCGATTGAGCATGGCCACGAAGCGAAGCATTCGAGAGCAGCCCGGGACGTGCTGTTCAAAACAGAGCCTCGTCGTGGCACGCTTTGGTCACCCGCGGACGAGCGCCAGCAGTTGTTTGCCGTAGCGCTTGACCGTTGTTGGGCCAATTCCTGGCACTTCGAGCAGGTCGTCTTCGGTCTTTGGTTTGGTCGCCGCCAGACCTTCGAGCGCCCGGTTCGTGAGGACACGGTGGGCGCCGACTCCCTTTTTGCGCGCGGTTGCCAGGCGCCAGTTTCGGAGCGCCTCGGCCACGGTTTCATCGACATTTTGGATCGGCGCCTTCGCCTTGGATTTTGAACTTGAGCCCGTTGATTTGCCCTTGCGGCTTGTTTTCTTAACCGCCGGTTGCTCGCTGACCTGAATCACAGCGGGCAGGCCGTCCTCGAGTTGTTCGCTGCCAAAGCTCGTGAGGGCGGCCTTGCGGTAGGTGATGGTGCGGCTGCCCTTGCGGAAACTGTCGTTGACGATCTCGAGATAGCCGGCGCCGGCGAGTGCTGCGAGCAGGGTCTCGAACTCGCGGCGGGAGAGGTCGTCCTCAAAATTTTCGCGGAACAACTTGCCGACGGCCGTCTCGCCGCGACCATGCAGATGCGTCAGCAGCGTTTTCATCCACGCCTGCTCTTCGTCGTTGGCACCCCGGGCCGTTCGGGTCAGGCACGCTTTCGGTGCACATACATCACAGGTTCCACACGCTTGCCCGGAATCTTCTTGGTCGCCGAAGTGTTGGACCAAACAGAGCATCCGACACGTGGCAGACGCTGCGAATTGTGAGATTTTTTCCAACTGTTCCAGGCGGTGGTTTCGTTGTCGTGTGTAGGGGCGTAACCAGGTCGATGTACCTGCACCGACACGGTCATCCTGCTCGTAGCGAACGCCGCCGTGGATCCACAGTTTGTCGAGCATTCGATCGAGCTCGTCGGGTTTGAAGCCCAGACGTTTGGCGAGGGTCGAGCGGGCGAGTGGACGACGTACCAGTGTGTCGTAGATCCGCTCGAGTTCTTCGGGTTCGGGGTAGTCGCGGTCGTGAAAGTACTCGTGGGTCCGCCGATCGGCATAGGAGTGCATCAACACCGCACGCGATGGTTTGCCGTCGCGACCGGCACGCCCGATCTCCTGATAATAGCCCTCGACCGTACCCGGAAGCGCTGCATGGATCACCGTGCGCACGTCGGGCTTATCGATCCCCATACCAAACGCCACCGTGGCGACGATTGCATCGAGTTTGCCGGCGAGGAACTTGGATTGAATTTTCTCTCGCGTGTGGGGCTTCATGCCCGCGTGATAGGCTGCGATGGTGCATGTGCCCTCGAGTGCGGCGGCGAGTTCCTCGGATTGTTTGCGGGTAGATGCGTATACAATTGCAGGAAGTCGCCCCGGGGACCGAAAGAGTTGCTCGATCATGCCGGCGCGGTGGCGCGGCGGCAGGTCGATCACCTCGACCGCGATGTTGGTGCGGCGAAACCCGAGGATGAAGCGGGCCGGGTTTTTGAGCCCTAGCTGGGTGGCGATGTCATCTTGGACCCGCGGCGTGGCCGTCGCCGTCAGGGCGATAATCGGAGCGGGTCGCAGGGCCGGGAGGCGCTCTCCCAACATCCGGTAATCGGGGCGGAAGTCGTGTCCCCACTGCGAGATACAGTGGGCCTCGTCGACTGCGATCAACGAGGGTAAGCGCCGCGCGAGCATATCGGTAAAACCCGACAGACCGAGGCGTTCGGGGGCGACAAACAAAAAATCGAGCTGCCCGCCGAGATAGCTGCGATAGATCTGACGCCCCATCCCGCGTTCGAGGCCCGAATGGATGCGTTCGGCTCGCAGCCCGAGCGCTTGGAGCTTGCTCACCTGGTCATCCATCAGGGCGATCAATGGGCTCACAACGAGGGTGGTGCCACCGCGTGCGAGCCCGGGAAGTTGATAGCACAACGATTTTCCCGCACCGGTCGGCATCACGACCAAAGTATCCGTGCCCCCGGTGATCGTGCGGCAGATCGTCTCTTGGTGGGGTCGGAAGGTTTCAAACCGGAATGCTCGGTGGAGCAACTCGCCGAGGTCGACCATGGCACCGGGCACGGACGGGAGAGCCGGCGGGGGCGAAGGAGCGATGTCGCGAGCAGGTGCCTGAAAATCAGGTGTGGCGTCGTGGAAGTCGCTTGCAGATGCATGCAAATCCGGTGCGACGTCGTCGGAGGGGGGCGCAAAATCAAACCACTCAGGAGGTGGACCAGGATCGAAGCCGTCGAGCCCGTGCATCGTCTCCGGACCAGAAACACTCAGATCGTTTGGGTTGGTCGCAGGTGCGGGCTCCCGAGACTCGAGGTGGGGTTGGAGCTTCCGACGGGTGATGGCCTGCGCGTCACGTTGAGCCGCGTGGCCGGGGGGAGGTAAGGGTTCTTCGTGATGGCCATCGGTCGCAGCGGTGTCGTCGAGGAAGGGATTGCCCTGGTCGCTCGTACGATGATCGAGATAGGGATTGCCCCGAGGTCGGTTGGCAGGAGTTCGAGGTCGACCGAGGTCAGGACCGGGTGAACGGCCCGGTTGCCGACCATCTGTGTGCGGGCCGGCCCCGGGAGCGTCGAGGTAGGGGTTGTCCCGTCGGCCAGGTCGCGGATGGCTCGCAGCGGTACCCGCTTCCGACTCGTCGAGGTAGGGGTTGTCCCGTCGGCCAGGTCGCGGATGGCTCGCACGACGCAGATCGGTACCCGCTTCCGACTCGTCGAGGTAGGGATGCGGATCGTAGCGATGGTCGGGTGGTGTCGCCATGTTCTCGAAATAGGAGTCGTCGGGACCTGCGGGTGATCCCCGGTCGGACCCGTGTTGCCCAGATCTTCGCGTGGTCGCTGACGACCTCGAAGACTCGAGCCTGCGCCCTTGGTCGGTCTTGCGTTTGGCAGCCGCAGGCGGGGTATCATAAATTGTACCTGCAAAAAGTGAGGTCTGGACGTCGGGTGCAGGGCTGCGAGCGGTTCGGGAGCCTCGGAGGACTCGCTTGCGTGACGTCGCCCGGGGCTCGTCCGAAGGGAGCCAAGTCGGTGTGCGTGCACCCGGCGGGGAGGGCACACTCGCGGACCGCTGGCGTGCCCGCGACGTGTCGTTGTTCGGGCGAGCCTCTGGGCTCTCGCCGGACGGTCGGGATATCCGTGGGGCGGGCTCGGAGCTCCGCGCTGGGGGCAGAGGTTGTATCGACACCGAAGTGTCGCGCGTCGATGGCCTGGGGATTTGCGCTCGCCCGGTGAGCACATCGTCGACCACGTTCGACACAAAACGCCGGATCCCCCCCATAAATGCCGGTAGATCGAGGGCACCGCGTTCGACTTGGCGAAGTTGATGCTCCCACAGCCCGGTCATCTCGGGGCTGCGGACATCGGGATGGACCCGATCGATCAGGCGCTCTCCC
>CAZUPD010000002.1:160309-190642 GCA_964621785.1 uncultured Nannocystaceae bacterium
GTAGGGACTTGCCTTTGCGCTCAATATATGTACGAGCAAGTAAAGTTTCGATAATCGCGGCCCGTGTCGCCGGGGTACCCAGGCCGCGCTCGCGCATCGCATCTGACAACTCGCGGTCTTCGAGCGCCTTGCCAGCCGTTTCCATCGCGGTCAGCAGGGTCGCCTCGGTCAGGGGTGGCGGAGGTTTGGTTGTGCGGGATTCTGGTTTGATATCGAGGAGAGTCTGCAACTCGCCCTGTTTCAAGCCGGCCACGAGGTTTTGCTCGGCGTCTGGCTTGCGTTTTTTTGACTGTCGTTCGAGGATTTTCCATCCGATTTCGGTGACGGTTTTGCCGGTTGCCCGAAAGTGGTCGACCGGGGTGTCTGGTGGATCGTCGACCGGCCCGGCGGGCGCAGGTTGGTGAATCTCGACGATCGCCGTGGTTGTCGCGTAGCCGTGATCCTTGTGCCAAGCCGAGAGCAGACGCCGGCAGATCAGATCGAAGATCTTACCCTCGGGCGTTGCGGGATCGAGGGGTTTTTTCTTGCGGATCGCAGTCGGGATGATGGCGTGGTGATCGGTCACCTTTGTATCATCAACAAAACGTTTTCCGAGAGGGCGAGTTCCGCTTCCCTCGGCGACGAGGCCCGATTCGGGGTAGCGCGGGGCAATCGCCTTGACGACCTTGTCGAGGGTGTCGGCGACTTCGCGCGAAAGGTGGCGGGAGTCGGTCCGCGGGTAACTGATCAGCTTGTGGCGCTCGTAGAGGGTTTGGGCCGCCTTGAGTGTCTGGCTCGCGCGCATCCCAAACAGGCGGTTGGCGTCGCGCTGCAATTCGGTGAGGTCGTACAGGCGCGGTGGTGGGATGCTGCGGTTTTTGTGGTTCAACGAGGCGAGGACTGGCTGCCCCGTGCGTGCCCTCGCCATGATCTCGGCGGCCTCGACCCCGTCGACCGGAAGCCGGGTGGCCTTGCTGTCGGTCTTTTTTGTGTCTACATGTTTTTCAGGAGCTACCGTGTCCTCTCGAGCGCGCTTTTTCGGGTCGAAGTAGGTCGCTTGGTAGGCCTGAGCGGGTGTGCCGGATTGCGGGTGAAAGCGGGCACACAGCTCGAGGTAGGGCTCGGGCACAAAGTTGCGGATGGCGCGTTCGCGGTCGACGACCATCGACAGGGTGGGGGTTTGGACCCGGCCTACGGAGTACTTGTCGTCGTGAACAAGTGTGTATACACGTGAAAAATTCATCCCCACCAGCCAGTCCGCCTGACTGCGGCCGCGTGCGGCATCGGCAAGGGCATCGTAGGCGCTCCCCGGTTTGAGTGCGGCCATCCCTGCGCGGATCGCCGAGGCGGTGAGCGACGAGATCCACAGACGGCTCACAGGTTTGCTGCTGCCGGCGAGTTCGTAGATATAGCGGAAGATGAGTTCGCCCTCGCGTCCAGCATCTGTTGCGCATACAACTTGCTTGATGTCCCGGGCCCGCAGCAGACGCTTGACAAGCGTAAATTGTTTGCGGGTTTTGGGCAGCACACTCAGGGGCCAGGTGTCGGGCAACATCGGCAGTTGCGACTTGTTCCACCGCTTCCACGCGGGGTTGATCTCGGCCGGCTGGGCCAGGGCTACGAGATGTCCGATCGCCCAGGTGACCTTGAAGCCATTGCCCGAGATGACGCCCTGACCACGATCGGTCGCCCCCACGACTTTGGCGATGTCGCGGGCGACCGACGGCTTTTCGGCGACAATTAAAGTTGTCACCGCACAGCTCCTGGCCCGGTCGGGACCCTGCGTCGTGGGTTTTGGGTGGCGACAGGGGACATGGGCGAGGGGTTGTACCACGTCGGTGTCGACCCGCCAGCCCGGTGCATAAAAAACTTGCAAATGCATTCGCGGACGGCTGTGACAACCGTCCGCGATGTGGACCATGCACGGCTGCGCCGGGCCAGCGATTGGGTGTTAGCCCGGCTCGAGGACAAACGGATAGGTTACGGAGACCACACCTCCACCCGCGGGCTTGGGAAACAGCCACCGCAGCAGAGCCTTTTCCATGCATGTTTCGACCGCTTGATTACCCAGGGTTGTGGCGTCGACCTCGGCCTTTGTGACCTTGCCATCCTGGCCGATGGTGAACTTGATCGTGACCCTGCCCTTGAGGTTGGGATCTTTGGAGAGTCCTTGGTTGTAGCAGGAGCGGATTTCGTTGATGTGGGCGCGGACGATCCGGCGGATGATGTCCTTGTCGAGCGAGCCGGTGACCTGGGCCTTGGCCTGGCGCACCTGCGGCACGCGTTTGCCCGCGCCACCAAAGCCGGCCCCGCTGCCGCGGCCGTAGCCACTGCCCGTTCCGCCGCCTCCGCCCTTGCCGATGAGGCCGGTGTTGCCGAGACCGATGGTGCCGTAGCCGGTCCCACCACCGCCGCGACCGGTTCCGACGAGCCCGAGACCGCCGACCCCGTAGGCTTCGCCGACCGCGTCGGGGCTGACTTCCGCGGGGAGGTCGACTGGTTGAACGACCGTGCGATAGCTGCCATCGGGCTGTTTGACCTTGCGCTCGTCGACCGCGACGAACGAGGTGTACTGGGTCATGATGCTGTATTCGAGGGCGAGGTTGGTGACCGCCTGTTTCGATTTCTCGCGCGAGTCTGGGTCGTCGCGGCGGACAAACGGGTACCCTTCGAGATCGTCGACCTTGGTCCGCGCCCACATCGAAGCGAGGCCTTCCGAATCATTTGCATCTGCAAAGTTTACCTTGACCGGGAGCTCAAACGCCTGATCGCCCAGGGTGCCCTGGAGTTTGACCGTCCCACTCGGATTGCCGGAATAGCGCCCGTAGACGACCACCGGTTGACCCGAGAACAGATCGGGGATCTTGCCTGGGAGCACCTCGGACACGGCCATGCTGCCCCAGTCGAGTTTGATGTCGGTGAGCACGGGGTGGGCGATCCGCTCGTAGAAGCGGTTGACGACCTTGTCGGGTTTCTCGCCCGGGCCCATGTAGGTGACCGCGCCGCGACCGGTGCGGGCCATCCCTTCGAGCAGGTAGCGGTTGACCGATCCGCCGACACCCAGGCTAAACAGCCGCGTCTCGCCGATGGTTTTCTCGATCTCCTTGAAGATGTCGACCTCGTTGCCGATGTAGCCATCGGTCAAGAACAGGACCACACGCATGGCGTCTCGGCGGGTTTGGGGATAGCCGAGCGAGGCTTTGATGCCCTCGATCATTTGGGTCCCGCCCATCCCGCTCATCGAGGCCACGTACTCACGGGCGCGGCGTTGGTTGTCTGATGTATTTGCAAGTAATGTTGGTCCCATGCCCGAGGCGGTTTCGCTAAACCGCATCACCTGAAACGAATCGTTGGGACCCAAGTTGGCCAGCGACTTGAGGATCGCTTTTTTGGCGGTCTCGATCGGGGTGCCGCCCATCGACCCAGAGTTGTCGACGACAAAGATCAACTCGCGCGGGCGTTCTTTGTCGCCCGGGGGGGTGTGCGGTGGTTGTATCGTCAACGTGAAGTAGCCACCCTCGCCGTCGGTGTCGCGCTGAGCCATCAACGAGGCCCGCGGTTTGTCACCGGCCAGCGACCACGACAACACAAAGTCGCGGTTGGGGAGCTCGCCGTCGCGTGCGAGTTCGACGTGGGTCTGATCGCCATAGGGGCCGGTGAGAACGCGGTGGTACTGCGACTTGAGACCGGTCACCGGCAGGCCGCCCTCGATCCCGACGGCGACCTTGAGCTCGGCACAGCTCACGCGGTTGGTCAGCACAGGCGGCGTGATCTTCGAGGCATCGGGGACTTGGTCGGTGTCAGGCACACGGCCAGTACCCTTGTGGCTGACGGGGTTGCCGGGGATAAACCGCGGACCGACGACTGTCGGAAGGGACAGCTCGTAGCGGCCGTTTTCTTGATGCAGCGGCTGGACCACGTGCATCTCGACTTCGATGCTGCCACCCGGCGGAATGTTGGCGACCGACTGGGTGAAGATGTTGGGGCGCTCTTGGTCGAGCAATGCTGCACTTTGGCCGGCTTGTTTGGCCTGCTCATACAACTTTCGTGCCTCTTCACGTTTTTTGATCACCCCGTGGATGTGGCGCTCGTCGAGGTGGATCCAGTAGTCATCCACGGCTGCGTCATCGGCCAGGGGAAACACGTAAATCGCCTCGAGCGGTTTGTCGGTATACGGATTGTGGAAGGTCTGCGTGACGTCGGTTTCGGCCACGGTTCCGACCACACGGGTGTCAAATCGCGTCTCCTTGAGGGGGAGCGCCATCCACTTGTCACCGACCCGGGTCTTGAGCAGGCCGCCGGCGAGGTCATCTGGTTGACCCTCGAGTGCATAGGCCTTGGTCAACGGCTTGCCGCGCTCACACAACGGGCCTTCGGCCTTGGCAACTTCGGGGCCCTGTTCCTGCAATTCACCGGGTTTGGGAGCAGGGCGTGCGGGCGCGACCTCAGCCTCGGGATCGGCTTCGGCGACATAGTCGGGATCTTCGACCGGAGCCGAGCTATCTGCGGGCGCGACAAATGCCGATGCGCCATCTTCGTAGGTCGGGGTACAGGCGACGCACAGGGCGACCAGAGGGAGGATACGGGAAAATTGTGTATGCATGGGATGAGCCCAGGGGTGGGGGGATCGTGACAGCGGCCGAACGATGGCGAGGCATCCACACATGGGATGTCTCGCGGCATCTGTGGCCAGCTACAGGTCGTTGTGCGGCTAGACAATGCTAGACCGGCCAGGTTCCCGGGAGGGATAAAAAAGATGTTCCAAAGTGCCCTTCTGGTAGCGGATGTGCATCTGGGCGCAAAATTCTGGCCCACGGGCTTGTTTGTGCACGCGATCCTCGAACAAGGTGTTTAAAAAGACAGGTTTCAGGTCGCCGAACCAACCTCGACTTCGACGGCCGTGACCAACGTCGCCCGTGACCGTGATGCGTCAGAATCGGTTCGAGTCACGACCGTCCGCGTTGTCTGCGTTTGCAACAATCGGACGGAACCTCTCCAGGTCGAACCCGGTGCAGGGAGAATGTCGAATGAGTTACCTAAATGTCTGTGATCAATAGGCAAACAATCCACACCTAAACACCTGTCCGGTATCGTTGCATACACATCCACAGAGGTGCGCCGCTTCGTGGCACTATGGGCCGTGGCATCCGACACGACCGTTCCCACACGCAAGGGTCACCCCAAGGGGTTGTACCGCCTGTTTTTCATCGAGATGTGGGAACGCCTGGCGTTCTACACGATGCTCGGTGTCCTCCTGCTGTACGCCACCGACTACGAGCGCGGGGGCCTCGGACTCGATGCAGCTACAGGTAATGCGATCTACGGCTCGTACCTCGCGTTTGTCTACTTCACGCCGTTTCCCGGGGGGATGTTGGCCGACCGATTTTTGGGGTACCGCCGGGCGGTGTTCATAGGCGGTGTGTTGATGGCCGCCAGCCTGCTGTTGATGAGCATCCAAGGCACGATGTTTTTTATGACCGGCTTGGTCGGGCTCGTACTCGGCAACGGGCTGTTCAAACCCAATATTTCGGTCATGGTCGGCAATCTCTACGATTCCGACGATCCGCGGCGGGCCGCCGGTTTCAATATCTTTTACATGGGGATCAACATCGGTGCCCTGATCTCGACCCTGGTCGCGGCACCGCTGTTGCGCAACTACTTTGGATGGCTATGGACCTTCCGCGCCGCGGGGATTGGTCTGCTGATCGGCGTGGTGATCTTGATCTTCAGCTGGAAGGTGCTGGACCGCGCCGATAGGCAGCCCGAGCGCGACCCAGATGACATGGGTTTTGGCAGCATCCTCACCAAGATACTTGCGCCTGCATTTATCACTGGGATCGTCGGATTTTTCCTCGCCAAGTCGTTTTTGCCCGACGCCCCCATGTCGCCAATGGATATCGGGTTTTTGCTCGGTATGGTGCCGGTGATCGTGTTTTTTGTCCGTCTGCCCAAGGCGGCCAAGCCCGACGAGCGGGCTGGGCTGCGCACGCTGTTGCCGATTTACCTGGCCGGTGGGACATTTTTTATGATCCTCCACCTCAACGGCAGCGCCATGACCCAGTGGGCGCGTGACACCACCAGTCGCGATGTTGCCTGGATGCCCGCCTCGTACAAACAGGAGGCGCTGCCCTCGTACTACCTCAATGCCCGTGCCGATGTGCCGCGCCCCGATCCCCGAAGCCTCGCGGTTGCAGGATCGGCCAAGGTCGCGCGCATGTTTGGGCAGCAGCGGCTCGATGAGTCGTCGGTCCAGACGATTGTCGATGCATCGAGTGGCACCCTAGAAGTTCGTGAATTTACCCCGGAGGTCGATGTCAGCGGGCTCTCGGCGGTCGATCAGAAAATCTTTACCCGGGCTGTCGCCGTCTATAAGGACGGGGCTGTCACCGTCAATGAGGGCAAGGATAGCCACGGGGCGCCCACCATCAGTGTCGACTTGGACCCGGCTGCGCGACTTGTCCGTCGGGTCGCGTTTGTCCGCGAAATCGAAGGTGGCGATCCGATCGGGGTGTATGTCGTCGACGACGGGTTGTTCAGCAAGGTCTACAAAGGCTACGAGGAGCGTTTCGGCAGTCCGCCCAAGACCCTGCCACCCGGCGAGTTTGTTCGCGTCGTCAACTCCGAGGTCTACCAGTCGTGGAACGCCGGATTTGTCATCGTGTTGACGCCGATTTTGGTCGCTTTTTTCGGGTGGTGCATGGCCCGGGGACGCCCGATTTCGACGGCCCACAAGATGTTCTACGCGATGTGTCTGACGACCATCTCGCTGCTGTTTATGGCCCTTGCCGGTTACTTTACCGACGGTGGGGCGAGCAAAGTTTCGGGCCTGTGGCTGGTCGGTTTTTACATCTTGGTCACCACCGGTGAGCTGATGCTGTCGCCGGTCGGACTGTTTCTGGTGACCAAACTCAGTCCCAAACGGTTGGCCGGGTTGGCGATGGGCGGATGGTTTTTGGCCACCGCATTCGGCAATAAGTTCTCGGGCTTTTTTGGCGGGATTCAGGGGTCGATGTCCCCGACTGGGTTTTTCCTGGTCCTCGCGGGGGCAGCCGGAGCTGTCGCTGTGGTCCTGCGCATCATGCTGCCCAAGCTCGATACGACCATCAAGCGCTACGGCGGGTAGACCTGTTCGCAAAAACCTGTCCTCACAGTCGGTTTAGAACACGAACCCGACTGTGAGGCGGGCATTGAGCGGTGGTCCGGCGACTGTGTGGAGGACCGGCAATGCACTCGCGGGGCTGTCCGGATCGAAGTTGCTGGCGTAGTGGTACTCGCCGTCGCGCAGCTGCCGGTTGAGAAGATTCTCGACCTCGAGTGCGATCCGCAACCAGCGATAGTCGTACCCCAGGGTTGCGTCGAGTCGGACTTGGGTCGACCCCGTGGCCCCGTGGGGGAGGGGGCGGGGCGCAAATCCCAGGGCTCGCAACCCGCCGCGAAAGCCACTTCGGTGGGTGATGGTGATCCGACCGCCGGAGGTCAGCCACGGAGCAAAGGGGACGCGGTTGCCCGACTCTGAAAAGCGTGCATCAACAAGTGTGAGATCGGCACTCAGCCGCAGCCACGAAAGCGGAAGCGACGTCAAAATGAGCTCGCCACCGAGCCTGCGCGAGCCGTTGAGTTCGAGGCTGACGCCAGAAACATGATCATACACTGACTCCCGCGCGATGAGGGTGGCAAAGCCTGCGACTCGGGCATCGAACCACCGTGCCGGTCGCCAGCGTGTCCCGACCTCGAGCGCGTCGGAAATGGTGATAGCCGGCTCACCACCGTCGTAGACATCTTCGGACAGACCGGCCTGACCGGGGTCAAACGCGGAGTAGGCACGGGCTTCGGGCGGACGAAAGCCACGCCCGTAGGCGGCAAACAGACCCAAGTTCTTGACGACTTGGAGGCGCACGGTTGCCCGCGGTGACACGGCCACAGACGTTCCCGAACCGCGAATGCTCCCGGCGAGACGATCGGTCACGCCGACATGTATCACATCGGCCCGCGTACCGATGTCGACTCTGACCTGTTGAACAGGTTGCCAGCGCAAGCCGACTCGTGTGTGTGCAATCAGTTGGTCGCCGAGGAGGTCACGGCGTGCACCGGTGGCCTCGAGATCACGCCCCACGGTCTGCTCGGTTTGAGCAAAGTGGTCGACACGCAGACCGAGACCGGTGTGCAGGGAGAGGGTCTCGACGAGTTTGAGGAGGTAGGTGGCCGAGAGGCCAAAGGGCCAGGTCCGTTGCAACTGAGCCCGACGGTCGCCATGTTCGGGATCGATCAAGAATCCCGTAAAATTTTCGCGCAGACGCAGATCGCGATAGCTTGCATAAGCATTGACTTCGAGGGCATGTCGACCCCGTTCGAGGCGGTGGAGCAGGGCCACAAGGGCGCGCCCCGACCGGCCTTGCTGGGTCTCATCGTAGGTGTCGTAAAACCCGATGAGGCCCTGTTCGACATCGACATTGCGCAGTGTACCCGGGAGTTCAAACGCGGCGTAACTGCCGGCGGCCAGCAGCGAAAGCTCGCCAAACTGTCGACCTTGCAGCAGGGTCACGCGCCCGTTGAACGTCATGCGATCGATGCCGCGGTTGTGCCCGAAGCCGTCGTCGTGGGTCGCCTCCAATGCGAGGAAATCACGATCGTCCTCGGCTTTGCGGGAAAAGCCGGCAAACAAGCGATGGCGGTTGGTCGTCCCCGATGTATAGGAGGCCCGCCACCCGCGTTCGTTTTGTGCAATGCCCAGGCGATAGTCGGCTGACCCTGCCATGGCAAACGCTCCCTGCTCGAGCGTGAACGGACCTTTTTGGACATCGACACCCGAGACCGCCTCGGGAATGATGAGTCCTAAATCGAGGTAGCCCTGTGCATGGACGTTTGACCATTCGTTGATCGGGAGTCCGTCGAGTGTGACCTCAAAATCCGAACCGTGGATCGCATCAAACCCACGCAGCAAAAATTGGTGACCTTTACCTTCACTCCCGTGCTGGACCAGGGTCATACCTGGCACTTGGCGCAGGATGTCCTCGGCATTGCGGCGCGGCGCAGCTGTGATATCCCGGGGGGAAATGCGGGTCGTCGAAGCTGTTTGCGGGCGATTGCGTGATGATACAACGGTTACCGAGTACGGATTTCGTTCGACGCGTGTCACCTGAAGCGAAACGGTCGTACGGCGTTGTGTACGGGAGACCTCGCGCCGGATCGGTTCGTAGGCGGGGTCGCGAATACTCAGGGTTACGGAGCCTTTGGCCACTCCTGTCAGTTGAAAGGAGCCAGTGGCATCGGTGCTCGCTCGTCGTTCCGTTCCTTCGACAATGACATCGACGCCCGCGACCCCTTCCCCCGAGGTATCGACAACCTGTCCAACGACGGGTGGACCTGCTTCAGGGTGAAAGCGTGCCTGCGCACGGCTCGGCACTGCAAGCGTAAATGTGCATGCAAGAATTTTTAGGACAAGCCAGAGGACCCGGCTCCGGGTCGGTCGGATCGCCAGGGGAGCGTTCGGATCGCTACCCCTGTCCCTCGACATCGCAATGACCTTCTCCATCGACATGCCCGACGGTTTGCGTGAGAGCGTCGAGCCAATCGGCGAGATTGTCGATCGCGGCGTTGCCAGGATCGTAGGCACCGATCCCTTGGCTCGCCAGCTCCTCCCGGGTAATCGACCCGTCGGCATCGGTGTCGGCATCGGCGAGCGCTTGGAATAACAGCTGCGGCTCTTCGGCCACGATACTGTCATAGAAGAGGTGATCGGCGTGAACCGTAATCTCGAATCTTCCGGGGGAGTCACCGTCGACAATTGTTGTCGTTGCACAGTTCACATAGCGCGTCGGGGTTTCAAACGTCCAGTCAAAGGTCTTGGTCGTGCCGGCTTTGGTCGCGGAGCCCGCGACCTCGATTCGGGTAATCGAAAACGCAGCATTTGTATATTCACCATCGCCGACGGAGAGTTCGGCGAGTTGTTGACCCTCGCCGTTGGTGGGCGTGGTGAGGTCCACTGGGGCGAGTGCGCCAGTCGCCATGTCCGCGATGTCGATGGCGTCGACGGTGACGACGAAGCGGTCAAACTCCACCGCCCATCCATCGTCCATCTGGTCAGCCTGGATCCCCTGTTCGATAAACGCCTCGCCGTAGATCGTGAGTGAAAGGGTTCCATCCCCACCGGCGCAGGCTAGGGGAAGGAGGCCGCCTAAGAAGATGTATTTGAAGATTTTTTGCATGGTTAGTCTCCGTAGTTGACACGGAAGTGATCGTGGGTTTGAAAGACTCGGCGAAAGTCGTTGTAGGCTGTTTCGACAGCCACGTCGTCGGGGGTGATCAGGACGACCCCGTCTTGATCATCGTCGAGGGCAATGAAGTCGATACCCGCAAACACTGTGTCGAGCTCGATCGGGTCGCGCGGCTCAAAGCGAAACCTGATCTCGTCCGTCGCGTCGGCGTCGATCGTAGCTTCAAACGGGGCGCCGATGAGCTCTCTGCCCTCGGGGGAATCGACGACAATCGTGAATCCAACGCTCGTGCCATCCCGAGTCGCCGTGCCGCGAATGATGGCAGTGTGGCCGATCAACGGATCATCGGCGGGCAACCCGAGCGCCTCGGTCCCGCTTGCAAATACAAAATTTGCTGCCGTATAGGTTCCTGCGATCAGCGTACCTGTCCCGAGGATCCGCCCCTCTTCGCTCGCCCAGTCGATGACATAGCTGCCTGGAAGTTCACCGGTAACTTCACCGCCCTGCGAATGTCCCGGATGGGCGTGGGCTGTTCGGATCAACATCTCCGACGCTCGGTGCAGCAGCGCTACGGTGTGGACCTCGCCGGCGACCGTAAACACCAGATCCGAAATGACGACCCGCGCCTCATCGAGTTCGACGCGGTAGCCGAGGTCGGTGTCGATCGCTGTAATGCCCCCGCTGTCGACCACCACAGGGAGACCCACCTGCGGAGCCTCATTGGCCTGGCCACAGCCGAGTTGCAACAGCACACAACATGTGGCCCATCGTGCGAACTTCATCGACGGTCCTCTTCTTTCGGTACCCTGCCGTAGACAGTTTGCCCGTAGAGGACGCCCTTGAGGCCCATGAGATGATTGGCGATGTGGCGGATTTTTTTTGGTTTCCCGCGCAGGATGACAACTTCGAGACAGGAGTGTTGATCGAGATGAATATGCATGGAAGACAGAACTTCGGCGTGATGTTGATGTCCGATGTCCTCCACCTGCCGGGCCAAGCCGCGTCGTGCGTGGTCGTACACGAGGGTGACGGTCGCCACCGCATCTTTGGCACCCGAATCCCACGCCTCGTCCATCAGTCGCGCCCGGATCAGGTCGCGCATGGCTTCCGAGCGGTTGCCGAGGCCACTGCGTTCGATCAGTTGATCAAACCGCGCCATCAGGTTGCTATCGATCGACAAACTCGCGCGTACGAGCTCTGACATGGTTCCTCCGAGTGTTACGCGTCAACGATACGTAACACTCGAGCGCGGGCCGATCAATCGAAAGATTCTTCCGATCCGGTGTGGGCTTACCGTCGTAGTGGTTCGTTAAGACCTGGTTTTAGGAACATGCCGAGAGTCACCCGATCGCTCGAAACTAGTCCGCGTGGAGAATGACGCGCTCCCAAGCCTCACTGTCTTGGACGATGCTGGTTCCGCAGCGATAGCCCTTTTCGACGTCGTTGCTGGCCGTGTGCCAGCACAGACGCTGTTCGGCATGTGGACCGTCGAGGGTGTCACAGGCCACGCGATTGACCGGGTCCCCAGCGCGGGCAAAGCCCCACGACCATGCGTGCGAGAAGTACCACGCGCTCCCGTTTGCGACGTGTGTCGTGTTGTCTTTGCCAGTGTCCGAAAGCACATCTTCGCGCGGCGCGTGGGCGAGGACCGTGAATGTGTCCTCTCCGACAGGTCGGCATGCGAGCATAATATTTTTGCGTGTACAATAAACATTTGAGAGCACGGCGAGACTTTTGCCTCCTTCGGCATAGGTCGTTGCCCAACACTCGTGCCAGCCGATCAGCTGACTTTCGGGTACATCGAGTTGCGGTCCCACCGCTTCGTACTTGGGGGTGTGTGTACAATCAGGTTCACAGCCATCGCCAGACACGCTGTTGCCGTCGTCGCATAGCTCGTTGTCTGTCCACACGATTCCGTCCCCACACGTCGCCGGTAGACAGGCGTTGGGACAGGCGTCGGTGTCGATGAGATTGTCGTCGTCGCACAGCTCACCGGCCGAAAGATTGAGGATGCCGTCGCCGCATGCCGCTGTGGAGCAGTCGTCGTTGCAGGATGGAGACTCTCCGCCATCATCGCAGCTCTCGACTCCTTCCCAGGTGATTCCATCGCCACAACGAGCTTCCTGACAGGTGGTGGTGCAGTTGTCGGTGTCGAGCTCGTTGCCGTCGTCACACGCTTCTCCGGGCTGGACAATTCCGTCGCCACAGGTGGTCAGCGTGCACGTATTCGAACAGGCATCGTCGTCGTTGGTGTTACCGTCGTCGCAGGACTCGACCCCTTCCCACAAAAAACCATCGCCACAGGAGGCGGCGACACAGGATGTCAGGCAGCTGTCAGTTTCGTCCGTGTTGCCGTCGTCACAGTCTTCTCCCGGCTCGACCACGCGGTTGCCACATTCGGCCGGATCGACCGTCGGCGGGGTCGTCTGCGAATCGGAGGTTGTCGGCTCGACGGTGGTCGACGTCCCGTCACTGTCGGACTCGGTCCTGCCGTCCGTCTCGCTGAGTGTCGCCTCGGTGTCGCCCACAAAACCTGTACAGCCAACGACTGCGAACAGCCCATAACAAATGAACCATGACGATACGATTGTATTTACATGAACACGAACCACACTACCACCTCCGTCGACTGATCACTACAAAGGGTCCCAAACTATCTGCCGCACATCGTTTGTGCCGGAGCTGAGTCGACGACATCGGCCATGATGTTGGGCCGAGGAACCGCGCGCAAGGTATCTCGATATGAGTATGGTCAAGAGGACAGGTCTACGTGTAAGGCTTCCGGCCAGCCAGACTTCTCCAGTACGATTGAGCGAACAGGCCCACCCGGGCGGTTGTGTGCCCAATAAGTTGTAATTTAGATGTTGATACATGAAAGAGATGTGCTTCGTCGACGCCCATCGTCAGACGTTCTGGATTTTCTCCAGACTGAAACGCACAGGCCATGTGGAACATTCTCAAGTTTCGATGGATGTGTAGCGAAGGGCGATCCCACCCGCATGACGTCGACCTACGATGACCATTGGTGCAACACCTTCCGATTCTGACGGTGGGACGGCCGCTGGAATCTCTTCGAGCCAACGCGAAACCCGCGGGCCGCTCGCGTGTGCAAGATGCCTCGGCGACAAAAAGAGATATGTCTTTTGTGATATGACTGTGCGCGATTTCGGGGATGTGTGTTTCAACGAGCAGGTGTGCTGCACGTGAAAAAAGCCCTGGGGTCAATGGCCTCGGGCTGTGACTCACTGGCGCCTCGATCCGATCCGAATCGACGAGGTTCGGCATATCTTTTACGGCATGTTTTTCGAACGCAGCGTCCGGCTCGTTGGGACAATTTGGGCGTTGTCGAGATTCCGAGAGCTGGCCAGTGAAATCGACCTTCGGCCAAACCTGGATGAGGGCGTGTTTCTCAGCTCGATGACCGCTTGCAGTTCTGGGTCGGGATCGTGAGGTCGACGTTGACCCGCTTGTCTCGGACACGCACTTGTCTACGTACAGGTGGGCAACCGGGGACTTCAGCCCGCACGGTGTAGCGCCCCGGCCCCGCGAGTGTGCGGTCAAACCGGCCGTCGTAGGGGCGCGAGGTCCAGACTTCACCTGCGCGAAGGGTCACCTCTTCGATGCTGACAACCGCTTCGATCGGTTTGCCTGTATGATCAAATGTATGTCCCGAAATACCGGTTCCCGAGAGTACCCGGTTGAGTAGGGTCTGCCAGATCGGGCGCGTGGCCTCGACAGCGCGATTGCGAATCTCGAGATCTGCGGGGTTGTGGTGGGAGCCCTCGACGACATAGGCCAGCGACCCGTTGCGGTGGCGGTGCCAGTCTTGATCGGAGCCGGACACGGGATAGCCGTTGGGGCGCGTGCGATACCGGTGTCCGTTGGGCTGTTCGGGGGCTGCCGCCGCCATCTCGCGGGCGACAGCGACAGCGTCATCCGGTTTCGGCTCTTCGCTGTCAAACACCATGTAGGGGGAAAAGATCGCGGTGCCGATCGTGTGAAACGAGATCACGGCGGCAAACGGATAGCGGGTGGCGAGTTTGAGGATGGCCTGGGTTTCAGGTTCGGAGGCCGGCGCGGGCCCGCGGTACCACTTGTGGGTAAAAAACGAACGGCTGCCGCGTTCTCCCCCGGAGCCCCAGCCGTAGGGGTAGTTGCGGTTGAGGTCGACACCCTCGAACGGATCTGTGGAGCCGTTGCCATCGCTGTCGCGCCCGTTTTTCCGTCCGCCGTAGCGCGATACTTCCATATACATATGATTGCCGTCGGGGTTGACCATCGGCACACACCAGATCTCGAGATGGTCGACCCAGCGGGTCACTTGGGAATCACGGCCGTAGTCCTCGAGCAACCGCTGCATGGCGTCAAGGGCATATTCGACGGGAAGCAACTCGCTGCCGTGGTGGGCTGCATTGAGCAGGACAACCGGTTCATCCTCGTCGCGGTCGGGGTTTTTTGAAATCTTGAGCCCGAGCAGGGGTCGACCTTGGTGGCTGCGTCCGAGCACTTCGAGTTTGGAGATTTTGGGGTAGCGCTTGTGGTAACCGCGGACGAGCGCTTCGACCATCGCGGCATTTTTAAAACTCTCGTCGATACGAAAGCCGCGGGCTGTCGGTGTTGGAGGAGACTGGCGATGCTCGCGGTAGGCCTGGTTGATGTCGGCAAACGGGACCTCTTCCGAGATGGCTTGGGTCGGAATCCCGGTACGACGCAGGCGTTCGTAGTCGAGTAGGTCGAGGCGTAGCAGTGCTTCGGGTTGACCTGTCCGGCGATCGACGGTGGCGAGCTGGTGGCGTTTGAGCGCGGTGGGTAACCGGGCGGCCTGATCGGGGTGCAGGTACACATAACGGTGCTTGCCAAACGGAGTTGTATCATCGCCGGGCACGTGCGGACCGTACTTCGGTGCGATGCCGGGGGGCACAGGCGGCAACCACAGACCATGTTCGCGTCGCGGGACGAGGCCAGTCGGAGCGGCACCAAGGGGCATGACACTCAGGAGCGTGACCGCAGTTTCACCATCGGTTTGGGGCCCCGAACGCAAACCGATATGACCTTTGGGATATGTTGTATCGTGGGTGGTGAGCGTGGCGAGGTGCTTGAAGGTGGTCCCGTCGAATGCAAGTGCTACGAGTTGAGGGCCCAGCAGGTACACCACAATTTCGAGTTGGTTTTTCAACCCTTTGACCCGCACAGCGGGGCCGAGTTCGAGGACACGTCCTCGGTCCCAGCGGTACATGTGAAGGGTTTCTTTTTCGACAGCAAGGCCGTAGCCCGAGAGCCCGTCGAGTCGCCCGCGATCGAGTTGTATACGCAATAAAAGTGTAAGGTCCGGTTTTTTCCCGAGGTCGACGCGGACGCGGATGAGACCGTCGCCGAGATTCGCTTGCTGCGAGCTCGGAAACCACAGTGGGTCCTGTCCCGGCTCGCGGGATGTCGACACCAAACGTCCGCCGGTTTGTTGCCAGTCACCGCGCGTCGTCGCCTGGGGGAGCGCCGGGGATGCCGTAGCGATGGCGCGGCCGAATACGATGTGCTCGCGCTGTGGGTCGTAGGATGGAAAACCGGATGCGGCCCGGGCGGGAAGAGGTTGTAGGAGCAACCAACCGAGGAGGAGCAGGGCGAGTCGCCCCAGGGTTCCAGTCTTGAGGCGTTGCCCAAGGGGGGTGTCCACAGGTGGCATCGTGCATACACCGCGGGCGTGGTCGGAGGTTGCTGGTTGCGTACTCGCCTCGCGTCGCCGACTGCCGTTGGGCACGTTCGCTGCGCCAGGGGCAGGAATCGAGTGCTCAGACGTTTTGAGGTTGTCGCTCGCCATCGTCGAACTCCCGCGCCAGTCGCCTCCGATCATACGCCCCCCGTCCGGTTGCCGTCCAGCACCGGACTGCGGAGCTCGGTGAAGTTGCAGCAGCATGTGCGAACCCGACACGCACGGCAGGTGGTAGTCCTCAGGGACAGGCTGAATGGACGCGCAGTCGATGGGCCGGAAAAAGGAGGAGCTTTGCCGCTGCGATCCGGTACGATGCGACCGCTGCCACCGGCGGCTGAAAGGGCGAGGCGTGGGATCTTCTCGACGACAGACATCATCGCCACTGGGGCACCTGTTGCATGCGTTGGGCGAGTACTCCAACTCTCCGTTGGCCCAGCACCCGTGGGTGCGCCGGGTCGCCGACAACGTGCTGTACGGCGGGATGAGGACGATTGTCCGCAGCGGTAAACGGGCGACCAAGCGGTTTTCGCAGGTGGTCAAACTGATGCCTGGCGACATGCTCAAACGCCCGCGCCCGGACACCCCGCGAGCCGTGTTCGACTTGAGTTTGACCGAGGAGCAGGAGGTCACCCGCGAGATGTTGCAGCGGTTTGCCCGGGATGTGTTGCTGCCCGGCGCCCGCGAGGCGGAGTCCAACGATGATTGTATCCGCAAGATCATGGCCCAGACCCACGAGCTTGGACTGACGGCGATCACGGTGCCCGAGGCGTTGGGCGGATTGGCGAGTCAGCCGGAGCCGATGTCGGCGACGCTCATCGCAGAGGACCTCGCCCGCGGCGATTTCTCCTTGGCGGTGGCCGGGCTGTCCCCACTGTCCGCGGCCACGGTTTTGAGTTTGTTCGCCACGGCCGAGCAGCAGGGGCGGTACCTCCCACCACTGGCCGACGAATCATATGTGCCTGCAACGATTGCCTGGTCGGAGCCACGGGTCCAATTCGATCCCCATGTGTTGCACACACGCGCCCATCGCAGCGGTGCCCACTTTGTGATCGAAGGTCGCAAAAGTCTGGTCGCGTTGGCGGCCGATGCCGACGTGATGCTCGTCGTCGCCCAATTGGTCGGTGAGGGTCCGCGGGTCTTCATCGTCGAGGCGGGCTGCCCCGGGGTGGAGATCACACGCCAACGCACGATGGGCCTACAGGCCGCCGCGCCCTGCGAAGTGGTGTTTCGCGGGGCGAGGGTTCCGGCGGCCGCGTTGCTCGGCGATGCGGAGACCTGGTCAGCGACTGCGATCGACGAGTTGGTTGCCCGCGCCAATATAGGTGTAAGTGCATTGAGTGTGGGGACCTGTCACGCGATCCTCGACTACGTCATCGAGTACTGCAACAGCCGGGTGGCCTTTGGCGAGCCGATCAGTCACCGCCAGGCGGTGGCGTTTTTAATCGCCGACATCGCGGTGGAGCTCAACGGGATGCGACTGCTGGTCTACCGAGCTGCGAGTCGAGCGCAACACGGGCACTCATTTGTCGAACAGGCCCACCTGGCCCGGGTGCAATGTGTCGAAAAAGCCATGAAGCTGGCGAGTGACGGACTCCAGTTACTCGGCGGCCATGGATATGTCTGTGAACATCCACTCGAACGCTGGTATCGCCAGATGCGAGCTGTCTCGACCGTCGACGGAGTCATTGTATGATCAACCTCGAAATTCCCAAGCGTCTGCAGGCTGTGGCGACGATGGCCCGCGAAATCGGTACGTCGCTGTTTCGTCCGATCTCCCGCAAGTACGACCGTGAAGAACACGCCTATCCCAAGGAACTCGATGCCTTGCGCCCGATCCTGGCGGGGATGGACGACGGGGGTGCAGGGGTCGGTGTGGCCAAAGGGACAGCCCGTGATACGTCTGACAAGGGCTCGCGCAACGGCCGAAACCTGGCGATGGTGCTCAATGTCATGGAGTTGTGTTGGGGCGACCTCGGCCTGATGCTGACGATTCCGGGACAGGGCCTCGGCAATGCGGCGATCGCCGCGGTGGCGACGCCCGAGCAAAAGCGGCGCTTCAAAGGCAAGTGGGCCGCGATGGCGATCACCGAGCCGGGGGCGGGGTCCGACTCGGCGGCGATCAAGACCACCGCGGTCCTCGACGGCGATCACTGGGTGCTCAACGGTGAGAAGATTTTTGTGACCTGCGGGGAACGGGCCGATGTGGTGGTTGTATGGGCAACGATCGATCCCAGTGCCGGACGTGCGGCGATCAAGTCGTTTGTGGTCGAACGCGGTACGCCAGGGCTAGAGGTGGCAAGGCTCGAGCACAAGCTGGGGATCCGGGCCTCCGATACGGCGACGCTGGTGCTGAGCGATTGCCGAGTTCCGTGTGACAACCTGTTGGGCAGTGCAGAAATCAAGCGCCGCGGAGGGTTTGCCGGGGTGATGCAGACGTTCGACAATACCCGTCCAGTGGTGGCTGCGATGGCGTGTGGGGTGGCTCGGGCGGCTTTAGAACGGACCCGGGAGTTGTTGCAGGCCGAGGGGGTGACAGCGGATTACCGGAGGATGCCGAGGTTGTGTACGGCAGCTCAGGCCGAGCTCGTGCGCTTAGAGGCCGACCTAGAGGCCGCGCGGCTGTTGACGTTGCAAGCCGCGTGGATGGCCGACAACAACAAACCAAACTCCCGCCACGCCTCGATCGCCAAGGCGAAGGCGGGCAGGATGGCGACCGAGCTGACGCTCAAGTGCGTAGAACTGTGCGGTCCGGTCGGCTACGGCGAAGATGAGTTGCTCGAAAAATGGGCCCGCGATGCCAAGATCTGCGACATTTTTGAGGGGACACAACAGATTCAGTTGTTGATCATCGCCAGGTCGCTACTCGGGAAGTCGTCGCGCGAGCTGAGGTAGCATGTTCACTACTGCTGCAGGTACATCATACATGAAGATGCAACTAAAATAGCCGGCGCTTATCCAACGCTGGCACTCGCTGAGTTCAGTACTCAGAGCCCTTCGGGCACGATACCGCGTTGGATCATCGCCATTTCGCTCAGACAAAATGGGGCGCGGTAGAGGGCGAGGTCCTGTTGGCGGGAGCGGAACAGGTCGGCCACGTAGTTCATGCGGTCGCTAATCGCGGTCCAGTTGAGGGCCGCGCTGCCGGCTGTCGTGTCGGGTGTGCGGTCGAGTTCGGTGATGAGATCACGCAGTTCGGGAACGTGCAGGTCCACGAGTGAACGCGGGAACATTTCGCCATTGAACAGCGGAGGGACATCTTCGCCGAGGTCGACCGAGGCGTTGGGAAGGTCGAGGGTCATCAGCTGTTTGCGCGCATGTTTTTGCAGGGCGCGGGCGACCTGGGCATCGAGGAGGTCGGAAAACAACCGCGAGCGCAGGGCCTTGAGTTGCGTGGACGGAATGGTGGATGCGCAGTCGATGACGACCTGAAGTCGGGCCTGTTCGTGGCGCGCCACCAGGAGGTTGGCCAACAGCATGAACTCGGCCCGGCGTTTGTCGTCGCGCTCAAACGCGAGGTCGTAGTAGTGGCGAAACGCTCGGAGCAGGAGTTCCTGACCGCCCGCGGCGAACGGGCGAGGGTCGAGCTCGGAGACAAAGGCCTCGCGCACCGCCGGGTCGTGGACAGGGGAGGCTTGCAGCGCGGCGAGCAGCTTGGCGAACAGAGGTGCGAGTTCTTCAAATACCAACAGATTGCCGCGGGCGAGTTCACACCGGACCTGGTCGTCGATGCTCTCGACGCAGGTGAACAGTGGATCGAGGCGGGTGTGCACGCCGCTGACAAGTCGCCGAAACAGTCCCTGGCGAGCGTTTGAACCCGAGGGGCTGCTGCTCCCTTGACCGTTTAAAAAGCGTTCGAGCCGTTTGCGGGCGACACTGTGGAGCGTTTGGCCACGCAAGAACCGGCCGACCGAACAAGAGGTCCACTTTGCAAATCCACACCAGGTGATGTCGCGTGACCCGTACTGGTCGGCGAGGGCGATCGCAAGTTCGTGATAGAGCTGGGTGATTTGCAGGTTGCGAAGCACCGGGTCGCGCACTTGAACCGTGGCAGCGATGTCCGCGACCAGCTGTTGGGGGCGACCGTATTGGGGGTTGAGCGATGTTTGACCGTCGAGGGGCATAAATCTCCCCTATGAGTGTCCGCAACACGACAAATGGATCATGCTCACAAGCAGTTCGTTTGTGTAGGTCGAAAGCGGACAATTCGGGCAAGGAAGGAGCTCATAGCCGTATGTGTGTATCGCGCAGGATGGAGGCAGGAACTGTCGTGTCGTGCACATCACAGGAAAATGCATCTGCATCGAAACGATCTGTGCGATGCTTCGCCGATGCGACGGATGCTCTCCACGATCCCTGTTTGTCTCACACTGGCCTGCCTAGGTCTCTACGCGCCAGATGCTTCGGCGGACGATGATGATGATCTTGGCGGCGAGGCCTCGGCTTCGGCGAGTGTATCGTCGAGTGGTGGAAGTGCGAGTGCTTCGTCGTCGGGTGGACTTGGGAATCTGTCGAGCAAGAAACTGCGTGTTCATGTCGAAAGCGATGTCCTGAGCGCGACGATCGGTGCAGGCGGTGGCGGGCCGGCACAGGCGATCATCGGCTTTGGCGTCGGGCGTTTGACGGCACCCGACGGTTCGATTTTCTTTGCCACGCCGGTGCTCTCGATCGGGTTCGGAGCGGTGATCCTCAACGGACACGGGGCCGTGGGTGGCCAGGCGGCATTCTCGATGGACGCGACGACGGGCGGCGGCGGTGTGCTCGTCGGAGGTCGCCTCATCGGGTATTTCAACTATATGTTCAACAGCCGCGGCCGGATCACGCCGTTTGTCGGCGGGCGTCTCGGCGTCGGTGGAGCCAACGCGTCATTTGGTGGACTCGGCGGGGGCACGTTCTTCCCATTGATCGGAGCTCAAGGTGGGATTCATCTGTTTTTGATCGAACCGGTCTCATTGGATATCGCCCTCGCCCTCGACTACGCGCCGATCATCGCCACCGGCGGCGGGGGGTTGGCCCTGCACGGGATCAACATCTCGGTTCCGAGGCTGGGCCTGTCGACCTGGTTCTAGCCCGCCGACAGCCTGCTATCATCGACGCGATGATGCTGCGGCCATGGTTTCGCACCGCCCGCGCGGATGATTGGCCCGGCCGGCTCGCCGGTATTGGGGCCGTTGTCGTCTTGGTGCCTTCGCTGTTGGTCGCGCTGCTGGTGCGCCTCCCCGAGACGTGGGTCGCAGCTGTCGGAGGGTATCGGTTGCTGGTCCGACTGCTGTTGTTCGCCGGTGTGTGGTGGAGCTGGGGGTGGTTGCGAGCAATTGTATTTGCAATGTTACCATCGACCCCGTACCTGCTGTGGCGGACCCTGGCTATCCGTGACCAGGGGAAACGGATCCGGGTGCCGGTGCGGTCGATCATGGGCATCGACGTCGAGACCCGGCCGCCCGACGAGCGCGAGGTGATGGTCGTCGAACTCGAGGATGGTCGTCGCCTCGATGTTTGCCCGCTCCATTGGAAAGGTGCCGGTGAGCTCTACATTCGCTTGATGCGGATCGGTGGCCATCGCAGGCGACGGACGCCGAGTCCCTTTCTAACCGAGCCCGGGGCCTCGGGCGTCATTCCGCGGCGCTGATTGTCGAGTGCGCGCGGCGGTCCCCGTTGCAAGTACATGTAAACTGAATTTGATGCACACGCGTGATGACGTTCGAGGCTTCACGTCTCGGTTATGGTTTGGTGCTTCGGCGCACGCGAAATGCCAGCAACGACGAGAGCCCGAGGAGGAGCAGCCCGCCGCCTAGGTGGCTCGAGAGCGTGTGTAGGCAGGCCGTCGCCGAACAGTGCCAGGTGACCGTTGTAATTGCAGCGATCGAGATCCCGGCGCTCACCCAGACTGCCGCGTACCGGCGTCGGCGTTGGACAAACGCGCCGCTGAAGTAGCCGATGAGCAGCAGGATGGTGCCGGTCGCCAACATGTTGGCGGTACAGATCGCACCGTCGTTGAACACGTGGGTGAACAGAGCGCCGATGGTCACGCTATCGGTCGGGAGTCCGACTGCGCCAATGAACACGAGTACGGGGACGAGCAGGACGAGGCTGATTTTGGTGAGACGGCTGGGAAACCACAGACCGAGGCCGATCGCCGGGAGCACGAGCAGACACAGACACCACAGCAGGACCTGGCTCGCCAGTTGATACATCGGTTGGGCGAGGAGGTCGGGGCGCAGCCCGACGGCGGTGAGCATGGTGGCAATAAATGCAGCTACAAGGACAAGCGCAGGTAAGAAGTGTCGCCGACGCTCGTGGACCAGGTCGTCGAGGTCCTGGGAAATCAGTGCTTGTACATCGATTTGGCTCATGAGGCCCCCCAGTACAAAAACAGCAGGGCCTGGGGCGAGAGCAACCGGGCGAGGGCTTTGTAGGCGCGATGGGCCCGCACGCGCACGGCTCCCTCGCGGATTTTGAGGCGGGTGGCGATGTCGGCCATGCTCATGCCGCGCAACTTGTGGAGCTCGACAACTTCCCGCTGGCTGGCCGGAAGTTTGGCGAGCGCTGTTTGAACCTGTTCGATGATCGACTGCTCGGCTTCGCGGGTGATGCCGAGATGTTCGATCGAAGGAGTCTCGTCGACCAACGCAGCAACCGGATCGACACCGTCGGACTCGCCAGCTTTTCGCAGTCGCTTGTCACGGCGGTACTGCTTGCGTAAATGGTCCATGGCGACGTTTCTGGCGATAGCGAAGTACCAGGCTTGGACAGCCCCATCGGGATTGCCTCCCTGCAGCTCAAACCGATCCCGGGCGAGGTGCGCCTTGAGCATCGTGAGTTGGATCAGATCCTCCACGGTCGGTTCATCGCGGATCATTTTCATCAAAAATCCCCGGAGACGCGGGGATAGGGTGGCGTAGAGGCGGCTGAACGCGCGGCGATCGCCGTCGACGTAGTTTGCCATGGAGGCGTAGAGCCCAACGGGAGGCGAGGTCTTAGCCATTGCTTCCCCCGCAGCCGAAAAACGCGATGTCCCCTGCGAATGTTTCGGGGACTCCTCGATCGGACGTGCGAGCGTTCGAGATCCGCGATCCACCTGACTGTGGGCTGACGCGCGAGAAAAACCACGAAAACGGGTTGGTCGGCCTACGTGTCCGAGTCAAAGGTTGTCGACGCGAACCGCAGGGCATCGGCGGGATGGTAGCAGAGAGGTGAGATACCCGGACCTGCGAGGAATTTCGGATCCGCGGGGCTTGCCCACCCGTGGGCGCTATGATAAGCACCCGTCCATTCTGCCGGTCGCCTGCGAGCGGAGCACAGAGCTCAGCTCGCTTTTTTTGTCCCTCATGATGATGTCCACCGATACGACACAGCTCCCGACGAACCTGGGTACATCCAGGTCTGGGGCACAGCAGCTAGAGGACCACCTCGCCGAGGTTGTCGGTCCGCTGGGCTATGAGGTGATTGCGGTCGAACTGATCGGAAGCGGCCGGGGACGGGTGATCCGCGTCTATCTCGATCGCGCCGAGGGGATTTCACTCGACGACTGTACGCGAATGGGGCCTGTTATCAGCGCTTCGCTCGACGCCCTCGAAGTCGATCCGAGGGCAGGTGAACTCACCGGGCTTTTGCACGACCCCTACACACTCGAGGTCTCCTCTCCCGGGATCGAGCGCCTCCTCACACGGCGCAGTCACTACGAGCGCTTCCTCGAAAGTCGTGTCGTTGTCAAAACCCGGCGTCCGATCCTCGGTGACGGAGGCGGCGACCCCAAACAAAAGACGTTCCACGGATACATCCAACGTACCCAGCCGTCTCCAGGAGCCGAAGCCGACGATCGCAGCGGTGTGGTGATCCTCCGAGAAGTCGACGGCGAGCGGCGCTACTGGATTCCGCTGGCGGACATCCGCCGGGCAAATCTTGTATACGAAGGCTGAATTTCGAGAGATGGAAGATACAGTCAACCTCAACACCGTGATCGATCAGGTCTGCGCCGAGAAGAACATCTCGCGCGATGTCCTCGTTGAGACCGTCGAGCAGGCTGTCGCCACGGCGGCGAAAAAGATTTTTGACGACCGCGAGATCGAAGCGAGCTTCGATACCGAGACCGGCAACGTGAAGTTGTTTCAAGTCCTCTATGTCGTCGACGAAGTCCAGTCCGAGATGCGCGAGCTCAGCCGCGACCAGGCCCAGCGCGCCGGCCTCGAAGCCGAAGTTGGTGACGAGCTGTTGTTCGAGATTTTCTACCTCGACGCCGACCGCAAACGGGCGCAACAACAGGCGCGCGAGTACGCCGAGATCGAGGCGCTTCAGTACAAACACCGCGGCTTTGGTCGCATCGCCGCACAGACGGCCAAACAGGTGATCATCCAACGCGTCCGCGAGGCCGAGCGCGAGAACCTTTACGACCGCTACAAAGATAAAAAGGGCGAGTTGATGACGGGGATCGTCCGCCGGTTCGAGCGCGGCAGCATCGTCGTCGAAGTCGACAACGGCGGAACCGAGGCGATCTTACCCTCGCGCGAGCAGGTGCCCCGTGAGTCGCTGCGCCCGGGCGATCGGATCGTCGCCTATGTGAAGGATGTCGACAAATCTGCCCGCGGTCCCCAGATCGTGTTGTCGCGGACCCACCGCGGCTTGGTGGCCAAGTTGTTCGAGCACGAGGTCCCCGAGATCTTTGAAGGTATCGTGCGAATCGAGGCCTGCGCCCGCGAACCGGGTGCCCGATCCAAGATCGCCGTGTCCTCGCGCGACCGCGATGTCGACCCCGTGGGCGCCTGCGTCGGGATGCGCGGGAGTCGGGTCCAAGCCGTGGTCCAAGAGTTGCGCGGCGAAAAAATCGACATCGTCCCGTTCAACGACGATCCGGCACGGTTTGTGTGCAACGCGATCCAACCGGCATCCGTCTCCCGGGTATTGATCGACGCCGAGCGGCACACAATGGAACTCGTTGTCCCCGACGACAAACTCAGTCTGGCGATCGGCAAAAAAGGCCAAAACGTGCGCCTCGCGTCGCGTCTCACCGGATGGCGGATCGATATCCACTCGGAAAGCAAGTTGCGCGAGATGGAGCTGCGGAGCTTGGCCGAAATGGCCGCGGTCCCCGGCGTCGGTCCAGAGACCGCCGGCACATTGTTTCAAATCGGTTGGCGTTCGCTTCGTGATCTCGCGATCGCCGACGTCGATGAGCTGGCTCAAGTTCCGGGAATCGACACTCCCGAGCAAGCCGAAAATATCGTCGACATCGCAAATGACGCAGTCAGCGGGAAGATTGAGTTAGACGTCAATTACCCGACTCTAGACGAAGAAACAGAAGAGATTGAGGCGGAGGTGCCAACTGGATGAGTACACCGATCCGCACATGTGTCGGCTGTCGTACGCGCCGACCGCAGGTAGCACTCTTGCGAGTGCGTCGCACGCCCGAGGGTGATATTGTCCCGGCCGTGCGCCGCGGCGATAACGCCCTTATCGGAGGTCGCTCGGCATACCTGTGTCCTTCCCAAAAGTGTTTTGACCAAGCTATCAAACGCCGGAGTCTCACCCGTGTGTGGGCCCGGTCCAAGGCATCAGCCCCGACCCAAATCAACGATCCATCCAGGCTGTGGGCAGCCCTGAGAGAATCATTGAGAACCGAAATCGAGATCGTCACCCGCAGTAGCCGTAACCCGGCGCTGCCTCGCATCCAACGGCTGTGCTCGCTCGCACAAGCCCTCGACTGTGCTCCGGGCACCTCGGGGAAAGGGGGATGAGCTATGGCGACGAAAAAGATCCGCGTCTACGAACTCGCCCGTGAACTGGGCCAAGAAACCAAGGCAACGGAAAAAGTTATCCGCGGCCTCGGACTCCAGATCAAAAACTACATGAGCACCCTGACCGTTGAGGAGGCGAACCGCGTTCGCTCCCACGTTCGCGGCGGGAAACCGCTGCCGAAAACTCCCGAAACAAAGCCGAAGCGCCGCCGCGCGACGGTGATTCGCCGGACCGCAAAAGGGCCGCGACCTGCGGTCTTAGAGGCGGAAGCCCGGGCTAAAAAGGCTGCCGAGGAGGCCGCCCGTGTCGCCGAGGTCGAGGCCCAAGTCCGGCCCGTTGTCCGACCGACGATTCGCCGTCGGCCCGTACTCGTCCGCGACTCTGACGCAGTCGAAGCTGAAGAGCAGGAGCCAGAGGCGATGCCCGACGAGCAGCCGGTCGAGGCCGAGGCGATCGAACCGGTGCGTGTACAAGAAGCGCACTCGCCGGACGAGCCAGGCGATCCCAAGTCCAAACCTAAGGCGAGCGTGACCCGGGAGTCGTTTCAACGCAAGCAAGCGTCGATGCCGGCAGTCGGTCAACGGATCGAGCTCCCAGCCGGAACTCGTCGCCTGCCGGGAGGCCTCGCCGAACGGATGGCTGATAAGCCGCCGCCACGTCCGGGCCGTACGCAACAACCGAGTCGCGCACAACCGAGGCAAGAAAAACAGCCCGAAGCCCGACCGCAACAGCAGCAAACGCAACAGCAGCCGCAGCCGCAGCGGGAGTCTGCCGCGCCCAAGCCTTCCGCGAAGTCGAAGCAGCGCGAAGACAGCCGTCGAGTGGTGCGCAACGATGCTGGTGTGATCGTCGGAGTCGCCAAGCAACGGGCCGAGCCGAGGATCAAGGGGTTCATCCAGCTCAGCCAAATGCGGCCGCGCCAGCAGGTGATCATCACCGACGCCGGAGACGAGCCGAGAGGCGGCCGCGCCAGCGAACGCAAAAAGCGCGAAGAACGGATTCAGCAACAGGGGCGTCGCCGCAAGATGCCCATGCGCAACCGCAAAAGTCCCGGTCACTCCCCACGGGTTGCAACCCAGGAGATGAGCGAGGCGAAAAAGCGGATCCGCGTCGACGAGGCGATCATGGTCGCCGACCTGGCCCACCAGATGGGCAAAAAAGCCGGCGCGATCATGCGGGTGTTGTGGGGGATGGGCCTGCGTGGCTTGACCATCAACCACGCCGTCGACATCGAGACCGCCGAGTTAGTTGCCGGCGAGTTCGGCTACACGGTCGAGAACGTCTCGTTCCAAGAAGAGGCGATCACCGGTGCCGCCGAGAAGGGCGTCGGGGAACCGCGGGCGCCTGTCGTCACGATGATGGGCCACGTCGACCACGGCAAGACCTCGCTGCTCGACAAGATCCGTTCGTCGCGGGTTGCCGACGGTGAGTCCGGAGGCATCACCCAGCACATCGGTGCCTACAAAGTCTCGACCGAAAAAGGCGATGTTGTATTTCTCGACACACCGGGTCACGAGGCGTTCTCCGCCATGCGCTCGCGCGGTGCCCAAGTCACCGACGTGGTTGTGTTGGTAGTCGCGGCTGATGACGGTGTCATGCCGACAACTGTCGAGGCGATCAAACACGCGAAAGAGGCCAAGGTCACCCTGATGGTCGCCCTCAACAAGGTCGACAAACCCGAGGCGAACCCCGGGCGCGTCAAGCAAATGTTGATGGAGCACGGACTGGTCGGCGAAGAATTTGGCGGTGAAACTATCATCGTCGAGGTCTCGGCCAAGTCGGGGCAGGGGATCGACAAACTGCTCGAGATGCTGGCCCTGCAGACAGAGCTGCTCGACCTGCGTGCGAGTCGCGAAGGCCGTGCCGCAGGCATTGTCCTCGAGGCTCGGGTCGACAAGGGACGGGGCCCCATCGCCACCGTATTGATCGAAGCGGGACGGCTCAAAAAGGGCCAGATCGTGGTCGCCAACGAGTACAGCGGCAAGGTCCGTGCGATCCTCGACGACCGCGGCAAGGTGTTCCGCGAGGCAGGTCCATCGACCCCGGTCGAAGTCCTCGGACTCGACGGTGTCCCGGCGGCCGGCGATCGCTTCAATGTCGTCGAGTCGGAAAAAGCCGCCCGCCAGTTGGTCTCGCACCGCCGCGAACAACGGCGTCGCAAAGAAACCGCCCGCGTCGGCCCATCGATCCAAGATCTCATCGCACGCAAGAAGACACCGACCCTCAAGATCGTGTTGCGTGCTGATGTCCAGGGCTCGTCCGAGGCGTTGCGCGAATCGTTGCTCGAGCAATCAACCGACAAGGTCAAGGTCGAGGTCATCTTCAACGGCGTCGGTGCGATCACCCAAAACGACGTCAAGATGGCATCCGCCGGCGAAGCTGTGATCATCGGCTTCAACACCAAACCGGTGGGCAAGGCGGCCCAACTCGCCGACCACGAAAAGGTCGATATCCACTCGTTCAGCGTGATCTACGAGGCGATCGATAAGGTCCGCGAGTTGATGGTCGGACTGCTCGAGCCCGAGTACCGCGAGAAGGAACAGGGCGAAGCCGAAGTTCGTGCACTGTTCCCGATTCCCCGCCTCGGCACGGTTGCCGGTTGCCGGGTGGTCAAGGGGCACATTCGCCGCGACAGCCACATCCGGGTCGTCCGCGATGGCGAGATCATCCACACAGGTGCCGTCTACTCGCTGCGGGTGTTCAAGGACGATGTCAAAGAGGTTCGCGAGGGCTTCGAGTGCGGCATCGTGGTCGACAACTTCACTGAAGTTCAACCCGAGGACATCCTGCAGGCCTACGAGATCGAGACGATTCCACCGTCGCTCTAGGCCAGACTCTCACCAGCTTCCGGCTGCGGCTTGCAAATGCACGCAACCCTTGAACGTACTGCGGGCTTACTCGTCAACGCACATCTCGTGCGCCTGACTTGTTTGCCCGGCCGTGCGGCCAATGGTCTTGGTGAGCACAGAACTTCGGGGTAACGACGTGGGTACGCGACTAAGACGAGTCGAAGAAGCACTGCGGCGAGCAATCGCCGATCAGTTGCTATTTGGAAACTTCCGCGACCCACGGTTGCAGGGCAAGGCGGGGATGATCGGGATCACCGGTGTCCGCGTGACCGCCGACTTTGCCCAGGCACGCGTCTTTATCGACCTCCAAGGTTGTACCGACAAACAGGCTCAGCGTGTGCTCGACGGTTTGGCGTCGGCAGCCGGCTCGATCCGCCGCGAGGTCGGTAAAAAAGTCCCCCTGCGACGACTTCCGGAATTGTTGTTTGAGCGCGACACAAGTATCGACCGCGGGCTTGCGATCGAGCGGGTACTCGCCGAGATCCGCGATGAAGATCCGCAACCATCCGAGGAGTGATTGCGGACCCGCGACGAGTAGGCGCTATGGTCGTTGTATTTCCAAGTAAACCGGCAAGGCGTCGATGGTCGATCGCTCGCCGCGTTCGCGTCGCTGACCCATTCGTTCGTGGCGCTCGCCTCGGAGGTTGGGCAAATGAGTGAAAATACAACAAACCCATTTGGCGGAAGCCCGGGCTTTGGGGTGTTGTGGCTCGACAAACCCGTCGGTCCGACCTCCCACGATGTTGTCGGCTGGGTGCGGTGGGCCCTTGGGGTACGTCAGGTCGGTCACTGCGGCACCCTCGATCCGCTGGCTTCGGGGTTGATGATTGTGTGTGTTGGTGCAGCCACCCGGCTCGTGCCCTACCTGACCTTGCTCGATAAAACCTATCGCGCCGAGGTTGCCCTGGGTCGCAGTACGGTGTCGGCCGATCGCGAGGGCGAGACGGTTGCAACTGCAAATATTGATGCTACACAGATCTCCGCCGCGATCCAGCACGCCCGTGAGATGACTGGATTGTTGATGTTGCCCCCGCCGGCGTACTCGGCGATCAAGGTCGGCGGTCAACGGGCCCACAAGCGGGTGCGGCGTGGGGAAGATGTCGCGTTAGAACCACGGCCGATGACGGTGTTCAGCGCTGAGGATGTGATCTCTGAGGCGGCGAGCGAGCCCTGTATTGCGTGGACATGTCGCGTGAGTAAGGGCACGTATGTGCGCTCGTTGGCCGAGGAGCTCGGACGCCGTGTTGGCGTGCCCGCCCACCTCGCCGGGCTGCGTCGACTCTCATGTGCAGACTTTCGCGTCGACGACCCACGCACGGTCAGTCCGCTGGTGGCCCAAATGCTCCCGCCCCGAGACGGACGTCCGCCGAAGTATCGCTGCGCCCTCCCCGAAGTTGCCGAGGAATCGGTCGACGCTCGGACGGCCTCCCGCAAACGTTTGCACAGACATCTGATCGATCCGATCGATTGTCTGCCGATGCCGAGTATCCACCGCCCCGAGGGCGACCCGGTGCTCACCCGTATGGGCCAGGGCCAGAAGTGCCAAGTCGAGGATGTTCTCGCCGATCTTGACGATGGCCTCGAGCGTGTGGTGATTCACGGCGTGGAGGCCGGACGGCGCATCGCCATCATTGCCTCCGTCACCGAACAGCGGATGTTGGCCCCGGAGAAGGTCGTACGTGAGAGCAACCCCCCGGCCGCGCCCCCGAAATCGGCTTGACATCGGTGCGCGCGACCACGATTCTCCGAGCTTCTAAAACGTCTTTTTCCAAGTTGAACCCGGGGGCGAGGTGCCCCTGTACAGCGAGTCAAAATGCCGCTTTCAGTCGATCGTAAATCCGAGATCATCGGTAAG
>CAZUPD010000003.1:0-103088 GCA_964621785.1 uncultured Nannocystaceae bacterium
TCGCTGAAGTGGAAGCGACGGATGCAGGCGAGTCGGACGTCGCAGCGGAAGCAACAGATGCAGGCGAGTCGGAAGTCGCTGAAGTGGAAGCGACGGATGCAGGCGAGTCGGACGTCGCAGCGGAAGCAACGGATGCAGGCGAGTCGGAAGTCGCTGAAGTGGGTGAAACGGAAGCAACGGAAGTCGCAGACGAGGTCGCGGACGCGGGCGAAGCGGCAGCTACAAGGGACGCGGGTGCCGCAGACGCGGGCGAAACGGAAGTAACGGAAGTCGCGGACCGGGAGTTCGACGCGGGCGAAGCGGAAGCAACAACGGGCGGTCGTGAAGCGGAAGTCGCAACGGATGCGGACGAAGCGGAAGCAACGACGGAAGGTGACGAAGCGGACCGGGAGGCCGCAGACGCGAACGCAGCGGATGCCGTAGGCGAGTCGGAGAGCGCAGCGGATGACGTCGTCGAGTCGGAAACAGCGGAAGCAGACGAGTCGGAGAGCGAAACCGGTGAAGCGGAAGCAGGCAGCTCGGATGTCCCAGCAGACAGGGAGGTCGCAGCGGACGCAGGCGAATCGGAACCGGAGGAACCAGGATCGGTCGCAGCAGAAGTCGCAGCGGAAGAGGTAGGCGAGTCGGACCCCGGCGAACCAGAGGTTGCAGCGGACAGCGAAGCAACGGAAGCAACCAGAGGAGAGTCAGTCGAATCGGAAGTTGCAGCGGAGACTGCCGCAGCAGAAGCAGAAGCCACGGAAGCAAGCGGAGCAGTCGAATCGGTAGGAACGGACCCCGGTGTGGTGGACCAAGGAGGCTCGGTTGAGGCTGCGGACGCAGGAGATTCGGACGCGGAAGCAGGCGAAGCGGAAGCAGACGGTTCGGAAGTCGCAGCAGAGACGAGTAACGCGGAAGCAGGTAACGCGGAAGCAGGCGAAACGGGCGCAGACAGTTCGGAAGTCGCAGCA
The DNA here is from genome assembly GCA_964621785.1 of uncultured Nannocystaceae bacterium. Lineage (GTDB taxonomy): Bacteria > Myxococcota_A > Polyangia > Nannocystales > Nannocystaceae > JACKDW01. The sequence continues at coordinate 951 of CAZUPD010000003.1, forward strand.
GACACGGGTGACGCGGAAGCCGGTACGCAGGCAGTCGAAGCGGAGGTCGCCGTCGACGCGGGAACACAGGCAGGCGAATCGGAGGTCGCAGCCAGTCTCGCGGTCGGATCGGACGCGAGCGAATCGGAAGCAGATGATTCCGAGGTCGCAGCAACGGACACCAGCGATTTGACGGGCGTCGCGGCCCAGGAGCCGTCCCAGGCAGCACCTGTCGCAGGGACTGCGCCGTCGGAGCGCGCAGTCGAGGAAACCCCTTCGACAGCCGTGGCACCGAAACAAACCGGAGGTGACGGGCATGGCGAAGCGAATGCCGAACAGCCGACACCTTCGGAGGAACAACAGACCGGCGAGGGCGAGACAAAGCCCGAGGCGGGCGCGACTGGGAACGCGATGGAATCGTCGACCCTCGTGCCTGACAAAAAAGATGTATCAACAAATGTTTCGGCCAAGCCCCGCGGGATCGGCATCGGCGCGCGTAAACCCTATTCACGAACCGATTCAGGGGCGACACAAAAGCCCGCGAGCGGGCGCGATGAGGGCCGTAAGTTGTCGAGTCTGCGGACGATGTCACGGCGCAGTTCCTATACGCCGCGAAAACCCCTCTCGCGTCGGGATTCCCCGAGCCAAGCGACATCTGAGTCGTCGCGCTCCCGCCTCGAGTCCCTGCGTCGCCCGCGGAACGAGAACGCGGACAAAAAACCGCTGGCACCCAAACCGCCAGTGACCGAGTCGTCCGAGCCGAGTACGACGAACGTGATCCGGACCGAACAATCGGGCACGGGAACAGCAAGCGCCTCCCAGGCAAAACCGGTCGAGGTGGGTCACTCGTTGAAACCCCGGACCGAGCAATCGGACACGGGAACGACAAGCGCGGCGCACGACAAACCAGTCGCGGGGAGTCCGTTCTCACCCCGGATCGCGCAGTCAGGTACGTCGACGGAACGGGGCACAGGACCGTCGGTCGCCGAGTCCGCTGCACAACCTCCGGCGAGCAAAGAAGATGTGGATGCAATAAAATCACCGGAGTCTCGGGAGGCTCCGGCCGAAGCAGGAGCCTCCTCCGAGGCCCAAACGGTGGTGACCCACGTCGAGTTGCCCAAACGGCCCCTGAGCGGATTGCTCGAGATTCCGGGGGCCGTGATCCACGATGACGATGAAGACGAGCTTCTCGAAACGCCCGCACAACCACAGGCCAGTGTCGCGGGTGGTGACGACCTCGACTTCGAGCTCGATGTTGTGGCCGACGACGATCGCACCCGGGTTGTTGCCATGCCGGAGCCCGCTGCAGCGGTTGGCGACGATGATGACTTTGAACTCGACTTCGAGATCAAAGAGGAGCCGACGGTGGTCAAACCCGCGGCCGAAGAGGAGGACTTTGACCTCGACTTCGAACTCTCGGACGATGATCTGATCGATTCGCCGCGCACCCGCCAGGAATCGAGCTCGCACCGCGTGTCCGGGATGGCGGTTGCCGAGGAGATCGATGACGACGAGTTTGAGCTCGAACTCGATCTCGACAGTGGACCTCCCGAGCCCGAAGCCAAGCCGCGCAGTCAGACCGCGAGCTACGGGGTGATGCCATCACCCCCCCGCAGTCTGCCGCGCCGCCCCCCACCGATCTCCAAACGCCCCGAACCTGGCCTCGGTGCCAGCCGTGATGGGCAGTCGATCCGGTACCGCGATTGGGAGGGAAAGAACTGTTTTGCAACCATCGAAGGCGAGCAGTTTCTACAGTCGACGGCCGAGGACGAGCCCGGGCAAGCGACGACTTCGCTGCACTACAAAAGTTGGGATGGCAGCAACTGGATCGCCCGTATCGTCGAGGGTAAATTTGTCCGCATGGCCCAACGGGGTGGTCCAGAGATCGCCGACCGCTCGCTGCGCTACAAAAACTGGAGCGGTGCAAATGCAACGATTCGGTTGAAGACACGCCGCTGACATCACGGGACCAGCATCGACGAATCCGAACGCCTGCGCAGGTGGAGGTGTTCGACCTCCACCACAAGGGCCTGTTTGCGCAACCGGGCGGCCGTTTCCTCGGCAAACACGACCGACCGGTGGATCCCGCTTTTACAACCAAACGCGATCACGGCATCCGGGCGCGCGCGCAATACCTTTTGGACACGTTCGAGACACGCGGTAAATACCTTGCGATTGCCGTCGGGACCCATGACGGTTTGGCGAACGATGGTGTCTGTCCCGATCGCCCCTTTTGGAAGATGGTTGCGAGGGTTGGCGAGGCGTCGGCGCAGGTCGAACAACAGGTCGGCGTTCGGTAGGTCGGATGTGTATTTAAAACCAAACGACAGGATTCGAATCGCCACGGGTCGACGCTAGCATTCCGGGTTGTTTCGGACAATCCCTGTGTGGGTGCTATTGGGTCGACTTTTCGCTTGCAAGTGCATGGATCGCCTCGCCGATGCGCTCGAGAAACGAGCGGGCCGACGGCGGCCTCGCGGCGGGTTCGATCGCCAGGCAGTCGTCGACCAGCACGATCAGGTTGTGGGGGAGCTCGGGGCGTCGGGAGCCGAGTGACGGGGCTTTTTCGTGGAGTTTGCGGGCCATGACTTCGCGGCCTGTCTTGCCGACAAATGGCGGCTCGCCGACCAGGATTTCGTAGAGCATCACCCCGAGGGCGTAGATGTCGAGCAGTGGGGTCGCTTCTTTGCCGCGGATCTGTTCCGGGGCCATGTATTCGGGGGTGGCGATAAACACACTCGGATCGGAGAGACGGGCCTCGGATTCGGCCCAGGCCGAGATGCCAAAGTCGAACACCTGGACTGCTTCACCTGACCCATCGGGCAGGGGGACAAACATGACGTTGAGCGGTTTGAGATCGCGGTGGATGATCCCCGCATCGTGGGCAGCACGCACGGCTCGGGCGACGGCGCGGATGATTCGGCAGGCGCGGCGAACCGGCAGACGTCCGTGTTCTTGCAGCTCGGCGTAGAGGTTGTAGCCCTCGATATACTCCATCACCATGTACAGGCGATTGTCGGGCAACGAGCCGGCCTCGAACACCTCGAGGATGTTGGGCTGGCCGGTCCGACTCGCCGCGAGGGCGACGTTGCGGAAACGCTGGCTGCCTTCGACACTGCGAACCCAATCCCAACTGTCGGTGAGTACCTTGATGGCGACGCGTTGGCCGATGTTGATGCGTTCCCCCAAGTACATGGTCCCGAGGCCACTTCTTCCGAGGCAGGTGATGACCTTGAACCGCCCCGCGATGATGGTTCCTGCCTCGATGTGCTCGATCTCCTGTTCGGGGTCGAGATCATCATGTAACAGCACATTTCCATCGCCGGGAAGGGTCTTGCGTCGGCGTGTCGGCTCCTCGGGGCGGCGGTAGGTACCGGCCTGGGCCTGACTCAATGCCTCACAAAATGCCTTGGCCGATTGAAATCGGCGCTTGCGATCCCAGTCGAGCGCCCGCTGCAACACTTCTTTGATCAAGGTTGTGGTCGGCAGGCGACTGATTACTTGCCCGGTGTCGCGGACCACCGCCATCGACAGGTCACCGCCGCGAAGTCCATAGACCGCGGTCATCGCCAGACTGTACACATCCGAGGCCGGATCGGCTTCTTGGGCCCGGTCCATCACCTCGGGCGCGCTGTACAAAAACGTTCCCATTGCGCTGGTGTGGGTCCCCCCGGTGGTATCCTCGGCGCGCACGAGGTCGAAGTCGGTGAGTTTGGGATCGCCGTCGGCGTTGACCAAAATGTTGGAGGGTTTGACATCGCGATGGACCAGGCCGCGGGAGTGTGCATGTGCAAGTGCACTACCAACTTTTTTGACCACATCCAACACCCGCTCGCGCGGCAAAATTTGACGGCGGATCGCCTCGCGCAGGTTGTAACCGTCGACAAACTCCATCACGAAGTAGTGAAAACCAGCCTCGACCCCGTGCAGATCGATCACGCGTACGATGCCGTCGTGGTCGAGGTCGGACATTTTTCTCGCACCGCGGAAGAAGCGTTCACGCTTGGCCTTGTCCCGGGCGTACTGGGCGTGCAGGACCTTGATGGCGACGCTCTTCTCGAGTGCGCGGTCGCTAGCCATCCACACGGTGGCAAAGCCCCCCTGGCCGAGGCGGCGGACGAGGAGATAGCGGCCATCACCCAACGAATCACCGGCCTTGAGGTGACCACCTTCGCGAAGCTTCGCCCGGAGTTGGTTGATCTGCGTCTCGACCTCTGCGGTTTCTAATCCGCGGCGCCGCAGATCCATGCGTGTCTCGATCGCCGCCTCGAGTTGTTCGCTGAGCACCTTGGTTTGATCGTCGTCGTAACGGGGCGTCAACTCCTTCTCGGCGATCAGCTGTGACAGTGGACGCGCGGGCTCGTCGTGGTCGTCGTCGAAGTCGGTGGGCGGCGGCGCCGAAGCCTTTGTATCAGCAACAGGATCGGGCTTGAGTTTGATGATCGGGGGCGGTGGTGGCGGCTTGGCCGGTTGTTCCGCGGGAGGTGGGTCATCGTCATCGAGTCGAGGAGGAGGGGGTGGAGGCGGCTCTAGATCGTCGATGTTGACCGATGTGAAGCCCTCGCGGTCGAGTGGCGCTGCGGGAGGAGGGGGCAGGGGATCGCTGTCTGAAAGGACAGGATGTTCGCCCTCGAGGGAATCCGCCGTCAGATGGACCGAAGAAGTCGCCCAGGATACGGCGTCCGAAACCGAATCGAACGGCGCGTTGCGACGCTGCTGGGGGACATCGAGATCGATGAGATCAGTCAGTGGTGTCTGGCTGGTCTCGTCCTCGGTGAGCAGTTCGCTGCCGCTGAGTTCGACCACATCGAGTGCGTGCGCAGAGGGGATGACCTCGGGGACAGCATCGAGGGGACCCGAGGGTTCGCGGGCGCGGAAGTTCGAGAGCGTGTGGAGGAGATCGAGGAGGCTGGGACCGGAGGTTTCGCCGTCCTTGCCGGGCTCATCGTAGCCGACAAATTCGAGGTCGATGCCATCCGTGGCCAGCTGGAGGTCGTCGAGCTCGCGGTTGTTGGCCAGGAAGTAGTGGCTTCCGAGGCCAGCGAATATCTCCCGCAGCCACCGCACGCGGCCACCACCTTCCCGGTTGTCGAGGTCGAAGCCGACAAACAACATCGACCGGTCGGCCGCGAGGTCGCGCAGGCGCTCGAGGGCTGACTGGAAGCGTTCCTCGACCTCGGGCGTGTGAAAATAGGGGGTGTTGCCATCCGGTGTGAGGACCACGTCCGGGACCATGTCGATGTGACCAAACAGGTGCCACAGGTGGGGCACGGTCAACGATGCCTGGAGTTTTTCGAGGTCGCGGGTGGGCGGTTCGATGATCCATCGCCGGGGTACAAGTCCTTCTGGACATGTCCATTGGAGCACCCTGTCGATGGTCGTCGTGATCAGCAGGCGGCAGCCGAGGGCCCATAAGCTCCGCGGGAGCGCGAGCCGCTCGTCCTGAACGAGGGTCCGCGGTGGGTCGAGTTCCTCGGACAAAAACAGTCCCCACTCGTTGCCGAGGCCGATCGCAGCATGGCGCAACGCCTCGGTATGGTCGGGAGGGTCGCCTTCGAGATAGGCCCGCACGCGCAGTTCTTCTCGCATCCGCAGGCTGCCGAGATGATCCGCCAGGCGCTCGAGCAACGTCATCCAACTGGGGATGAGTGGGCCGCCGAGGGCATCTCGCACCGAAAGCGGGACGCCCGGTCCGACCATCGGGATCAGTCGCCGGTCGCGGATCGCATCCCGCAGTCCCTGCGGGATTTCAGCCTCACCCACGCTCACGGGATCGACGGTCTCCAATCCTCAGATGCATTGTCAAGGAAGTCCCCGGGCCACAGAAAAAAATCACTCGACACCTGCTGGCGACCAGTTTTCGACGTACCGTCGCGCCCGCGGTTGTGGGGCCACATCCCAAGCAAACGCACTGGACTGGTATACTACGCAGGAGCTTGTCCGTGCGGTCCTCGCAAAGGCCGCAGCCACGGATTTCTCACCCGCCGCGGCTCGTCTTTGGGGACAGGTCGAAAACGGTTCCCCATTTTCGCCCGACAGGCGACCGCCTGCGTCCACGAAGATCCGCCCAAATTCGCCCCGGACGGGTGCAGCGAAACGATCGTAAGTGTGCAAATGCATGCGCAGGGGCACCACAAGTGCGTCTCCGAACTTGGTGATATCCGGGCTTGCGACCTCGAAGCCACGAGAACCCAAGTGCCGACTTCGTCCGGTTTGTCGCGGCCAGAGACCTTTGCCGTGCGAGTCACCACCGCCGCGATCATAAGCAACTAGCGCGCGCCGTAGTTGTGTTGCGACGTCTCCTCATTGCGGTCGGTCGCCGGCGGTGGTGCGGGGGACAAGGCCGCGATTTGTTCGCGCTGTTGGGGCGTCAACTCGAGATCTGCAGCCAACAACAGGGGCTGCAATTGCTCTTCGTTGCGCGCACCGATCAAAGGCGCAGTCACGGCCGGATGGGACGCGACCCATGCGATCGCCAGCGTGGCCGGGTGGTGGCCCCAGTCCCGTGCGAGGTTGCAAAACTGCTGGGCGATCTCGAAGTTGGTCGCGTCGCGGTAACGCGTCGAATACATCGGATTGTCGATCAAACGCCCGCTTTGTGGCCGCGTGTCGACACCGTATTTCCCGCTCAGCAGGCCGCCGCCCAAGGGCCCGTAGGGGATCACCGCGATCGATTCGGCCGCGGCCATCGGCAGCAACTCGATCTCGGCCGCCCGTTTGGCCAGGTTGTACATCGGTTGGATGCAGCAGATCGGCTCAAACCCGAGGCGTTCGGCGTGGCCTAGGGCGCGTGCGACCTGCCAGGCAGCGAAGTTGCTGGCGGCGGGATGGAGGATCTTTCCCTGCGCGACGAGGTCTTGCACGGCCCGCAGGGTGTGTTCGATCCCCGTCGCATCGTCGAATCGATGTAGGTAAAACAAATCGATACGATCCGTCTGCAGCCGCCGCAGGCTGGCCTCGACGGCGCGGACCAGGTGGTAGCGCGACGACCCGCGGGCATTGACATCGCCGGAGGTGGGAAAGTAGGCCTTGGTCGCGATCACGACTTCGTCGCGACACCCGCGCATGAGTTCACCGAGGATGGTTTCAGAGGCACCGTTGGCATAGACATCGGCGCAGTCGAAGTGGTTGATGCCGGCGTCGCGACAGCGGTTGAAGAGGGTCCGTGACATCGCCCGATCACAGGTGTCACCAAACCCCATGGTGCCGTAGCCGAGCTGTGAAATGCGGATCCCTGTCTGGCCCAAAAACCGGTATTGCATGGCCGGGAGTGTACCGCTTGCCCTGCGTGTGGCACCATCCACCGCGCCATGCTCGACCTCGACAGGCTCTCGCGGATCAAGCTCCAGACCTACCCCCCTGCGCAAAAGTTCATCGCCCAGGCGTTTTTGCGGCCCAACTACAGCTTGCCGCCGCGGGTTGTGATCCGGGTCGAAGGCGAGGAGCGGATCCCCGATCACCCGGTGATGTTCGCCATGAACCACACCGACCGCTACAACTACTGGCCGTTTCAGTACCACCGCTACCGCAAGCACAATCGATTCACGGCCACCTGGGTGAAGGGCAAATACTACGAGTCGCGATTTGTCGGGTGGTTTATGGAACACACCAACAACATCCCGACCGTCTCCCGCGGTTACCTGATCGTCCGCGATTTTTTTTCGGTGTGTGGACGCCGGCCTCGCGACGCCGAGTATGCCGGGCTGCGCAACCTCGTGAACGCCTGTCACGAAGGTCAGCAACAGCGGGTCGAACAGCTGCGTGAGGAGCTCGCCGAAACGGTTCCTACGGACATTTGGCAGCGCCCCCGCAACATCCTCGGACGGGCATTTGACCCCGGCAACGAACCCTACGAATCATGTATTTGCAATCTCTTTGACGAGATGATGCTGCGATTCGTCGACCTCAACACCCTGGCGATCGAAAAACGTCTCGACCTACTGGTGTTTCCCGAGGGCACGCGTTCGGTCCGCCTGATCCGAGGGCGTACCGGTGCCATGCAGGTCGCCATGCACCTCGGTCTGACCATCGTCCCGGTCGGCTGCAACGGCTCCGATCGCGTCTATCCCGGGGGAAGTCCGGTCGCCAAGGGCGGGACCATCACCTATCGCATCGGTCAGCCGATCCCACCGGAGCAACTCGCGGAGCATCGTCCGGCGACCGACTTTGTGCCGTTTTCCGCGGCTGCGAGTGCGGAGCATGGCGAGGGATTTGCAGCCGCCACCGACATCGTGATGGCCCGGGTCAACGAGTTGCTCGACCCGCGTCACCAGTTCGATCCAGAGGCGGCCGGCAAGACCGGGACCACGCGGTTTATCTGACAGCGACGCTCCGCGAACTTGTCAAACCCACCGGTTTTGGCCGACCATCTGGGCATGACTCGGTTTGCCTACCCTGCGATCTCTCTGGTGAGTGCGTGTGTGTTGTCTGTGGCCTGCGGCGGCGACGGGGATAGCACGGGTCAATCGTCCCAAACCCAGGGCACGTCCCCGGGGACCGAGGCGACCACCGACATCACGAGCGAGGGTACCAGCGAGGCGACAACCGCCGGGCCCGAAACCGAAAGCGACACCGACACCCAGGGCACCGGCGAGACCGACGAACCGGGATTTCAGTGTATGCCCATCGATCTCGTCCCCGCCGGTCAGGGATTTTTTGCCGATATTTCCGATGCCAGCGGGATCCGGGTCGACAACTTCGACCCCGATCCGCCCCAGTCGATCCCGATCAACGACCACAGCCGACTCGGGTTTGCCGACCTCAACGGCGACCACTTCGACGATATCGTCGCCCACAGCCTATTTCCCAACCCCCAGGCCGGGATCCCATTCGAGCATCTGATCTACCTCAATAACGGTGATGGTACATTTACCCACTTTAGTGATGAGTCGGGACTGCGCGATGTCCAGGCCGGATTTTTCGCGTTTGGCGATGTCGACAACGACGGTGATCAGGACTGTTTTGCCGGGCTCGACATCGAGTTGGGCAGCAACACCCACACGCTGTGGCTCAACGACGGGGAAGGCCACTTTACGCAAAAGCTCGACGCCGGTGTCGCCACCGGTCCCGCGCCCTATGTCGCCGGCAATGCGGCGTTTGGCGACTACAACCAAGACGGCAACCTCGACCTCTTCATCGGCAACGGTCAAACCGGGTTTGCCGTCGCCGATCAACTGCTGTTTGGCTTCGGGGACGGCACGTTCCAAGATGTGTCATCGGTGTATCTACAAAATCCCCCCGGACAGCCGGCCAATGGCGTCGTCGCCTGCGATTATGACAACGATGTCGACCTCGATGTGTTTGTCGCCAACTACGGTGTCAGCGTGCTGCGCGGGGTCAACCAGCTGTGGGAAAACGACGGCACCGGGTTGTTGAGTGATGTCGCGGTCGAACGTGGCTTCGCCAGTCTCGCCACCGGTAACTACTGGCTCACCACGACCGGCAACGGAACCGACCCCGAGCCCGACGCTGACGAAAATAGCTACATCGGCTCCAACGGATTCGGGATCCAGTGCGAGGATGTCAACAACGACGGCAACCTCGATATCTACCTCGCCACCATCTCGCACCCGGTCGCCAGCGACTACAACCGCAAGTGGTCCGACCCGACCCAGTTGTTGATCAATCAAGGACAACAGGGTGGATATACATTTATCAATGAATTTTTGGCCCGCGGACTGCCGTTTAACGAGGGGGATATCGACGCGGCGATGGTCGACTTTGACAACGACGGCCGCCTCGATCTGGCGGTGACCCGCGACCGCAAATACGAGGGGAACTACAGCGAAGTTGATCAGAAGGCCTGGTTCGGCTTGATGCATCAGCAACCTGATGGCACCTTCGCCAGCGTCGGGCCCGTCAGCGGGATCAACAACTCCGACGCCGAGTATTTGCAACTCAAAAGCGGGCAAAACCAAGCCTGGGCAGACATCGACCACGACGGTGATCTCGACCTTTTGGTCGGTGGTCGCGATACCGGTGGCGGGCGCCCCAACTTTTTGTTTCGCAACGAGATCGGCCAGCAAAATATGTGGCTGGCGGTGCGCTTGACCGGGGATGGTGAAAACGTCAACCGCGATGCGATCGGTGCCAGGGTGACCCTGCGGTACGACGATGTGGTGGTGATGCGCGAGCTCAAGGGAAGCCGCGGGACCTACAACTCGATGGACTCCAAAATCCTCCACTTTGGGATGGGCGAGTTTGGTTGTGGATACACATTAGAGGTTCGCTGGCCCGACGGCACCGTGCATATGTTTGAAGAGGACGAGTTTCCCAACAACGCGTTTGTCCACGTTGACTACAGCGGCGAGCTGACGGTCGAGTAGCCAAAGGCGTATTCGGACCGGCATTGGCCAGCGAACCCAGTGGGTGCGGTTGTCGGTATGCGGGCGACTGTGATGCTCAGCTGTTGCAGGCACAGGCGCACTCGGGCACACCGCCCTCGATGTCCTGCGTCGTGCACTGGTGCCAGCCTGGGGGTTTGGTCCCGCCGCAGTAGGGGCGAAAGCCGAGCACGCCATCGACGGTGATATAGCCCCATGGATCCTCGAGGCAGCCGTCAAATGTGCCGCAACCGGCGGCTGTATCTCCCGACTGATAGACGCATTGGCCCAACGGCTCACCGGCGATACACATCTCGTTTTCGATGGTCCAGGTGGCAAACGAGACCCACCCACAGGGGGAGGGGCAGTCTTCGGCGGTTTCGAAGGTCGGGCACATACTCGGGTCGACCATCGCCGAGGTTGTCGTCGACGTGCTACTGTCGGTGTCGTTGTCGTTCGAATCGCAGGCTGGGACCGTTGTTAGCAATACCGCCGTAAGGGCAATCCATTTTCGGTGTGCATACATACTTAAAATCCTGGTGGTGAAAGCTATTGATCTTCGTTCGGTTGTACGGACTCGCGGTAGCTGGTGAGCGGCGCGTCATCGTCGAGTAGCTCGTTGACAAAGTTGCGCAGGTCGATGTTTTCTTCTTCAATCTCGGTACCTAAGTAGGTGACGATCGAGACGCAGTGACTGGTGTTGAGCTCGCGCCAGTAGGGCAGGTAGTAGGCGAGGTTGTCGTATTCGTCGTAGGCGGAGACCAGTAAGTCGGTGTCATCGGCCCAGTAGCTCAGGACACTTTCTTTGTCGTTTTCGGCGTAGAAGTTTTCGTAGGAGTAGCGCGAGTAGTTGTAGTCGCGTTGGAAGAACACTGTGCTCAGACGGTCGTCGGGGTACATGTCCGCCAGCAGACCGTTGAGCGCCCCGAAGTTGTCCTTGACCGCCGAGCCGAGGTCACCCGGCAGTTTGTCGAGGATCGGGTCGACGTTCCACTCGCTGCGGATCATGCTGTGCAGGGGAGCCGACCAGCCGTCGCTCGGGAAGATCGGCCCGGAGTCGTCGAGCAGGTAGCCGCGCTCGGCGTTGAGGCGCTCGCGTAAAAAGTGGTAGTTGATGATCGATCCGGCACCTCCGGCTGAGCATCCAGTGACCATCATTTGCGGGATCTCAGGAAATTGTACATTCAAGAATGCTGCCGCGCGTTGGACGTTGTCGTGACCGTTGTGGTGGAACACGATGTCCGGCTCGACACCGTCGGGGTCGACATAGGTCACGACGTTGTTGCCGGTGTGCACGTCGGCTGTACAGTACGGAATAAACACGAAGTTCCAGTCGATCATCGGGTTGTCCTCCGGGGGAACATCGCGGCGGATCAACGGCGATAAAAATGAGTTTTGGTCCATATGGGTGTCAAAGATGCCGTTGGGATTGGCGGCCCCGAGATCGGTTTTGCCGGCACAGCCGTCGTAGTCCCAACAGGCGCCACCGGGCTCAAACATCACGACCAGGTTTTGCGACGTCTCACTGAAGTTGATGAAAATCGGATACTGGGTGCCGTTGCTACAAATCGCTCCGGGGATGTCGACCCGGATCCAGTCGCCGTAACTCGGAGGCACGATCGGATCTGGGGTGTCGAATCCGTCGGTATCGGTATCGGTGTCGGTATCGGTATCGGTATCGGTGTCGGTATCGGTGTCGGGGCCCGCGGTTGTGTCGGATGTTTGCGTGTCGGTCTGTGAGCTCGACTCCGACTCCGACTCCGACTCGGTCCCGGCCACCGTTGTATCTGCGGGAGTCCCACATCCTGTCAGCGCGATCGTGAGTACAAGTGGCAAGGCGAGCGAGCCATGCATCCAATTCAAACCTGTTGTTCCGTACATGTCTGAGCCCGACCGTAGCAGACCCGAGCTGTTTCGGAACCAGTGCTGTTCATAAAATCACGGGTTCTGGGGTTCTGGGCGGCAGGGGCGATCACTTGGGAATTGGATCATCGAAAAGAGGGTGACAATGCACACGTAACTTGCCCGGAAAAGCGTGAAGGATCCTGTGTCTACTCATCTTTTTACTAAGAACGGTATATCCCGAGAGAATCGAAATTCGCGCAATAATGCGGCGATATTCGAAATATGAGTTTTCGGGGGATTGCCGGGGTTTTTCTGTACATGCGATGGTGCCGATATGAAAACGCCCGCGCTTGTTGCAGTTTTGAGCCTCGCAGCTTTCGGTGTCGTCTTGGCCCCAAGTATGGATGCGCACGCAGGGCCCATCGGGTTTTCACTCGATGAGCCCGATGGCCAAGGCATTTTCGGTGGCGAACCGACCAACGTCTGTGAATGGCCGACAACCGTTCACTTTGGTGGCTGTACCGGAACCATTGTCCACCCTGAGATTGTGATTTACGCCGCCCACTGTGGATCGAACTGGAGTTCGGTTCAGATGGGTGACAAGCCCAACGACCCCTATTACCTGCAGACCGAGTACTGCCGGACCCGGCCGGGGGGACAGCCAGGCAACGGGACCGACCACGCATTTTGCAAGCTCGCCCAACCCGTCGATGTGCCGATCGTCCCGATTTTGATGGGGTGTGAGACCGATGTGCTCCAACCCGGCAAGGAAGTCACGATCGTCGGTTTTGGCAACGCCGATGACAATCTGCCCTACGGAACCAAGCGCAAGGTCACCACCACGATCAACTCGGTCGCCAACGGCGAAGCCTATATCGGAGGTGGCGGAAAAGACAGCTGCCAAGGCGACTCCGGGGGCCCGGTGTATGTACAACTCGATGATGGCCAGTGGCGCGTGTTTGGTATTACTTCCTACGGAGGCCCCTGCGGCGGCGGAGGCTACTACTCGATGATGCACACCGGCGTCGAGTGGATCGAGCAGGAATCCGGGATCGACATCACCCCGTGCCACGATGCACAGGGCAATTGGCAGCCGGGAATTGAGTGCGGGATGTTCCCGGGCGAGCCGGACGTCGGCCACAGCTCGTGGTCCGAAAATTGCCAAGGTGGACCGGTGACGGGATGGAACGCGTCCTGTGGCGCACCGTTCAACGACGAGCCCGACGAGGTGCCGCCCCAGGTCACGATCACGTTCCCGGCCGATGGCTCGATGTTCACCCAGGAGGATATGCCGCTGGGGATCACGGTCGATGCCACCGATGAAGGATGGGGCGTCAAAGAAGTTCGCCTGCTGATCGACGGTCAACTCGTGGGTGACGATCCGGGGATGCCCTACGAGTTCCCGGCGACCTTCCCCTCGGGACAGTACGTTTTGCAGGCCGAGGCGGAGGATCACGCGGGCAATGTCGGTGTGTCTGCCGAAGTCGCCATCGGTGTCGACATGGAAGCGCCTGAGCCTGAGCCCGAGCCCGAGCCCGAGCCCGAGACCGACACCGATTCGGGCTCCGACAGTGGCACGGGGACCGGCGACGGTGGGACCGAGTCCGGCGGTGAGACGGACGCGGGGACCGAGGGTCCGAGCACGACGACGGGCCTGCCGACGGGCGGAACCGGAGACTCCGCTTCGACCACTGGCGACGAAGAGGGTGGAGAAGGATGCGCCTGTACGACTTCGAAGGAGGGCAGCGGGTTCGCAGCGCTCATGGGACTGTCGCTGCTGGGTTTGCTTCGCCGTCGCCGCAGTCGCTAGATATTATGTAACTACAAACGAAATCGCCGGATGTCGCGTCTGGCGATGTTTGCTTGCACCGCCGGGCTTCATGTCCGGCGATGTCGTTTGCAAGAGGATCGGCAGGGCAGCCGCGACACGTTCCGTTTTCCGTGCGGCCCGACCTCTCGCGAATGTATGTTTGTCATTCGCGTTTGGGCACCGATTTTGTACTGTCTCGCCGCGTTCGGCCGCGGACCATATGGCCCGGAACTTCACGCTGCCATTGCAGGGGAGTGCGGCAACCGAGTGCTTGGGCGGCCATCCATCCGCTGACGACCGCCGCCTCGACACAGCCCGCGTTGAGACCGGTATCGGTCCAGTCACCCGCCAGTGTGAGGTTGTCAAAACCCGATGCTCCGGGCGCGAGTCGAAAGTGATCCGTATTGGGCAGGGACTGGATTTGACGCTCACCTGGCTCGATGTTGGCCCATAGGAACTGTGCCCCCAACCGCTGGGTTCCGCGGCGCTCGTGGGGATCGATCAGACGTGCCCACGGTGGGACATCGTCGTTTGGTGTTGGCCAAAGCTTGGAAATATGTATCTGCATCCATCGGATGGTGTGGTTGCGGATGTGCTCGCCCGCGAGGGACTGGCGTTTGGCGCATGAAAGACCGGCGGGCAAGTTGTCGGTGAACGTGGCCGGCAGCGGTCCGACAAGCGCAAGCGCTTGCGCGGGACTCAAATCGCGGGGCCATCGCTCGGTATCGAGGTGGTGGGTCCGCAGCTCAAACAGTGACAGCGGTTGTGGTAGGCCACATCCGACCAGCTGGTCCGTCTGCGCGACCTGTCCACGCAACTCCGCCCAGGGAGTGTCGAGCCAAAACTGTGCACCTTCGCAGGCAGTCGTCGCCAGGTGTTTCGCCGTGGCCGTGAGCGCCGGGCTGCGTTCGAGCAGATCGCCGGCGACTGTCGGCAACAGATCACCGGGTAGGCCGTAGATCACGTGGTCGAAGTCGGAGCGATGGTTCAAAACGACTTCTTCGATCTCCGGACTCGCTTGGGACTCGAAGTCGAGTTCCTGCACAAGCGGCTCGTGGCCGAGCACGATTTGGTCGTAGTGGGGAAAACTCGGCCAGCAGGGGACCCCGTCGACCGCCAGCAGTGGTTGGTAATCCTCGGACGGATCGAGCAGCTCGACTTGGCGACCGAGGGTGATCCGCGAAACCTGCTCGCCGCGCTCGTCGACCGCGATGTCCTTGACGCGGTGAAAAAACTGAAATCGTACCCCGCGCTTATGCAGCAACTGATAGATCGGTGCAAATACAGCTTCTCCCGGGCCGGCTTGGAACTGAAACAGCACGTGCCCGCGGCTGTCACAGATGCCCCGGCAAATAAGCTCGAGGGCGCTACTCGCTGCGAGTGCGGGATTGCGGGTATCGCCGTCGCGGTAGGCGAGCAGGAGATCGTACAGGCCCAACACCGCCGGATGGTCGAGTGCATCGGCCCGGGCGCGGTGGCGATGCAGCCATTGGCGAAAGTCGATCCCTGAGACTTCGCGGAAGTCGCGGCGCAGGTACAGACGGTCTTCGATGATCCCACGGGTGATCGCGGTGGCGAGTTCGAGTAACCCGAGTTTCCCTTTGGTCATGTCGGATTGTTCACGCAGGATGGACAGCGCGGACTCGGTAAAAAGGAGCAGCGGCGCGACCCAAATTCGGACAGTCGTCGGGTTGCCCGGCAGGCCTGTTTCGCGTTCGGGCGCGGTGGCAGCCGTCAGTTGACCGACGAGTCGGTGATTGCCCGCGGGCGAACGGCGGCGATATTCAGGCAACCCGTGACGAGCAGCTCGGCGCAGGCCACTGGACAGCCGGCGACGGCGACCTTCAGGCCAACTTTCGATCCAGCGGTGGAACCCATTTTCCTTGGTAGTACAAATGGTTTGGACGACCCACCGCAGCATGCGGACGACACAGGCCCAGATCGAGGCCGGGGGTTGCAGGTCTCCGGGTGTACCTGGGCGCGCCGGCAGGGGCAAAACCTCGCCGGTACCGCCTCCTTGACGAGGCCCCAAAAACAGGTCCTTGACGCCACGGACCGCGTCGTCGAGTGTTCGCAGCGGGATGCCGGTGGGGCGTTCGAGTTCGCGGTAGCACTGGTCGAGCAGGGCGAAGGCATGGTGAAATCCACCGAGCCAAACGTGTGTTCCCCGGGCCTCACCGCGGCCATAAAATTCAACGTTGCGACCACTGGCCGCCTTGCCGCCGAGCCGCCAACCGAGCTGGTATACGGTGATGTCATAGCGTTGCCGCCAATCTGGCGCATGGGTCAGGGCGAGCACTGCGCTGAGAGAAGCATAGCCACCGCCCAGGACGACGATGCGTTGTGGTGACGATCCATGTGCACTCACGGGAACAGGTGTACCTGCAATCTCCCGAGCTGTCTAGGGTCAATAAAATGCCAAATTTTGCGGTTTTAAACGGTCAGGATGCAACTTTTGTAGTGCACCATACGATATGTGCAGACGGGCAGGTCCTTCGACGAATGTTGACCACCGCCGTCTGGAGATGGTGCCAAAGTTGATGTGCATACAAAAACCCCGGGTGCGCACCCGGGGCTTTTCGCGGTTGTCAGCAATCGGTTATTCGATGATGCGCTCGAGCTCGAGGCCGCCGGGGTACCAGTAGCTGCCGTAGCTGACGACCCCGTAGACACTGATGCCGACGGGGGTATCGGAGGTCACGCTGTGGTTGCCGTCACCGGAGTTTGACAGCAGCACGTGGGCGTGGCCAAACCCGGTCGCGGCGATGGCTTCAAACGTGTTGACAGCCATGCCGTCGACCTCGACGCTCGCGCCGTCTGGGGCGATGATATCGACAAAGTTTTGCTGCCATCCGGTGGGTGCGTGGAACAGGTAGCTGGCCCGGTACTGTTCGGTGGCAATCGCCATCAGCATGGCGGGGTCGCTGGTCCCAAAGCCAGCTGATTGTCCGACCATGTATTGGGCGACAGCGATTTTCTTATCCGCCGAGACCTTGAACTTTTCGACGGTCGTATCGATCTCGATAAAGTCACCGGCATTGGCGATGGTTTGGTCGGCCCCTTGGTCGGGGTCAAACGTCACCGCAGTGTTGTCCTCGGCCGCCACCACGCGCACGACCTGGGCCTTTTCGAGGTTGTTGTTGGGGACCTGAACCGGGGGCACGACGATGTATTCGGTCGCAAGTGTCTCGATCGGGAACATCGACTCTTCGAGGTGATCGCAGGCGGTGACGTTGGGTGGGACGTTGGTGCAGGAGTGGCCGCCGATCACTTGGATCGGTTTGTCGGCTTCGACGATCATCCCGGTGAGGTCGCCGGGGTTGGCCGTCAGGAGTTGCAGAACATCGCCCGCGCCCAAGGTGACCGTACCGTTGCCCTGGGCATCGACACCGGCACCGGCCTGGACCGGGGAGGTCGTCGCCGACGGGTGTAAGATGACCTGGGTTTCGTCTTGGCTGGCGACGATCGCTGTGAAGCCCGGCTTGTTCCACGTCTGAGGGCTCCAGTAGGGGTAGGACACGACCAGGTAGTTGCCTGTCCATGTATTGACAGGCAACAGCACCGATGCGTCGTTGGTGACGTTGGCGGCCAAGGGGTTGTACTGATAGACGGTCACCGGCTGGTCCGAGCGCAGGCGGTAGGCCCCGTCGACCGCGTGGACAGTTGGGCCGGAGCCGAGGGTGAGCTCGCCGACCCAGGGGAGCGGGATCACCTGCACGCTGTTGGGCGCGACCATCTGGTTTGCGACGTTGTTGGCCCCGCGGGTGATTGTGATGTTGGCGGGCGTACTCGATGTATTTGCAACGGCAACGGCAAACTGCTCGTTGTCGTTGTAGCCGTCATACTGCTGGGTGACGGTCGGGTAGTAATCGCAACCGATATAGCTCAGTCCGATCGCGCCCTTTGAACATGCACCTTGGCACAGGCCAATGTCGTCGTCGCACATCAGCCCCTGGACCTCGTCGCAGGTCTCGTAGGGCTCCCAGGCATCGCCGGCCTCGTTGCATTGCAGCGAGTTGCCCTCGTCGTCGCACATGAAACTGCCGGGCTCACACACGACGCAACCGATCCCGTCGACGCACAACACATCGCACAGGGTCTCGTCGGTGAAGCCGCCCATCCCGTCGCACACCTGGGCCGTATTGCCATCACACACGATCTCGCCCTCGGGGCAATTCGAGTCGGTTGTGTTGGTGTCGGTGGCGTCGGTCGGGTCGGTCGGGTCGGTCGGGTCGGTCGGGTCGGTCGGGTCGGTCGGGTCAGTCGGGTCGGTCGGGTCAGTCGGGTCGGTCGGGTCGGTGGTCGGACCTTCGGTCGTCTGATCCGAGTCGCTCATTCCCTGGGTATCCGAACCGCTCGGCGACGTCGCGTCGGAATCAGAGGTCGGGTCGGTGGTCGCGTTGGTCGGCGACGTGCCTTGCGAGGTGTTGTCGGTGGTCGCGGTTTCCGTCGACGACTCGTTGGTGGTTTCGTCGCCACCTCCGCACGCACACAGGAGGAAGGCCAGCGATAAGGTCAGGGAAGAGCGGGCAGGTGTCATACCCGACAGGTATCACAGATTCGCAGCGAATGCGCTCAATCTAAGATCGCTAGTCCGCTTCGGGGGTCGACGTCAACGTGGCGCGGAATTCGTCGGCCCGAAAGAATTTGCCGGCGCATTGGGTCAGTCGGCCATCGACTTCGCGATGGGTTTGGACCCGGTCGACCGGGATCGAAAAGTGCTGCATCAACGATCGCGTCAACACCCCGAGTGCATCGACCATCTGCGCGGGCACCGGGCGTCTTTCAAAGTTCCCGATCAGGCAGATCGCCACCGCAGCGGGCGCCCGCTCGGGGTGAAAAAGGTGGGCAGCGAGTTCCTGATAGCGCCAGCGAGCCGGTTCGATCAGACCGACAGGTCGCTTCTTGCCGTTGTTGATCACAAAGTGATACTCGGCCCCGAGCGGGTCGCCAAAGTGGTTGCGGTGGTAGCGGTCGATCCCCGCGAGTGTGGCGTAGTCGGCCGCGGTGTGGTGGATAACGATGTGGCGATAGTCCAACAGCGTTCCGTAATCGCTGTAGATCGACGCAAGCAGCTGGCGGTTGACCGCTTGGGTCTCGCTGTAGGGCACTCGGCGACGCCGGGCAGCCGCGCGGGCGGGGACCAGCAACGACGCCGAGGCAAGGGCGCCCACCTGGCCGAGGAAGCTTCGTCGTGACCAATACACGCCCTCCGTAAACGCGGGTGTGCGACGTTCGGTTTACCCGCCGATCCCGCGAGCAGATGGGATCGGAAGTCGGCAAATGAGAGCGCCGACCCGACGGCCGGCAATCATCCGCCACCGGTCCGGTACACTGCGACCATGCGTGCGCGTTCGCAGGTGCTTGCCCTAGCCCTCACGACCTTTGCCTGTACCCACTCGAGTGGTGGCACGACTGATGCGACTGGGATGACCAGCGATTCGAACGCGGTGACAGGGGCCACGGCAAACGAGTCAAACCCGACCGATCCGACAGGCGATCCCACGCCGACCACCGGTACCCCGGGCAACTGCCAAAGCCCCCCTTCGGGCGCCGGTGAGGGCACATTTTACGGCGCCGATGGATCGGGCAACTGCAGCTTTCCGGCGAGTCCCCAAAACCTCATGGTCGCCGCCATGAATGGGGCCGACTACCTCGGATCGCAAGCCTGCGGGGCCTGTGTGGCGATTGAAGGTCCCAAAGGATCGGTGACGGTCCGGATTGTGGACCGCTGCCCCGGGTGCGCCAAGGGGGACATCGACCTCAGCGAATCAGCGTTTGCAATGATCGCCGAACCGGCCGACGGACGGGTGCCAATTACATGGTCCTACACCGATTGCCAACAATCGACACCGCTGCGCTACCACTTCAAAGAGGGAAGCAACGAGTTTTGGACGGCGATCTCGGTGCGCAATCACAACCACCCGGTAGCCAGCCTAGAGTACAGCCAGGACGGCGGCGAGACCTGGGTGGCCATGAGCCGAGAGACCTACAACTATTTTTTAGAGCCCCAAGGTCTGGGCCCCGGACCCTACACCCTGCGGGTGACAGATATCTACGGGCACCAACAGGTCGATACAGATCTTGTATTTACACCGGATACCGAGGTCGCGGGCGGTTCGAATCTTCCGAATTGTGGGTGATTCGAGCTACGCAAACAGCCGCAAACACAACATCATCCACAGGCCGCCACATACCATCCACAACACACAGTACCCGACGATATCGCGGGCTCGCACGCCTGTGATTGCCAGCAGTGGCACCGCCCAAAATGGTTGCAGCATATTGGTCCATTGGTCGCCGTAGGCCATTGCCATCATCACGTCGGACGGGTCGAGCCCGCGTTCGAGTGCGGCTGACAGTAAAATTGGACCTTGGATCGCCCATTGTCCGCCGCCTGAGGGGACAAACAGATTGAGCAGTCCCGCCGAGAAAAACGTGAGGCTTGTGAACCATTCGCCCCCGGTTTGGGCAAACCACTGTGCGAGTTTGGTCGACAGGCCGGAGGCCGTCAGCAGGCCCATGATTCCGGCATACAGGGGAAACAATACAAAGATGCCGGTACAACTTTGAATCGCCTGACTGCAGGCGGCTAAAAACCGATCGGGTCGTTGATGCAACAAGAGTGCACCGATCCACAGGGTCAGGTTGACCGTGTTGAGATCGATGCGGCCGACTCCACGGTAGCCGATGTACACGCCCAGGGCGATCGACATCGGTAGTACCAACAGCCAGGTGATGAATCGGGCGCGCTCGAGGGCCTCGAGTGGATCGCCGGTCGGTGCTGCGGGGGCCTCCTCGATGTCGGCTGCCCTCGCTGTCGCATCGTCGATCGCTCGCGGGTCTGGGTCCTCGCCGTCCTTGGGTGTGAGAGCCATAAACAGCAGCGGACCGAGGAACAACAGACCGCCGGTGACCAGCAGGTTGAGATCGCCGAACAGGCTGTGTTCGAGGGGGATCGTCCCGACTTTGGTTGCGAGTTCATGACCGACGATTTCGGTCATGTCCTTGGCAGTCGTCGCCTTCAGTGGTGCGGTGCCACTGAATCCACCGTGCCAGACCATCAGCCCCGAGTAACCGGCTGCGCACAGGATCGGATAATGTAGATGCATGCCGCTGCGGCGGGCTTCGATCCCGGCCGCGCGTGCGAACAGGGCTCCACAGATCAGGCTGAGACTCCAGTTGACAACCCCGAGCCCGATCGAGACCAACGCGGTCAGCCCCACGAGTTGTCGCCCGGTTTTGGCGAGGTTGACCAGGGCCACGACTGCGCGCCGGACCGTCGGAGCAGATGCGAGCGCTCCGCCCAACACCAGCATCAAGCTCGCCTGCATGGTGAATGCGAGCAACTTCCACAGACCACTGGTGCTGTGCCATTGCGACATCAACACCTGGATCCCTCGCGGGCGCTCGCTCGCAGCGACGATTGCCGCCGCAAACACGAGCGTCGACAACAGCACCGCGATTACAAATGGCTCGGGGGTGAGGCGACCAAAACCCCGGCGCGAACGCAGCCCGAGGCGAACGAGTGGGGAGGGCATCGGCCGCAACATCCCACGCCGACTGCCGATGCACAATTCCGGCGAGAAATCGATTGACGCCCGTGGACGGGTACGGTGCCATGGGCGCAATGGCAGTCAACAGACGGGGTTTTGGCCGGGTCGCGGTGATCATTGCAGCGATCACCTGTGCGTGTTGGGGTGGCTGTGATGGCCCTTCGCAGGAGGAGACGACGCGCCCAGATGCCGGCGGTGCGGTTGCTGGCGGAGGTGGATCGTCGACGGTCGCCCCACCGGCGTCGGGCTGTACGCCCCAGGCCTGTGCCGAGCAGGGGGCCCAAGCGTTTGAATCCGGAAATTTCAAAGAGGCGATGCAACCTCTTGAATATGCATGTTCTTCGCAACAGGCGGGCGCCTGTGTGTACCTCGGCAAGATCTACGAACGCGGCAACGGTGTCGGGCAGGACTTTGCGAACGCAGCAAAGTTGTATGAGCAAGCGTGTCAAGGAAGCGACGGCGAAGGGTGTCAGATGCGCGGCCATCTCGCGCGCAACGGAAGGGGCCAAGCCGCAGATCCCAAGCAGGCCTATGGATTTTACCAGCGCGCCTGTGATGCCGGCGACGGGCTCGGCTGTGCGGCGGCGGGCGATTTGATGTATTCGGGTACTGGCGTGCCCGAGTCGCTCAAAGGTGCGGTCGAGTATTTCGAGCGGGCCTGCGAACATGGTCAATTGATGGCCTGCCTCAACGCCGGTGAGTTGCTGTTCGATCCGACAGGTGAAGACGCGTACAACCAGCGCGCGGTCAAGGTGCTGACCCGCGGCTGTGAAGGGGGCAAGGCCGAGGCCTGTGTCAAGCTCGGTGTGTGCTACTACAAGGGAGTCGGTGTCCCAGCCGACCCGCAAGCGGCACAGGCCCATTTCAAAAAAGGATGTGACGCAGGTGCGTCCGACGGCTGCCACGTGGTCGCGCAACTGCAAAAGGCCAAGGGCAAGTCGGTGCAACTCGAGCTCACGACTGCGGTCGAGTCCTCCAACATCGACGGATTGACGGCCAAACATCTCGAGTGCCGGATGCGTGAGCAGGGCTATATGGCGATCGGCGAAATCATGACGTCACTCGGGAAGCAAAAAAAGGCGCTCGAAGGATGTGCTGCCGCGGGCGAGGCTCCGACGATATCGTGGTCATTCGCCAACCGCCGGGTGACCTCCGTACAAGTTGATCATACAAGCGATTCGAAGGTCAAAACGTGCATCGCCAAGGCGGTCAAAAAGACCAAATCGGGACAGCACGGGAGCTGCAAGGTGACCCTACTGCTCGGCGACCGCGACAAGGCTGCGGCCGCACTGTCCGCACGCGCTTCGGGGAACTAAGCCCGAACGTCGCTCCAAGCACTTGTCAGGTTTGGTCGGGGTTGCAAATACATGAAGTGGCGAGCAAAAACCCCCGGGCGGGATGTCGAACCGGTGAGAACGCCGGCTAAATGTAGATACATCCGGGATTGTCCGAGTCAGAGTATCTGCGCGCAAACCACGCGCAGGCGTTCGAGATCTGCTCAGACCTTCGAGACCAACTTGCGCACGATTTCTGTACCCTCGGGTTGTGTCCCCGTGGGGTTGCGCTCGATCGTGACAAACACTTCAAATTTGGGGTGGGGTGTGGTCGCCACCAACTTGCCCACGCGTCGGCGTTCGTTGTAACTGAGTGCTCCGGCGCGGGTCACCCCTTGGCCCGGCACCGAGATCCACACCACGTAGGCCCGCAGCCCTGGATCGATGCGTTTGAGCGGGGCGAGGTGGATCATCCTGACGGTGACTTGGCGGTTGCCGGTCTTGTTGACCTTGACGCTGATCTTGGCATCGGCGGCGTAGGTCGGCGCGCCCGAGGGAACCGTGTAGCGCGAGGCACAGCCGGGGGCCGAGAGAGACACACCAAGTAGACATGCTGCAATTGTCGTCGTCCGCATCACCACCTCGCTTTTGATCATTGCAACGGACGGGGCTGCGGAGTGCAAGCTTCACCGGTGCGGGGTTCACGGGGAAGATCGGGCGGTACCGTTGGCAGGCGCGCGCTGATAGACGGATCAACGGAACGACGGCGCTGGTATGCACTCGACTCGCGTATCTGCCCGACCGCATCCGTTCGCGCATGACCTTTTGGGCATTGACCATGGTACAGGCCCCGCGGCTTGTGCGATGATTGCCACCCTCGGATCCGCAAACGGGTCCAGTCAGGGAGCGCCTTGTGAGTGTCCAGCCCTATGGTCGTCCGGGGGACCGCCGGACCTATCCCCGCATCACCTGTTCAATCGAGTGCACCATCTTTGGGGTCGGCGAAGCTCGCCTCCTCAACCTGAGTGTCGGAGGGGCGTTTGTCGCGGTCGGCTACGCACTCGAACCGAACCATGCAGGCTTCCGCATTTGCTTTGCCCCCGAGGGCACCAACCCGATCACCGTCGATGCTCGGATCGTCCGTCGGGTGGCGATCGCTCCCCACGGAATCGGCCTCGGAGTCGAGTTTACCGGGCTCGATGAACAGGCGACCCGGCGGTTGCACGCGGTCGTGTTGGGGCATTTGCTCGCTGACATCAGCGATGCCGTCGCCCGCGATGCGACGATTCCCCCGGGCAGTCTCGAGGTTGTCAGCGGTGCCGACAAGGTCGCCGCGGAACTGCGCGGCATCCTCGACGCGGACCTCGATGTGTTGGGTGTGATCTTCAAGCGCGAGAGTGCCGAACTCCACGAGATGCGCCTGCGGGTGGTGACGAGCCAACGTCTGACGGTCGAGCTCGAGCGGGCCGACGCCCCCGGCACTTCGGTCGGTGACCACGTCCACCTCACCTTCAACCGCGGGTACAACCACATTCATTTGCATACACAAGTTCTCGACCGCAACGGGGCCAGTGTCACCCTCGAAGTGCCGCCCACCCTGACGGTCTTTCAGCTGCGTCAGGCCCCGCGGACCGTCACCAAACCCGGGCAGATGTTCGTCGAGGTACCGCTGCCCTATCCGCCAGGAAAGCGGATGCGCCGGGAGGTGCTCGACGTCTCGAGTACCGGGCTCGCGTTTAAAGTTCGTCCGGGCGAGGCCTACTTCCTGCCCGGCACCCCGCTGCGGGAAATCGTGGTCACCAACGTCGAGGACGACAATGGGTACCGCAAATCAGCCCAGGTCATGCACGTGACGCCGGTACAGAATCCCGATGGCACCGTCGAGTTTCTCAAGGTCGGGGTCGCGTTTGGCATCCAGGACAAAAACGTCAAACGCGGTGTGCGGCCACGTGCCGGTGGCACGCGCAAGGGCGGGACCGTTTCGTTCTTGACCAAAATGTCCAAATTGATCGGCCAGATCATCCCCCGTCGATCGGCGAGCCGCTCGCCAGTGGTGGGTCCTGGCAGTTTGGTCGAGGTTGTCCGTTACCCCAATAAGCATCGCCAGGAGCTGGTCGCAATTGTCAATACAACCAGGCGCGAGCCTGGTCGCCGCATGCAGGCGCCGGTTGTGATCATTTCGCCCGCCCACGGTAAACGCAAAGAGTCCACGTCGGGCCTGGCCCTGACTGTGGTCGAAAACTTTGCCCGGCGCAGGCGCGACGTCGTGGTCGTGCGCTACGACGGGATCAACAACTTGGGCGAGAGCTACCGCGATCCTGAATGTCGCAAGCCCGGCGACGAAGCCCTGCACATGACCCTCTCGCAGTCGGTCGACGACATCGAATCGACCCTCGACTGGGTTTACGACAATCCGATGTTCACCCCCACCGAAGTGATTTTGGTGTCGTTTAGCCTCCAGGGGGTGATGGGTCGTCGCGCCGTGTTTCGCGATCGTGGGCGGCGGATCCACTATTGGCTCGGCGTCACCGGGGCGCCAGCTGCCCAAGAGGTCATCCGCAACGCCACCGGCGGGATCGACTACATCGCCGAATACGCGGCTACCGGCAAAACCGTCGCCCGTGCGGCGGTGTTGGGTGTCGAGATCGAGGGGATGCGGTTTTGCGAAGATCTGCTGCGCAACGGCCTGGCGTTTATGGCCGACGCCAAACGCGAAATCGCCGAGATCCCGATCCCCGTCACTTGGATCCTGGGTCTGTACGACGCCTGGATCGATCCCTCGACGATCCGCGAGTTTATGGCGGTCAAGGCCCGTGCCCCGCGTGAGCTCCTTGAACTCGAATGCGGCCACGTCCCCCTCAACAGCGACGAGGCTCTCAAGTTATTTTCAGTGATTATGCAAGCGATCTGGCGACGGCTGTACGACGAGGATATCGAGCCGGTGTTCCCCAACATCCGCGAGTTCCTGCGCACCCGCAGCGCCGAGTGGCGGCGGATCCCCAAAAGTCCGATCCCCGACAAGCGCAACTACTGGCACGAATATCTGCTCGGGACAGCCGACCGGCGGATCAGCTACGACGTGCTCAACAGCGCAGAAGAGTACATCGACTTTTTGGACCGCGAAGCCGACTTGTTGGGGATCAAGCCCGAACACCGGCTCGCTGACATGGGCTGTGGGACAGGTAATTTTTTGGCCCGACTGGTGCAGCGAAAGGGTCGCGGACGACCGATTTGCAATCACCTCACCCTCGTCGACTTTGTCCCCACCGCACTCGAAACGGCCAACGCCAAACTCGATCGGCTCGCCGGTCGCTACGGCGAGTCCGTGCCGCGACGCGACACCGCCTGCCTCAATCTCGAGCTCAGCCCCCTGCGGACCGTCCGGGCCTTCTTGTCGGGGACCTATTACGGTTACGACCCGCTCAAGGGGACGATCCGGGGATTGACGGATTACTCGATCGATATGTGGAAAGCGGTCGAGGATTGGCGGTTGCATGACATTGTCCGCGGCCGCAACCTCGACGACGAAGACAGGTGGTTTTTACGCGAGAACTTCCCCGAGGACGAGCAGGATGTCATCCTCGAGATGAATCGCCTGACCCGGTTTTTAAAGGGCAACTTCCACGCCGAAGACCTCACCCGCGAGGGCCGGATGATGGCCGCCCGCGGACGCACCATCGAGGTCAAGCATCTCCATTTTGAACGGCTTGACCCGGTCAGCAACGGAGCCATCGAACACCTGCCATTCAAGGATGCCCAGTTCGATCGGATTCTCAGTAGTTTGGTCCTCAGTTATGTCAACAATCCACTCGAGACCCTGCGCGAGTTTCACCGCTGCCTCGCACCCGGAGGGCGGTTGGTGGTCTCGTCGATGCGCCCAGATGTCGATATGAGTCGGATTTACCGCAATCTGATCCTCAAACTCGAGCGTGGCCATGATACCGAATTACCCGAGGGCATGACGCGAGAGGTGTTCGTCGAAGAGGTTCGTCACTATGTCAACAGTGCGGCATTCCTGCTTAAGCTGGCCGAGGAGGGGCAGTTTGTATTTTTCTCCCGCGACGAGATGCGGCGAATGGTCGAACAAGCAGGCTTCCGCCGGGTCGAGGTTTTCACCTCATTTGGACGCCCGGCCCAGGCGTTGATCACGGTCGGCTATCGCTAGCCCGCGAACTTCGTCAATCGGGGATCGACGGGGTGCAGATATCGGGGAGCCGGGTCGAATGTCGGGCATGGGGAGCTGTCCCGCGAATGGCGTACCGAAGTGTCTCGGCGAATTGGGGAGCTCGAACGCGGTGAGGTTGAAACCATCCCTTGGGAGCAGGTCGAGGCCACGATTCGTGAGTGTTTGGCGTAGGGTCGATGTACTGGCGTGAACGATTGCATGAACGGAGGCCTTGACGGCCTACTCCAGCGGCTCAATCTCCAGCGAATGCAAAAACGTATAGGCCCAGTTCCCGGTCTGCTGGGACATCCCGCCGACCTCGACCGACAGACGACCATCGGTCAAGTCGACCTCGACCGTCCGCGAAATCACTGGCATCGCATCCGTGGTCTGCTCGTCGTCGACCGCCACCATCCCCTCGATCGTGACATTGTGGGGATCGCCGGGGTACCCCCTGTCTGGGCGACCGACCCCCACGGTGACTGCGTAGCGACCATTTTCTAGCCCGAACTCAAACAGGTTGTTGCGCCCGTAATCATCGTAGACATAGCTATTGATAATCGCATCGGCACCGCTGTTGTCATTGCCGTACAGCGCGATTTGGGGGTTATCGATATGTTCTCCCGACCAGCCGTATCCGCGGGTGTCGTCCCAGGGTTCCCAGCCGATTTTCATCCACTCCTCGCCACGTGCCATTAGTGGATCCTCGGTGGGCTGGCCAGTGGGATCCTGGAAGTTGATGGCATAGCGCATCCGCGGGTGGGCCGAGTCGTCGTCGGTTTCGAGGATCGGCAAGGTACTGCGCGAACCCTCCAAGTAACGCCCCAATTCGTAGCGCAACACCATCAGCGCATCCGGGTCATCGATCCAATTCGTCATACTTTGAGCCACGCTTTTGACCGTCGGATCGACGAGCGCATCCTCGCCCGGTTGGGGGTATTGCTCGCCGTTGGCCAAATAGATGTACTCGTAGTCCTCCATGGCCTCCCGCAACAATTCGACACGGATCCCCGGATTGTGGCCATTGAAAAACCGGTTGGCATCATAGTAGGCCCATCCGCGGATCCGGTGGGCAAACGCTGTCCACGGAATGATGCGGGTGTGCATCCCCTGGGCGTCGACGCGGGTCGGATTGAAGTACGGATCCGGATCTTGGTCGAGGCTGTAAAACCATACGGTCTCGCCGTGGTCGGAGACCCGCTTGTGGGCATAGGCCTCGTCGTAGGCCCGGATGTGGGCAATCCAAATATCGTAGCCACAGGCCCCGCCCGGATCCTCGGCAATCTCGGGCTTGGGCTCCTCGGAGATCGCGATTTTGAGGTCGGGCGCTGCGGCCTTGGTCAATCGACACAGGTGGGCTGCCAGCGCGTGGTCAGCCTCGTTTTGGGGTTCGTTTTGGACGTAGTAATAGGCCTTCTCGATCATCCCGGCGTCGGCGAGATAACTATTGAGTTGCCCCAGCCACTGTGACCATTCAGCATTGTAGGCATCCGTGCCGTAGTGGTCCCCGCGATCAATGCCACACAATGTATTGGGCCGCGGGGTCCCGTTGTCGACAAATTGAAACAGCATCGCCTGGGAAAACCCGACGCCGTTCCAGCCCTCGCCGAGGATGTATTTACGCGACAGGTGGCGGATGCTGTAGGGCTCGCCCTCGTCCGGTTCATCGTAGAATTGCTCGCAGGTGGCCGGCGCGTTTTGGTTATCCCAGGTGATGTTCCAGCCAAACCCGGAGGGCCAGGTGACCGACTTGGGTGTCAGGCGGTGCTCGAACAACAGGTCCTTGGCATCGTCGGTGTCGCCGCCCGGTGGGATCAGCCCGCTGACATTGACGTTGAGCTGGGTGGCGAAGTGGGTGTGGTCGGGAAGGGTAAAGTCGAAAACATGTAGATGCACTGGGATCGAGATCGTGGCACCCGTGCTAAAGGTTAGATCGAGGCTGGTTTCGTGATCGCCCGCAGGCGCCTGTTTGGGGACGTAGACCGTCAGCCACAGGCTTTGGGGGCGGGCCGGGTCGAGTGTGATGGTTTCGCCGGACATCACCGGGGTTAGGGATTCGGTGATGCCTTGGTCGTAGCCGGCCCGGTGCAAGGTCAGGCGCGCGCCGCTTCCGAGCTCGGCAAACCCGGTGAATTCGGGGGTGACTGAACCTGAAAGCGGATCGATGATCAATTGGACAGGTTCAAATTCGTTGCGGGCCGCACTGAGGTGTAGACCGCTGTCGACGCGTTCGGGTGCGCGCTCATTCTCGACGATTTTGTGGGCGACCGGTGTGGTCCACAGCTGGATGTTGCCGCCCGATTGATCGAGTTTATATGTATAGGCACCATCTTCGGCGACCACCGGCTCACCCCCGGGCGTACGGCTACAACTGCTCGCCGCGGTCCATCCCAACACAGCTCCCGCCATGACCCACACTCGCCACCGACGATCCATTGCGACCTCCCCACGACCGGCTAGCCCGGCGACTTCAAGGTTACACCGCCGAGCAGTCGGCGAGGAGCACAACCCTTGCACGCCGGATGCAAATGCGGGCCCCCGGGATGCCTCGCACAATCAGGCTACTCGCCTCCGGGCTCGTCAGAGTCGGCCTCTTGGGTCGGCGGTGGTTCGGGAGGAGGCTCGACTTTTGGCAGCGACGGACCCTGGGGCCGAACCTGCGTGTACGCTTCGAATCGCGAGTCGCCGAGCCAGGTCTTGAGATGCTTGTCGTTTTGCTCGCGCAGATCGACGACTGTCTTATGAACCATGTCCCATTTTGGGTTGCGTTGGTTGCGTTCAGTCAGTAGTAGACGCAGGATCTCGGTGCGTTCGGTCGCCCACAGGGCGAGGATTTTTTCGCGTTCTTCGGCCGTTAGCTCGACTTGTTCGGCGAGTTGGTCGACGCGTTTGGCGTTTTGCCGGGCCCACAGCTCGCGGGGTTGTTTCGCCGGAGCGGGCTCTGCCACGGTCGCAGCATCGCCCGCCGGGACAGTCTTTGTCGCCGGCTCGTCGGCACCTTCGACTTTTGCCGGGGCCCAGCTCTTGGGCGGTGGCGGATCCCCGCATCCACACAGGAGAGTGAGCGCCAGCAGCCACAAGACGCTTCTGCGTTCACGTCGACCAAACGCGGGGAGACAGTCGTTGCGAGGCGGCTGCATGCGGTAGCCATCCCACACCCCAGTCGGTTTGCGCAAGTGCGAACCTGTATCGCACGAGCCCGAGTCTCTGACGGGATTCCAGCCGCGGTTTGGAACTCCGCGCACCGTGCCTTCGCCGTGTGTTCACGTGTCGATTTGCGACCACAGCTGAGCCGTTGAGGATCTTCGACCAGAAGACAGTCGCACGGTTCGAATCGCAGATGCTCTTGCGCAAAAGTGCTAGCGACCGTCATGCAAACGGGTGACTGATCCATCCAACGTTACTGTCCCTGGGGCCAGTGCCAGCCGCGTGTGTCAGGTGTACACGAACCACTTTTACCCTTGGCACACAGTGTTTCGTCCGGGCTCGGGGTACGTGCATCACATGCGCTTGCGCTCAACATCGAACAGAGGATTGCAACGGTTGCGAGAAGTTTTTTCATGACTGATTTCCTTGAGTTTGTTTGGGTTTCCGTCGAGCCTGCATCCGGCCTAGCGAGAACACATGAGTGCAGTAGGCCTCGAGTCCGGTGGGATTAAATTTATCTTCAGGAAGTTCGGTCCGTGCTCGGGGCAGGCGTCGGTTGCCAGTGCCGCAAGTTCTTACAAGCTCAAGCTGTTAAAAAGGTCGAGCGAGGCGGCGTGTCGAGAAACACCACGGCCTGCTAGGCTCCCGCGGTATGTGTGCGGCCCGTCTCATCACCATTCCCTTTAGTCACTACTGCGAGAAGGCGCGTTGGGGACTTCGACACTGTGGGGTGGTCTTCTACGAAGATGGCTACCTTCCGCTGCTGCACGCGTTTCCGGTTGTCCGGGTCGGGGGCCGGCGGACGGTACCGACGTTGGTTGTGGGCGAGCAGACCCTGGCCGAGTCCAGCGCAATCCTGCAATGGGCCGATCGCCAGGCGGCGAGTGATCGCAAGTTGTATCCCGCGGCGGTGCACGGCGAGGTCAGCCAACTCGAAGCCAGGTTCGACGAGGTGCTCGGGCCGGCGACGCGCAGATGGGTGTATGAGCATGTATTTTCGCAGCGTGCCAACCTCGCCGCAGTCGCGGCCCAGGCGATTCCCAGGTGGCAAGCAGCGTTGGTCCCCGTGTGGGTGTACCCGTTTGTGCCGTTTGTCCGCCGGATTTATCGGGTCAACCCCCAGGGCGTGGAGCGGTCCGTGGCACGGATCGAAATGATCTTCGCCGAGGTCGGCGAGCGACTCGCGGACGGTCGCGCCTACTTGGTCGGCGAACAATTCACAGCCGCCGATCTGACGTTTGCCGCCCTAGCAGCCCCGGCGTTGATGCCCGAGGGGTATGGTGTCAACCTGCCCGGTGCGTCGGCCCTGTCCGAGCAGGCGTGGAAGCAGATCCAAGCCTGGCGGGCCCTCCCAGCAGGCGCATTTGCCCTGGAGCTCTACCGCCAACACCGCAATCTTTTTTGAGATCGCGGCGAAGGTACCTCGCAGTACACAGGGCTGGGCCGCGACAAACTGAGGAGATTGGCATCTGGGTTCTCGTGGCTTCGAGTGGGGAGGTGTCCCGAGGTGACTCGGAGGACGTTGGGCCAGGTTTGTAGCTGGGATGTGCGTGGCGTGGACGAGTGAAGGAGGTGGGGCGTTCGATTTTTGTATGCACAAGTAGCGAACGTTGGGACAAGGTCGGGCGAAGGCGCGAGGGTCGATGTATTAGCGAGCCTGTGCTCGGCGTCGGCGCGGTTTGAGCAGGCCGAGGATCAATAGCCACAACGCACCTGCATACGGGTCGGGGGTCGCGGTTCGACAGCCGAAGTCACAGCCGCCACCACCGAGGTCACAACCGCCGCCACCGAGATCGCAGCCACCTCCTCCGCCGTCGCAGCCGCCTCCGCCACCGTCGCAGCCACTGCCGTTGCAACCAGCTCCGCCGCAGCCACTTCCACTACTTCCGTCACAACCGTTGTTGTTACAACCATTTCCATCACAACCACCTCCGCCGCCGTCGCCGAATGAGTCACCTTCGCCGGAGTCGCCGGAGTCGTCGGTATTGTCACAGCCGTTGTCGCCGTCACAGCCGTTTGCAGATGCGCATCCCGCCAGGGCCAAGCCACAGCCGAGGCCGCTCGGCCCCTCGCATCCTGATTGGTTGCCACTACAGCCGCTGTTGATGTCGTCGGTGTCAAACCCGGGGCGGCACTCGTGGAAATTGTTGCAGGAGTTCCCGGGGCAACACGATGCATCGTCGACACACCCGACCTCGGGTACGCTACAGGCGGCGGGTTCGTGGACAGGGAGGCATTCGTTGACACACTCGTTGGAGACGCTGTTACCATCGACAATTCGTGCACATACACCGCCGAAGACAGCACAATCACTGGTCGAGGCACAGGGCTCCCCGGCCTGCGAAGGCGGGAACGAGGCGACCTGGAGGCCGAGATCGTCGCCGGGTCGCTGGGTGCCGTTGCCCATCTTGGGCGGGCGTGTGAGGCGTTGGTGGGCGAGGTAGATCATGTGCCACATTCCCGGATTGGGTCGACTTGTGCCACTGCTCGGGGTCGGGGTCGAGGAACCTCCACCGCCGTTGTTGGTCGATTCGTCGAGCTCCTCCGGCGGCACCAAGATCCGTGAAGACTCGGGTTCCCAAAAAAATGTATCTGCACTAAAACGTAGCGGCGGCAAAAGTTCGATCGGGCGTTTGCCCCCGTTGTTCTCGGCATCTGGCAGCCACTGCGCCCGTTGAAATCCGTCCGCGAGCCATCCAGAAGCCTCGCTCTCGACCGGATCGGCAAATGCCCGCCACGGTTCGACGCCGCCCCAGGTCCCGTCGACCACGGTCGGGGGGGAGCTGTCCCCGAGTTCCGGTGTAATGACGATCGGATCCCCCGGCTCGAGGGCGTCGATCTGTAGGTCGAGCAGGACTCCCTCGCGGATCTCGACCGTGTCTCCTTCGAGGATCAGGGTTCCCTGGCCATATCCCTCGAGCTCGACGCCCGCGAACATGACATACGGTGTCGGTTGCTCGCGCGAGGTTCCAACCGCGAAGCGAAACGGAGCTTCGAGCAAGGTCGCCTCGCGAAATTCCGTCTCTTCGTGATCGCGTTGGCGGTGGGGTTCGACACACACCGTCTGCGGCATCGTCACCATCAGGGCAATCCCCCCGGCGATCCACTTTTTGATGCTCATACGCCGTCGTTGTCCCATCGTTACCTCCACCCTCAATCGTAGGGGATTGATGCGTACCAGGTGGATAAAATCCTGTGATCTATTCAACTGTGCAGCGGAATGAACACCTGACTCTTAGACAGTGTTTATTCGTTGTCTAGGCAGGAAATAAACGCGAACACTTCAGCGTTCGCGTAGTCAACCGTCCTATGATTGGAGACAACGTGCGGCCTCACCACACGGTGTCTGCTTCATCGTTGATGTCCATCAATATCCGAGCAGGCGCCCGACTTGGAAGACTGCGACGGCGAGGAAGTAGGCCAAGGCCGTCATCGACACAAATGCAAAGAGCGGCCAGCGCCAGGTTTTGGTCTCGCGTTTGAGCACCGCAAGGGTCGACATGCATTGACATGCATAGACAAAGAACACCATCACTGCGAGCCCGCTCAACGGTGTGTGGCGGGGGCTTCCGTCGGGCTTTTTGGCCTCGGCGATCACCTGCCGTAGCGGTGCATCATCGTCGTCGGCTCCTTCGATTCCATGGACCAAACCCAGTGTACTGACAAATACTTCGCGGGCGGCAAAGCTCCCGAGGATGGCGATCGCCATGTGGCCGTCTTGGCCCATCGGCGCCATCACAGGTTCCATCGCCTGCCCGACCTTTCCCCCGATCGAGACCGAGATCGCTGGCGTGTCGGCAGGTGCGTCCGGCGGTGGTTTGGGGAAACTGAGCAGGGCCCACAACACCACCGTCATGGCCAAGATGACCGTGCCGGCGCCCTTGATAAAGTCGCCGGTGCGGTCGTAGACATGCAACAGTGTATTGCGCAGACGGGGGACGCGGTAGGGTGGAAGTTCGAGGACCAGCGGGGGCGTTGGGCTCTTGAGGATCGTGCGCTTAAAAATGGCTCCGATCACAAGCGCCGAAATTGTTGATAGTACATACATCAACAGGAGCATCAGCCCGCCGACGGTCAGCGGTCCGATGCGTTGCTCGGCCGGAAACAGGGCCGCGATGATCAGCAAATACACGGGCAGGCGGGCGCTGCAACTCATGTAGGGGATCATCAACATCGTCACCAAGCGGTCTTTAAACGACGAGATGGTGCGGGTTCCCATGATCGCTGGGATGGCGCAGGCATAGCCACTGAGCAGGGGGACAAACGCCCGCCCGTGGAGTCCGACCCGGGCCATGATGCGGTCGATCAAAAATGCCGCCCGGGCCAGGTATCCCGTGTCCTCGAGCAGGCCCAGGAACAAAAACAACAGCGCGATCTGGGGCACAAAGACCACGACATTCCCGACCCCCCCAATGACACCCTCGGTCAGGAGGTCGGTCAGAAGACCGGGACCGATCGACGTTTTAATTGCATCTGCAAGCCCACCCATCAGGGCTTCGATCACATCCATCAGCGGAGTTGCCCAGGTGTAGATCGACTGAAACAGCAGGGCCATAACCCCGACAAAGATCAAAAGACCCCACACCCGGTGGGTGAGGATGCGGTCGATGCGTTCCGACCGGCCCATCGCGGGGGCTTGACTGGGTTGACCCTTGCCGTAGTTGATACTGTTTAGGACGGCGTCGACCTCGGTGTAACGGCGCTCGATCCAAGCCGCGGTGTTCTGTTCGGCGCGCGTGCGGTCGACCGCCCGCAGGGCCTCGCGCTCGTTGCTTGTACATATTAAAAATTCAAGGGTATCGGCAGCGTAGGCAGCGAGTAACCAGCGGCGGCGAACCGTGTCGACTACTGTGTCGAGCGCGGTTGTGAAGATCTCGGCACGCTCGCCCGGTGTGTTGTCCGTGTCGTCGAGTTTGGGCGCATGGTCTGCGAGCAGGCGCGTGCGTCGGGACGGGTCCCCCTTCGACCATGTACGGCACGAGGCCAGGGCCGTGCGCAGCTCGGGAATCCCCTCGCCAGTCCGGGCGACTGTCGGGACGACCGGCACCCCGAGACAATCGGCCAGTGCCTCCGGATCGAGCTCTAAACCGGCTTCGCGGGCCACATCCATCATGTTGAGGGCGATGCACACCGGCAGGCCGAGTTCGATCAGTTGCATGACCAAATAAAGGTTGCGGGCGAGGTTGGCTGCGTCGACGACCAGCAACACCGCATCGGGCGGTGGGTCGTGATCGCTGGCAGCGAGACAGCGATAGGCAACCGCTTCGTCCTCGGAAATTGGTGTCAAGCTATAGGTCCCGGGGAGGTCGAGCAATGTCACCGCGCCACCCGGCGTCGCTACGTGGCCGCTGCGGGTTTCCACCGTGACCCCAGCGTAATTACCAACTTTGAGACGGGCCCCTGTGAGTGCGTTGAACAGGCTCGTCTTGCCGACATTGGGATTGCCTGCGAGGGCGACACGAGGAAGAGTCACGGGGTGGTGACCTCGATCATCTCCGCTTCGCGTGTCCGTAGGGACAGATGACTGCCGCGCAGGGAAAACTCTAGAGGATCGCCGAGCGGGGCCCGCTTGACCAGGGAGACCCGGGTGCCCGGGACAAATCCCATTTCGAGCAGGCGCAGACGCAGGTTGCCACTGCCGTGGACGCCCACGACGGTCGCGTGCTCGCGTAGGGCCAGTGCAGACATCCGGCGATTCGACACGCCGCGAAGCTTGCCGGTCGCATCCGGTTTGGGTCAAGCGAAGCTGTGTTCGCGGTCTGGCGGACCGAGTCGATGCCGTGGCCGCCAAAAAGCAAAACCCGCCAGTTTCCCGGCGGGTCAGCGGAGGAGGTGGGATTCGAACCCACGGTACCCTTGCGGGTACGACGGATTTCAAGTCCGTTGCCTTCGACCACTCGGCCACTCCTCCCCGGTCGCAGGCTTGCGTTCGGGGAGTATGATGTAGCGTCCAGCGCTTTTGCAAGCGAGGTCCACCTGCTCCCTCGCTCACACCGATTTCTCGACGTGGTGGTTCGCTGTGTTCCTCGCTGCGGCGAGGCACACGGAACCAATCATCGAAAGCTTAACGCGAGAATCACCACGAGCGCTGCGGGTCTGGCTTATCGCCGTGGCTTTTCTCATCACAGGCAGGGATGTCTCCACAATCGGAACTCTCACCTCGCGCTGGTGGTGACCGGCGATCTGTGCATGTCGGTCTGTTAGGCTGCTCGCGATGATCCTCCGAGATCCGGTGCACGGGTTGATCTCTTTTGATGGCCCGGTCGAGCGCGTCGTCTGTGACCTCCTCGACTGTCGCGAAGTTCAGCGTCTGCGGCGGATCAAAGCCCTCGGTCTCGCCTCGTTGGCCTATCCCGGGGCCGAGCATTCGCGGTTTGCCCATGCCATCGGCTCGGCCCATGTGATGAAGCGCTACCTCGCCCGGGTACGCACGTTGTCGACAGACCTCCCAGCCCACGATCGGATCGACGAGCGCGCGGCCATGGCAGCACTCGCTGCGGCGCTGCTCCACGACATTGGCCATGGCCCACTCAGCCACACATTTGAAACGGTTCTACAAGGGGCTCCCCCGCATGAAACCTGGACCTCGCGGATCATCCTCGACCCTGGCACCGACGTCCATCGGGTGTTGTCTGCCATCGATCCGGGATTGCCCACCGAGGTCGAGCGCTTGGTCCACGGCAAGCATCCCATCCCTCACCTCGCGCGGGCCGTTTCCGGGACCTTCGACGTCGACCGTTGCGACTATTTGACCCGCGACAGCTACATGACCGGCGTACGCTACGGCCTGCTCGACGTCGATTGGCTGCTCGCGTCATTGCGTTTACATCTACCCCAGGGCGCCGGGGCCTCGGTGTTGGCTGTCGACGGCAACAAGGGTCTGACCGCGGTCGAAGGTTTTTTCCTCGCCCGGTTGTACATGTATCGACAAGTATATCTCCACAAGGCTGTCCGCGGCGCCGAAGTTGTTGTGCGTGCACTGTTTCACCGCCTGGTCGAGCTCGGGCCCCCGCCCGGGACCCCGCGGGCGATGGCGACGCTCTTGCGGGGAGAGCCGCTCGGAGTCGACGGCTACCTGCGCCTCGACGACCGAACCCTCGACGCGGCGATCGATGCATATACCGAGAGCACCGACCCCCTCCTGCGTACGCTCGCCCTGCGGATCCGCGATCGCAAGTTATTCAAAACCATGCAGTTGCGTGCCGATGCCGATACGGTTGCCGCCCAGCAGCGGCTCGACGCGGTGTTGCGGGACGAAGGTGTCGGGCCGGCCTATCTCGGTGTCATCGATCGCAACGAGATAGGAGCCTACGACGAGGATCACACACTTGGGGTCGTCGGCCACAGCCACGGGCAGTACCGCAGTTTGCTCGATGCCTCGCCGGTGTTGCGGGGATTGAGTCGCGAACGCTTTGTCCACACCCGCGCCGTGTTTCCTCCGGAGGTACGCGCTGCCGTCGGTCGTGCGCTTCAGGAGTTTTCCTGAGCGATGGGGCAACGCAAAAAACGTCACCCGCGGTGTCCCGGTTGTGGGGTACATGTCGAAAAGTGTCTATGCAAATATATGGTCGAGATCGACCTACCCACGCGGCTGGTGTTTGTCCTGCATAACCGCGAGCGCAGCAAACCGACCAACACCGGCAGGTTGTCGCACCGCATGCTTCGCAACAGTCAACTCGTCTACTACGGGGCCCGCGACACCCCCATGGACACGCGGCCGTTTGTGCCCTTGTCGAACTACCGCGTGATGTACCCGCGCGACGACGCCGAAGTGTTTGCACCGCAGCGGTGGCGCGAGCGGCTCGATGCCCTCACCCTGGTGATTTTGGACGGTACTTGGCACCAGTGTTCGCGGATGAGTCGTCGCGCCGAGTGTGTCCGCGAGTTGCCGTTTCGCAAGTTAGACGATTGCCCGCCGTCGCGCTGGGGTGTGCGGACGCCCCATCGTCCCGGTCTTGTGTGTACAATTGAATCGGTGATTCACGTGCTG
The DNA here is from genome assembly GCA_964621785.1 of uncultured Nannocystaceae bacterium. GTDB lineage: Bacteria > Myxococcota_A > Polyangia > Nannocystales > Nannocystaceae > JACKDW01. Next base: position 39,039 of record CAZUPD010000003.1, read on the forward strand.
ACCTCGCTGTATGGCGCCGAGCCAGTGGCGCCGATGAACGATTTTTTTGCGCGCCTGTGCGAAACCATCAACACCATGCGGGGTTACAGCCGCGGAGTCGAGGTCGGGCTGACCGATACGACTACAATATGATTGTACAACAGAATCCTGCGCTACGAGCTGGGGATCGCCTCACAGGCAAACGCATAGGGGTTTTGCCCGTTGACATCATTCCACAGCCCGGTCTCGGGGTGTAACACGACCCATTGCTCATCGAGGTTGTTGGGCTCGTTGACCTTCCACGGCGGGGTCTCGCCGTTGGCGCCATATCCGACCAATGGACCTCCGGCGGTCCATTGATACTCGCCGAGCTCGTTGCTCCCACTGGCGTCGTACAGCCCGATCAGCGTGTCGATTTGGATCAAGTCGATCACGAAGGAGCCCGCAAATTCGTGTTCGGACATCGACTCGATTGATAGTAGATGCGACAGGTTGGGCACCACGGCGAAATTGGTGCACTTGAGTTCTGCCGCCGGGGGAAACCCATCGGGGAAGGTGAGGTCGAGGCAAAAGTAGTAGAAATGGCCTTCAAACTCGCCGTTGAAACAATTCGCTCCGAGGACGACATCGCAGCTTTCATTTTCATCGGAGTACTCGTCGAGTAGGTCGTTACAATTGTTGTCAAACCCATCGCAGAGTTCGGTCGCATCCGGGTGAATCGTGTTGTTGGTGTCGTCGCAGTCGGTCGGGTCGGGATAGTAATCCGGGGGCGGGTCTTCGCCGACACACAGGGTGATCGGTTCATCGGGGCCCGCAAACATGTCCTGGTCGGCGTCGTGGTACCAGAGAACTTCTTCCGCACAGCCTTCGGTTGTGCCCTCGGTATCGTCGGTCGGGTCCGGGTCGGTCGGGTCCGTTGGATCGGTTGGATCGGTTGGATCGGTTGGATCGGTTGGATCGGTTGGATCATCGGAGTCTGTCTCGACACCCGTCGAGCTCGTGTCCGATGTCTCTGTATCGGGTCCTGCGGTATGCGCGTCCGAGGTGACCGTATTTGAGTTTGTATCTACACTTGTTTGGTCGGTTTCAGATCCCGACGTCGTGCCCGCCATATCGAACGTGTCGATAAATGCGGGGTTTGGCATGGTACAGCCCACCGACCATCCGAGCACGACCAGCGTCACAAAGAGGCACCGCGCTCGCGTTTCCCCGCGGTTTGGGCCACCGCTCATATCGCTGAGCATGGCACATCGGACAGGCAACGCCTATGCGCGGCGATGTGGTGATCCTCGCGCGTTTGTTCAAAAAGTCTAAAAAGACATGTCGTAAAAGTTAGGAGCTCGCCTCACCTTCGCGGGTGCGATAGGCGTAATACTCGACGTTGTAGCCTGAATAGCCGCCTCGGCGGCTGTCGATTTCGTTGAGCACCAGTCCGAGGATGTTGGTGTCGCCCTGGCGCAGCTTGGCGAGCGCATCTTGGAGTGCATTGCGGGTTGTCGCTTGATAGCGCGCAACCACAATCACGCCGTCGACCTGGCGCGCGAGGATCAGCGGATCGGTGACCGGCAAAATTGGTGGTGTATCGACCAACACGACATCGAAGCGCTCGCGCAATTGGGCGAGTACTTTGCGACAGGTTGGGTGGTCGAGTAGTTCCGCAGGGTTTTCGGGAATCATCCCACAGGGCAAAACCCACAGGTTTTCAGGGCTGTCTTCACCGCTTTGGTGGATGACCTCGTCGATCTCGAGCTCTCCCTTGAGCAGACGACTGAGGCCACGGTCCTCGTGATCGATGGGGGGTGGAAACACCTGATGCAGCCGCGGGCGTCGCATATCGGCATCGATCAAGACGACCTTTTTGCCCGCTTGGCAAAAGCTGGTGGCCAGGTTGATCGCGGTTGAACTCTTGCCCTCCGACGAGCTCGGCGAGGTCACCATCAACACCTGGTGTTTGGTCTGTCCCTGGGCAAACGTCAGCGAGGTTCGGATCCCGCGGCAGCGTTCTGCCATCATCGATTGCGGATACAAGTATGCGTGGAGGTCGCGATGTCGGCGTTGTGCCCGGATGTTGCCGCTGCCGAGACGGACGTTTTGCGGAAGTAGGGGCAGGGTCCCGAGGACAGGTAGACCGTATCCGGCGATCGCCCGCTCCAGGTCGGCGAGACTTCGGATCCGATGGTCGCGGACATCGATACCGAGGGCCAGCAGCGTACCGAGTCCGAACCCTGCGAGCACAGAGATCGCTAAAAACAGCGGCTTGGGCGGATAGAACGGTTTTTGCGGTGCAGTTGCCCGGTCGAGGATCTCGATCCCCTCGCCCTCGACTCGGTTGGTCATATCGATCTCTGTGTCGCGCCGGGCGACGAGGCCATAGGCATCGCCCGATGTCTTGGCCTCGCGCTCGAGCTCGCGATAGTCGCGTTCGAGCAGGGTTAACTCGAGTGCCTTTTCCTTCTCGCGTGCCAGCGACTTCGCCAGCTGCTGTTTGGTGTCGCGCGAGGTATTGGCGGCGGCCTTGAGCGACTTCAAAAGTTCGGACTGTTCGCGCGTGATCCGGTCAGTGACCAGTTGCAGGCGTTTTTTCGCCTGTTGGACATCCGGCATTTTTTCGCCGTAGCGCACGCTCAAACGTTCGAGCTCGCGTTCGGCTTCGAGTTGTTCGCTGCGCATATCTTCAAACAGCTTGCGCTCGAGGGTCGGCAACAGCGTCGCACTCGCCAGGCTTCCTTGCTTATACAAACGTTTGGCTTCGTCGTAGGCGGCTTGGGCCGCGTAGTGCTCGGCCTCGGCATCCTTGAGATGGGTCGAGGTGGCGATGATCGCCTGCGTAATTTCGTTTTGTCGTTCGGCCAGGGAGATCGAGGTGATTCCGTGGTGTTGCTTAAAGTCCGCCATCGCCTGTTCGGCGTCCTGAAGCTCCTTGAGGGCCTTCTCGCGTTCGCTGCGAACATTTTTTTTTGCGTTCGCGCCCGTCCGGTTGCGGGTCTCTTGGATGTACTCCAAATAGGCATCCGCGAGTTTGTTGGCGATCTGTGCGGCGATTTTTGGGTCGGGATAGTCAGCCGAGATTTTGAGCACCCGCGAGTTGCGAACTTCGCCGATCGACGTCAACTCGCGCAGGCGTTCGACCGGATCGATCTTGGCGGCGAGGGCCAGACGTTCCGGCTCAGAGCGGACCCCGTCGATCCCCAAAAACACCGGGTCTTGGGCCAGCCCCAACATCCCGAGCGCCCGCTTGGCGACCACCCGTGAACCGATGATTTCGCGTTGGGTCTGGTAGTACTCCTGATAGGCCAGCAACCGACCCTCAGCGTCGTCGCTCACGCCCTTGACCTTATCGAGGATCTGCGGACCAGATATGTGTAACACCACCGTTGCACTCGCGCGCCACCGGGGTTGCAGCAGCGAGAGCACGACCACGGCCCCGGCCACCGCCACCACGGTTGTGACCCCGAGGACCAACCATCGGCGACGCAGGATCCCGACCAACCGCATGAGCGTCTCGACAGCGCGATCGGCCTCGTCGGGCGTCTGGGTTGGCGAAGGAGATGTCGACATCGAAGGTGGTGGGAAGGTGTGAGTCGTTCGCGGTTTGTCGGGCCGAGAACTTCGACGAGGGGTGGCCCGCGAGTTGTGCGAAACCACTGGCTGCTAGCTTAGGCGCCCCGGGGATTGATCTCCACAAACCCGCCGTCGACAGTTGGCGATCAGCGTTTTCGCCAAAAATTTTCACTCCGGGGCGACATCGCTCGGGAGCATACGGACCTCGTTCGAGCGCGTACGGCCACGAAAGTACAGCCACGAGAGCCCGATCCCGACGGCCGCACACAGACCGGTCGCGTGGCTGAGGCCGGTAAAAAATTCGAGCCACGAAAGCTCCGGACTCCCGAACTCGCGGATCAACAGGATGGTCACCGAGCCGGCGTACCCAAATGCATCGGTCACGTAGATCATAAACCCGGCCGTGCCCACCACACCCAGTGTCGCGATCAGACGGTCGAACAGCACACAGCCGTAGGGGACATAACCGATATACAGGCCGAGGCCGACGGCCACCATCCACAGGGCAGGGTCGAGCAGCTCCAGTTGCCACAATGCCGTGCTCCCGGTGATGATCAGTGCACCTGCAAACATGAGTCCGTGTAAAACCTTGAGCGCCCTGCGGTTATCTTTGATCGCCATGATCGCGGCCAGGGCCAGCAGCACCACGGCCGCGATCGGGATCTCAGCCGTTGTCAACACCTCTGGGGCATCGGCATAGCCCAAAGCCCCCCACAGTTCCGGTGCGAAGTTGTCGCGAAAGTCGCGATAGGCGGTCAGCAGGATATAGAGGATCGTCAGGGGCAGCAGACCTGGTGCATATGCACGGATAAACGACCTCCGCGCCTCGGCAGCCATCGGCGCCCGCCGGGTTCGCAATGCCTCATCCTCCGGTGTCGGCGGTGGGAGGCGGGCGAGCATCCACACAGACGTGACCAAGATCGGGGCAAAGCAAAGCCCGGTAACCGCGGGCATCCACACCATCGGGACCCCGGCATCCATCAGCCACAGCCCCGCGGTTTTGACAAATCCGCTGGCGACGATGTAACTCGCCGACAGCCCCGCGCCCAGAACCTCCGACAGTTTGCGGCCCTCGAGTGAGCCGAACACCAGTCCCCAAATCATGCCCAGGGGCATCCCGTTGACAAACAGACACAACGGGCGCCAGGGGGTCGGAGCTACGGCGAGGGCGACCAACGCGAGCTCGGCGACCCCAATGAGCACGAGCAGGGCGAGGTTGCGTCGCTTGCCGTCCATCTCGGAGATAACCTTGATGCCGATAAACTTGCTTAAGCAATAACCCAGGACCTGGGCGATGATCAGCGCGGTCTTGAGCCCGAGGCTGTAGCCGAAGAGCTCCACTTGCCCCGGCCAAGCCGCAGCCGCAAACGGCTTGCGGAACGCGTACATACAAAAATAGGCACTAAACGCCGCGGCAATGGCAAATGCGGCGAACACCGGCGCCGAGCGGTGTTGTAGCCACCGCGTGACCGGGTGCACGCGACCCGGTCCATCGTCACTCATTCGCGCCACCGGGTCAGCCGCGCCTGGCCGGTCCGCTTGACGACCCGTGCGAGTTTAATAATTTGTTCGTGCGCCATCGGATCGTCGATGCTGGGCTCGAGCATGGCACGACCGTCGGGCTCCCAGCGCAGGCAGGTTTGCAGCGTGGTGCCGCCGGCTTGAAAAACAACGACATTGTAGGCCTCGGCCTCACGCGTAAACACATAGCGGGCGCCGGTCTTGGGGTGGAGATGCTCGCTGGACGACTGCATAGGGTTCGGTCGGTTTGTACCACGGCTCGACTCTCGGGTCCCGCTCCGTGGTTTCGGTAGGGCCCGTGATTGTTCCAGCGGCGTTTCACGAGATCCAATCTTTCGCCGTGCGAGAAAACGAAGACCTGCTCGTTGTCGAGGAGATCTCATTGTATCACCAAGGAACGTACTGCAGGCTGGCTGTGTGAACGGACATGACGATGGACACCCTTCCGCGCCGCGATCTTAAAACCTCGAAGCCACGAGAACCCACCTGCCGACCTCATCAGGTCTGTCGCGGCCCGAGTCCATTGTCCTGCGATAAAAAAGACGCCGCGTTCTTAAAAGTGTGACTTAACCGCGGGTGTTGTGACAGAGATGGAACATGGGTGCCATCGACCTGCAAAGACCGAGATTCATTCTCACCGCCAAGCATGTTCCGCGGATTTGACCCGTCGCGCAACGAGCCGATGATCCCTCGGCAGCGTGGTCGTGCAACAGTCTTGGCTTTGGTGAGCTACCTGCTCGCCGGTGGCTACGGTGTGTACAGCACCCAGGGCGAAGAGGAAGTCGAAGTTGGCCTAGAGCCCGAGATCAAGGACTTCGCGGTCGAAGAAGAACCAGAGCCGGAGCCCGAGATCGAAGAGGAAGATTTACCTCCGCCCCCGCCCGAAGCTCCGCCCCCGAAGCCGCGTCAATCGAAGCCCAAGCCCAAGCTCGTTCCGATCCCCGACAAACTGCCCGAGGGTCCCCCGCCCGAGGCCGACACGGCCCGCGAAGACAAGGCCTATGGGACAGGTACAGGTACAGGTACAGGTCAGCGCACAGGCAAACCGAAGGCGAAACCAGCCGCTGCCAAGCCGAAGCCGAAGCCGAAGCCAGAGGCGAAAAAGAAGACGGTGATCGACCCTGAAAAGCCGATCAAGCGGCCCGAGGGGGCATCGGTCCCCAAACCAAATCCCGCCAACAAACCTCCGAGCTATCCCTCTGCCCTGCAAAACGAAGGCATCGAGGGGGAGGTTGTCCTCAAACTTCACGTCCACCGCGACGGCAAGGTCCGCGGCGCCAAGATTCTGCGGGTGACGACCACCGCCACCGGCGAAGAAGCGCAGGCGAAAGCCAAGTTGTTGCTCAAGAAAGCTGCCATTGCGGCCATCAAAATCTGGACCTACACACCGTCCAAGCTGGGCAAACAAACGATCTCGGTGTGGATCATCGTGAATATGCCATTCCGGCTGCGCGCCGGCTAACGGAGGCACTCGAAAGATGGAACTCTCGCTCATCGAAATCTGGGAAAGCATGGGAATCCTCGCCCGCCTTGTGGCGATTGGCCTGCTCGGCATGGGCGTGGCCAGCCTGGCGGTGAGTTTTGAACGTCTCTTCATCCTCATGAAGGTCGATCGCGACGGTTTGCAATTTGCTACGCGATCACGGTCATTGATGAACTCCGGTGAACTCGGCGACGTCAAAACATTGGCCCGGACCTTCCCCAAAAACCCACTCGCCAAGATGACGCTTCGCGGCATCGAAACCTACGAAGCCCAGGGGGACACGCCACAGGCTGTTGAGTTCACCCGTCGCGACCTCGGCCGCCAGCTCGAGGAGTTGGCCAGCGAAGCTCGTCGCGGCATGGGCCTCCTCGCTTCGGTCGGTTCGACCTCGCCATTCATCGGCCTGTTCGGGACCGTTATCGGAATTATCACCGCATTCCAAGGCATCGCTGCCGCGGGTGGTGGTGGGATTGGTGCGGTCTCGGCCGGTATCGCCGAGGCCCTCATTGTCACGGCAGTCGGCCTGTTTGTGGCCATTGCCGCCGTGCTGTTCTTCAACTACCTCTCCGGGCGGATGGACCGTCTCGACACGCGGATGCAGCACTCCGCCGGGGAGCTCATTGACTACTTGGAGCGCAACCATGGGGATGTCCGTTGATACCGGTGGAAAAGGCAAGGGTGCCAAGCCAAATATCAACGTCACCCCCTTGGTCGACGTTGTCCTTGTCCTGCTGATCATCTTTATGGTCGTTCTCCCGAGTGTGCAGGATGGTAAGACCATTGAAATGGTCAATGTCCTGCATCCGCAAAAAGACAAGGACGAAGACAAACCGCCGATTCCGGTCACTGTCACCCGCGACGAGGTCTACAGCCTCGAACAACAGGACCTGTCCCGCGAGTCACTTTTGCAGGAACTTCGCAACCTGCATGCGGCCGAACCCACGCGCCGGATCCTACTGCGTGGCGACGCCGCGCTCCCCTACGAAACCATGCGTGACCTGTTTCGTGATTGTCAGGACATTGGGTTTCCCACCGTGTCGTTGGCCGTCGGCAAGCAGCGCGAATGGAAGGAGAACTAACCATGGGTATGAACCTCGACGGTGCGTTCTCAAAAAAACCGCGGATCACCCCCGAGATGAACGTCACCCCATTGGTCGACGTGGTCTTGGTGTTGCTGATCATCTTTATGGTGTTGGCACCGGTCATGAGTAAAAGCTTCTGGGTCCGACTACCGCCCAAAGATAGCATTGAGGAACAACTCGACGCACAAAACGATCCCCAACAGCCGCTGGTGTTGACCATCAAAGAAGATGGCGCCACATGGATTGGGACCGTCGAGATTCCCCGCCCGGAGTTACCTCGCAAACTCATTCGTATGTTTAATGCCCGCCCGGATAATGCGCTCTATCTCGATGCGGAAAACAAGGCTCCCTATGGCCAAGTACTGACCGCGATCGACCTCGCACGCGAGGCCCAGGCATTCCCGATTGTCATGTTGACCAAGAAGGTCGAATAACAACACTTCCAGCGCACCCCGCTCAAACGCTCTGTGCACAGACCGTGGCGCCCGACGACGAGGCCCGGCGGCGTGCGGCAGTCCGACACATCATCTATGGCATCCGAACCTCTCCTCCCTGGTTGGGCCTCGTCAATGACCCCGCAATCGCGCGTGTGGGTTGCCGCTTGCGTGCTGGCACTCGTCGCCGGAACGACAGTCGATGCACATGCATCGATGGCCCCCCGCGACTACGAAGGCCCCTTGGAAGTTGGGCCGCCCGGACAGGCCCCCCCGCAAGCCCCTCCGGCACCCCCGGCAGGTCAGCCCCCGACCCAACCTCCCTCGGGACCCCCGCCCCCCGCCGAGTCTCCTCCGGCACCAGAGGGAGACGATGGATTTGCTGTCGAGGATGAGTCCCTAGGCGGCGACGACGATGGCTTTGAAGTCGAGGATGCCGACTTTAGCGAGGAAGATCTCGCCAATACCCACATCATCGCCCCAACTGCACCCGCCGATCCGGCGGCCGAGGCCGAAGACGAAGCCGAACTCACCGGTGAGTGCGACGCTGACGGATTTTGCTTTGAGGACCTCAGCGAGGACGAGGAGGCACTCGCACGTGAAGCCGAGGTGCCCAAGGTCGAGGTCAAAGGTCCCCACGGGACAGTCTCGGGGAAGATCCTCGATGCCAGCAGCGGTTCGCCGCTGATCGGTGTGGATGTTGAAGTCGTCGGCACCAAGTACAAAACCACCACCGGGGTCGATGGCACGTACACCCTAGACCTGCCTCCTGGGACATATAATGTTCGCATCCGCTACGACACCTACGAGGGCATAACCTTCGAGCGGGTGGTGGTCGGTCAAGACAAAACCGTTACCCTCAATCAAGATCTCAAGCCGATCGCCGGGATGACCCAGACGGTGGTGGTCGAGGGGGAGATCAACCGCGAGAGTTCGGCGGGGAAGTTACTGGAGCGCAAGAAGTCGACCGCAGCCCGCGACATGATGAGCCGCGACGACATCAGCAAGGCCGGTGGTGGATCGACCTCGTCGGTGGCCCGGCGGATCGTCGGATCGTCGGTGGTTGGCGGACGCTACCTGTTTGTCCGCGGGTTGGGTCACCGCTACGGCAACACACTGTTTGACGGCGCCCGCGTCCCGAGCCCCGATCCCAGTTTGCGAACCGTACCACTCGACATTTTTCCGTCGTCGGCCCTCGGTGCGATCAACATTCAAAAGACCGCCATGCCCGATGTCCCCGCGGACTTTGCAGGTGCATCGGTTCAACTCGAAAGCCGCGAAGCTCCCGACGATTGGACGTTTACGATCGGCGCGGACTTTGGTGTCAACACGGCGACATCGTTTCGTGAGTCGGCCGCCGGTGACAAGTTTGCCGGCGACGGCGTCGGGTTTGGCAACATCGGGCGTCAGCTTCCACCGTCCCACGATACCGAATATCCGATCGACCCCGCAGCCCAGGCCCCGGGCTCACTCGACAATGTGTTTACCGCCGAAGAGATCGAGGCGCTGGGCGAGTCCTTCCCCTCGCTCAACACTGCGGTAAATCTCCGGCGGGCCCTCCCCAACTTTGGCGCCAAGGCTTCGCTGGGCAACACGTTTCACCCCTACGGCACCGACCTCGGATTTTTGACTGCGGTCAGTTTTAGCCACCAGACCCAGACCCTGCGCGAGTTGTTGCAGGTGTGGCAAAAAAACGATCAGTGCGCCGATGATGCCCCGGCGGGGACCGTGTGTGAACTCGAAAGTGAACCGAACACCCGCTACCGCGACTCGCTCGAGACCACGCAAAATGTCCGCTGGGCCGCACTCGGACTGTTAAAATGGAAGTTTAATCGATACAACCGGCTCGAGTTGTTGGGCATGTATACCCGCGATGCCGACAACGAGGCCAGGAGGCTGGGGAACTACGATGCGGACAACGATGTCGACTCGTATGTCACCTCGATCGGCGGTCGCAACACGCCGGTCGTCACCACCCGCCTGCGCTACCAGATGCGATCGATTGTATTTACACGGTTAGGTGGTAAGCACGAATTTCCCAGTGCGAACCGGTTTGCGATCGACTGGTTTGGGTCATACGCCCAGGCGCGCCAAGATGACCCGTTGTTGCGCGAGGTACTGGTCACCCGAAACGATGCCGACATTGGCTATGTCCTCGATCCCAACGAGTCGGGCAAGTTTCAGTTTATGAACTTGGTCGACAACACCGGTACCGGTGCGATCAACTTTACCGCGCCTTTCAAGCAGTGGCGGCAGATCGAGGGCAAGGTCAAGTTCGGTGTCTGGGCCGAGGGCAAGGCGCGGAACTTTTCGTCGCGAACGTTCCGCTTCAAACTGACCAACGGAACACCTGCTCCGGTGATCGACGACGACAACTATCTCAACCCGGATTCGATCGGCGGCAGCAAGTCCGACATGGAGACCCAGTTCTATCCGATCGAGTTTACCCGCGAGCAGGATAGCTACACCGGTAACCAGGAGATTTTCGCCGGGTATGCCATGCTCGAGTTGCCGTTTGTCCGCTGGTTTAAGATGGCTGGTGGCGTTCGCTACGAGTACAACAATATCCGCGTACGTCCCTACGACCGTTTTGGTCGCCCGGTCGACCCCAACTACAACGCCGACATCCGGACCAACAGCCCGCTACCGTCCCTGGCCCTGATTTTCTCGCCCAACAACAGTATGAACATTCGCTTGTCGGGGTCGCAGACCGTCGCCCGGCCGGAGTTTCGCGAACTGTCGCCATTTTTATTCACCGACTTTATCGGCGGCTACGATGTCCAGGGGCAACCCAATCTGCGGGCGTCGAAGATCTGGAATGCCGACCTGCGCTGGGAGTGGTTTCCGAGCGCGACCGAAGTCGTGGCGATCAGCGGGTTTACCAAATACTTCATCGACCCCATCGAGCGGGTGATCCGGCCCCGGATCCCCCCGTTGGTGTCCTACCAAAATGCCCAGGGTGCACTCAATGTCGGGGTCGAATTAGAGGGTCGCAAAAACCTCGAGTTCATTCACAAGACCCTGCGTGATCTCTCCATCGGGGTGAACTTCGCCTATATCTACAGCAAGGTCCAGATCGATCCCAATGCGATGGACGGCGATCTCCAGCCGGTGTCGACCAACTTGGAGCGGCCGATGGAGGGACAGTCGCCCTATGTCCTCAATGCCTATATCGGTTACGACAACGACAACAGCGGGACGGCGCTGCGGTTGCTGTTCAATACCTTTGGTCGGCGGATCGCCTATGTCGGTGGCCTCGGCCTGCCGGACATCTATGAGGAGCCGATTCACAGTCTCGACTTTGTGTTGTCGCAGCGTTTGTACAAGGGACTTGGGCTCGACCTCGGTGTCGGCAATATCCTCAACTGGCAAAAGCGACTGACCATCGGATCGGCGCGCGAGGTGACCAACTCGGTGCGCCGAGGGGTGAACTTCACACTGGGACTGAAGTACACCTTTTGAGTTGTGACCCTTTCGTAACGTTTCTCCGGGGGTGAGACCGTTGTTCTCATCCGTTCACGCCACAAAGTCGTTGTGGCCTTTCAATCAGGTACATTCATACAGGTGCAAAGTCTTGTTCATACAACGACTCGGATGTGCACGCGGGTTGCGTCACATGGCTTGTCACCCATGTTGCAGGACCGTCACCGACTGTTAGCGACTGCGTCACTTGTGGGCTCTACAAACGCTGCAGCCAAAGGTCCAAAACCATGCAACCACGATTTCTCAGCAAACTTTTTTTGATGGCCTTGCCCGTTGTGTTAGCGACCGCCTGCGATTCCGGCAATGAAGGTGAGAGTGACACCAACGGCAGCGAAACCGGTGAAACCGGCGACAATGGTGACTGCGTTGAGAATGAGGAAATCAACGGCACGATCACCCAAGACACGACATGGTCGTGCAACAAGATTCTTGGCGACATCGTCACGGTCGAAGAGGGAGTTACCCTGACGGTCGACGCCGGTGTGACGGTTCTCGGGAAGTCAGGTAGCGCCCTAGTCGTCAAGCGCGGTGGCAAGTTGATCGCCGACGCAACTGCGGATGCGCCGATTGTCTTCACTTCGAGCCAGCCCGAAGGTAGCCGTGCGCGCGGTGACTGGGGTGGGATTGTGCTGTTGGGGGAGGCCACCAACAACCTGCCCAATAGTGAAGGTCAGCCCGAGGGTCTCGAGGGCAGCTACGTCTACGGCGGAAGCGATGACTCGTCGTCCTGTGGCACCTTGCGTTACGTCCGTGTCGAGTTTGCCGGCTACGAGCTGACGACCGACAACGAACTCAACGGCATCACCTTCTACTCCTGCGGTCAGGGCACCACGGTCGACCATGTGCAGGTACACATGGGTGCGGACGATGGACTCGAGATGTTTGGCGGCACCTTCGATGCCACGTACATCGTGGTCACCGGAGCCCTCGACGATTCGCTCGACATGGATCAGGGCTACCGCGGCAACATCCAATACGTGTTGGTCCACCAGGATCCGACCATCGGCAACTACGCCTTCGAGATCTCCAACCAAGGTGCGGACCTCAACGCGACGCCGCGTACCCATCCCCGGATCGCCAATGCCACGTTGATTGGTGCGGGCGGTGCCAACTCGACCAAGAGCTCCGGGATCCTGTTCAAGGAGGGTGCTGCGGGCGAGTTGTACAATGTGATCATCACCAACTTCTACCGCGCCGCGGTCGAGTTGACCCACGGTGCGACGGAGACCCAGGCAACCGACGGCAATATCATCGTCGACAACGCTCTGTTCTTTACCAACGCACTCGCCAGCGACGCCGACCTGTTCGCCACCGATCCCGAGTCGAGCTTTGACCTGCAAGGGCTCATCGAGGGCTTCAACAACATGTTCGACGCCGATCCGATGCTCCGCTCGATCGCGTGGGGAAGCCCCAACATCGAGGTTGACCCGGCCTCGCCGGCGCTGACGGCCGCTGCCCCCCCCTCCGGGTTTGAGGCCAGCGCCTATATCGGTGCACAAAACGATATCAGCTGGATCGATGGCTGGACCAACTTTGCCCCCAACTGAGTGACATCCGTTTTCTCGTCCCGTCGGCCGCGGACTGTTCGCAGTTCGCGGCCTTTTGCCGGCCCAGACACGAATGTCTGGTCTTCCCGCTCCGGGTGATTGACCCCTCGGCGCGATAGTAAAATGTTGACTTAATATCAACAGTTAGCGGGGGCGCTGACCGGTCTTCGTGTGTCGAGGAATCCGCGGGCTCCTACACGGTGAGATCTTTTTCGAGGGATTGAAGCTTGCGCCGCGCCATCGCAAGGTTGCCGATCGAGCGGTCGATCACGATGTAGAAGAAGATCCCAGGCGCGTGTTGAACGGGTCGAAGAAGATGGTACGCGCGGCCGAGGGTCACCAACACGTCCTCGATCGTATCGCTGAGGCGAAGGGCTGTCATTGTCTTGCGCAGCGCCTTGAGGATTTCGGAGTTGCCAGCAGCGGCGATTTCGAGGTCGAGCGAGGCCGTCCCACCGGCGGTAGCGAGGACCATGCCACTTTCACTGTCGACAATCATGGCACCGAGAGCTCCTGTGATTTCGAGTGCGCTTTGAACCTGTGCTTGTTCGTTTCCCATGTTGCTCGTTCCTAGGCAATTCGTTGCAGGATCACGCATGTTGATCCGAGGGCAACCTACGGCTCACCGAGGCAAAGGGGCAAATGCAATCCCGCGGGAGAACGACCGAAGCATTTTCGCACTCATTTGTTCGAGAATGGATTGACGCCCGGATATCGGGTCACAATGACCCGGCTACGGTTTCGGATTCGGTGGCATCGGGTCAGAAGGACCCGGACTGTCAGCAGCTTCGGGGAGGTCCTCATGGCAGCGTTGAAACGTACGGCGAAAGGCCGCGGGCGTGGTCCCGTAGGATTTGCGAAACTGGCGAATGAAATGCGTCGGGTCTTGCCACCCCACCTGCACGGCGATCTCGGCAATGCTGGCATCGGTGTGGACGAGACGGGCGGCTGCTTGGGCGACCCGGGCGGCGGCGATCCATGCTCCCACACTGTGACCCGTCGCCTTTTTGATGGTGGCAGCCACATGTGCGGGGGAGCGACCAACGACCCGTGCCACGTCCTTGAGTGAAATCGGTGTCAACGCCCGCTGCTGGACAAACGCCAATGCGTCGGCGACAAAGGTCGTGGCGTCGAGCGTGGTTTTACCAGGTGGGTCGACCGGTTGGGCCCGATGAACCTCCGCCAAGATGAGGTGGAGGATGCTCTGGAGCAGCACAGGAGTCTCTGGTGTCGAGCTTGCCTGCTCCCGTCGCAACTCGCCAAACAGTGCGAGTAGCCGGCCGCGTCGCGCCTCGGGAATGACGACAACCGGGAGGGCACCGAGGCGAACACGGCGAAACACCTGCATCAACGGTTGGGTTTCGTCGAGCTCGAAACATGTTGCACAGAACCGAACGCCCCAGATATCGAGGTCGCGGCCATCGATCGGTTGATGTGGCGTCCCAGCCGGGAGGACGAGGATGGCACCTTTACTCGCGGCCACTTCGCCACCTTGATCGAGACGGAGTTCACCTGCCGCGACGTAGTTGAGCGCATGGTCGGTCCGGGCGAGGGGAGGGTGGTGCGGAAGTCGTCGCAGTTGCTGGTTGCACACCTCGATCGAGCCGATCACATCCATGGGATAGCGCAATCGGACGACGATCGAAAGATCGGCCGATCGAAGCCGTGATCGCGCTCTACGGCGGGCGTAGCCCTCTCCCTACACTCGCGTCATGACCGACATGTTCGACGAGGAGCAAGCCCAAGCCTACGACCAACGCTTCGCCAAACTCGCGCCCCTGCGGGATGCGTATCACTTGGTGGCTCAACTCGCGCTGAGCGAGTTGCCCGACGATGCGCGGGTATTGGTTGTGGGTGCGGGCACCGGTGCAGAACTTTTGTACCTCGCCGATGCCTTTCCCCGGTGGCGGTTCACGGCGGTCGACCCCTCCGCACCGATGTTGGCGCGCTGCCGTGTGCGGTGTCGAGATGCGGGTGTCGCTGCGCGGTGCGAGTTTCACGAGGGCTACGTCGACAGTCTGCCGGCAACCGACTTCGACGGTGCGACCGCACTGTTGGTCTCCCACTTCCTGGTCGACCCGACGCAGCGCCGCGATTTTTTTCGCGAGATTGCCGGGCGCTTGCGTCCACATGCTCCTTTGGTCTCCTTCGACCTGGTGATGCCCACAGCCTACAGCGAACCGTTACAGCAGTTGTGGCGGCGGGCGTGGTGTTTTGCCGGACACACGGCCGAGGCGGTGGACCAGATGCTGCAGACATTTGGCGAGCGGGTTGCTGTCGTAGCACCCTCCGAGCTCGCACAACTGATTGCCGAGGCGGGTTTTGAGCGCCCGGTCCTTTGCTACCAGGCGTTGCTGATGCACGGATTTGTCACCCGTGCACTCGACCCGTCAGCCTCCGTCTAGACGATTTGTACGTGTCATAGATGTATACGCATTTAAATGGCGGTCTGATCATCGCTGTATCCGTAGCGTTCGAGCTTGCGATAGAGCGTTTTGCGACCGACACCGAGGATTTTTGCGGCCTTGGTCCGGTGTCCGCCGACCGCCTTGAGGACCCGCAGGATGTAGCGCTTTTCGACGGTTTCGAGGGGGACAAGTTCGTCGGGATTGTCCGAGAAAACGAGTACGTGTTGACTGCGGTAGGCCTGCACGCGTTCGGGGAGGTTGGCGACCATGAGCGCTTCGTAGTCGGCGAGGGCGACCGCCTGTTGGATGCAGTTTTTGAGTTCGCGGACGTTGCCCGGCCAGGGATAGGAGAGCAGTCGGGCCGCAGCTTCGGGGGATAGACGGACGACCTGCTTGTCACTTTGGCGGGCGAACTCGGAGAGGTAAGCTTGGGCGAGTTGCAGGATGTCGTCGCCGCGGGTGCGCAGGGGCGGGGCCTCGATCTCAAACACGTTCAGGCGCCAGTAGAGGTCGTCGCGGAAGCATTCTTCTTCGACCGCCGATTCGAGGTCGCGATTGGTGGCACAGATGATCCGGGCATCAAAGGGAACGTCGGCATCGCTGCCGACCGGCCGAACCGTGCCCTGCTCGAGGACCCGCAGCAGCGCTGGTTGCAGCTCGAGCGGGAGGGCGCCGATCTCGTCGAGGAACAGGGTCCCTCCCTGTGCGGTTAAGAACCGTCCTTTTCGCTGCCCCGCAGATGTATGAATGTCTTTTGAAACATGTCCAAACAGTTCGACTTCGAGTGTGTTGCGCGACATTGCGGCGAGGTTGACGGCGACAAACGGTTGGTCTGCCCGCGGGCTGTGGGCGTGGATCGCCCGGGCGACGACCTCCTTGCCGCTACCACGCTCCCCCCGGATCAAGACGGTCGCCGGCGTGGCTGCGGCCTGCATCACCCGTCGGCGGACAGCGGTGATCGCTGGACTGTGGCCGGTCAGTCCGCGGACGTGGCTCTGATCGATGTGTGAATGGAGGCGGCGGACTTCCTGTCGCAGTTCGTGATATGTACATGCACGATCGACCACGCGCTGGAGTTCTTCGAGCTCAAACGGTTTGCTGATAAAGTCGTAGGCCCCGACCCGCAGCGCCGCAGTGGCCGTTTTGAGGGAACCAAAAGCTGTGATCACAATGACGGCGATTCCCGGGTAGCCCTCCAAGATGCGCTGGCAAAACTCGATCCCGTTCATGCCCGGCATGTTGAGGTCGGTGATCACCACGCTGTAGACCTCCGAGGCGAGTGCGGTCAGGCCCAAGGCGGCGCCTGTGCGAAAGTCGGTCGGGTAGTGCTCGCCGAGGTGCTCGACCAGCAGCTCGCACATCGCTACGTCGTCGTCGATGACGAGGATTCGGGTGGGGGACACGGGGCAAAGCATAGGCGAAATTCGCTGCCCGCCTGCGGTCGGCTGTCGACTTCGATCCAACCGCCGTTGTCGCGGACGATGTCATGGGCAATGGCGAGGCCGAGGCCGGTCCCGGCACCGGGCTCGCGGGTCGTAAAAAACGGTTCAAAGATATGTTGAAGGTGATGGGGATCGATGCCGTCGCCGCGGTCGACCACGCTGATACACACTGCAGTGGCGGGGCGGGTATCGGCGAGCAGAGCGAATGTCGCCGGTCGAGGGCCCTCGTCGGAGGGCCGGACCACTCGGGCCGCAAGGGTCACCGTTTGCCCGGCAGTCGATGCGTGGACGGCATTGATCGCGAGGTTGACGAGGGCTTGGACCAGCTGGATGCGGTTGACCGACACACACAGCACACTTTCCGGGACGATGGTGTCGAGTGTGACGTGTTGTTCGCTGGCGATCGGACGCACGAGTGCATCGGTGTCGCGCAGCAAGTGGGCGACGTTTGTCGGCACCTGTTTGGGCTCGCTGTGGCGCGAGAAGTCGAGCAGTCGGCGGACGGCCTCGGTGATGTGCTCGGCCTGCTCGACGACGATGGCGGCGTTTTGCCGGATGGCTGCTCCCTGCACCTGTCCGCGTGCGATGCGTCTGGCCCGGGCGAGCAGGACGTTCAGCGGCGTGCCGAGTTCGTGGGCCACGCGTGCACCGAGGGTGCCGACGGTGGCGAGTCGGTCGGCATGGCGCAGTTGTTGGAGCGTGCGCCGACGTTCGGCCGCCTCCTGTTCGGCGCGGGCTTGCGAGCTGTGGAGCACGGATGCCATCCGGTTCATCGCCCGCCCGAGTTGGTCGATCTCATCTCTTCCATGTACATGCACTGCATTTGCAAACTCACCCCGGCCGACTGCCCTCGCCATCCGCACGAGTTTTTCGACCCGCCGTCCGACAAACCAAAATCCGAGTCCGATGGCCAGGACCGCAGAGCACAGGCCGATCAACAGGACATTGATCAGCAGCTCGTTGTATGTACGCTCAATAAATGCGTCGCGTTCGTCGAGTGTCGCCATCAACTCGAGCGCGACGGTGCGGTTTTCCAGGGTCAGCGGCACATAGGTGTACATCCGCTCGGGACGGGTGGGTGACGGCCAGCTGCGGGTGAGTTCGGTACCGTCGGCGAGTGCCGGCCAGACATCGGCATCGATCAGCGACGCAGCTGCAAACTGCATTTGCTGTTCCCGGGGTGCGACTAGACGCAGGCGGATCTGTTCCTCACTGGCATTGGCTTCGGCCATCAACGCGTGGACCTGTGGCAGGCCACCGGATGCCCATGCCGATTCGATCGCCGGACGCAACGTCCGTCCGATGAGCAGCTCGTCGCGCACAAGCCCAGAGTCGAGGAGCGTCAGTTCGCGGTCGAGCCGAACCTCGGCATGTCCCACCAACACGACGAGGCTCCAAATGGTCGCGGCATAGGTGATTTTGAGTGCGACTCGCATGCGGTCGGGCCATTGTTGCCACAGCTGGCGCTGGGCGGTAAAGCGCGAACCCTGCTCCCATTGCCGAGCCGATACGTCGATGAGGATACGGTGGATGCTGCGTTTGTGGATGTACGCATCCGTGACGTTTGTAATTACAAATCATCCACGTAGTCGGCGAGGATTCGCGCCACCAACCGCTTGGCATGGGGCGGGACCCGAACGATCGCAATGTTTGTGACCGTCACACTTTCGAACAACTGGCGCAGCGCGAGAACCCCGGTGAGGTCGATACGGCCGACGGCATGAAGGTCCACAACGAGGCGCGCAACCTCGGGCTGGCCGGCAATTTCACGAGCCATCGCCTGCCGCAGTTTGGTGGCTGAAGCAAACCACACAACCCCACTCGGGGTCAGGGTGAGGGTGTGTCCGCACATGTTCGCAGCCACCTCGACCGCCTGTTCGCGCCAGGCATGGACTGCGACGGAGATCGCGATCCCGGCGATCACAGCATATTCGATGTGGGGCGCAAAATACAATGTAAGTACAAATGTCGAATAGCCGATGAGCGCCTGGGCCGGTGACTGGCGCCACAGCAGGATCAGTGGCCCGGGCTTGAGCAATCCAAACACTGCCCCGACGACGATCGCCCCCAAGATCGCCCGCGGCAGGGTTGTCAGCAGGTCGCTGAGGGGTAAGAACAACAGCACCGTAAGTCCCGTGATCGCCCCGGCAGCGCGGGTTTTGGCCCCGGCGAGCCGGTTGAGGGCGCTGCGGGAAAACGACCCTCCGACCGGGAATCCGGCGGCCAATCCCGCGGTGATGTTGGCGACGCCTTGGCTGAGAAACTCGCGGTTGGGGTTCCACGGTTTGCCCGAGCGTTCGGAATAGGTTTGGGCGATCGCGGCGACTTCGGCAAATCCGACGACAGCGATCACCGTGCCGCCTAGCAACACATCACCGATCCGGTGCCACGGCAGATCGAGGGACAGCGGCGGCAGGACGGCCTGCGGGATCTCACCCAACACCGGACCTTGGTATTCGAACACCAAACTGAGGACGACCCCGCAGACGACAGCCACCAAGACGCCGGGAAACAGTGCATGTACACGGCGGCCGCCGAGCATCAAGATCAGTGTGAGGGCCGTCAGTCCGAGGGCGGCGGGTTCCCACAACCCGGGGTCGGTGACTGCGGCGAGCGCCCGGGAGAGCACTCCCCCGTCGAGTTGTGTCGCCACCCCGAGGGCGGCTGGCAATTGGGAACACAGGATCAGCAACCCGGCGGCGGCGGTAAATCCCCGCATCACCGGCTGACTCAAGAGATAGCTGATCACCCCGGCTTGGAGTGCGCCGATAAGTGTGCGGACAAGTCCGACGACGAGTGCGAGGAGGGCCGCGAGGGCGATGTATTCACCGCTTCCCGGGGTTGCGATCGTTGCCAATGCACCAAATGCCAACAGACTCGTGAGGGCCGTGGGTCCGGTCTGGATATACGGCGACGACGCGTAGATTGCGGCAAAAATGAGGGGGAGGGCCGAGGCGTAGAGTCCGTGGTGGGCCGGGAGTCCGGCGAGTTCGGCGTAGGCCATGCCCTGGGGGACCAGGACCAGGGCCACCGAGAATCCGGCGATCAGATCGGGGATCCAAAACCGGCGTCCGCGTGTGGACTTCGCACCAGGTTCAGACGTGGACGGGGTGCGAGCACTCGATGTAGCATCATCTTTTTTTGTGCTCGCTGCGTCGGTTTGGCTCATCCCGTGTCCTCGGTCAACCCGGCGGTTCGAATCCGTTGGAGCAACATCAGCGTTTGGCGAATTCGCGGGTGCCACGGGGAGTTTACAGCGACTTGATCACGGGCGTGGGTCCACAGGTGCGTCAAGTCGTCGAGGACCTGTGTGAGGCGGCCAAACCTCGCAGCCGAGCGCAGTAGGTTGCGCAACAGCACAGCACGCCCGCCAAACCCACAGGGGAGTTGCAGCCTCCTTGCGAGCCCGGTGAGGTCGTGGCGGGACAAAAACACGCCTGTCGCCAATGGGGTGAGTAAAAAGTCGGCGATATCCCCGATCCCGGTGGCAGGGTTGTCGAGGTCGAGCGTGGGGGCCCCGGCGAGGGGCTTGGGCGTTGTGTCTGGAAGGGTCGATAGACTTTCTCGATGCAGATGCAACAGCTCTGTGATCAGAGTTGCAAGGGCGGTGGCAAACGGACGCTGCACCCGCAAAACCGCGTGTCGCCACATCGGAACCCATAACAGAAGGCGGTCGATGAGTTGCAACTGCAACGTTTGTTGCCCCACGGACGGGATGGACAGATGGGCGAGGGCTCGCAGGCAGGTGGCGAGGTGCTCCGGCTCGTGGATGCCGGGATCAAATCCGGCGGCGGTGTACAGGTGCACGAGTTCCGGGCTGTGACCGATCGTCATCGAAGCACGCAGGTACACACCCTCGTAGGGGACGACACAATAGCCAAACACGTGGTGATGATCGGCTTGGAGTGTTTCGAGCAGTGACTGCTCGTGGTGTCCAGCCGCGGTTCCGTCGATCGCGGCAGCGAGTGAGTCGCTCGCGCGTGCATGCGCAAGGTTGTTGGCACTGGGCCCGTCGTCGAGGATGTCCGACAAAAATGTATAGGCAAGACGATGGGCGTGCAGCAACTGTTCTCGGCTGAGTTTGTCGGTACCGAGCTGCTCGCGGTCGGATGGTGGGCCGAGCGGAGCTCGGTCGAGCTCCTCAGCCGCAACACGTGTGCTCACGATTTGGCTCCCTGCGATTTCGCCGGCGCGCCCCCTGAAGTCGGAAGGTCGTAGGCCTCGCGCACGGGCTTGAGCGGACGTTTGAACCAGTAGGGGCGTCGCGTCCCATCGGGACTAAAATCGACGGCTGAGCGGGTCAACGCCAGCCATTCGCGGTACACTTGCATCGATTTATTTGTATCAACAAGCACATCACCGTGGCGCTCACCGGGCTTGGCCTTGCGTACACAAAGTGCCCTTTGGTGCCAGCAATGCGCACCGCTGACGGGATCGGGGTGAACCGCATGGGTCAGGTTTTGGTGGACACCGACGTCTTCCCACCAGATCCGGCTGGTGTCGGGATCGGGCGATTTCCATGCCCGCCCACCGTGGACGAGATGGAGTGCGTGGGCGTCACCCGACTCTTCGAGGGTCGCAAGTCCGGCCATGCCGGCCCCGATACCCGGACCTTCGGCGAGTCGCCAGCGCCCGAGGTGGTGACTCATCGCAATCATCCCCGGTTTGATCCCCTCAGTCACCCACACGCGGTCGACAAACGAACCGATCTCGGTTTGTACATACAAAAGATCACCCGTTTGCACACCGATGCGTCCCGCATCTTTCGGGTGGATCCAGACCGGATTTTTATGACTGATCTCGTAGAGCCACTTGGCGTTCGCACTGCGTGTGTGGATCAACGTGGGCAGGCGAAACGTCGGCAACAGCAACATCTCACCGGCGGCGAAGTCGATATTGTTGGGGTGGACATGGCTGACAAGGGGCCATGGGACGGCATATTCCTGCTCGCGCCACCCCCAGGCGTCGAGTGTGGGACTAAACATTTCGAGTTTGCCGCTGGGGGTCCCAAATCCGACGGGGTTGCCATCGTTTCCGATGGTTGAATATGGTGTATAAACATCTTCTTGCACCTCGAACGCCCCGTACTTGCGCATGTACGCAAGTGGCGTGAGTCGTTCGGCTGCGGCGGCCTCGGGGAGCCCGGGGACTGAATTTTCAAAGATGTAGCCCCAGTACTCGTCCATAGTAACTTTTTGGCCAGGTCGGTTGGGGCTCTCAAAGTACTCGCGCACACCCAAGCTGCCGTCGGGGTCCATCTCCCAACTGAGGTCGATCCAAAACTCCGCCTCCTCCCAGACCTCGCCGGGGTTGGCCTCGTAGGTACGCTCGACGTGGTGACCGGCGCGTTCCATGGCGACCCGGCGAACCGGTTGGCGAAACCCGATCCATTTACCGGCGTGGGTCTCTTGACTCATGATGTCGTGGCGCTCGCCGGAGTGGCCCATCGGCAACACGTAGTCGGCAAACCACGCACTTTCGTTCCAGGTCGGCGTGAGGGCGACGTGGAGGCGGATCTTGGACTCGTCGCGCAGGGCTTTGAGCCACATAAACCCATCGGGGTTGATCCACATGGGGTTGTAGACCCGGGTGAAGTAGACGTCGATGTCGCCGCGCTCCTCCTCTAAAAAGTGGGGTAGCAAAAAGCTCATCTCGTACATGGCAAACGGCCACTCCACCGGGAGGTGGAGCTCGTTCCACGCGTTGAATGCAGGTGGGCTGCGAAATGGCTTGGGGACGAACTTGTTCCAACTGTTGAGACTGGTGCCGCCCTCGGTCCCGACGGAACCGGTGAGGACGTTGAGGAAAAACAGACAGCGGGCGACCTGCCACCCACCGCGGTTGCCCATGGTGGCGCTGCGCCACGTGTGGGCGGCGAGTTTATTTCCTGCATGTGCAACAATTTCGGCGGCCTCGCGGATGCGTTCGACGGGTACCTGGGCCTGTGCGGCCGCCTGTTCAAACGTAAACTCGCGGTAGAGGGTCCGCAGCAGACGGTCAAAGTCGTCGAACGACCACGCTCCGTCACGCTCGTGCCGGGCGGCCGCTTCGGCAGCGACGCGTAGCACTTCGGGATCCTGGGAAAACTTGGGGACAGCTTCGAGGGTTTGTTCCCAGTTGACCCATGTACGTACAAATTCTCGATCGTAGCGGCCGCTGTAAATCAGGTGACGGGCGATCGCCAGCAGGACATGGGTTTCGCTGCCGGGCCAGGTCGCCAGCCAGACATCGCTGCGGGCCGCCGTGTTTGAAAGTCGCGGATCGAGGGTGATGATCTTTCCACCGCGGCGCTTGCTCTCGATAATTCGCTGGGCGTGGGGGTTGAAGTAGTGGCCGCTTTCGAGGTGTGCGCTGACGAGAATCGTGGCCTTGGCGTTGGCGTAGTCCGGGCTTGGGCGATCGCCACCGCTCCACACGAAATACCCGAGACGGGCGCCGGCCGAGCAGATGTTGGTGTGGCTGTTGTGACCGTCGACGCCCCAGGCCTGGACCGTGCGGTTGGCGTAGTGATCTTCGCCTGGGCGCCCGACGTGGTAGACGATCCCGTCGCGGCGAACCTCTCGACTCTTGCGCATCTTGGCAGCGATGTCGCGTAGGGCCTCGGCCCAGCTGACACGTTTCCACTTGCCCTCGCCGCGGGCTCCCACGCGTTTGAGCGGGTAGAGGATGCGTTCGGGGTCGTAGGTCTGATTGTGGGTCGCCGGGCCCTTGGCACAGTTGCGACCGCGTGAGCCCGGGTGTGCGGGGTTGCCCTCGAACTTGCGGATCTCAAACGTCTGTTTGTCGACGTAGGCCAACAACCCGCAGGCACTCTCACAGTTAAAACAGATGGTCGGTACCAGGGTGTAGTGACGAGCCTGCTTCTTGGGCCAGGCTTTGGAGTCATACTCCACCCAGTCGTTCCAGCGGCCGGGGGGGGGGTATTGACTGATCCGCCCGTCGGCCTGGTGGATCACTTCGAGTTTGACCGGGCGCAGGTTTGGTTGGTGATACACCGGTTGTTGCATCTGCCCCTGTGGCCGGTCACCTGTCTGCGCAGGTTCCTGCGGACGACCCTGAGCCATCGCCAACAGTCGGGCTAAAAACGATTGGTTTGCGGCGCTCATGAGTTTGGGATCTCCTGGGGGGCCATCACAAAAGCGTATTCGTAGAGGTACAGACCGACTGCGATGAGTCCGCTGGCGACCGCGGCGATCGCTGGGGTACCGATGAACAACAGGACAAGCGGGATGAGGTGGCCGACGATGATCGCACCGCCCCAAAAGTGGCCGCGGTAGTGACCGTGGGTGAGGGTGTGGGCGGCCCGAACGGCGGCCTCGCTGGCGTGGGGCATGCCGAACTCGCCAAACAGGAGGACAAACAGATCGAGACCCAACAGCAGCATCAGGCCGGTTGTCGCAAAGTCTGTCATGGCCGCGGACAGCGGTAAAAATGCACCGATTGCAAGTACACCGGCTGCCCCGATCATCAGCGCCTGCACGAGCAGGTGGATGGGTAGCAGCGGTGACTGCCACATGTCGCGACCCTCGGCTTGGCCAAACAAGAAGGCCGTGTAGATGGCCGCAAACACGGCGAGGACCGAACCTCCGGCGAAGATCCCGGTGCGGAGCATCGTGGCGAGTCCCGGGTCGATGAGGCCGAACATCAAGGCTGCTTCAAGGGCCAGCCATGCTGTCGCCGCTGCACTCGCGCCGATCAGGGCGACGGAGCCACGTGTCAGCCACGAGCGCCACTGTGGGCGTAGTAGGATATACAAGAACCTCATCGGTTTTTCGAGGTCGTAGATCAACAAGGCCGTGGTGGCGACCATCATCGCCACAGACACAGCCGCTGCCGCGAGGGACAGGTTTGCGTCAAACGCGACGAGCTCGAGGCCAAACGCGACGGCGATCATGAGGAAGATCCCCGCACCCAATCCCTTGGTCACCAAGTATGCGGGGACGGGCCAGTGCCACGGGACTTTGTGTTGCGCGTTGTAGCCGACTTGGACCATATGGGCGGCCCTTCGCTCGCCGATATGGAGCGGGCCGTTGGTCGGCAGGCCCTGGGGTTGGGGCGCTCGTAGGCGAACGCCGTCGCCCTGGATGACAGGCAGTGAGCGCCGACCCTTGGGTTTGTGCTGACCGCCGTGGATCGGCTGGACATCCGCCCACACAAACGACTCGGGTGCGCGTTGGGTCGCTGTCGGAGTGAGGTTCACTTCGCTGCCCTCGATGTAAAACACCTTGGGGGCGGTTCCCTGTTCGGGTTTGCGGACGGTGACCTTTTCACGCTGCAGCAGGCGACTGATCTCCGAGGTCGGGTCGTCGATGTCACCAGCGACAATCGCATGGGTTGGGCAGACCACTGCACAGCTAGGCTCCAACCCGACTTCGACACGGTGACTGCAGTAGTGGCACTTGGCTGCGGTCGAGGTTTCGGGGTCGATGTAGATCGCGTCGTAGGGGCAGGCCTGCATACACGCTTTGCAGCCGATACAGGCGTCTTTGTTGAATTCCACGATCCCGTCATCGCGTTGGTACATCGCCCCAGTGGGGCAGATCCGTGCGCATGGCGGGTTTGCGCAATGGTTGCAGCGCGT
Source organism: uncultured Nannocystaceae bacterium (assembly GCA_964621785.1). Taxonomy (GTDB): domain Bacteria; phylum Myxococcota_A; class Polyangia; order Nannocystales; family Nannocystaceae; genus JACKDW01. The sequence continues at coordinate 64,560 of CAZUPD010000003.1, forward strand.
GACCTGAAAGTGGCGCTGTGTGTCCGGGAAGGTTCCTGTTTCGGTGTACTTCACCCACGTGCGATAGACCCCGAGGGGTACTTCGTTTTCGCTTTTGCACGCGGTCGAGCAGGCATGACAACCGATGCAGGCGCGGTTATCGATGACAAAGCCGTAGTTCATGGGCACCTACTTGCATGTGTATACAAAAAAAACGATAATTTCGCAATCACCACCGGGTTATTTGCGGGAGAACAGGAGGGTGTGGGCGACAAAGCCCGTGAGCAGGGCCGCGGTGAAGGTGAGTGCATGGACCGACATTGCGCCGGAGGCTGTGAGCCCGGGGCCGGGGCAGTACCCGCCGAGTCCCCAGCCGATGCCGAACAGGGCCGCGCCGGCGAGTAACTGCGGGTCGAGATCGTTGCGGGTCGGCAGCTGGAATGTTTGTCCCGACCAGGCCGCTCGCATGCGCGTGGCAAACCGGAATATTGGCATATACACCAAAATTGCCCCACCCATGACAAATGCGAGACTCGGGTCCCAATCGCCGGTGAGGTCTAAAAACGCCACGACCTTGGCGGGGAGGGTCATACCGGCGAGGGTCAGGCCAAAGGCAAACAGCAGGCCGGCGACAAAAGCGACAAGGGCGGGTCTCATAGCGAACCTCCGAGGATGTGGTTGACGATGTAGACGGTGACGATACCGGTCGACATAAACGTTGCTGTTGCAATGATCGAACGTCGTGACAGGCGGCTGATGCCGCAAACACCATGTCCGCTGGTACAGCCGTTACCCAAGCGGGTGCCGAAGCCGACCATCAGTCCGGCGATGACCAGGGCAGGGGTCGAGCGGTCGAGCTCAAACGCAAACGCATCCGGAGCAACGCTCGACGCGGCCATTCCACCGACCACCAGACCCAGCAAAAATGCGACCCGCCACAGGAGTTCCCGCGCGTGCCGGTTGGTCAACAGGCCGCCGACGATCCCACTGATGCCGGCGATGCGTCCGTTGTATAGTAAAATTAAACCCGCCGAGAGGCCGATGAGCATGCCTCCGAGGGCGGAGGAGATGGGGGTGAAGTTTTCCATGACGCTCCGGGTCAGCCGCCGAGGTGATTGAGCGGAATTTTGAGGTACTGCTTGCCGTTTTGTTCGGGCGGCGGGAGTTCGCCGGCGGCGATGTTGACCTGCAGACTTTGTAGGATCAGGCGCGGCGGCTTGAGCGTGGCATCGCGTTGCTGGCGAAAGGCGATAAAGTCCGCGCGCGAGGTCCCGGCCTTCAACTGAATGTTGTCGGCCTTGGAGGCGCCGATCGTCGTTTCCCACAGCAGTTCGCGGCCGCCTGGTTGGTAGTCGTGGCCGACAAAAACACGTGTCTGATCGGGCAGCTTGTAGAGTTTGTCGTGGACCGAAGCGTAGAGATCCTCGGCACTGCCGGCCGGAAAGTCGCAGCGGCCGGTGCCGTAGTCGGGCATGAACAGGGCGTCGCCGGTGAAGATTGCATCACCAACTTTGTAGGTCATACACGCGGGGGTATGGCCGGGCGTGGCGAGAGCCTCGACTTGCAGGCTACCGGCTTGTAGACGTTGCCCGTCCTGCAACAACACATCCCACTGCGAGCCGTCTGTCTTGAGGTCGGTCATGTTGTAGGCGGTTGCAAACAGTTTTTGGACCTGCGTAATCGGTGCGCCGATGGCTGTGGGTGCCTCGAGTTGGCGCTTGAGGGCCGCCATCCCGCTGAGGTGATCGGCGTGGGCGTGGGTGTCGAGGATGTAGCGAACCTGCAACGCCTGCTCGCGCACGAATGCCAACACCTGTTCGATCGACCTGGTTTGGGTGCGCCACGTCCGGGTGTCGAGGTCGAGGACTGGATCGATGACCACAGCGTCTCGGGTTGTTGGGTCATGGACGACGTAGGTGAGTGTGAATGTATCGGGATCAAAGAACGAGCGGACTTGCATGGTGACCTCCGGCGAAGGAGAGAGCAGGAATCACGCCATCGTGGCGCCGGTGTGTGGAGCCAGAAAACAGGTGTGGTTTCATGTACAAACCCGCGATTGGAGAGCGCGGTTGCGGAGTGCCTCCACCATGGGTCTCGTTCATGTTTCATTGTGTTGCAGCAGCGTCTTGGAGTTTTGAAGCACGGGTTGCCTTCGGGTTCGAGAACCCAGCCGGTGTCCAAAGGTTCGACGGTCGGCACGTGGATTGCTGTGTCACCTGTACATGGGCGCATTCGATCGGGAGATAGATGTTCATACAACCGTTTCTGTGGGTGAGCCGACCCGCCCGCAATCAGGCCCACGCACGAGCGGGTTTCCGTGGCGGGGTTGTGGGCATGTGCTGGTGCTATTTGTCGATGAACCTTCAGGTGGCGATGAGGCCACGTTTTTCCAGCTCACCTGTCCACGGCAGTGGCAACGAGCCGTGGTTCATGCCGAGCGCGACCGAGTGGCACTCGAGTGGTTTGGTATCCGCGAGTTTCCGACCCTCGCGGTGGTCGTCGACGCGTGTCTGGTGGCGGTGGAGCAGGGCTGTGATGTTGCAGCGGTTCGCAGCCTCGAGCATCAATTGTGGGCGCGACCGGTGCCGATGGGAGCCCTGTGACCGAGAAAACCAGATTCTTCCCCGAGGAGGATGGTGCGAAGTGCTGCACGCCGGTTGCTGTCGAATGAACCGCCCGGTTAGGTGATATTGAATTCACGGAGTTTTCGCCACAGCGTCGTCCGGTTGACACCTAGCAGTTCGGCAGCCTTGCCCTTTTTGCCCTGGGCCTTGCGCAGGGCTTGAAGGATCCGCTGGCGCTCCTGTTCCCGTAGCGAAATGGCCCCCTCGGGCCGTGGGGGTGCTTCTCCGCGAAGTTCTGGCGGAAGCTCGTCGAGGGTGATTGTCGGGCCCTCGCCGATTGTCATTGCATATTCAACGGCATTGTGAAGCTCCCGCACATTTCCCGGCCAGGGGTAGGCGAGCAACGCCTCGTAGGCATCGTCGGCGATCGCGGTCACTCGGCGATAGTCGCGTTCGTTAAACGTATCGATAAAGTGCCACATCAACGCCAGGACATCGCCGCGACGCTCTCGCAACGGCGGCAGGAAAATCGGCACCACACGCACGCGAAACATCAGGTCCTCGCGAAACCGCCGGGCTTCGACTTCGCCGCGCAGCGAACGGTGGGTCGCGGATAACAACCGGACATCGACGTTGACCGGATCGGTTGAGCCGACCGGGACGATGGTGCGCTCCTGCAACACCCGCAACAGTCGGGCCTGAATGTCGAGACTGAGTTCGGCGACTTCGTCCAAAAACACGGTCCCGCGATCGCCGGCGGCAAACAGCCCACGACGGTCGCGTACGGCACCTGTAAATGCACCTTTCCGGTGGCCGAACAGTTCCGAAGCCGCCAATTCGGGGGTCAGCGTCGCACAGTTGATGGCCATAAAAGATTGCTTGCGCCGGCGGCTGAGGTTGTGGACCGCACGGGCGACGAGTTCTTTACCGGTCCCCGTTTCGCCGCGGATCAACACGGTGCCATCGGTCCTTGCGATTCGGCGCAGTAGCTCAAACACGTGCCGCATCTGGTCGGAAGTCGTGATGATGCCGTGGAAGGTTTCGGTTTTGATCGCTGGGCGACGGTGCAGTGTGTTCACCATGGGTGTCTCACAATGTTGCATCACGTCTATCGCAAAATCGCCAGCTATTTATAAATTTTTGAAAATGATTGTGTTTCTGGCACGGCGAGATGGTCTGCAGCGTGCATAAGGATGTTGCTGAGGAGGTTTTCATGGCTTCACGCTTGTTCCCATTTTTGACCTGGTTGCCGACCTATCGCAGGCGCGACCTCCCCGGAGATCTGATCGCGGGGCTGACCACGGCGGTGATGTTAATCCCGCAGGCGATGGCCTATGCGATGCTTGCTGGGCTGCCACCGATCGTCGGACTGTACGCATCGACCCTGCCCTTAATTGTGTATGCACTGTTTGGCACCTCGCGCCAGCTCGCGGTCGGGCCGGTGGCGATGGTCTCGCTGCTGGTGGCCAGTGGCGTCGGAGCACTCGCTCCCCAGGGAAGTCCCGAATACATCGGTCTCGCGGTTCTCCTCGCCCTGATGGTCGGGGTCCTTCAGGTCGGTATGGGGGTGTTTCGGGTCGGGTTTTTGGTCAACTTCCTCGCCCACCCCGTGGTCGCCGGGTTTAGCTCCGCGGCGGCGTTGATCATCGGACTCAGCCAGCTCAAGCACCTGTTGGGGATCGACCTGGCCCGCTCGTCCCATGTACATGAAACGATCTTGGCGGCGGCTGAACGCATCGGCGAAGTGCATGTGCCGACGCTCGTTCTCGGGTTGGCCGCGATCGCGATTTTGATTGGCCTCAAGCGCATCAGTCCAAAAATCCCGGGTGCGTTGGTGGTGGTGGTCCTCGGGGCCCTCGCGGTACTCGGCCTCGGACTCGATACACAAGGCGTCAAGATCGTCGGCACAGTACCGGCCGGATTGCCGCCGCTCAGCCTCCCGAGCCTGGATTGGCAAAACGTTCAAGGGTTGCTCCCGACCGCACTCGCCATCGGGTTTGTCGGATTTATGGAATCGATCTCCGTCGCCCGAGCCTTCGCCCGCCGCAATCGCTACGAAGTTGAAGCCAATCAGGAATTGGTTGGTCTCGGGATGGCCAACCTCGCCGCCGGGGTGGTGTCGGGCTATCCGGTCACCGGCGGGTTTTCACGCACGGCCGTCAATGCCCATGCGGGGTCCAAAACCGGGCTGGCGAGCATCGTATCCGCCGTGATTGTGGTCGCCACCCTCCTGTTTTTGACCCCACTTTTTTACTACCTCCCCAAGGCCGTGTTGGCATCGATCATCATGGTGGCGGTCTTTGGCCTGATCGACATCAAGGAGGCCAAACACCTCGCCCATGTCCACCGCGGAGACCTCGGATTACTTGTCCTGACATTTATTGCCACGTTGGCGCTGGGAATCGAGGAGGGGATCGTGTTGGGGATCGTCGCTTCACTCCTGGTATTCGTAGTGCGCACGACCCAGCCCCACACCGCGGTATTAGGGCGTTTGCCCGGGACCGAGGTCTACCGCAATGTCGAGCGTTTCCCCGAAGCCGTCAAAGTTCCTGGTGTGGTGATTGTCCGGGTCGATGCATCGTTTTACTTCGGCAATGTTACGTTTCTCAAGCAGATGCTCCAGCGGACAATCGCCGACAGCCAGGGGCCGGTACACGCAGTGATCATCGATGCGACGAGTATCAATCGGCTCGATTCCTCGGCCGATGCGGCCCTGCAGGAGATTCATGAAGCCTTTTCCCAGCGCGAGATCCGGCTATTGATCTCGGGAGTCAAGGGCCCGGTCCGCGACATGATGGCGCGCTCGGGACTGGCGGCAAAGCTCGGGGCCGATGGCAAACATTTGACGGTACAGTCGGCGGTCGAGGCTTCGGTCGAGGTGATCACACCGTGATCGCCTCGGCGGCGAGTCAAATCCTAGATCTGTCAGCGGTCTCCAATGGGAATGGCAGGAAATGCCGCGCAAAAATAGACAGCATAAAGACAGAGCGAGACAAGAAAGTATGTACCTAGATTAGCCAAGGTAACTGTTCGTTGAAACTTCTTCTTGATAACTAAAAACACACAGAATAAACATAAAAAAACAATCATCACTGCGGCTGCCTCCGTTTGCTTTTCTTCAATAACTTGTTCGAGGAAAGATGAGTGTGGGCTGCCAAGATGTTGTCTAAAATCGTACACCTCTATCACTAAAAAAATGAAAATGAGCAATGACAAGGCTGACATGCAGCCCGTGAAGTGAACCGCAAATGTGGCTTTCTTAGCGAACCTCATGGGATGCCGGCTTGTTCGTGTTGCACGCCGAAGTATATGGACGAACCTGAGTCCCGAGTTTGCAGGCCTCCGTTTTTAACTCCCGAACGAAAGAATTAATCGTTCGTCGCGGTTTTTGACGTGTTGTGTAGACAGTCAAACTCCAAGGGCGCAGCTCAAACTGCGCCCCGGTTGTTCTCTTTTTAGGAAAGATAGCCGTCGGTACTTGCGTCAGCCCAAACCGGCGAGCTCGTCCAAAAACTGCTTCCCGAGTTTGGGATCGGTCATATACACAAACGCCGCGAGTCCGCGCAGGTGGTCGATGGTCTCGCCCTCGCGCAGCGGCTTGCCCTGTTTGAGGTTGTGAATCGCTGCCCGCAGTTGTCGGCGTGTCTTTCGCGGCACCCGGGGTGTGCCGTCACCGTTGATCACAAGGCCCGTGACCTGTTGGCGGCCGCCCTTGCGCGCGACTCGGGTCTTGTCGGGATGGACCTCAAACCCCTCGTCGGCGGTGATCTTTTTGACACCTCCCAACAGTGCGCCGATCCGTGGCTGGCCTTTGTGACCGGCGGGGAGGCTAAACGTGAGGTCGTCGGCGTAGCGTGTGTATCGCCAACCGAGTTTGCTGGCCAGGCCCTGCAACCTACGGTCGAGACGCATACACAGGGTGTTGGTCAGGCCGGGGCTGGTCGGTGCTCCCTGGGGCAGACAACGTGGCCCGAGCGACAGGTAGTAGGTCTTGCCGTCGCGCTCCAACACCTCGCGCGGGGCCTCGGTACAAAGTTGGGCCAGCAATGTCGCCACTTGCTCGCGGTAGCCGGCCTTGCGAAACACACCCTTGACCCGGCTGACGGTGACCGTTGGGAAGAAGTCCTTGAGGTCGACCTTGACGACGATGTCGGCGTTTTTGTGCACCCCGGCATTGGTCGCGATGGAGCGCCCGGCCAAAAATCCGTGGGCCGCTCCATGTACAGGCAAGCGTTCGACGATGTTGTGCAAGATCCACCGCTGGGCCCTTTTGAGGCGGGCGTGGGGAGCCCAGATTTCGCGCTGCTTGCCGTTTCGCTTGGGGATCGTGAAGCGGTAGTAGTGGACCCGGGTGGCCGCGTCGCGGTGGTATGAAAGCCAGCGCAGTTCGCTGATGGTCAGCTCCAACGCCTTGGCGAGCTGGCCGGGATTGTCGAGTGGCGGGAGTTCGTTTTCCGCCGCCCTTTCCTCTGCGCCGCGCAGGTCCCAGCGGTCGAAGTCGGAGGGGTCATTCCAAAACACGCCCTCGCCCAAATGGACGATGTGGGCGGCGCGGTAGGCCTGCCAGGCTTCCTTGCGAAGCTTGCGTTTTTCCGCCGCCTCCTGCTTGAGCTGCTTTTTGTAGCGGCTCAGCGCCGACTTGCTCATGTTGTCGGTCTCGCGCCGGGTCACCAAGTAGCCGCGGTCTTTGAGTTGTTGCTCGATGTAGCGATCGGTCCCCCCGGCGTTGTCGATGCTGCGCCAGAGGTCCAAAAGCCGTTCGTATTCGGTTCGCGTGGCCATGGTCATTTACCCCGAGGTTGCGTCCAGATATCCGCGGGCCTGCAACCGGGCCACGCGTTCAAAGTAGGCCACCCTGGCGTCGGCAGCCGAGTTAAACACCATGCTCTGCACCCGCACCGCCTGACCGCGGGGGCCCCATCGCAACTTGAGTCGCCGGCGCACCAGCGACACTTGAAACACTTCTTCGACGGCACCGCGACGGCGGGCAAAGGTCCGCGTTTCGACGGCGATGTCGTCGGGCTTTTGATCGCGTTGGCTGCGACGGCGCTCCTCCTCGCGGGCGTGGCACAGGCGCAGGGCGATCAGATGGGCGCAGGGGCCCTCTTTGAGTTTGTGCTTGCGGTAAAAGTTGCACGTACACTCAGCCTTGCGCACCCGGCCGTCGTCGTCGAGCCGGATCACCGGGCGGTACTCGCGTTTGTCGGCCGCGACATCGACCTTGCCGGTGAGCTCCAAGCCGACGTTGTGGATCCGGTTTTCGCTGACGATCTTGACGTTGTCCTGGGCCAGCAAGTCGTGGGCGATGCGCTCGCGTTTGTTGCGGAACTGCAGGCGGTCGAGGTTGAGGTCGGCGCCGACCAGTGGCCGCAGACGGTAGAGGTCGCGGGCCAGGTCGTACATGACCTGGCCGTGTTGACATCCGAGTTGCAGGGCCTGCAGGACATCTTTGGCTGGCCTATCGAGGGCCTTGGCGATGTCGTCGGCACTCGCCCGCCACGTGTCTTGCAGATGGGTGACGATTTCGGCGAGCAGGTCCTTGGCCCGGTCCGAAGCTCCGCGCGGCAACAACAGGTCAAAGCTGACGGCCTGGGCCCAGTTTTGCGCAGTAAACCCAGACAGGCCGAGCGTCATGGTGAACGCGCCTGCGCGCAACACATAAAAGCTCGGCAGCCCGGAGCCCAAAATATGGATGTCGATGGTGTCGACCAGGGGCAGCATGCGTTGTAGCAGCATCAATCGCCGGCGGCCCCAGATTCGCACCACCCCGGGCACGCGTCCGGTGTACTTGCCGGCGCCGGTGTTGATGACCGTTTCCCAGGGCTCGAGCACCAGTCGCGGAGCTTCCCCGGGAGACAGCTCGATCCGGATCCCGCGGCCGCCCTTTTTTTGGTCGCGTTGCATCCGCAACTGTCGCAACACGTTGTAGAGGTCGATGGCGGCGATCTGGAAGACGGTGCGCGGAAGGGTGGCCGCTGATTGTACCTGCAAGAACCCGCGCAGCCAGGTATCGGGCACCTGGATGTTTTTCTCGACGACTTCCTGCTCGCCCTTGGTCTCGAGCGCAACCGCCTCGCGGCCGATGCTCAGCCGGCTCTCGCGGTAGCTGCGAAGTCGCTGGACGCCGTCGAACAGGGCCTTGCTGTAGTCGATGCTGGTGGTCCCGCATTCGACCTCGCCGTCCAACTCGACCGCCGACCAGTCGACGTCGAGTTTGGCGTAGGTGCCCTCGTCCTTGCTAAACACCTCAAACATCAGGGCATCGGGGTGGACCGTGACGACCGGGTCTAAGATGAGCCAGGCGTTGGGGTCGTTGCGCGCCATCCAGTCGAAGTAGGCCTGTTGGGCCTGCCACACATCCATCCCAGCTGTCTGTTTGCGCATGCGCATATAGGCCAGGTAGGCGGTGCGGTCGCGCGGGACATAGCGGAAGTCCGAGCGCACCACGTCGTAGAGCGTCGAGAACATCTCGCGGAAGCTGACCGGCTGTTTGATCCGTCCGTGGGCGCGGACCGGTCTGCGTCCGAGGTCGCTAAACAGTGCCAGGCACGAGCCGCCCTCGGAGGTGACCACTTGGCTGGCCCCGCCGTAGCGCATGTTGACGGCGGTGCGTTTTGTTTGCTCGTCCTCGGGAGCTGTCGTGTTGTCGCGTTGGTCTGTCACAGTTGCACCTCCCAGCGGCTCGACCGCGGTCTGTCGGCCTGTGCTCGTTGGCGTTTGGCCCGGCGAATGCCTCGCCACGCGGCCTTGCGGAGTTCTTCGTCTTCAGCCTCGTCGCGGCCGAAGGTGGCCAAGGCGTCACAGGCGGCATCGCTGCCGATCTTGGCGAGGCCCTCAATGGCGCCCAAGCGGGCGTGGTCGGGCCGTTCAGCGTCGCTCAACACGCCCTCAAAGGTTGCAACTGCATCGAGAGCGACCAGGTGGGGCAACACGACGCCCTGGCGGTGGACATCGCCGGCGACGGCCTGCAACGCCTCGCGTGCCGACTGTTGCCCGCGGGCATCGGGGGTGGCCAGGCGGCCCAAGCTCGTTGCATCATCAACCGATTTGGCGACCACCGAAGCCGCCGCGGAGGCATCGAGACCCGCGAGACCACCGGCCGCGATCGCCCGCAGCTCGGCATTGGTCCCGGCGACCAGGTCCCGCAGACAGGCGATTCCATCCGCGCCTCCGACCCCGCGGGTGAGGGCGAGCACCGCCTCGCGCCGCAGTCGTTGCCCGCGGTTGTCGTCGTCGCCTAACGCTGTAGCTTCGATGACCTGGGCGCCGCCGATACCCAGTTGTCCACAGGCCCAGATCATCTGGCGGACCGGTGGGGTGACTTCGTCCAAGCGATGCTTGCGACGGTCCTGCGCGAGTATGAGTTGCTCGCGCCAGGTCTCCATCGCCCGGGTGAGGGCATCTTCGAGTTTGTCGCGGAAGCTGTCCTCGAGTTTATCTCCGGCGTACCCGAGGATCTTGGCGGCTGTGACCGCGGAGATCGGATGGGGCGCCGACAGCATCTCGGCTGCGGCGGCCAGTGGCAACGGTGTACGTGCAAGTAATGCGGCGACAATCCGGTCGCGGTAGTCGGTCTGGGTGATCAGCGGCAGGATTTCAAGCAGACGCTCGGCATCCCCGCGCTCACACAGTCGCTCCAATGTGTTGGGCTCCAGGTTGCGGTGTCGGCTTTGGACCAACACGTAGTCGGGCTCGAGCGAGTCCTCGCCGGCGAGTTCGCGAAAACCACTCGCCAGGGCCTTGGCGACCCGGGCGAAGGTCTCATTGCGCAGGCGGTCGGTGTAGATCTCGCGGGTCGCCGGGTCGTCGTTGTGGGCGAGCAACGCGGCCACCCGCTCGCGTACCCGCCAGTTGTCATCGCCGGCGCGCGAGCGGACGATCTTCCACGCCTCGTGGGTGTCGAAGTGCCGCAACCCGGTGAGGGCTTGGCAGGCGACACCACCGGAACCTTTGGACAGCTTCGAGAGGATGCCAAACACCTTCTCGGCGCGTTCGGGGGCCGCCTTGCCCATGTGTCCGAGTGCCTCGGCCGCGGTTTCTTGTAGTGCATGGCCCTCGTCGTTGACCAATCGCAGCAGGGTGTCGAGCGCCCGTGCATCCCCCAGCTCACCGAGGGCATGGACAGCTCGCCGGCGCAGGTCGAGGTCGGCCATCAGGTCGACCGATGTCAACAAAATGCTGACCCCGTCGCCCTGCCCCGCAAGTGCGAGACCTTCGGCGCCCAAAAACTGGGACTGGGGATCGCGGGACTTGAGCGCCCGCAATAGTGGATCGGGTGGACCCTTGCGCTTTCGCAGGCGCCAGCCGATCGCCGACAGGGCACCGTGGCGGACCTCGTCTTTGCTGTGGCCGGTGAGGGCGGCAAGTGGTTGATCGACCGCCGAAGATTTCGACCACCGCGCCCCGGGCAAAAGTTGCATGACCAAACGATCAGCACCCTGGCGGTAGCCACAGGTCAGCAGTTTGGCCAACACAGAGTCGTGGCGCGGATGTTGGCGCGACTCCCAATCGTCGGCGCCTTTGCCCTCATCTTCGGGGTCTTCGATCCGCTGGTCGTAGCCGCTAATTCCCACCATGGCCGTCCATGCAGCGTTTTTGGGGCGCGTGTTTGGACCTTCGAAGTAGGCGAGCAGGCGGTCGACATCTTCCACCCGGCGAAATCCACCCACGGCCGCGAGCAGGCGGTCGACCTCGGCGTTGCCGGCCGGGTCGTTGTCGATCCGGTCCATCATCGCGGTGGTGGCCCGCGGATCGCCGAGCTTTTCCAAGTGGCTGATCGCGTCGCGTTGTTCGGCGCTGGCGTCCGAGCGCAACATCGACACCAGGACCTCAAACGCGGCAGCGTTTTGATGTTGGGCCAGGCTCTTGGCGGCGGCCAGCCGGACCTTGCGAAAGCGTGAGTCGAGGGCGTGGACCATTGCGTCGATCGCCGGACCTGACCCGGCGGCCTCGTAGCGCGAGCCCAGGTCCTTGATTGCGTGCATCCGCAACTTTTCTGAACGGGCGTCGAGGGCGGTGCGGTGGACCGCGATCGTCAACTCCTGACGCCGCTGCGCCTTTTGTTCGGGATCTTCGCTGTCGCCCTCTTGAAGTTGTACCAGCAAGTTGGCGGCCTCGTACTCGAGTCCATCGGTGTTTTGCAGCAACACCTCTTCGACCAGTTTGAGACCCGAGTCCTGGCCCTCCATGGTGGCCAGGAGTTTGAGGCCGGCAGCACCGGTATCGCGCTGGCCGGTGGCGAGGGCTTCGCTGGCGAGATCTTCGCTGGGAAAGCCCAACTCGCGCAGGCTGTCGAACGCCGATTTGCGAACCGCGGCTTGGCTGTCGGCGAGCGAGAGCAGGAGGGTCGAGAACACGGCCTCGAGCACCCGCTCATCCGCCTCGGCAGTGGCGACCAGCCGCGCGATCGCAGTCAGCCGAACCCGGGTTTCGAGGTTACCTCCGGGTAGCCGCGATAATCCTGCATATGCACCAAATACGATCTGGCGCAACTCGGCGAGGTCGAAACCCGGCCCGTCGTCGAACGCATCATCGAGGGTGCTCAGGGCCCGGCGCTCGGCTAGGGTGTGGGTGTGCCGGGCTTCGAACACCGCCCAGGCACGGTCAAAGCCCTCTTGGCGGTCGTGGTCGAGCAGTTCGAGTAGGCGGGCGGTGCGGACTTTGAGCTGGGGGTTGCCGAGGATGTCGCCGTGGGCGGTGAGCTCCCCGATGGTCTCGACGACCTTGCGATCGATCGTCCACGGGGGCTTGTTGTCGCCGCGGTCGTTGACGAGCGAGCACACGTAGTCGGCAAAATCGTCGCGTACACCAAACTTTTCGAGGGCTTGGGCAGCTGACAGGCGAATGCGCGGGTGGGCCGAGGACAGGGCCGCCAGGCAGCGGTCAGGGACACCGTCGTCTTCGCGGAGTTCTTGTAGCAGCAACAACAGCAGGGCCCGGCGCCGGATCTTGCGGTCGTCGACATCTAAAAATGCGAGGAACACATCCTCGGCCTCGACCCCGAGGGCCAGAGCGGCGTACAGGGTCGCGAGGTCCGACGACGATTTGCGACCGTCGGCAAACAGGATCGAGGCTCCACCCGGATCGCCGCAGTAGGCCAGGCCCAGGGCGGCCTCGCGTTGAACCGCTTTGTCGCTGTGTTGCAGGGCGTCGCGCAGTTCGTCGAGTTCTTTGGGACGGGCCATCCAGGCCAGGGCCGTGGCTGCGGCCTTGCGGATCGCCGCGTCTTTGTGGTCAATCAGTGCCTGTACATCTTTTCGTGCGGCCGGCTCGCCGAGCTCGGCCAGTCCCGCGAGTGCGAGCACCATACGGCCAGCCCAGGCGCGGTGGAGTTCTTTGACCTCGGGCGGATCGCTTCTGATGATGTTGCAAAGCGGCTCCAGGGCATCGGTATCCCCGTGTTTGGCCCGCGCGGCCGCAGCTCGCACGGCGACGTCGACGTGCTTGCTGTGCATCACCTTGTGCAGGGCTTCATCGTCGTTGACCAACAGGGCATCGACGGCCATCTTGCGCACGCGCTCGTCGTCGTCCTCGACCGCCTTGGTCAGCAGGGCGCGAATGCCTTCGGCCTTGCGCTTGCCCAAAATCGTCGTGGCCTCGATGCGAAGATCGGGATAGCGGCACTCTAGGGCGGCCGCCAGCGGTTCTTGACCGATCCCCTTGGTGCGTTTCATGGCGAATTTGAAGGCGTCGCTGCGCACACCCGGGTCGGGGTCGCCAAACAGTTCGAGCAGCAGGGTCCACGCCCATGACTCGGATGCCTGGGCCTGGACCTCGGTCAGGACCTCGCGGCGGATGTCGGCGTGAATGCTGCGCAGGGCAAACCGCAGACACCCGGGGCCGCGGCCCTCGACCTCGAGGTTGAGGACCGCCTTGAAAGCTTCGTTGCGGACGCTGCGGCCGGCGTCGGAGAGGGCCCGTGACAGCAGGCGCAAACAGGTTTGGTACACCGAATCATCCGACGTGCGAGGTTCGGCATCGACGTCAACAAAATCGGTGATCGCGCCCCGCGGTGCCGGTTCGCCCTGATGATTGCGGGCTTGCTTAAAGGTTTTGACCAGCAGATCGAGGCCGCGGCGGCGGACATCTTCGTGCTCGGCCAACAGCCCGGCCTCGGCCACGGTCAGCGGTTTGTCCTCCTCGAGCCGCGCGAGGGCCGAGAACGCGGCATCGCGGACACTTGCCTGACTGTCGCGCAACAACAGGCGCAGGCGTTGCCCCCCGCGGTGGTCGCCCAAGTCGGCCAGCGCCCGGCAGGTGGCCACACGGACATTCGCATCGCGCTCGCGGCTGAGCTGCAACAGCGTGCCTAGGGCCCGCGGATCGACCAGGGAGGCCAGACCCATCGCACCGGAAAGGCAGGTGTCGAGGGCCCGGCTGGCCATGGCTTCGAGCAGGGGTCTGCGGTCGTCTTCGGAGACCGATGTAATTGCAACCTGTTTGGGCTCGGGCAACTCCGGCGCCGGATCGGCGGGTTTTTGCCCGAGTTCCGGAGCCGTCTCGATCTCGTGGAGTTTGCGATGGATCTGCTCGTCGCGGGCACGCATCGCGTCGGCGACCCGCGGCCGGCGGTACAGCGACACCAAGAATGCGGTTCGGCGAACCTCAGCATCATCGTCGGCTCCGTAGCGGCGAAGAGCCGAGCGCACATCTGGATGATCGATGAGCTCGCGCTGCCAGGTGCGAATGATCGCCAGCTTGCGAATATCCGGCTTGCCCGCGCGCAGGGCCGTGATCTCGGCCTCCGGGCTATCTTTCGGGTGCAGTCCTTCGAGCGCGATCAAAGCCGCTTTGCGAACCTCCGCCGGATTGTCTGAAAGTGCCGCGATCAGCCGGTCCATCGCCAACTCGTCGGACTCGGCGAGTTTTTCGAGGGCGTGGACTGCCGCCGTGCCGACATCGCGTTTGCCGACCTTGAGCGCGAGTTCCAGCGGTCGCAGCGAGTCGCTTCCCGTCAGCGCACGCAGGCCTTGAAAGGCCGCCATCCGCACATCTTCTTCGTGGTGGCGTAGCAGCGTTTCGAGGGCGGGGATGGCCCGGGGGTTTTTGGTCTCCCCCAACAACGTGGTCGCCAACACCCGCAGGGTATGATCCTCGTCTGCCTCGACTTGCCCGGACAGCTGACCGATTGCAGATGCATCGTTCCAGCGGGCAAGGGTTCGCAGCGCGTGTTCGCGGATCTTGGGATCTTTTTTGCGCAGGTTGTGGCTGGCCCACCCCTGGGCCCCGTGGATCACCCGCACGCGCTCCTCGACCTTGCCGTTTTCGTCGAGGGTGAACAGTCGGATCGTGCCGTCTTCGCAGGCGGCGGCCAGGTGGGTGCGCCCGCGGTACTTGACCAGCGACAGGTCCATGACCTTGCCGACGCGGTCGCTAAACGTCGCCGGTCGCCGTTGACCGCCACCACCGGGCCAGGCTTTTAATGTGGCATCTTTGCCGGCGGTGACAAACCGCCCCGCGAGCCCGTGGACGATCGCGCGGACCATGTCCTTATGGCCATTTTTGCCGGAGCGGTCCTCCGGCTCGAGTGCGCCGCGGACATGGGTCAGGAAGATGCGGTTGTCGACACCCGCCGAGATCACGCGCAACTCGTCGACCTCGAACAGCAGGGCTGTGACCGTCCCTTCGTGCACTTTTTTGGATTCGGCCGCCTGCCACTGGGGTTTGGATTCGGCTTCGAACACCGACAGTGTGCCCGAGTTGCCGCCGACGACCAGCCACTGACCACTGGGGTCGACCGCCAGGGCCTGGCCGACTTCGGGCAGGGGCAGTCGCTGCAACACCTCGCCATCACCAGTCGCCACGATCAACAGCGAGTTGCCGCTGAGCACCGCAAGGGCATCACCTGATACCGCGACCAGGTCGCTCGGTGGAGGATCGAGTAGACCGCCGAAGGGCTCCGGGGCACCGGCCCGACGGGGCGCCTTGTAGAGCTGTCCGTTTTGCCCGGCGAGAAAGACATGCTCGCCCGCGGTCGTGAGACTCACCGCGCCACACGGCAGCGGCTCTTCGTGGAGGATGGCATCGTCCACACCGACCCGGTAGAGTGCGGTCGATTGACCCTCATCGTGTGTACTTACATAGATCAGGGTGTCGCCGTCGGCGAGCATCACCTGGGGGACACCACGGGCCTGGGTGTATTTGTTGTCGTGGCTGTGTTTCGACATCAGGCTGCATCCTCCGCCAGGAGATTGAGATCGTCGTGGGCCCGTGCGATCCGGGCCAGGGCCACCAGGCAGGTGGCGTGTTCGGTTTGCCCGCGCGAGCCCATAAACTCCTTGAGCAGCGGGGCGATGATGCCGGCGAACTCGCGGTCGCCGATGGCCAAGTCGCGCATGACTTCGACCAGCGCCAATTTGGCCTTGCGGGCCGGAAGAGGACGGAGCTTGGTGGCCCCGGGAACGGCCTCACCGCTGCCAGCCGGGATTTTGGCCGGTGGGACCATAAACAACACACGGCGCATAAAGTCGCGCAGCGCCTCGTCGCTGGCAGGCCTGCGTTCGGGGCGTTTGGGCGGTCCATCTCCCAGACCCGTCACCTCCGGTGTCTCGTCGGTCGCAGCATCACTTTTGGTCTCGGGAATCACCGCGCCGACCGGTGTACCTGCACTTATATTGGGTTTCCAGTGCAGCGTCACCCCGCGGTCGCGGTACAGCGACCAAACCGTTGCAATGACAAATGCCCGCACCTGGCGATCGGGACTTTCGGTCAGGCGGAATAGTTCCTCGGGCACGGCGAGGCGCGGATGTTTTTCGATCAGTGCCATGCCCAGGCCGCGGGTGGTCGACACCAGCGACTCGCAAAACGAGTAGACCGCATCGCCGCTGAGGTGTTCGGGCGGATAGCGGTAGCGCCGGTGCTCGGGCGCCTCGTCGGCCAATAGCGAGATGCTGATAAAGTCGCGAACCTCCGGAAAGTTGGATTCGGCCAGGGGCACCAGCGACATCAGGCCGGGCAACCACCGGGCAAACTCCTGGCGGCACAGCTCGAGTGCGAACGCGCGAACGGCAAACCTGGCGTCGTCGAGCAGCGGCCTGACACGCTTGTAGGTCAAGAAAGCCGCCGGCACCTCGGCCCCACCGGGGACCGGCTTGCCGTGTTTGGCGAGTGAGATTTGGGGGTGATGCGCGAGCAGATAGCGGCGGGCAAACACGGCCCGCGGGGCATCCTGGGCCCCGGGATCGATCGCCATTGTCCACAGTGCCTCGCACCCGGCGAGCACCTGGGCGTCGGAGTAGATTTTTCGTGTACCTGCAAGTAGTGCGAGGAAATCGGCTTCGGAGATCAGCTGGACCGGGACTCCGTCTGCAATCAGGCGCTCGGCCGCGACCTGATCAACGGTCTTGCGTCCGGCCCCACCCAGGGGCGAACCGCGGTCGCCGACCACCACATAGGTGATGTCGGCGGTGACGCCCTCGGCCAGCACACCGTCGGCATCGGTCACGCGATGGCCCAGCTCTTCGACCGTGATCGTTTCAAACTCGCCGGTCAGCCGTACCGACTTGCCGGCGAGGCTCACGGGGCCCGTCGCGGCCTCGACATCCGTTGTATCTGCAAACTGTGCCGGGACAAACGCCTTGATCAGGTAGGCGACGGCGAACTCGTGGTACTGCGGCTCGCTGCGCTCGACCATGGTCATCAGCCAGTCAAAGCCGAGTGCGTCGGGGGAAAACCGCCGCGTATCGCCCAACAGCTCCCGCGCCGTCTCGGCCAGACTCTCGGAAAACTCGAGGTCACGGGCCCATTTGCGGTCGGTCTGTTTGAGCTCGGTGACCCAGGTGTCGGCCTCAAATGTCGGGTGAAACGACAGTGATTTTAAAAAGTCGACCCCGAGGGCGGCCGGTGAAATTCGTTGCTCACGCAACCATCCGACCATGGTCTGGCGGCACAGCGGGTGCAGCAGGATCCGGCGCAAGAAGTCGACCCCAAACTCGTCGGTGGCAAACCGGGTCACACCGTCGAGGGCGAACGCGGCAGCGGAGCGGCCGATGTCGGGGCGATCTAGGAGGTCGCGGAAAAACCCCGCCCCCAAGGTCTCGTAGCTGTAGACCTGTGGCAGCAATTCGCGAACAAAGTCGACGACCTTGGTGTTGGCGTCGAGCAGGCGCTCGGTAAACCACTGCCGGGTGAGCTCGCGGCTGCCGAAGTGCTTGCGCAACACCGTCGCCGCCAAGTCGTGGGCATAGCGGGTTCCCAGCAGCGCGCCCCAGGCCGCGAGCCCGACCTCGGTCCGCGGGTCGCGGTCGCCGAGCAGATCGTGGGCCAGCTTGCGCACCGATGCATCGTTGTTGTTGGCCAGTCGCAGCAGGCGCTCGAGGGGAAGGTCGCGGGCGTGGGTACGGGCGTACTCGGCCGCGTAGGTGCGGGCGGTTTGCGACTGCGAATCGAGCAATCGGATCACCGCGTCGTGCAGGCCCAGTTCGCGAAACGAAGCCTGTTCAAACCGCGGGGCATTGCCCAACAGCCAGACGACAAAATCGTCGACCGTGCGCGAGCCGACCGAGACCAGTCCGACGACCCACGCGGGCTCGACTTCCCGCAGTTGCGCCCGGAAGTCAGCCTTGAGCGACTCCGCAGCAAATGTACGTACATGTTCTGATTGTGCCCGCGACAACAGGGCAAACAGCGGACGCGGGGAGCGTCGCCACAGATCGCCAAATGCCCGTTCCTTGACCAGCGAGCGCCGTTGATAGTTGTATACGCGAAAGTTTCGCCGCGTGTACTTGGTCGACTCGTGAAACAGCACGTGGTTGGCGATCCAGACATTCGCCCAGCGGGTGCGTTCGGGGTAGTTGCAAAGCAGGCTGACACAGGCATCGGCATAGCTCGCCGGCAGGGTTTCACCGAGCCGTCGCAGGTATCGCCATCCCCGGCGCACGAGGTAACCGAGGGTCTTGCGGGTCACTTCGTGGCGGTTGTGGGCACTGCCGTAGGCACCGTCAAACCGGGCGGCGAGGGCCATCAACACCTCGACATCGCCCTTTTCCTCGGCCTGTTTAAAGATCGTTTTGAGCGCACGCCATGGCCCCCACACCAGCTTGCATTCGGCGATGACTTTGAGCAGGACTTCACGTGCATATACACTCGGATCCTGCCACAACTCCATCAAAATGGTGTGCAGGCGCAGACGGTCGGGCAATTCACTCTCGGCGTCCTCGGCCTCCAGTTTTTGCCAGCTGTCGATGCGATAGCGGGCCCGGTCCTGGGGGGTGGAGCGGTGGCGGTACTGCCAACTACGCATGTGGTGGGTAAAGTCGCGGAAGGTCAGGGCACCGCGGCGGGTCGGCTTGCGCGAGCGCGGGTCGGGTGCGTTGCTCAAGGCGATGATGAGCGAGGCCAGTTCGGGGTCCCGCGCCTGCATGGCGCGGCGGATATCGTCGAGGCTAGGTGCTTCGGCCATCGTCAACTCCAAGTGTGGGAGGCGGTCGGTCCGAGTCGGACCCTTGCGTCGGGAAGTCGAATCGGTGCGGGTCGGTGGGCACGCCCGCCAGGCGGCAAAACTGATCGCCGGTGATGCGCATCAAATTTCGGGCCCTTCGCAAGTCGCGTGAGCATGCCTCGAGCAGGTGCAAAAACACAATGCCGGTCCGCGCCGGCGTTTGAGCGAGGTTTCGTGACACGCGTCTTCATATGTGGATGAAAGCTCTTTACCAGTTGAGCGTGTACGGAGATTCTGTGTAGCCGGGTGCGCCTTCGTCCTGTCACCAACAGCTGGGTGATCTGTGTTCGGCGCTGCGTGACCGCGAATGTACCCCGCACCTTTGACTCGCAGCATGACGAGATCGTCCTGACGACCTCGGCGCGAACGGATTTGCCAATGCGCCTGACTTGCTCCCTGGGACAGCGACGAGCTTGCACCTCCCGCCCGGTGTCGAACGATCGAGACGGACTCCGCACCGCGACTCGGACCGTGAAATCACCGCACATTTCTCAGCAATCACGCTCGGCCGTGTTTTTTTCAGCAGTGGATTCATGGCAGCCACCGTGTCGCGTAAAAACCGGCATGGGTCGCAGTCTTCGCATCGTCGACATGCCGCCTAGGAAATGTGCCAAGTCGAGAATCGAATATGTTTGCAGATGCAATGAATGTTGCGCGCTGTGTCGGTGTTCCCGACGAAACCGGCGATACGAATTGAATAGGCACTCGCTCCCGCAACCGCTACTATCCGGCCTCCATGACCGAACTCGACCCCAAACGACTCCTCGCCGAGGCTGAAGCCAACGGCCGCGTGTTCCGCATCAAGTCGGGCTGGCGTGGCTTTATCTACTTTGCAGCGGTGTTGATGTGTATTCTCGTCATCACCCTCCCGTTCGGGATCTGGTTTTTTATCGTCGCACGGAGGGCGCGTGTCGGCCTGACCGACGAGGGGTTCGCGGTCAGTTGGTTCCTCACCAAGGCCTACGCATGGGAGGATATCGAGTCATTCCAACCGCAGCGCCTGCATTTCAACGCCGCGGGTCAGGGAGGTTTGGTCGGTGCACTCGCAGTCGCAGCCGCCGGGGCCGTCATTGCCAAAAAGACCCAGGGGCTCAAGGGGCCGCTGATGTTCAAGCTCAAAGGGAAACGCGGACAGCGGGCGATTCAAGCCCATGCCGTCGAGAACTCGCTCGAGATGGCGAGGCAGATGGAGCAACATACGAATCTCGTCATCTTGGAGCCCGAGGGCGAACAGGCGGGATGAGCATCGGGACGATCGCCCCGAACGGAGGTTGAGTTGGCCGTTTCCCGCGCGAGCGTCGGAGTTCCGCACTGAGCTTCATTTTCCGCGAGGCATCGGAGTCCGGTTTCTGAGAGTTGTTCGCCGCGAACGCGAGCGCAGGTCGAGCGCAGCGAGTGTGCACGGTTAGCGAAGCTGCCGACGGGGCCGTCGGAACGCGACGAGGAGGAGCAGCAGCAGGGCGGAGAGATCGGGCGTCTCGGCCGAATTGCAGGTACACCCTTGGTCGTCACCAAACCCTGCATCCATTGGATTCCCCGACGTTCCGGCGGTCTCGGAGCCTTCGGAGTCGTCAAAGTCGTCGGAGTCCATCCCGGATGTTTCACCTGTCGACGATTCGTCTGGTTCACCTTCGGAGTCCGTGGCTTCACCATCTGTCGTGCCTTCGGGGCATTGTTCCAAGACACTGGGCTGGCACGCCTCACGATTGATGATCGAGTCACAGGTAAATTGAGGACTGATATGCGGGTAGCACGAACTGTTGGAGCACAGCGGCTCGCCATTATGTACCTGCGAGTGACAGGGAGTACATGACAGCACGAAGTCACTGCGATTGCCAGCGAGGTCGGTGACGCGGGCAGCACCACAGAGGTCTTCGAGGTAGCCGGGGTCGTCCTCCCAATCTCTCGAGCGAGATGAGATGCTCGACCATCGGGATGAGCCGGTGACGGTTGTATCTCCATGGACAATCCCGAGTTCGTGCAGCGTTGCTTCACCGTCGTGACTCTCGACGTTCTCGGCATACACCACAAAGCGGTAGCGCCCTGTTGCAGTTTGTTGACACGACTCGGTTGAGACCGCGACCGCACCGTGGTCGTAAAAATCTGTATAGATCGACGGTGCCTCGGGGGGCGTCAGGTCCAACTCACCAGCGACGAACTCGAGGTCGAGGACGCATTCACCTTCGACGCAGGGATCTCCGAAAAGGTGGACGACCTGCCCGGGTTCCGGTTGGGGGATCGTCCGCAACACCATTTCGTTGTAGGCATATCCGACCTCGTATTTTCGCAGCTGGCTCAGTGCGGTGTCGATCTCAACCTCGACCGGTTCGCCGTCGATGGTTCCAGAAACCGTATCGCCCAAGAGTACTCCCCGCAGCAAGACTCCCGCGTTGGCAGGGTGGGTCTCCCCGTTTTCGGGGGTTGTTTGGTCGACCGACGGGGTCGGGGGAAGTGGAGGCGAGCACGCGCTGGCAGTTCGGATGCCGACACATGTCAGGCAGAAAAGTGCAGGTACAACGATACGGAACAGCATTGTAACTCCAGTCTTACAGTCGCGGACGGGCACCATGCGGCGTGCACGATCGTCGTACGCACTGCGGTGTCACTTAAAAAAGTGGCTCGAGGCGTGCGTTCAATTGGCCAAAATTCACCCATGTCTTGGAAAAATCGGAGCAATTGGTGGTCTGGGGACCTCCGACGTCGATGCTGTGTCGCGGAACCGTCAATCAATTGCCCGTTTTGGAGGTCGAGATGCTCTTTTGAACTCGTTGGTCCACGTGGTCCGATGGTGAGCCGGTCGAGCTGGGTGAGTGATACCGACCGCGCCCATGTAACGCACAATCATCACGTGTGAGGACGATACAAATCGGCGCGACTGTTTTTTGCACAGCTCCGAAAGCGGGTCATCATCATGGCAGTTCCAACCAGAAGGCGTCGAGTCTGGAGACGAGAACGATTGCGGAAAGGGGATGACGTCGAGCCACAGTGTGCGTGTGCAATGGAGTCGCAAGCACGTATTTGACGGTACTGGTGGGAACAACCGGGATCTGGTACGCCGGTCCCGTGTCGACCCACGCGCAACTCATCGAGCAATTCTACACCTCTTTTGCCGCTCAAGATGCGGAGGGGATGATCGCTTGCTACCACCCCGAAGTTCACTTCACCGATCCGGTTTTCGTCGACCTTGACGCGCAACAGGCCGCGGGTATGTGGCGGATGCTTTGTTCGCGGGCCCAAGACTTCTCCCTCGAACACTCCGCCGTCAACGTCGACGGGGACCGTGGATCGGCCCACTGGGAGGCTCGCTACGTGTTTTCGGGTACCGGGCGCAGGGTCCACAACGTGATCGATGCCGAGTTCCGGTTCGCCGATGGCAAGATCATCGACCATCGCGATCACTTCGATTTCTATCGCTGGTCTCGCCAAGCTCTCGGCCCCGCCGGCATCGTGCTGGGCTGGACGCCACTGGTGCGCAAGAAGGTTCGTGCCCAAGCCCGAGCAGGCCTCGACGCCTTCTTGGCGGACAACGGGGCGTGACAGTCCATGAGGACTACGCCAATTGATTGAGTGACCAATCGTAGCGGTCAAACACCACCCGATACCCGGCCTCGCGCGCGTGGGCGACAGCCTGCGCCAACTCCGGCTCTGCGTGCTTGCAGACAAACTCGAGGACCGCATCGCGGCCTCCGAAATCGCCGGCGTACCAGTGCAGCACCAGGTGGAGTTTGATCTCCCGTTTTTGCTCGTCGACACTCGTTGTGCCAGCAATGAAATTTTGAGCTGCCAGGTCGAGCTGGGCGTCGAGTGTCTGGGGATCGTCGCCGTCGAAGAACGCAATCGGAGGGCAGCTTTTTGCTGTACATACAAGAGCTGTGTGCAGCCGCGGGTCGAGGTGTTCGGGGCTGTAGCGACACCGCGGGTCGTCGGGTTGAAACAGCGGTTTGTGGCTGACCGGGTGGGGTGCGTTTTTTCGCAACACACCGGTCTCGATCTCGTCGAGGGTGAACGTGTGGGCGCCGACGCGGTAGGCAACTTTGGAGAAAAAACTCGGGACTTCCATCACCGATTTTTGGATGTCGAGGGCAATCACTCCGTGGATCGACAAGACGTTGTAGAGGTTGATCCAAAAAGCTAGGCGCGCGCAGTCGCCTTGGAGCATGGCCGGGTCTTGGTGGTGAAGTTGGCCGGCGACGCGCTCCAACTGCTCGCGCAGGGGGCCGCTGCGGACGCGGTTGTAGTCGACCTTGCCGTCGGCGACCGCCTCGGCCTTGAGTCGGTTGCGAAGCTTCCGCATGGCGACCGCGAGCTCGCCGGGCCCGAGCTCGCCTTCTGCCGCCGTGGGATTGAGGACCCGGGGCGCACCTGGAGCGATCGCCCGCACGAGCTGCCACGGATTTCGCACGTGACGCACGACGTCCCAGGCGTCGACGAGGGTATTTAAAAATTGCCTTCCGGCCACTTCGATTGAGTGTAGCCCGGGTTTCGCTGTGTTGGCGACCATCGCCAGTGACCGCGCATGTTGTCGAATGGGCAAGGGAAGCTTCGTGGTCGGTCGGGCGACGCGGGCTTTCGAACATCCGGACGACGAGATGTTTTCTGCGAACGCGTTACACTTGCGGCGACCCGCATGTCCGAAGCCACCCCGCTGATCGAGCTCCGCAACATCGACCTCGCGTTTGGCAACAACGTGATCTTCACCGATATGGCCATTTGCGTGTACCCTGGCGAGTGCCTGTCGCTGCTCGGAGAAAGCGGGATGGGCAAGAGCCTGTGCCTGAAGATGATGGTCGGTTTGCAAGAACCCGACGCCGGCGAGGTACTGGTACAGGGGCGCAACATCGCTTCGCTCAACGCCGACGAGTTGGTCAAGCTGCGCCACCAGATCTCCTACGTGTTCCAGGAAGATGCGTTGTTCGACTCGATGACGGTGCTGGAAAATGTCGGCTATTACCTCATCGAACACACCCGGCTGGGGGACGACGAGATCCGCGAGCGCTGTCGGATCGCGCTGGAGTCGGTCGGTCTGCACAGGCGTAACCTCGACCTGATGCCGGCGGCGTTGAGCGGCGGGATGCGCAAGCGCGTGGGCCTGGCGCGGTCGATCGTGTTCGAACCGGAGACCGTGCTGTTCGACGATCCCACCCGCGGTCTCGATCCGATCAGCATCACCCGGATTGGCACGTTGCTACACAAACGCCACCAAGACGCGAGCAAGACGTCAGTACTGGCGACGCACGACCTCAAGACAGCACTCAAGGTGTCCCATCGGCTCGCCGTGTTGCACAGCCGCAAGTTCCCCTATCAAGGCACGCTCGCACACCTGCGGGATCTGAAGGATCCGGAGATCGATCCGTTTTTGTACGACCCCGACGAGAAGTTGCAGGAACAACGACGACAGGCCCGGGCCAAGCATCCGCGGTTTGCCGACGCGTAGACTGCGTTGAGCTCTCCCGTTTGCATGCACCGGCGAATGGATCGGGAGGTTCTCGGCGAGTATCGAAAGAATGTGAGAATACACATTTTATGGGTAGTTGTGGTCTTCGCAATGCTCGATCGACCTGTTGCATCGGCAAATGTTCCCCGAATGCGACGGTCCGGGCGGTGACTCTGTGTTTTGCGGGACCCATGTATGATGCAGGTCGCGTGCAGCTGCACGTTTTGGGGGAAGGCATGACCGCAACAGACCGATGGATTCAGGATTCGCTCGCCCAGATCGAGGCGCTCGAGGAGGAACACCGCGAGCTCGAGGCAGCGCTCGAGCACACCCAAGATGCCGGTGGTCTGCGGGTTTTAAACGCGGAGATCGAACGTGTCGAAGGCGAACTTGCCGAACTCGTGGCGGCACTCGAGGAACTCGCGGACGCCAAGGACGCGACGCAGACACCTGCGAAAATGGCCCCCGAGGATGTTCCTCCTCCGCCGCTGCCCGGACTCCAACCGGCGGCTGGGTCGACGGAGCAAATAGTTGCAGCTACAACGGATCACGGGTCCGACGCGCAGGGACAAGCCGCTGGTGAGACGACCGCGGATGTGCAACCCGAGGCGCAGCCGGCCGCGCAAGCAACCTCCGATGTGCCTGAGGAGCAACCTGCAGGCGTGGCCACACAGCAAGCCGAGCAAACGCCAGATGTCGAAGAGGCCAGTCCGTCGGCACATGCGATTGCTCAGGCCAAGGAGCGTGCACGCAGGGCTCAGCTCGAAGCACGGCGGGCCTCGATGGAGGCTCAGATCGCAGCACAACGGGCAGCAGCCCAGGAAGCCGCGGCAAAAGAGGCTCAGGCGGCCGCTCAACAGGCGATGGCGGAAGCTCGGGCGGCAGCATCTCCGGCAGCCGTTGAGCCAGCACAGCACGCCCAAGCATCGCAGCAGGTGCAAGCTCAGCCGCAGCACGTCCAAGCATCGCAGCAGGCGCAAGCTCAGCCGCAGCACGTCCAAGCATCGCAGCAGGCGCACGGTCAGCCGCAGCACGTCCAGGCATCGCCGTTTGCTCAGACGCAGCCCGTCCACCAGGCATCGCCGTTTGCCCAGCAATCGGCATTTGCTCCGCAGCACGTCCAGGCATCGCCATTTGTTCAGCCGCAGGCATCCGCGTTTGCCCAGGGACAGCCCGTCCAGACATCGCCGTTTGCTCAACAGCCGTCGCCATTTCTCAAAACGGTCCGTCAACCGATCTCGCCGGCGGCCCAGGCTTGGAGCTCACACTCCGCTCCGGCACACACCGATGTACGCTTCTCGAGTACGTCGATGGCTGATTACGACTACGATGAGCCGCGTCGGGGCAATGGTTTGATGTGGGGTGTGTTGCTGGTGGGTCTGCTCATCGTCGGCGGAGGCGCGGGGTACCTGGCGCTGTCCGGCAATTCGCAGCCCAAACAGGCCGCAGCCCCCGTAGCACCGGCGGGCCCGGTCAAGGTGTTTGCTGCCAAACCTGTTCCTCCAGACACTCAGGGACCCGGTCGCATCGCCGATGCCAATGCCGAACATACGGCCGGGACCGAGGTCAAGGAGAGTGGCCGTCGGTGGTCCGGGGCCCGGCGCAGTTCCGGTGGCAGCAGCCCACAACCACGGCGCCAACGCAAACGCGGCACCAAAGTCGTGCACACCGACGATCCGCTCGACGGATTTGTCGAGTAGCCGCCACTCCTCCACACCAACCCCCCGAGCTTGGCGACAGTCGAGCCCGGATGGTCGATGATGCATGAGTGCTCAGATCACAGTTGTCCGCGCCCACACACGTGAGGCACGTGCCTGCTCGAGAGCTTGGGCTGTGTTCGCCCGCAAACTTGTAAATTACATCGGTGGTGGGAACACCTCACACACAGCTTCGATGACGTCGAGCGCCTCATGCAGCGGGGTGGTGAAGTCGTTTTCGCAGATGTTTCCGTAGTAGGCGTTGCTCAGGTTGAGCCCGAGGAATTGGTGCAGGCGCGGCGCGGCCACGGCTCCCGGGTTGTCTTGCGTTCCACCGCAGGTTCCGGACTCTGGCCCTGAGAACACAACCGTGACAAACCGGTCGGGCTCGCCACCTTTCAGGTCGACAAACTGATTCCAGTACTCGAGCACCGGTGTCGGCGTTCCAGGTCCCCATACGAGGTCCCACATATCCGGCACTTCCCAGACCGATTGGTCGTCCTCGTCGGTGAAGATCACAAGTACCAACAGGGCATCGTCGCGCAGGAAGCCGGAGTTGTAGGCCTCTTGGTCGATCACTCGGTCGATCAGACCTGCGCGCGCAGCCTCGAGGGGCATCTCATTAAATTCGCCACCGTCCATCGACGCGATGCATGCGAACTGGCTCGAAACTTCCTGGAGCGGCCCGGTTTCGATCCACTTGCCCGGTGGCTCGTCGGCCTGGCAGTTGAGGCGATCGGCGTGGTGTTGCAGGCGACCGCGGTGATCCTGGCCGCAGATGAACTGCAGGACACACATATCCGGGCCAGCCATATCCGTCGACATCACGCCCACGCGGTAGTCGATGTTTTTTTCTTGGACCAGCTCGGCGTCGATGGTGGCCATGAGTTGGGGAAAGGCATTGGTCAGCTTGTCCTGCTCCTGGCTCATGGAGCCCGAGTCGTCGATGACAAATAGGATGTCGACCTTTTCACAGCCGAGCTCTCCCTCGGTTGGATCGCCTGTGGGGTCGGTGGTGGTCGTCGTGTCGTCACCGACATCGAGTTTGATCGTGGTCGAGCCATCCGAGCCGCTGCTGGTACTGTCGCTATCGCTGTCGCCACCCGACGTGCCTGTCGTCGCTTCACCACTGTCCGATTCGCTTTCGGATTCAGACGTGCCTGGGCCTGCAGTTGTCGAGCCCGAACTCTGACTCGCGCTGGTGATTTGCGACGAATCCCCGACAGTTTCATCTTCCCCGCTGCCGCAGGCGAGAGAGAACATCAAGACAGGTATCAACGGGCACGTGCGGATCATGTAGGAACAAGTAGCATGGCGCCTGTCCCACGAGCTGCCGACCTAGTTGTGGGTACATGCGGTCTTCCTCACAAGTTGCGGTTCGGCCGACTGTGTTGCGAGTTGGTGGCGGTGACCAATTCCACAGTGGTTTTGCTGGCTTGTGGGATAGGTAGCGGAACTGGGCGGAGCCGTTTCGCCACTTGCGGCAGCCGGCTCGGCAATCAGGGGAGTCAAGATCCGAAGGTGCACGTGCACCTGAACCCTTGAACCTGCACATGTGCCACGACTCGACTGTTTCCCCGGTTGCGCTCGTGTTTTCGCGGGTTGCTAGCTGACGAGGTCGCAGCTTCGGTGGACGCATGAAATCGTCGAGACTCGGGTGACATGCACCGCGCAGGTGCGGTAGAGCAATGCTATGAAAACTCCCTTGCATATCCACGGATGTTTGCTGGCAGTCGCGGTCCTCGGGATCGCCTGTGGTCCCTCTCCGGGCGCGACGACGACCTCGGACAGCGGGAGCTCGAGCGGCGCAACCTCGGAGGAACCATCGACCACTGCGGGACCGGGAGGGACGTCCGACGCCACGACGTCGGAGACCGACGAAACCCAGACGACAGCAGGGACCACTTCGGACAGCGAAGGGGAGACCACCGCGACCTCCGGAGTTGAGACCGACACGATCGACCCGTCCGAGACCGATGCAGACACCGAGGGCATCGACGAGTGCCCGCTTCCGCAGGAGGTTGCGATCGCGTTTGAACTCGAGCCGCCCGCGGCCATGATCGAAGAGGAGTGCACGGTCGCCGAGCTCTCGGAGGGAATAGATGCATTTACACTCAAACTCGCCTGCGACCTCGGCAGCTACACCCTGTCGGTGACATCGGCCGAACTCGGGGTTCCCGCGCTTTCGCCGGGCACCGAGGTCCACCTCAGCTATGCCCAAGCCATGGGAGAAGCCGGCCGCCAACGCTGGATTGCAGTCCTCCACGACGGCCACGCGGGGGTCTACAAAACGATTTTCGGAGCCGTCTCGGCCGGTCGCCTCGATCCGCCCGGTTCGACGATCGGCAAGCTGTTTGTCTCCCCACTGGTCACCGTCGCCGACGGCGTGTGTGACCCGAGGGACACGCCCTGCGGACCTGTCGAGCGCGTGGGGTTGAGGTTTTTTGACGAGGCTTTTGAGCAGGATGCTGTGGTGTTCGATCAGAGCACCGGGCTGATCGCCGCCGACTTTGTGTCGTCGACACTTGCGGTGGTCGAGCGGGCGGTGATCCACCCGGTCAACACCTGCGACGAGGCTCCGGAAACCTGGTTTGAGTTTGGGATCTCGTGGACCTACTTCGGGCCGTGAGCCGGGGCGCCCACATTCAGCTTGCATTTACAAATAGCTGTTCGCCGCGCGCGAAGTCCGAGCTATATCCGCATCCCGACGACGTCCCAGGTTTGACTCGTACAGTCGGCGCAGTTCATGCCCTGGCCCTCGTAGATCGCCTCGAACGTGGCTGTGAAATTGTCGATATCGCTAAAGCTGCCGGACAGGCGGTAGGTCTCGGTACACCCACCCGGGATGATGATCTGGGCGTCGAAGTCGGGGCCGTCCGGCGGGGGCGACTGTTGGAGCGTCTGCGGCGGCCCGATCACGAACAGGTCGTTGTTTTGGGTGGCAAACGTCACCTGTGTGATGTTGAAGTCGACGAGACCAAACGCGCAGAACTTCTGCGGCGGGGGCGTGAGGGAGAAGGTCCCGTCGTAGTCGATTTCCATGCCTTCGGTATCGGTGTCGGAATCTGTCGGGTCCTCGGTGGTCGGGTCCTCGGTGGTCGGGTCCTCGGTGGTCGGGTCCTCGGTGGTCGGATCTTCGGTGGTCGGGTCCTCGGTGGTCGGTTCCTCGGTGGTCGGCCCGGCTGTGGTCGTGTCGCTGTCACTTCCGGTCATGGACTCGGTCGTCTCTTCGCCGGTCCCATCCGATGTTGTTGCAGGTACACATAATCCGGTTTCTTCGACCGTTCCCGGGCCACACATCGAGCCGGTCGTCGACGAAGAGGCTGTCTCGGTCGCGGTCGAGCTGGTCTCCTCGTTTCCACAGGCGACGAGTGCCACACAGGCGAGCCATCCGACCCATGCGCAAGTCGGGCGTCGGGGATCGCGAGGTTGGCGACGCGGTTCCCCCATAGGAGCCAGTGAGGCGTCACGTCGAGTCAATCCACGAGCTGCTAGAGTCGACAACATTTCAACTTCCTTCGTTCAGTCCACAAAAACGTGACCACCGTATCACTCGCAGGTTGATTCTGTATGGATTCTCACGGTGAGTCGCCATGGGGGGGTGGGCCCCCGATACTCGGCAAACGAAGTTTCAAATTTGCGATTCGGCGAGCACAGACACCACGCAAATCGCTGGACGTCCCGGGTTCACCAGCAGCCAGCAGCCTGAGATAGCGGTATACCGGCACGACCACGTGGAAGATGTATCGCCCAAGGTAAGTCCCGACCCGTCCGGCTCTGAAGCCCGCGCCCTGCAACAACTCGCAGCTGCCAAGGAGCGGTTGGTGGCGCAGTTGCGGCGGCGGATCGTCGGTCAGTCCGAGGCCATTGAGCTGCTGCTGACCTGCCTGTTTGCCGGTGGCCACGGCCTGTTTGTCGGGGTTCCTGGACTCGCCAAAACCCTGTTGGTCAGCACCCTTTCGCGGGCCCTCGAGCTGCAGTTTTCCCGCATCCAGTTTACGCCCGACCTCATGCCCTCGGATATCACGGGCTCGGATGTGCTCGAGGAGGAATCCGGCACCGGACGCCGGCACCTGCGATTTTTGCCGGGCCCGGTGTTTTGCAACCTCCTGTTGGCCGACGAGATCAACCGCACCCCGCCCAAGACCCAGGCGGCGCTGTTGCAGGCGATGCAGGAGGCGCGGGTGAGCGCGGGTGGCAAGACCCGGCCGCTGCCGCTGCCATTTCATGTATTTGCAACACAAAACCCGATCGAACAGGAGGGGACCTACCCCCTGCCCGAAGCCCAGCTCGACCGGTTTATGTTGCAGATCGCGATCTCCTACCCCGACATCGCGTCCGAGCGGGCGATCGTCGCCATGGGTACGCCCGACGAGCAGAACCTGCCGCCGATCACCGCGGTGCTCACTCCGGCCCAGTTGCTCGAGCATCGCTCGTTGGTACGCCGGATTCCGGTGGCACCTTCGGTCGTCGACTACATCGTCAAACTGCTACGAGCTTCGCGGCCGACCGATGAGACATGTCCCAAAGCGCTTCGCGAGTTGTTGCACTGGGGTGCGGGTCCGCGGGCGGGGCAACAGTTGGTCGCCGCGGTACGGGCTCGGGCTGCACTTGCCGGGCGACCTGCCGCCACCGCCGACGATGTACGGGCCCTGTGTGCGGCGGTGTTAGCCCATCGGATTGTGCCGAGTTTTGCCGCCCAGTCCCGCGGGATCACCGGGGCCGAAATCGTCGGGGAGTTGGTCGCCGCGGTACGGGTCTGACCGGCGAAGGCGTGATGCGATGGATCGACAACCTCCTGCCCTGGCGAGTCTGATTCCGCCGGAACTGTTGACCGCAGTTTTGGGGCATCGCTTGCAGGTCGGCCAGCGGATCCGCGGCACGGCGCTGGGGCGCCACCGATCGCGCAGGTCGGGGGAGGGTCAGGAATTTTTAGAGCACCGCGCCTATAGCCCGGGCGATGATCTGCGTCGGATCGATTGGCGCGCGGTCGCCAGGCACGATCGCCTGGTCTTGCGGCGCGACCACAGCGAAGACCAACTGACACTGGCGTTGTGTGTCGATCGTACCGGTGCCCTGCAACAGCCCCACAACCCGCAGTCGCGCGATGTCTATATCTGTGCATTGGTGGCGGCATTGGCGACCCTGGCCGTGCGCCAAGGGGACCGGCTCGCCTACGCCATCTATACCGGTGCACATACAAACTATGAACAATTGCGCCCCCGCGTCGGCACCGCGGCCCTCACCGGCCTATCGCAGGGATTGCACGCTGTGGCGGGGGGCCAACCGTGTCCATGGCTCGCGTGGGTGCAGCGTGCCCAGGTTCAACTTCCGCGGCGGAGTCTGGTGGTCGTGTGCAGCGATTTCCTCGATCCCTTTCCGGGGCGTGCCCCCGAGGACCGCAGCGGCGATGTAGAGGTGCTACAAGCGCTCGCGTCGCTGCGCTCGCGCGGACACACGGTTGTGGTGGTGCAGTCGCTGTTGGCCGAAGAGCTCGCGTTTCCATGGCATGGGCGGCGCCAACTCGAGGTCCGTACGCCACACGGTCGCCGCCCGCCGGTACAGGGGCCCGAGATGAGTCTGCGCAGCGACTACCTCCAAACCCTGCGAGCACATCTCGACTGGTTTGCCGAGCGCTGTGAGCAGTTGGGGTTGCGCCGCGTCGCCGCGGTCACAGCAAGGCCGCTGGCCGAAACGCTGCTCGAGCTGCTCGCGGTGTGTGCCGGACAGGTCGTTGCAGGTACACGGGAGGTGGTCGGGTGAGCCTACTATCGCCGCTGCTGTTGCTCGGGCTTTTGGGCCTCGGGTTGCCGGTGCTCGCCCACCTGCTTGGACGCGAACGTCCGCGGCGAATCGTCCTTGCGAGCCGGCGGTTTGTCCGTCCCCAGGGTGAGGTTTTGACCCACCGTCGAAGCCTGCGCGATCGGGCGTTGTTGGTGGTTCGGTTGTTCCTCCTCGCACTCATTGTATTTGCACTTTCCCGCCCGAGCACCCTGTCGCCGTCGCGGATGAACCTGCTCTCGACGCCCCACGATGCCGTGCTAGTGGTCGATGTGTCCCAGAGCATGATGGTCGAGACCTCTCGCGGCCTGCGGATGGCACAGGCGACCGAGGCGGTCGAGGCGTTGGTC
This sequence comes from uncultured Nannocystaceae bacterium, assembly GCA_964621785.1. Taxonomy (GTDB): domain Bacteria; phylum Myxococcota_A; class Polyangia; order Nannocystales; family Nannocystaceae; genus JACKDW01. The sequence goes on from CAZUPD010000003.1 coordinate 96,803, forward strand.
GCAGCCCTTCCCCCCGGGAGTCGTGTCGGGTTGGTCGTCACCGACCCTTCGACCGAACCGGTTGCACTGTCTGCCGATTTGGAGCGACCGCTGCGGTGGTTGACCCGCGAGCTCGATGCCGGGGGACAGATCCGCCACGGTTCGTGGACAGTCGCCTCGGCAGTCGCCCGGGCCGTCGACCTGTTTGACGCGGCCGGCGAAGGCCCGCGGGTGGTCTACGCGATCGGCGACGAGACGGCCCGCGGGCTCGGAAGCTTGCCGATACATGGACCGGAGGGTGTGTCACTGGTTCCGGTGACCCTCGAACAGGCCTTAGATTTGGGCGAAGCTCCGGCGATTGGCGAGCGGGTCGGGATCGAAGCGGTGACCTGGGAACCCGCTCGAGATATCGATCCGCGGGCGGTGCGGATCAGCGGCAGGGTCCGCCGGCACGCGGCGATACCCGCGGCCGAGGAGGTTGCCGCCCGCCAGGTCGCGGTCGAGCTGAGCGTCGCCGGCACGCGTGTCGGTCGAACCCAGGTCCAGCTCCCCGAGATCGGCTCGGAAGCGTTTACATTTGTACATACATTGGGACCGACGAGCGGGCCGGTCACAGCCGAAGTTTCGCTCGCGCTCAAGCAGCCCGATCCATTCCCCGGCGACGACCGATTTCCCCTGTGGATCGCCGCCCAGCAGCGTGTGCAGGTCACGGTCGTCAACGGCGATCCGAGCGAGTTGCGGGCCCACGACGAGGTGTTCTTTTTGGCCACCGCGATCCACTCGGTCGATGCTCAACACGCGTTTGAGATCCACGGGCGGGCGCCGGAGCAACTCGAACAGACGTTGCGCGAGGGTGGGGCCACCGCCTTGGCCGGGGTTGATGTGTTGATCCTCGCCAATGTCCGTGCGTTGTCCGAAGATGTGACGCCCGCGTTGCAGACAGCGGTCGAGAGTGGGCTCGGGTTGTGGATCACCGTGGGTGACCGGGTCGAAACCCGGGCCTACAACGACCGCTATGGCGAGTTGTTGCCGCTGTTGTTGCGCGAGCCGATGACGGCAGGTACCGCCCCGGGACTGGCCGCCGCCCGCAGCGAAGCCATGGCCCCCGCCAACCTCGCACATCCAGCGCTGCAGGGGGTCGACAGCGATCTCGGGGTGTCCGGCACCCAGACGCGGCGGCTGTACCTGTTAGAACCCGATCCCGAGCGGACCCACGATGCGATGTTGACGTTTAAAAGTGGTGCGCCGGCGATGCTCACCCGGACCGTTGGCCGCGGACGCGTCGCGCTGTTGGCGACCTCGATCGACCGCGACTGGTCTGACCTCCCCCTGCGCCCGGGGTTTGTCCCGCTGGCCGAGCGGACCATCGACTACCTCGCCGGAGGTCGCCGAAGTGCCGGGCGAGCTGTGCTCCACATCGGCGAAGTGCGTGTGTTTTCGGGGGACAAACCGGTTGTCGTGGTCTCGCCGGAGGGCGACCGCACCTCGGTGGTGCCGGACGACGAAGGTGTGTTGCAATTCGACGGGACCCACAAAATCGGCAGCTACCGGGTCGAAGTTCAGGATGTGGTCGAGGATGTGTTCACCGTGGCACCCGACCGGCGTGAGAGTGTGCTCGCACCCGCGGAGGTCGTCGCTGCCGGTCTGCAGGCGGATGGCTCGCGCCAGGAAGAAGTTCGGCGACCGCAGTGGCGTCTATTGGTGTTGCTCGGAGTGTTTGCATTGGCCGGCGAAGCGGTCTTGCGGCGTCGGGCACAACGCGACAGCTGACATTTTGAGTCCCCATCGTTTTGAAAGGGGGCAGGCACGTCGCCGGCGAGAGGTCGCATTTGTGACCGCGGCTCGAAGCGATGAGCTCGCCTGAACTCGAACGCCACGGTTGTCAAGATCGGCGAACCGAGGGCAGACAAACCCGAGGCCCGCGATCTGATACACTCGTGTGCGGCCGTGGACCCTGAACACAAACAGCAGTTGCGAGCCGATTTACGGGCAGCCGGGCTGCGGGCAACTCCCGCTCGGATCGCCGTGTTGTCGGTACTGCGCGACGCCAGTCAATCACTCACCCACCAAGGGGTTGTCGAAGCCCTCGACGGCACGGCCGGCGACCGGGCGACGATCTACCGCAACCTCGTGACCCTAGTCGACGCCGGGTTTGCGCGCCGAACCGACATGGGTGACCACGTGTGGCGATTTGAAGCCGTGCGAGCCGACGGTGCCAGCTACCACCAACACCCGCACTTCTTGTGCACCGAATGCGGGGATGTCTCGTGCATGCCGCAGATGGAGCTCAAAGTGTTCGACGGGCGGACGGTGCCCCAGGCCGTGCACGAGCAGACGATCGAAGTGCAGTTGCGCGGCGTGTGTGACAGCTGTCGCTAACGTGGCCGACTCACAGGCCCCGGCTCGCGCAAACGCCTGTCGTCATTGACTGTACACCTTTTTTGCTTTCTCGCACGTGTGTTCTTCCGTCTGCGGGTTGTACGAGCTGCACACGTTTGAAGCACATCGCTATCGCCGTTGATGGCGTTCGAACAGAAGGCGACAATATTTGTTTACGCGTCCGGAGAAGCTGTTTGTGTCTGTGCGTTTTCACCCTTCCCAAAAACGCGCGAAAGTGTCATGGTCGCGCGATGGACGGGTTCAAACTCCTCGCGATCCTCACCTCCATGACTGTTGTGGCCGGATGCGTCTTGGATGAACACGACACCATCTACTACGAGATCACCGCCAACCAGAACGGTTGGACATCGGACGATACCGAGTCCGAAACGGGCTCGAGCAGTTCGACCTCTGAAACGACGGGCTTCGACGATCTTCCTGATGCCGGGACCGAGGGCGAGACCGGCCTGACGACCGAAGCTCCCACGACCACAACCGGCGAGGGACACGACGACCTCGGTGTCGTCCTGACCGCGAGTGTCGACACGCTCTCCCGCGCGGGTAGTGTCGTGCTGTTCGCGGAAGTCGCCGGGCCGGCGCAAGCCCTCGATCTGTCGATTAGGTCTGGTGACCTGACGGAACATATCATATGGCCGATCGGCCAGGAATCATATGAGTACATCGTCGACACCTCTGCAAAAAACGGGACCCTCGAGTTTGAGTTGGTCGCCCAGGCCGATGGTCAAGACCCCGCCGACGATGCCGTCGAAGTGGCGATTGACCTGCCCGAGTCGGGCACACTCCAAGCTCGTACCATCGGTCAAGCAGCAACCGTCGCCAAGGCCCTCGCCCTGCGACGGGGTCACGGTGACATGCCTGACGAAGTCATGATCGTGGGCAATAGCTCAAACAACGAGATTCTGATCAGCCGCTTCGACGGTCAGTTGTGGACCACGACCATCGACACGCCACCCGACAAACGGATCGAGGTTCGCAGCGCCGCAGCCTATGAAGACGGAAGCATCATCATCGCAGGCCAAAACTCAGACGATGATCTCGAGGTGCGTCGCTACCAGATGTACGGCATGGAGTGGATGGAGATGTGGGGTCACACGTTCGACAACGCCGAGGGCCACGATCTCAAAATCGGTCTGGACAACCGGATTTATGTTGCAGGTGCAATGAATTTGCTAGGCCACACGGATGCGGCTGTGTGGGTGCTGACCGAGTCGGGCGGAACGGTTACGCACGATACGTACGAGGCGAAGGATGAGTTGAACCAGCCCGCGAACTCATCCGTGCACGCTGTTGCCTTCGCCGAGGGACAAGTGGTGTGGGTGGGAGAGGCCCACCCGGATGGACAGACTTTTCAGACTCGAGCGGCTGTGTTCCAAATCGTGGGATCCACCTTGCAGCTCGCGCATTTACAGGAGCTCGACTCTTCCGACGAAAGCTCTGGTTGGCGCGACGTCGCGGTGACAAAGACGGGTTTTTCAGCTGTCGGTTGGTATCGCCACGAAGACTTCCCAGACAAACAGACTGTGATGCTCGGTCGCTTTGGCCCGGACGGGACCGAGTACGAGTGGCAGCTTTCGCCAGGTCGCGTTGCGAACTCCGCCGCCTGGCACTCGGGCCAATTTCTCGTGTGGGGTGGTTCGTCCGTGCAAAACGCGACCCCTTTCCTCTCGTTCCAAGGCGACGACTGGCCCGTGTATGTCGATGAAGAGGTTGGTGAAGTCCACGACATGGTGGTCGACCGCCACGGCTACACGCACATCGTTGGTGAAGTGACCGTCGACGGGCTTGCGCGGGCCGTTTTGCTGATCGCCAACCCCTAAGAGCTCCCGCAGACCCCCACGACAGGTTCAAAGCGGGAGAAGCTGGACGTCTGACTGCCTATGAACTAAGTCGGAGGTTCAGCACCGCACAACTCGAGAGCGAGTTCCATTCCCTCTCGAAAAAATGGAACGTAGTCGTCGGCACACTGGCTCCCGTGCACGGCATGTTTGATGTCGTGATGAAGGAAGTGCTCCACGTCGGAATTGTAGATAAGTGTCCCTGATTTCGGGCAAAGCGTTGGCTCGGGGCTCGTCTGATCAGTCACAATCCCCACGACTGCGACCTTGTCTTGGTCACCACCCTTCGCCTCGTAGATTTTTGCAGCCCACTCCTCGGGTGGACCGGCTGCGTTGATGCCGGTGCCCACGTAACGGGAGGTGAACACGATCAGGAGAAGAGCATCCTCGCGCAAAAATCCGAGGTTACAACTGTCTGGGAATTTGTTGAGCAAGGGGCTAAACGCATTGACCATACCGCGCTCCGCGTAGGCCCCATTTCCATCTGTCCACCCCGTTTGCGTGATGCATTCGAGCTCACCGAGCAGGTTTTGTGTGTTTGAGGACTCGATGTAGCGTTTGCCACCTTCGAGCTCGCAGGGCGTATTTGATGCACCAAACCCGGCCGGGAAAACTGACCCTGCGCCGATCAACGTATCGCAGTCCCCAAGCGAACCGTCGGTGTACGCTCCACAGGGATAGTCCAGCGGGCCAACCGGCACGCAGGACGTGAAATTGTTGGCTGCACACTCGTTCGCGCAGTCAACGATTCCCCAAATCGGATGGGGGGTGGTGACCATCCAGTGGGTGTCGAAGTTGGCAAACCACTCGGTCATCATTGGGCGCACGACTGTGAGCGCTGTGTCCATTCGCGACCAAAACTCCTCCCCTTCGAGACCACGGTCAAACGCGAACAAGATATCGATCTTGCCGTTACAGTCCAAGCCGTCCGTACCGAAATCAGGAGGTGTGGCGGTGTCGGTTGGATGGCCGGTCGTTGACTCGGTGTCGTCGGTGGTGCTGCCCTCGCTCGAGCTCGGGACCGGGTCACCGGTTGAACTTGCAAATGTTGGCTCGGGAACCGAATCGGTGGTCCACGGCGACAACGTCGTTGTGGTGGTCGTGACATTCTCGATGGGGCTGCCACACGAGGTTGAAAGCCCAAGGGCGGTTGCCCATACAAGGGCAGTCCGAGTGAGGTGCATGGGCTCAGGGGGTGTGAGTGAAGCGATCTGGGACGAGGAGGAACCGCAACGGGACGACACTTCGCATGGGCGAAGACTACCACGAATGCGAAGCGACCGACGGAGCCGGTGGTTCCGCTTCGGCAGACCGGTACTAAGTAATTCCGCTTCTTCGGTCGAGCCGGCCCTGCCATCTCGCTGCTTTGCCATCACTCGCAAATTCGAGGAGGAACTGTGAAACCGAGAGGGCACGGGCCCCGCGAGCTAGGTGCGACGACACGAACTCGGTGTCTACAATTCTCCTTCGGAAGTTTGTATCCGCAACACAAACACCATGTTTCCGGTGTCGGCTTCGACTGTGAGGGAATATCCGAGTTGGGCGGCCACCAAGCGGGCGAGCGACAGGCCGAGGCCGCAGTGGGTCACGGCCTGTGAGCGCGCTTCATCTGCCCGCCAAAATCGTTCAAACACCTGTTCGCATTGTTGCGCCGAGAGCACTGGGCCGCTGTCGACCACACGCAGGATGACTTCGGGATCGTGTGTGGGCGTATCGACCCAGATTGATCCAGATATTTGTGTATAGGCAACCGCATTGGCCAGCAAGTTGTCGCAGATCATCCGGAGCTTGTCGGCGTCGGTGCACCGCATGGTGTTTTTGGGCAGCAGATTTGTAAATGTTAGCTCCCGAGCGTGGGCCTTTTCGCGGTGGCGTGCCCACAACTCGTCGATGAATGTATGTAGGTTGACCTCACGCTTGCGCACCGCGGTCGCCCCTGCTTCGGCTCGGGCGATCTGCAACAGATTTTCGACCATTCGCCCGAGTTCTTCGATGATCGTCAGGTTGCGAGCAAATGCGTCGCGGTAATCCTCGGAGGTGCGCTCGCGTCGAAGCATGAGTTCGTGTTCGGT
>CAZUPD010000003.1:103098-170589 GCA_964621785.1 uncultured Nannocystaceae bacterium
GCGACGTCGGATGAAAACCGGCGCTCGGCCTCAAACACCCGCTGCAGACGGTCGAGCAACAGGTTGGTATGGGCCGCGATCGGATGTAGTTCACCGGCGAGGCCGGTGAGGTCGATCCGCGTTTCAAGTGCATGTACATCAATGCTGGCGAGGGTCTGGGCAAACGTGTTGATCGGCGCGAGCCCGCGGCGGGTCGCCCACCACACGGCAAATGCCACAGCCGAAAGCAGGGCCACACCGAGGGCGAGAAACGAGGTCGCAAGTTCGGTCAGCATGGCATCGAGCGACGCGGTGTTGCGGGCGACGACCAATCGCACCATGCCGGGTTGGGTCGGTGGTGGAAACTCGTCGTCGACCGGCGGCAAAAACTGAAGCGTCGCCACCCGCACAGATGTGCCGTCCGCGAGTTGCCCACGCGACAACGTCATCCCCGGCCGAGTGAATGTCTGGTAGAGGGGAAGGCCCGTGGGGTCGGGTGCACGGGTTTGGCTGACGATTCGGTTGTCCGGGTCCAAAAGCCACAAGTTGAGTTCCGGACCCGGCGGAGTGGGCTCGGGCCCGAGTTCAAAGTCAATCGCATCACCTTCACTTTCGACCAGCTCACTGTAGGCGGTCGTCATCTCGACCAAGTCGCGGTCGAACTGTTGCCACACCGAGCGTTCGACAGCGGCGTACAACAGTGCTGTCAGCCCGCCGGTCAGCGGCAAGATGATCCCCAACACGGTGAGGAGCAGCCGCCGGCGCAGGCTCAGGTCAATGCTCATACAATTAGATCCTCGAGCACATACCCCAGACCCCGGCGGGTGTGGATCAACTTGGTGGCAAAGCCGCGGTCGACTTTTTTGCGCAGGTGGGCGACATAGACATCGATGACGTTGCTGGCGACATCGCCGGTGTGCCCGTAGACATGGGTGTACAGGCGCTCGCGCGAGACCACGCGGCCTCGGTTTGCGGCCAGACACTCGAGCACGGCATATTCCCGTGCGGACAGGTCGATCGGTCGTCCCCCGCGGTGGACACATTTACTGACTGTATCGACTCGGAGGTCGGCAATTTCGACGACATTGGCCGTGGCGCCCCGGGTCCTGCGAACGAGGGCCCGCAGGCGCGCGAGCAGCTCGGCAAATGCGAAGGGTTTGACGAGGTAATCGTCGGCACCCGCGTCGAGGCCTGCGATCCGATCGTCGATGGTATCCCGGGCAGTCAACATCAGCACCGGGAGACGGAGACCGCGTTGTCGCAGTTGTCGCAGGACAGCGAGTCCGTCGAGTTCGGGCAGCATCCGGTCGAGGATAACGGCGTCGTAATCTCCGGCACACGCATTCGCCAGACCCTGCTCGCCGGTGTGGGCAACCGCCACCGAATACCCTTCTTCTTGCAGGCCGCGTTTGAGCAAGGCGGCGAGCTGGAAGTTGTCCTCGACGACTAAAATCTGCATGGAATATCGTGTGAGTTGCTCACGCGCGGTCGAAGGCGTGGCTCATGCGTGGCGACGGGTCAATCATCATCGTCGTCGTCATCCTCTTCTTCACCGTCCTCGCAGGATTCGTCGATCGCATCGAGAGCGGCGCATTCACTAGCGTCCTCGCCAAACAGCGCCTCGCAGGCATCATCGAGGGTTTCGGCGGTTGCACAGGCATCGATCTCATGGCCAGCTTCGCAGGCTTCATCGATGTCGTCGAACGGCTTGCACTCGTCGGCATCATCGCCATGCACTGCCTCGCAGGTGTCGTCGGTCTGCTCGGCCGCGGCACAGATCCCATCGGAGTGGCTGTCGTCATCCTCGTCGTCGTCGCCCTGGCTGCGATTTTGAGGATCGGTGAGATCGCAACTGATGAGGCCGGCCGTGAGACCGGAGAGGACAAGCGCAGTTGCGAGGATGAGGGTGGACGATCGTTTCATCGCAGCCTCCACGATGCCAGACCAACATGAAAGAAGGATGAAAGCGAGAGTTGTTTTTGCCGGGCCGGTTGAATGCCCCTATAAACGCGCTTTCGCCAGAGCCATGCGCAGCGTGACGGTGTTCGCTGTGAATGTTGTCGGTCGAAGCCGAAAGTGGAAGCAACCCGTGAAAACGTGCCAGTTCACCGCACGTCTACTCAGCGCCCGAACACGTCCCACAGGACCATGGTGAGTGCGACGACCGCGAACAGGCCCGATCCCCATAACACCACCGCGGTTGTCCGTTTGCCCGGTCCGATTAGGCGTCCGAGCATGCGCACGATCCACACGTGCTGCCAGTTGTTGAGCACCCATGGCATCGCCATCTGCTCGTCCGCCAACTCGCGCTCGGCCAGCGCCCGTTTTTGCCGGGCCACCGCGCGACGCTGTCTCGAGCGCTTGACCGGAGAGTCTTCCACCCACCGAGTTTACCTTTTTTAAGATCGCGTCGTAGGTGACTCGCAGGGCCAAGAAGTTGGGCCGCGACAAACGAACGAGGTTGGCAGTTGGGTTGTCTTGGCTTCGAGGTGGTTCGCCGGGAGTTGTTTACGATCGCGTAGTTGCGCGAGAGACTGTCGAGGTCGGGACTTGGGTTGTCTTGGCTTCGAGCTGGCTAGCCGGGAGTTGTTTACGATCGCGGCGTACACTTGGGTTCTACGTACCTTTACAATCCTCGCGACGAAATCGTGGTGAGAAGTCCCGGCGAGCCCGGTGCAGAGTTGCGTAACCGTTGGACGCGTGGATTCGCAAGCCACAGTCGGAAGCGTGCTTCGATACACTTCTAAGCTAGGAGATCCCAAGCACCAACCTCGTCAGTCTGTCGCGGCCCGAGTCCTTTGCCGGCGAGCAACCTACTCCGCGATCATAAAAGAGTCCTTTGCCGGCGAGCAACCTACTCCGCGATCATAAAAGAGTCCTTTGCCTTGCGAGCAACCTACGCCGCGATCATAAAGATGGCTTCGAAGCCAAGCGATCCCAAGCACCAACCTCGTTCGTTTGTCGCGGCCCGACTTCTTGGCCCTGCGAGCAACCTACGCCGCGATCATAAAAAAAGTACGATGGGTTTCGTGGACGCGTCGACATACGGTCTGCGCGTCGCCTGTCGCACGGCCACGGGTCCGGTTCGCACGTGGAATGAAGACGCGTTCTTGGTCGACGCCGCGGCCAATTTACTTGTCGTCTGTGACGGGATGGGTGGCAACTGCAACGGCTGCCCGGCGGCCAAGGTCGGGATCTGGGCTGTCTCGGAGGTTATGAACAAAAGTGAAGGCTCTGTGAAGGACCCCGGGACGCGCCTGCGCGAGGCCATTGGTGCGGCCCACGAGCGGATCCTCCGGATCACCCCCATCCTGCGTGGCGCCGCGATCACCCTCGTCGTCTTGTATCTGCAATCGACGGCGCAGGGCCCCGAGTTGGTGGTTGCCCATGTTGGGGATGTCCGCGTCGGTGCGATGGTGCAAGACCGGCTCGAACCGGTCACAGCCGACCACACGGTACTCGGCCAGCTGCTCGCACACGGGCATGAACCGACGCCGATGCAGGCCAAAATGTACGCTAGGATGACGACGCGCGCCGTCGGCATGGAGAGACATTCGAGCGAGATCGATGTGCATACAAAAAATGTGACCATCGGCGAACGGCTGCTGGTCACCAGCGATGGCGTGCATTTTTTTGTTGACAACCGACAACTCGCTGAAATTTGCCACCGCCACGGCAGTGATTTGCCGGCCGCGATTGAGGAGATTCTGGCGACGGCCATCGCCGCGGGTTGCGACGACAACCTGACCGCGTGCCTCGTAGAGATCTGCCCGCGTTCCCAGGCGAGCGAAAGCCAGGCGAGTTTTTCTCCGCCCACGCCGCGGTGGTTGTATGCGCCCGATGGCGACCTCGAAGATGTACCCGAGCATTGGCGGCAACTCGGTGAGCAACCGATCTCCAGCTTCCGCGAGTTTTATGCCTTGGTGATGGGGGACGATTGAGTTTTAAAAAAGTGCACACACAACTACGGGACAAAGACCTCACAGGCTTCGACGTCAAACCCGTCGGGGCAAAGCCCTGTGCCGAAGATGGATGGATTGTCGCATTCGATGTCAAATTCCCAGGGGCACTCGTCGATGTGGGGCGGGGCCCCTAGGTTGCCATCGACCTTGATCCACTGGCCCACGTCCCGCAAACTCGCCCACATTTCGGCATCGACTTGGAGCAGGTTCGGGTTGAGGATGATGGTCAGGTTTTCGTCGACCGACTGCAGTGAATCGATCCCGCCGAGGTGGATGATCGGAACATCGCGGATGTAGAGCGTGTCGGTGAGGTGGGTGAGCGTGCCGATGCCACTGAGGTCGGTGAGATTGGGATTGTTGACCAGTTGCAGGTTGTCGGTGACTTGGACGGTTTCGAGGCCGGCGAGTGAGGTCAGCCCCGGGGTGTCCGTGATCGACAGCCTGCCGATTGTCGTCAGGCTCGGCATTCCGTCGAGGCTCGTGAGCGAGAGGCTGTCTTCGATTTTCAGCTGGCCGATGGTGTGCAAGCTGTCGAGCCCCGAAACATCCGTGAGCGGGCTGATGTCGAGAATGTTGAGGTAGTCGGCAACTTCGAGATGGCTCAGACCCGAGAGGTCGCTGAGACCCGGGTTTTTGTGCAACCGCAACCCGCCGGTCTCGACGAGCCCCGAGAGCCCGTCGAGCGAGGTCAGGTGTGTACAATCGCTGATCGAGACCATGGCTTCGACAGCCGTGAGTTGTTCGAGGCCAGCGAGGGAAGTGAGCGGGACACCGTTGAGATAGATCGAGTCGATATGCTCAAACTCGACGAGCGCGGGAAGCTCGGTCAGGCTGGCGTTGCCACTGATTTTGATCGAGAGCGCAGCGTCGGGGGTCACCTGTTGCAGGCCGGCGAGCGAGGTCAGCGAATCGTTGGATTGGATCCGAAGTTCCGGAAATGCGATCCCTTGGCCGAGGGAGGTCAGGCCACTGAGTCCCAAAATATTTGTAAGTGCATCGTTGTCGGTCAGCTCGATGCCGCCAGCGCTCTCGAGTCCAATACCGTCGAGGGATTGCAGCTGGGGATTGTCGGTGATGTGAAGCGACCAGGCCACGACTCGGAGGTTTTGCAGTCCGTCGAGGTCGACGAGTTCGGGGTTTTCGCCGATCGACATGCCCTTCTCGACGAGCTGCAGACTCGACAGCGGGGTGAGGTCGTGGATATCGGGACCGCTGATGACAAGGCCTCCGGCGATCGTGGAGCAGGTGGCGAACATGTCGATGTCTGCCTGGCTTTCGAGGGAAAGGTCGCCGACATAGGTGCCTCCGGGACACTGTGGGTTGGGACCGGAGGTTGTTTCGTCCGTATCACTCGTGTCAGTGTCGGAATCACTGGAGATGGTATCCGCGGTCTCCGAGTCGCCCGCGGTGGGGAAAGGATCCGTCGTACCCGAGTCGGTCGTCCCCGCAGTGGTTGAGGAATCGCTCGAATCCGTGTCGGTCGTACTTGGACCGGTTGTCGAGAGCGCGCTCGAACTCGACGTTTCACCAGTATCGATAGGTCCGGGAATGGTGCACGCGATGGGTCCCGCTAGCGGCACATAGAAAGCGACCGTCCACGCGATTGCACTCGGTGACGCGATCGCCGACCACCCGAACCCATGTTGTGACATGTGCGCTTTATACCACAGATGCGGCTGTCACCCGGTGTCGGTATTGAAACATCGCACGTAGTTTCGGGCGCACCAACACCGGATCGACCCACGTACCGAGCCGGCCCAGCGGCACTTGATAGGTCACGCGATCGATCAAGCGACAGCGATCGGTACCTAAGTCCTCAAAGACATGTTCATGTCGCCATGCCTTAAAGGGTGAGTGCTCGGCGACATCGACAAATCCGTGGGGAGGATCAAAGGCGATAATCCGAGCAATCCACGGGCGCCAGATACCCGGGAAGATCCGGGTGCGCATGGTGAGTCGGGCCCCGAGTCCGTAGGGGTGATCGATGTCGACGAGCTCCATGGCAAACGAAGGAGGCGTCAACGCGGGCAGGGCCGCCACTGGATCGGCGTGGAAGTCCCAGAGCGCTTGCTGGGAGACCGGGAGGTCGAGGATCCATTCGAGGGTTGGCACAGCTCCGGTATACCCGAACTTCGCTGGGGCGCACGCACACGGTGTTCCAAAAAATCCGACTGGCTACGATGCAACAGGTTGTATCATCATCAAATTGAGGTGGAGCACAGTCGCTCGTGCACACGTTGACGATTTCGCTTGTCGATTCGTCGGTGCAACAACCCTCGACATCCCTCCCCTAGGTGTGTACACTCGAACGCTCGCAGCGCGGGGATATGCCGTTCGCGGGCGCCGACATGGCTTTAAAACCACAAAAGATTGCCATGATTTCCGGCGCCGGTAGAGGTATCGGATGTGCGATTGCCCAGGTCCTTCTCCGCGATGGCTGGTGTTTGAGCCTGGGGATCCATCGCGCGTGTGACCCTTCACTCGAGGCCGACGATCGGGTGTTGGCATGTTCCTACGAAGCGCGCAGCTCCGAAAGTGCACACAGCTGGATCGAGCAGACGCTGCATCGCTTTGGCAGGATCGATGCCCTCGTCAATAACGCAGGTGTGTTGCGTGCACTCGCTTTCACTGGAGATTCGGGGGACGCGGCGCTCGATGAAATGTGGGAAGTCAACGCCCGTGGCCCGTGGCAACTGTCGCGCCTCGCGTTTCCCCACCTCGCAAAAACCCGCGGCCGCGTGGTCAATATCGTATCGATTTCTGGCAAACGAGCGACGGTGCCCAAAGAGGCAGGTTACTGTGTCAGCAAGTTTGCCGCCATGGGGGTCAGCGAGGTCATGCGCGCTGCAGGTGCGCGCGTTGGGATTGGTGTGACCGCGATCTGTCCCGGTTGGGTCAACAGCGGGATGGTCGAACTCGAGGACGGTGCGCAGGCGGTCCAGCCAGACGATGTTGCGCGGGCAGTCTCATACGTGCTTGCATTGCCGGGGCGCGTCGTTGTCCCCGAGTTGGTCCTCGACGATCGTCTCGAACATCTGCCTCACGAATCCTGACCCGGACCTCCGGGTCGATCGATGCTTGGAAAGGCGACAGCAATTGAAGAAGCAAATTTTAGTGTTGGGTAATGGCCAGTCCGTGGGTCCCCTGTGTAGCTACTTCGAGGCCCGTGGATACGCGCTCACGATCGCGGCCCGCAACCCGGAAAAGACCAACCGCCTCGCCGGCGGGACCCTCCATCCGACGGTTGTCAAACTCGATCTCACGGATGCGTCGGGGCTGGCCGCACTGGTCGCCAAACATGACCTCGTCGCCAGTTTTGTCCCGGGGGGATGCCAGCTCCCCGTCGTTCAGGCCTGTCTGAAGACAGGTGTTTCACTGGTCGTATCGTGCCATGCCCACTATTTCAATGCGTTTTCGGGGGGTGTGCAGGCACTCGACGAACAGGCGAAAGCGCGTAGGATTGCGGTTGTGTCGGAACTCGGCGTCGACTGTGGGTACTTGGGGATGATGGCTGTCGCCGAACTCGATCGGTTGCGGGCATCGGGCTCGCGAATCGATTCGCTGGTGTTTCACGCCGGTGTCATCCCGGGCGAGTACGTCAATCCGTTTGACTATGCATTTTTCTGGGCGGCCAAAAAAGCAGCCCTTTCCTACGTTGCACCCAAAGCAGGGAAGGCGGATTGGATCCGCGGAGGCGATCGTATCCACGTCGACCGGGACTCCGTCTACGCGCGACCCCGGATGGTGGATGTGCCGGGAGCCGGAGCCCTCGAAACACACCCCAACCTCGATTCTGGTGCATATCAATACCCGCCGCTATACGGGCTTGAAACCATCGACCATTTTTATCACGGTACCCTGCGTCACCTCGGGTGGTGCAACGCGCTCAAGGCAATTGTCGCGCTCGGGTTTTACGAGCAATCACCCCGGCCCGATCTGTGCGGGCGTCCGTTTGCCGACGTGACCCGTGAACTGTGTCAACGCCCTGGCAATGACGTGGTCGCGATCGCTGCCGACAAGCTCGGGTACAACCGCTACGATGATGTCATGCTGCGGCTCGAGTGGCTCGGGTTGTTTGGCGACACCATGACCTGCGCCGGCCCGGATGCGTCGCCGGCCGAAATGCTCGCACAGTTGATGCTGCAAAAATTCGGGGTACACGGCTACAACAGCGGGGTTTGTTCGCGTGTTGTCAGCACGTTTGAAGTCTCCGCGAGCTCGTCCGGCGGTCAGCAGTCCGTGCGCTCGGTGTTTGATACGACCGACGATGGGCAGGGGCATTCGGTGGCGACGCGCCTGATTTCGGAGACCACCGCGATCGTCGGTCGTCACATCGTCGACGGTGAATTGCAAAATGTGGTCGGGTACCACCACCCCTACAAGCGGATGTTTTACACCCCTGTCCTGCGTGAGCAGGCCTCTCAGGGGTTTCGCAATCGCGTGTGGGTCGACGGCAGTGAGCAGCCACCGGCGTGGTGAGTGCACTCGCCGAGAGGGCCCTGCGCGGGTTCGGGGTCGCAGGTGCCGACATTCACGTGGTCGCGGTCGGTGAAAATGCGATCTTCAAGGTCGTGTCGGACAGGTCGCGTCCACTGGTCTTGCGCCTGCATCGCAGCCAAGGTCGCGATCGGACGAGCCTCGAAAGTGAGTTGCAGTGGTTGTGTGCACTGCGACACGCTGCTGCCTGTGTGGTCCCCGAGCCTGTCACTGCGTCGAACGGTCGCCGCTGTCTCGAGGTTGAGGATGACACGTGGCGCTACGCGACCTTGTTGACGTGGGTCGCGGGGGACCCTTGGGTGTCGACATGCTCGAAAGAACAGGTTTTTCGACTCGGTCGCGCCGTCGCGTCCCTGCATGCGCACGCGGTTGCGTGGCAGCCGGGGCCCGCGTTTCGCCGTCCGCGGTTCACCGCGCGGCATGTACTCGGACAGTCGACGCCGCTACCCCTGCAGCGCATTGCATCTCATGTCGACCCAGTCGGGGCAGCCGAGCTCGAGCGCGCCGTCGAGTGCAGTGTACAGATGCTCGACCACGCGGCCGAAACTCGCACACAATACGGGCTACAACACAGTGACCTCCGACCAGAGAACCTGCTCCAAACGCCAGATGGGATCGGTATCATCGATTTCGATGATACGCTCGTTGGACCGTTTGCCTACGACATCGTCGTGTGCCTCGAGCCCTACCTCGATCGAGATCCCGAGCAGATCCACCACAGTCCCCTAATTCGGGCGTTTACAGCCGGCTACGCGACGTTTCGCAAGCCGCCGACCCTGACCGATGCGTTGGTGCGAGCCTGCTATTTTGTCCGCAAACTCGGTGTCTTGTCCTGGTCGCTGCTCCGATTTGGACGCGTCGGCGACCGCGACGTTTGCTACCTCGAGCGCGCACGTTCGTTGCTCCTTCGCAGCGAAATCTCAGGCTAGGGACGCGAGCGCGCCCCCGTCGAGTTCGGAAATCCGTGAGGCGCTTGGGTTGTGCGCGCTACGGAAGTTGTTCGATCGCTTCACTTGTACAGTCCGGCCCTGCAGTCACCGGATTGCAACGGGCTGGCGTGCCATCTGCGAGGTCCATCCAATAGTCGCGATCGGAGACCGGCCCGGGGAAGTCGTCTTTCATCATGTGGATCCCGGCCTCCTTGGCCTCCTCGAATTGGGCGAAACAATCGTCGTCGCTCTCATCGGCTCCGCACACATTGGTCGCGGTCAGCATGTGGCGGGCATGGGCCTCGGCGACATCGGAACTGCTGGCCCCGAGTTTGGCGACTGCCGACCACGGGAGGTCGAACTGATCGGTGTCGGCGCGGGCGAACATCGCCCGGCCGCCCAGGTTGTCATAGCCATATGTATATTCATCGGCATGGTCGTCGTCGACGTTGAGCAGGACAAACATCACCTGGCCGCGCAGGTCATCGAGATAGGGCCAACCTTCGTTTTCGAGGGCCGCCCGCACACTCTCGGCATCGCCTTGGATATCGTCGGGTGTCAGCAATTCGGCCTCGTCGATGACCGAGCGGATGTCGTCGTCGATCGGGCCCATGTCGTTGATCGGCAACCCCCCGGTCTCGTCTTTGACCTCGATCCAGACGACGATCGGCATGTGTTCGGGGTGGGCGGTCGACCAGTCTTCAATGACGCCCACGCAGTCGACAAATGTATCGCAGGTGGTATCCGAGTCGATCACGGTGATGTGGTAGACCTCTAACTCGCTCAGCCCTTGGTGGACGTCGAGTTCAAATGCCCGTACCCCCTGATCGCCGAGTTGTTGGTCGAGCGGGAGGTGGGAATACTCGTGACTCGAGTCGAACGGGAACGAGGGCTCGAGGTGGTAGCTGTTATGGGTACCTTTGACCTGAACTTCATGTAGACGCACCAAATTGGCCGGCGTATCGGTGTCGCTTTCGGTGGTTGGGTCTTCGGTGGTTGGGTCTTCGGTGGTCGGGTCTTCGGTGGTCGGGTCTCCGGTGGTCGGACCTTCAGTGGTCGGGCCCTGTGTCGCCGTGGTGTCGCTGTCACTCCCGCTCGGGTTCCCGGTTGTCTCGCCATCGGTTTCGCTGCTCGTCGTATTCGAAGTCGTGTCCGAACCCGTGTCGGTCGTCGATTCCGAACCCGATCCCTCACTGCCTCCATCGTCGGTCTGACAGGCCAACAACAACGCACAGGCAAAAATTGGAGCGCGAGCAAACGTCACCATTTGATCACAATTATCACATTTGCGTGACAAAGATTGTGGTGGCTCGGCGCGTGGGTGGTTTTTGAGTTTGCTACCTTCGCCGCCGTGACGACCGCGAAAAAACCCTGGAACAAGCATACGCCCGAAGGTCCGTGGGACACGATTGTGATCGGCTCGGGCATGGGTGGCATGACCGCGGCCGCGATGTTGGCGAAGTTGGGGAAACGTGTGCTGGTGCTCGAACAGCACTATGTGCCCGGCGGATTTACCCACATGTTTAAACGCAAGGGCTGGATCTGGGATGTCGGCGTGCACGCGGTCGGCGAAGTCACCCGCCACAGCCTCACCGGTCGCCTGCTCCACCACCTGACCGACGGAAAATTAGAATGGGCGAGCTTGGGCCCGGTGTACGAGGAGTTCTATTTTCCCGACGGGTTTGAGCTGCAGTTCCCCGATACGCCCCAGCAGTTTCGCCAAAACCTAGTCGATGCATTTCCCGGGGAGGAGGCGGCGATCGATGCCTATCTGCGTCATGTTCGCGATGTCGCGGCGGCCATGAAAACCTACTACCTCGCGCGCTTGAGTTCGGGAAAGTTGGCGCACCTGAGCGAGAAGTTGCTCGCCCGCAAGGCCCAGGCTTACCTGACTAAACGGACATCTGACGTGTTGGCCGAACTGACCGACAATCCCAAGTTGCGCACGGTGTTTGCCGCCCAGTGGGGCTACTACGGATCGCCGCCGAGTCGCTCGTCGTTTGCGATGCAGGCGCTGGTCGTCAAACACTTTTTGCACGGTGCCTATTACCCCAAGGGCGGGGCCCAGGAGATCGCATATGGGTTGCTGGGCGCGGTGGCGAAGGCCGGTGGATGGACGCGGATCCATGCCGATGTCGCCGAGATTTTGGTCGACGATGGCCGTGCCGTCGGTGTGCGTCTGCGCGATGGCGAGGAGATCCGGGCGCCGCGGATCATCAGTGCCGCGGGTGTGTCCTCGACGGTCCAGCGGTTGCTGCCCGCGGCGTACCGGCACAAAAACTGGGCCAAAAAAGTCGCCGACCTACGCCCGGCGCCTGCCCATGTGTGTCTGTACCTCGGGTTTCGCGGCGATATCCGCACGGCCGGTGCGGGCTCGGCCAACAAGTGGTTTTACAACTCCTGGGATCCCGAGTTCGAGGCGTGGGACATCTCCGACCCCGACAACCTCGGCGATGCTCCTGTCCTTTATTGCAGCTTTCCCTCGCTCAAGGATCCCGAGCACGACCCGGGGCCCAAACAGCTCAACACAGGCGAGGTGGTGACGTTTGTCCCCTGGGATGCGTTTGCCAAGTGGACCGGGACCCGCTGGCAAAAGCGCGGTGACGATTACGACGCGCTCAAGGAAAAGTTGCAACAGCATCTACTCGCCCAGTTTCTCAAACGCATGCCCGAGCTCGAACCGATGCTCGACCATGTCGAGCTGTCGACCCCGGTGAGCACCGACCATTTTTGCCGTCCGCTCAAGGGGTCGATCTACGGGCTCGAGCCGACCCCCGAACGCTTTCAAAATGAACACCTACGCCCGCGGTCGCCGATCCCCGGACTGATGTTCGCGGGCAGTGAGGTCACGACGGTGGGGGTGATGGGGGCGATGATGGGGGGTGTACTGGCGGCGGTTTCGGCCGAGCCGTGGGCCGCGTTTTCGATGTTGCGCGGGGTGGTCAACAAAAAGCGGCCCACGTAAGTCTTCGGTGTGACCGGTCGACATCGAACGGGATGAACACCTGTGGTCTTTACCGGCCGCCGCGAGTGCGGTACCGATGTGGAATGTCCGAACTCATGCGGCTTTGTCTGCAGGGTCCACCTGACCGCGAGGCTTGGCCGCCTCCGCGGTTGATCGGGCGCTACTACGGCGGGCGGCCCGGGCCGACGATGGTCGCGTTTGGCGGAATCCACGGCAACGAGCCGGCCGGTGTGCACGCGCTCGCCCGGGTGCTCGATACCTTGGCCAGCTACCGCCTCGATATGTGCGGTCAACTGATCGGGCTCGCCGGCAATCGTCAAGGCCTCGCCGCCAACCGCCGCTACCTCGAAGAGGATCTCAATCGGATCTGGGGGCCGGAGCGGGTCGACGATCCACCGCGGCAATCGGTCGAGGTCGGCGAGCAGGTGGCGATCCGCAAGCTCGTCGACGAGCTCGCCGACGGGGCAGAAAAACTGGTCCTGCTCGACTTGCACACGATCTCGAGCAACGGCCCGCCGTTTTGCGGGATCATGGACTCGTACCGCAACCGCCAAATGGCCAAGGCCCTACCGATCACGACGATTGTCGGACTCGGAGATTATGTCCACGGGGACATGTTGACGCATTTTCACGACCTCGGCGGGCACACATGTGTCTCGGTCGAGGGCGGACAACACAACGCACCCGAAACGGTCGATCGGCTCGAGTCCGCGATTTGGATCGTCGCCGGGGCGGCGGGCCTATTTGCCGGTTCTCGGGCCCAGGAGCTTGTCAAACCCCACCACGAAAGGCTCGCCCGGTCCGCGGCGGGGCTGCCGGGACTGATTCGCAACTGTCACCGCCACCCGGTGGAGGAGGGGGACGGGTTTGCCATGCGTCCGGGGTTTCAGAACTTTTCTCCGATCGATGCGGGTCAACCCCTCGCCGACAGTCACCAGGGGACGATCGTGGCCCCGTTTTCCGGATTTTTGGTGATGCCTCTCTATCAACCGGGCGGAACAGACGGTTTTTTCGCCGCCAAACCGGTGTCGAAGGCCCGTCGGGTATGGGCCGATAGCATGCGGGGGCCACTTTTTCGCGGCCCTTCGAGCGCATAGGTCCGAGCATATCCCCAACGCGGGCAATCTTCAGACTGCTATGCTTCCGATGGATAGCGATCGGTAAACCTGTGTACGAATCTTTTTGCCCGCCCACGCGCCGGACAGTCGGCCTCACCATCCTCGCGGCGGTGATCGGGTGGGGCTGTACCCCGCGCCAGTCCGCTGGCCACGCACCTGCGGAGGTATCGATGAAAGCCAAGAGCAAGCTTCCCGTCACCCGGGACGTTCCCTTGAAAGAACCTCCTGTGGGTCCGGAGGTGCAGGGGACTGCGCTGCACAAGTTCCCCGGATCGGCGATGTTGGCCGCGCGAAATGCTTCCGTTGTTGCATATTCACCCGATCGCCCGGTCCTCGTGTCGGCCGGCGGCGGGGAGGGGACCTTGGACCGGCTCACCGACCGCCTTCAGATCTGGGATCCTGAGACGGGGGCGGTCCAATCCTATCTCGGCCTCGATCGCGTTCAACCCAAGGCGATCGCTTGGGTGGGCACGCCTGCGTGGATGGTCGCCGCCGAGGTCGGTCCGATGGCTGGAATTTGGGATCTGGCGACGGGTCGACAGGTTGGCCAAATTAATGCAGGTGCAAGTATCTATGAAATTGCTTGCGCCCGTACGAACCGATTGTGTGCGACCGCCGACGGTGATGGCCAGGTTGCCCTGTGGGATCTCCAGCCGTTCGAACAGACCGATGGGGTCAACCTGCTCGGGAACCCGCGTCAGCTGTGGAAGGCCGACGAGGCTGTCTTTGCACTTGCCATGACCGAGGATGGTTCGACGCTGTATGTCCCGAATTTGCGTGGTGGTCGGGCAACGCTTGTGTGGTTTGATACCGCCTCGGGAAAGCGTCAGGGGAGTATCGACCTTGAAGGGGAGGTTCGCTCGTTGTTGCTTTATCCCGAGCAGCGCAAGATCGCGGTCGGCTGTACAACGCCACAGGGCGAAGCCGTTGTGATTCACGAACTTGCGGGAGGAAAACCGCTCGCACGCATGTACGGCCATACCCACCATATCTACGGGCTCAAACGGCTGGCCGACGGGCGGCTGTTGTCCACCAGTGGCGACGGTACGGTTCGTGTGTGGAGCACGACCGGCCAGCCGCTCAAAACCCTCGATTTCGGGTCGGCCCTGTGGTCCCTCGATGTCTCTGCCGACGGTAGCGAGTTTGCGGCCGCCGGCAATTCGCGGTCGATTCCCGTGTGGCGGACGAGTACGTTGGAGCCCAAATTCAACGGCAGCGGTCGTCATGTCGAACGCATCGAAGGGATCGCGTGGACACCCGACGGCCGCGAACTCATCACGATCGACGGCTCCGGCAAGTTGCTCATCCGCGATCAGGCGACCGGGAAGATCCGGGTCTCCCACCGCCAGGATGAGGCGTTTGATAGCTTGCGTATACAACAAGGTGGCGACGAATTTTTAACGGTTGATGCGGCGAACGTGCGCCGGTGGGATCTCCAGACCGGAAAGCCGAAGGCACAGTTTGCCACCAACCGATTTGCCGAGTACTGGTATGCGCCTACCGGATACTTGCTGCGCGGCGATTCGACGCGGGTGGTGACCGAAGTCGATGCGCATACAGGAGTAATTCGGCGAACCTTCGGACAATCGCAACAGCACGATGAGATCCGTCAAAACCTCCTGCGCGCGACTTCGGTGACGACGAGCGCGGATGGCAAGTGGATGGCGATGGCCCGCTGGGATCAACCAGTTCAGATCTACGACCTGACGACCGGAGCCCTGGTGCGCGAGCTACCGGGTACCCTCGAAGCCGCGTTTCGCCCCGACGGCAAGCGTTTGGCCGTCGGGTTTGGCCGCGTGTCCAAGCGGGGCAACGACCTTTCACTGACGATCTACGACACCGAGACATGGCACGCGGTCGGGAGTGTGACGGCCGAGCCGGGGGGGATGCAGTACACACCCGACGGTCGCTTGCTCGCCACGTTTGAGTCCGGCGGTGTCGCGCTGTGGGACCCCGAGACCGGTGAGCGCGTCTCGATGGTCCGCGAGCCGACGCATCAGGTTTCGGCTTTTGCATTTGACCGCACAGGCACCACATTGGCCACCGGTGGGCTCGACGGTTCGATCGTCACCTGGGATGTGTCGATGGTCGGGCGAGAAAACGAGCCCGGATACTGAGCAAGCGCGGCACTGGCATGCCGACCGCCGAGGCATCGATCGGATCGATGCAATTACAATTACTGAGCGAGATGCTGGGCGGCGAAGTAAATCCCGGTGTAGACCTTGAGGTCGATGTGGTAGCCCTCGTCTGAGCGGTCGCGGAGCCATTGTTCGACCGCGTCGAGTCCGACCTCGTGGACCGTGATGTCTTCCCCCTCGACCCCGCCTCCGGGGCCGACACGGCGCAGATCGGTAGCGAGAAAGAGGGCGAGGGTTTCACTCGAGATCCCCGGGGAGCTCGGCCCTCGGGTTAGAAATTTGATCGTCGCAGCTTCATAGCCTGTCTCTTCGACCAGTTCTCGACCCGCTGCGATCGCCATGTCCTCGTCCTCTTCACCTGGCGTATCGCCCACGAGTCCGGCCGGTAATTCGATGACGAGACCACCCATCGCCGGCCGTGGCTGTTCGATCAAAATGAGTTTGTCGGCGGGGGTCAGGGCGACGATGGCCGCCGCGCCGGTGGCGTTGACACGCTCTGCGTACTCCCACCGCCCGCGCCGGACGAGCCGGACAAACCGGCCAGAGGCGATGGTGGTCAGGGGCTGCGATACGGTCTCGGCGTCGGTCATCACCGAGAGTTTGGAGACTCGAACAAAAAATCGCCAGCCTCGATCTTTTAAGATCGCGGTGGGGCGAGGTTGCGGCTCGGAGGTCTGGGCCGCGACAGGGCAGGTCCGAGTTGGTGGGGGTCTTCGCGTTGCCGAGGTTGCGGCTCGGAGGTTCGGGCTGCAAGAGGATCCGAGTTGGTGAGGCTCGGAGGTTCGGGCTGCGAGAGGATCCGAGTTGGTGAGGCTCGGAGGTTCGGGCTGCGAGAGGATCCGGTTGGTGGGGGTCTTCGCGTTGCCGAGGTTGCGGCTCGGAGGTTCGGGCTGCGAGAGAATCCGAGTTGGTGAGGCTCGGAGGTTCGGGCTGCGAGAGAATCCGAGTTGGTGGGGTCTTCGCGTTGCCGAGGTTACCTCGGAGGTTGCGGCTGCGAGAGGATCCGAGTTGGTGGGGTCTTCGCGTCGCCGAGGTTGCGGCTCGGAGGTCCGGGCCGCGACAGGGCAGGTTCGAGTTGGTGGGGGTCTTCGCGTTGCCGAGGTTGCGGCTCGGAGGTCTTCGCGTTGGCGTTGGCTCGGAGGTTCGGGCCGAGAGGGGTCCGAGTTTGTTGCCGATGGTTACGGCTCGCTCAAGGGCTCGGGCCGCGAGGGCTGTCGAGGTTGCCGTCTAGGTCTCACGCTGGCGTCAGCGTGTCATCGACAGGGCGAATTCATGGATGCGACTGCGGTCCCCATCCCCAGCTGGGAACTCCATGCGCTGGATCTCGTCGATGACACACTGTTCGATCGGTGCCCGAATCGGCGGTGGTGGAGTAAACGACCGCGCTTGAATGGCACCAGTGTCGGCGACGTTGACCACCAGCTTGACTCGGGCACTCGAGAGGCGATTGGGCCCTCCTCCCAACAGATAGCCACAAACCTGCGGCAGGCGGGCATTGGCGAGGTCGAGGCTCGCTTTGAGGTCGCCGGTTCCCTTCAGTGCCGGCAGCGGTGGCGGCGGAGTCGGTGGGACCTGCGGCGGTGTGGGCTCGGTGTGGACTGGCGTGGGGGTTGGTTGAGTCGGTGGGGTCGGGGCCGTTTTGGGGGCGGTATTTGGAGTCGCCGGTTGTATCGCCGACTTTGTTGGCTGTGTCCCCGGGGCGACCGCCACAGGTCCAGCATCCGGGTTGTTCTTCGTCATGATTGTATACACAACGAGAACCGCGAGGATGATCACCGCGCCCACCAACACTGGACTGGTCCCCCCGCTGACCCGGGTGATCGTCTGAACCTGTGGTTGTGGTTGCGGCTCGACGCGCGGTTGCTGGGGAGGTGTCGGACTCGCCTGAACCGGTGCCGAAAGCCCGCGCCGAGGGGTTGCCTGCGGCATCGCTATCGGTGTGACCGCGCGTTTTTTCTGTTCCGGCGGAGGTTGTTTCGCGGGAGCGGGTTGTTTCGCAGGAGCGGAAGCCGGCTGTTTCGCAGGCTCGGAGACCGCCGGCAACGACCGGGGATCGACGGTGGCGGATTTTGTCGGCAGTGGCGGGAGCTTGAGATTGGGAGGTTTTTTACCTGCCAGTTTGGCGGCGACTTTTGGTTCGACCGGGTGGGTCGTCGTGATCGGTGCGGATGCATGTATCGGATCACGGACCTTGGGTGCATCGACATCGGCCTGGGGTTCGGCGAACACCGCGGCGGATTTTTCGATATCCTCGAGCGCCGTCAAAAACTCGAGGGCGGTGCCAAAGCGCTGGCCGGGATCTTTGTGCAGGGACTGGGCGATGACATCCTCGAGTGCGGCGGGCAGGAACTGCTCGCTGACCGCACTCAACGGGGGAGGATCGCCGGTCTGCTGTTTGGCGAGCACCTCGGCAAACGACGTACCAGCGAATGCTGCGGTCCCACAGATCAGTTCGTAGAGGATCGCTCCCACGGCGTAGATATCCGCCGGGGCACTCGCTGCGGCGCCTAGGGTACGCTCGGGCGCGAGGTACTCGGCCGTGCCGCCGATGCCCCCCATCGCGTTCACGTGGGCTGGTCCGTCGGCCGAGCGGTAGGTTCCGTGCAGGGCCGGGATTCCGGCGTTGAGCAGGATGATTCCCGATTTTGTGCAGATGCAATTATCTGGCGTAAGATCGCCGTGGTAGAGCGCCGTCGCGTGCAGGGCACTCAGGCCTTCGAGAATTTCGCGGGCGAGTTGGACTGCCCGTTGCCACGGCAAAATTTCTTCGCGGGCGAGCAACTTGGAGAGGTTTTCGCCATCGATGAACGCGAGGGCGGCATAGCTGACATGGTTGTCGGAGACGCCGACCTTGTGGACCTGAATCAGGCGCGGGTGGCTCACCGTCGACAGCGCCTGATACTGGTTGCGAAACGCCTTCGCGTCGCGGGTATCGGGGCCGAACTTCGGGGCGAGGAGTTGGACCACTGCAGGCAGGCCGGAGTCGAGAAGCTCGGCGAGGTAACTGCGGCGTGTGGGTGAATCGCCAAACGGGCGCAGTAGGAGGTAGGCGCCGTCGAACTCGGTACCTGCGAGATCGTCGGGATTGGTCCACTGCGCATCAGGCATCCGGGGTTTGACCGGTGCAGCGTCCGCAACCTGTGTAGATGCATCGTCTCCCGACGTATCCGCGAGGGATGACAGTGCGCCCTCGTCCTCGTCGGATGGTTCGTCACCGACGGTTTCGGAGGACGCATCTTCGGAAGACACGTGGGAGACTTCGCTCGGCGCTGGGCGAAAGTAGTCGTCCTCATCTTCGTCGAATGCTCGCAGCGACGTATCGGGCTCGGGCGAAACGTCAGTGACTTCACTCGGCGCCGGGCGGAAGGCGTCGTCCTCATCCTCGGCAAATGCCCGCAGGGACACATCTTCTGGGTGGTCCACGCTCGCCCCAGACAGCCCCGGCAAGGGTTCATCGAGGAGGTCGAGCGACGGGGGAGCTGGTGGATCAAACCCGGTGTCGTCTGCAAATTCCGGTGTATCTGCAACAGACTTCGCAGCTGCGATCGACGCATCCTCTAGGTCGGAGGATTCGTCGTCGTCGTCGAGATTGGCGAAACTGGATTCGTCGGGGGATTCGTCGTCGTCGTCGAGATTGGCGAAACTGGATTCGTCGGGGGATTCGTCGTCGTCGTCGAGATTGGCGAAACTGGATTCGTCGGGGGACTCGTCGTCGTCGTCGAGATTGGCGAAACTGGACTCGTCGGGGGACTCGTCGTCGTCGAGATTGGCGAAGCTGGACTCGTCGGGGGACTCGTCGTCGTCGAGATTGGCGAAGCTGGATTCGTCGTCGTCGTTGAGGTTGGCGAAGCTGGATACGTCGGGGGACTCGTCGTCGTCGGCGAAGCTGGTTTCGTCGGGGGACTCGTCGTCATCGAGGACGGCGAAGTTGGGTTTGTTGTCGTCGTCGTCGTTGGCGAAACTTGGTTCGTTGTCGGATGCATCGGCAGCGAAGTCGGACTCGTCGTCGTCGTCCGCCGTGTTGCGGTCTACGACATAGAGAGATGTCTCGGAGACTTCTGTCGTGCCGTCCTCTTCGACGCGGTACAGCGTCGTCGCAGTTGCTGGGTCGTCCTCGTACTCTTCTTGGAGGTCGTCGTCGTCGTCGGTATCGACGCGATAGGCAGCGGTTTCCAAGGCTTCGGGATTGCCGGAAATCCCGTGGTCAAACTCGTCGTCATCGTCCTGTAAGGCGTTGACGATCCCGCTCTCCGAAGCGTGCGTCGCTTGGTCGTCGTCGGCGAACTCGTCGTCGTCTGCCGGGAGGACGCCCGAGACATAGCTGACCCCGGCTGATGCATCGGGCAGGTCGCCGGCACCGGCGAACATGGGTGGTGGTGCGAGGTTGTCCGGGTCGCCCAAGAGCGCATCGCCGAACGACTCAACCGGGGAGCGGGTGAACAGGCCCTGGCCGATGCTTTCGTCCGGTTTGGGTCGGTCGAACGAGTCGAGTCCACCGGCGACAGTGGAAGCGTCGGCGTCTGTCGCGTCGAGTTCGTCCGTGTCCTCGCCAGTGGGTGCTTCGGGGTCGGTTGCGGTGACGTCGGCGTCGTCGTCGTCGGTGAATGCAGCCTCGTCGAGCGCAGCAGCGTCGGCGTTGTCGTCGTCGGTGAATGCGGCCTCGTCGAGCGCAGCAGCGTCGGCGTTGTCGTCGTCGGTGAATGCGGCCTCGTCGAGCGCAGCGGAATCGTCGTCGGTGAATTCATCGAGCGCAGCAGCGTCGTCGTCGGTGAATGCGACCTCGTCGAGCGCAGCGGAATCGTCATCGGTGGTGTCGTCGTCGTCGGCGATCGCGGAGATCGGTGTGCTTACAACTTTCTTGGGCCGGGTCGGAAGTTTGCCGAACGATGGCGGGTGGTTGAGGTCCTCGGGATCATCTTGGGTGATAAACTCCGGCACACCGGAGGCCGGTTTCGATTTTTCCGGAGGTGGCTCAGGTGGGTTCAGCGGGGCAACGCTGGCGAACTCGTCGTCGACATCGCGGATAAACGCCCGCAGGTTTTGACTCGAGAGCACCTTCTTGGGCGGCGGTGGCGGTGGTTCGGCCTCGATTTGCCCGGGCTTGATCTCGAGGGCGCCCGACAGTTCGCTGGGATCGACCTCGAGCAACGAGCTCGAGGACAACTCCATCAACGACGACGACGGAGACTCGTCGGCTTCGGGGGACAGCGCAGCCGACGTCCACGTTCCCACATTGTGGTCGAGGTCGTCCTCCGGTGGAGGAGGCGGCTTTTTTGCCGGTTTGGGAGGCGGACGAAAGCGGCGCGGGGGCGGGGGGGGAGGTGCCGTCGCTTGTTCGTCACTGATGTCAACCATGTCGGCAGCATCGAGCAGCTCGACATCGTCGAGTTCCGCGGGGTCCGTACTCGACTGGTCCATGTGTTCCACCTCGCGGGCCTTCGCGGCCCCAGTCTCGGCTGTGGTCTCCCTAGATGTATCTACCCCGTCCGGGGTACGGGTGTTCGTCGAACCGTTGCCAGGTGTCCCCACAGGTCGGTGAGGATATCGCACAACTCAGCAGACGCGGTCAAACAATCGCCTAGCCGGACGTCACCCAGAAAGGTTGTGCGCCCGGGCGAGCGCCGTCGGGAACATCCCGAGGATCCCGCACTCGGTTCGCACGCAGTTCACCTGTGGTCACTGGACCAGAGGAGGGGGTTTTTTGACGTCGCCGGGGTTGTCCGGCTTGGCCGTCTTCTCGATCTTGCCGAGACCTGACAATTCGGCGATACGGGCCTCGAGTACGTTGTCGAGTTCGGGATCTTGACCCCGGGTCTTGGCCAAGTACTGCGAGAGCAGGTCGGCGGCCTCGGTCGATTGGCCCGCGACTTGGGCCCGCAACAGCCCTTCTTCGTACACCCATTTGTCGTTGCTCGGGTCGAGTGAACGGGCTTTGGCGAGGGCGTCGGCCGCCTCGCGCAGGCGCGTGGCGTCGGCTTGTAGACCTTTGGATAACAGTTCGTAGTCGGCGGCACTGCCCGCCCCGTGGTCGATCATCCGCTGGTAGACATCGCCGGTCATCTGGTGCAGCCCGTGTTTTTTCATAGCTGCGCCGAGGCGGCGAAAGAGCTCGGCATCCGCCTTGGGATCGTCGAGTTTGGCGGCCTCGGACAGGTAGTACCGTGCATCGGCACGGTGGCGTGCCAGATCTGCCAAGATGATTCCGATTTCGGCTTCGCAGCGGAGGTCGGCGGGGACTTTGTTGGCACAGGTGCGCAGGGTGGCGAGAGCCTTGAAGGTTTCACCACTGGCAACTTGTTCACGTGCCGATGCGAGGGCTTGCTCGAGGGCTTGCGGCGCGAGTTGTTCGCCCGAACGCGGGGGTGGAGGTTGCCTGTCGGGGTGGCGGAACGGCCCTTTGGGTTTGTTTGTCGGCTGTGGAGTTTGGCCGACGACCTTCTTGTTGTCCGCATCGATCCGAGTCGGTGCGGGGCTTTTCGACCCGGTACAGCCGGGACATAGCCATCCCGCAGTCACGAGGAAAACGACGAAGGGGACCATTCGCATCGCCGGGAGTATATACTGCCGCCGTGCATCCCACTTCCAGGAAATCCTCTGAGGAGGCACTCGCCCAGGCCAGCCGCAATGCGGGGCCGTTGGGGGCGCGGACAGCAGTTTACCCCGGCTCATTTGATCCGATCACCAAGGGTCATATCGAGATCATTGAGCGGGCGCTGCGGCTGTTTGACCATGTCATCGTCGCGATCGGTCAGCACCCGACAAAAAAAGGTTACTTCCCGATCGCCGAACGCCAGAAGTTGATCGACGCCTGCATCGCCGACTACCCGCGGGCCGAGTCGGCATTTTTCAAAGGACTCATGGTCAACTTTTGCCTCGAAGTCGGCGCCCGGGCGATCATTCGCGGGTTGCGGCCGATGGGGGACTTTGAGCCCGAGTA
Organism: uncultured Nannocystaceae bacterium; assembly: GCA_964621785.1. Classification (GTDB taxonomy): domain Bacteria; phylum Myxococcota_A; class Polyangia; order Nannocystales; family Nannocystaceae; genus JACKDW01. The sequence continues at coordinate 125,624 of CAZUPD010000003.1, forward strand.
CCAAATGGGGCTGGCCAACCGGGACATCGCACCGAATATCGAGACCGTGTTTTTGATCCCGCGGCCGACCCAACAATTTATATCGAGTTCCTTGATCCGTGAGATCGCCCACCACGGAGGTCGGTTTGAACGCTATGTGCCCGTTCCAGTCGCCGAGGCGATGCGGGCGCGACTCGCCGGCAAATGAACACACCCGACGACAAAGCTCTGGCAGTCCAAGCGGAAGGTTGGCGGGGAGACGACCATGCACTGCAGGTCGCGGCCGCCCGCGAAGCTGGGATGGCAGCCGACGACGTTGCGTTAGAGCTGTACACCCAGGGATTTAAGACAGCCCTCGTGCTGCGCGATGCCGATGATGGATCCATGGTGGTGTCCGGGCGAACGGTCTTAAAAGTCGATGAACTGCAGCGAGCGTTGCGGCCCATGTTGCAGTTCCTCCAACTCTCGCACGAACACATGCGGCTGCGGGTGCGCGACGGTAAGTTTGAATTGCGGATCAACGACCGAGCGGCCGACGCCCAGACGCCGGCCTTGGATGCCGCGAAGGAAGTTCTCAAGGTGTGGTTGGCCGCCGGTGTCGTCGGGTTTGCCCTGTTGCAGGTACCGGGTCTCGGACTCATCGGTTCGGCCATTGCCCTTGTGGTCTGGGTCGCCGGGCTTTTGTGGGGCGGGTTTGCGCTGCGGCGTGGCATGGTCAGCGGGCGCGCACGGCTAGGCGCACGGCTCGCGTTGGGACTCGGAATGTTGGCCCAAGAAGAGCAATTGATCCTTCCCCCCAAGTCGGAGGACCTGTGAACGATCCGGGCCTGTGTCGCGATTGTCGACACGCTCGCGCCATTCGTTCGGGAAAGGGTTCGGTGTTTTGGCGCTGCGCCGTACACGACGAGTATCCGACCTGGCCTAAATATCCGCGACTGCCTGTGATCCGCTGCCCCCACCACAGTCGGCAGTCGTGACCAGTGGCTGCGAGGCAAATCCGCGGCAAACTTGGTAGAGTCCAGAAGATGGGTTTGTCAGCGAAACATGCCTCCCTGTCGATCGTGGTGTGCACCTGTACACTGGGGGTTGCCAGCACTGCGTGGGCTGGAAATGGTCTGCACCCACGCACACCCGTCGAGTTTGTCGATCCGCCGTGTATGACGGTTATCGACCGCTCGGTCGACCCGGTGATGCACCTCGATTACACAATCCCCTACGAAGACGTCGAGGTTACCGAAGACGAGGTTTTCAACAGTCGAACCCATCAGTTTTTTGCCCTCTGCCGCGATTATCACGTCAACATTTTGCCGCCGACGTGGATCACCTGGGCCGATGTTGCCGAGGCCGAGATGGTCGGATTGATCCCGCCGGACTTGACCGACGAGGACGTGTTTGAAACCTCGGTCGCGTGGGAGGGGTGTTGGCATCGCATGAACGAGGACACCGACCGTCGGCCGATCACATTTGCGGCCGCGGCCCAAGGGGTCGATTGGGATACCACCGGGATCGAGGCTGGGCCCTACGTGATTCGCGGGTACACCTACGAGCCTGCATTTAACATTTGGTGGCGGCGCACCGGGGTTGTCCACGTCGTCGACGGTCCCGACTTGTCGGCGGTCGGTCCGGCGATCGCAGTCGAGCCTGTGGTCGACAGTCTGACGCTCGACGATGCGGTCGAGGTCAAAGGTTGCGTACGTGCGCTCGAGGGTTCGGTGCTCGATGCTTACTGGTCCCGGGCCGACCAAGAGGAGCTGCAGTGGCAGCCGTTTGCGATGGACGTTCCGATCGAGGGCGAGACCTACAACCTTAATTACATGCCCACGATGGATGCCCTTAATCACTCGATCGTTTTTCGCGTCGATGTGCGCGACCCCGAAGGTCGGCGGTTTGAGGCCCATGTCCCGAGCACCTCGTTTGTGATCGAGAGCAGTGGCTGCGACAGCGGAAACGATACCGATGCCGGGATTATCGTACCCCCCGATTGCCCAACCACAACTGGGGACATGACGACAGGGACAGGCTCGACAACAGACGACACGGGCGCGACACAGACCACAGCAGGGGCGACGAGCGAATCGACAACCTCCTCGACGAGCGAAGCGACAACCTCGACCACCGGCGAGGACGGTGAGGGCTGTGCATGCCGGGTCCGCCGGGATGTACCGACAGTGGTTGGCCTCTTTTTCCCGATCATTGTGATCTGGCACACTCGAAAGAGGCGTAGACTACCGGTCGAATAACCGCCGAGGGAAATGACGGGCCGCAAATGCGGCGAGTCGACAACTTGGCGAGCTTCCGCACTGACCCGCGGCTATCGTGGCCCGATCGGATGTGTAGACTGCGACTTGCCTGCGGGTGAATGGAGACCGGACGACGTTGACACAACCACACGCGATCGAGGGGGATACTCGGGCCCTGATCTGTGAATTGTGTCGCCAGTTTTACGACCTCGGATGGGTCAGCGGTACAGGTGGCGGGATTTCGATCCGCGGTCCCGAAGGTATCTACATCGCCCCGTCGGGGGTGCAAAAAGAACGCATCGATCCCGCGGATATCTTTCTCCTGTCCGCCGACGACCTCGACAAACCGGTGGTAGTACAACGACCGGCCCATCCGGGGTTGCGGCTGTCGGAGTGTCGCCCCCTGTTTTTCAACGCCTACCGCACGCGCAACGCCGGGGCTGTGATCCACAGTCATTCGGTGTGGGCCGTGTTGGCGACCCGGTTGTTCTCATCAGCGTTTTGTTGCCGCGATTTTGAGATGCAAAAAGGTCTGCGGGGCAAAGGGTGTTTCGAGACCGTGGTTGTTCCAATCATTGCCAATACACCGCGCGAGGCCCAGTTGACCGAGTCGATGGCCGAGGCGATGGCGGGGCATCCCGATGTCGACGCCGTGTTGGTCGCCGGCCATGGTGTCTATGTGTGGGGCGAAACCTGGCAACAGGCCAAGACCCAGGCTGAATGCTACGACTACCTGTTTCGCGCAGTGGTCGAATCCCATCGCCTCGGGCTGCCGGGTGCATCCGAGGTTGCTCCCAGGAGGAATGTGTCGTGAAACTTTCGTGGCTACAGTCGCAACCATCCCGGCCGATCGCGGTCGCCGATCTCAACCGCGTGGGTGTGTATTACGAGCAGGTCGATGTCGCCGGCGAGATGCAACCAGCGCTCGATGAGCTCAAGCAAAGCCGCGGGTATGTCGAACAGGACATCATCGAGCTGACACCGCAAACACCCAACCTCGACGCCCTGTGTGACAAATTCAAAGATGAGCATCTCCACACAGACGACGAGGTTCGCCTGGTGCTCGCCGGCGAAGGGGTGTTCGACATTCGCTCCGCCGACGACGTATGGATGCGCGTCGAAGTCGAGCGCGGCGACTTGCTGGTTGTACCGGCCAACTGTTACCACCGGTTTTTCCTCACGCCTCGCAAACACATCCGTTGCGTACGGCTGTTCAAGGACAGCTCGGGGTGGACACCTGTCTACCGCGAACAGTGATTGACACGTGATGTGCGTGGTCGGGGTTTGGCGGCCCGGGCCGCGCGGCATCACAACACGGGCGCTGCCCACCAACACAAGAGAGAGAACATGACGACGTCGAGTAAACAGGACTTTAAGGTTGCCGACCTTTCCCAGGCCGACTGGGGACGCAAGGAGATACGGCTCGCGGAAAAGGAAATGCCCGGGCTGATGGCATTGCGCAAAAAGTACGGTGCGAGCAAACCGCTAGCGGGGGCAAAGATCGCCGGTTGCTTGCACATGACGATTCAGACCGCCGTGCTGATCGAAACCCTCACGCATCTCGGAGCCGAAGTTCGGTGGTCGTCGTGCAACATCTTTTCGACCCAAGACCATGCAGCAGCAGCCGTTGCCGCAGCCGGTGTCCCGGTGTTTGCGTGGAAGGGTGAGACCGAAGAGGAGTACTGGTGGTGTGTCGAGCAGACGGTGCGGTGGCCCGACGGATCCCCGCCCAACCTGCTGCTCGACGACGGTGGCGACCTGACGATCGTGATGCACAAGCCCGAGTACGTCGAAGGCCTCGCGCAGTGTCGCGGCGTGAGTGAAGAGACCACAACGGGGGTCCATCGCCTCTACCAAATGGGTGAAAAGGGCGAGCTTCGGGTCGCGGCGATCAACGTCAATGACTCGGTGACCAAAAGCAAGTTCGACAACCTCTACGGTTGCCGTGAAAGTCTGGCAGACGGAATCAAGCGCGCGACCGACATCATGGTGGCCGGCAAGACAGTCGTCATCGCCGGTTATGGGGATGTCGGCAAAGGGTGCGCCCAATCGATGCGGGGTTTTGGTGCCCGTGTCCTCATCACCGAGGTCGACCCAATCTGCGCCCTGCAGGCCGCAATGGAGGGGTACCAAGTCATCACGATGGACGAGGCAGCTCCCTTGGGCGATATCTTCGTCACCGCCACCGGTTGTTGTGACGTCATTACCATCGACCATATGCGGGCCATGAAGGACGAGGCGATCGTCTGCAACATCGGTCACTTCGATAGTGAGATCCAAGTAGCCGCGTTGGCGTCCGACCCGGACATTCGCGAGATCAATATCAAGCCCCAGGTCGATCGTTTTGTGTTCCCAGATGGACACGCTGTGTTGCTTCTCGCCCGTGGTCGGCTCGTCAATCTCGGGTGTGCGACGGGCCATCCCAGCTTTGTCATGTCGAGCAGCTTTACCAACCAGGTACTTGCACAACTCGCACTGTGGCAGGACGACGGTGCGTACGAACGCGGTAAGGTCTATGTACTGCCCAAGGCGCTCGACGAAGAAGTCGCCCGTCTCCACCTCGATAAGCTCGGTGCAAAGCTAACAAAACTCACTACCCAACAGGCGGAGTATCTCGGTATTCCCGAGAAGGGTCCCTTTAAGCCCGAGCACTATCGCTACTAGACAGGAACAAACGACTGCGCACTTGTGGCGTCACGTTCGTTCCTCATCAGTGTCGAGCCTTGCAACCCGTGGACTACCACGTGTGTTGCGAGGCTCGACCGCGTTTGTTGACCAGACGGTTGATTGATTTACGGTGCGGGCAGGTGCTCGTTTGAGGTTTGCGTGCACTTGCAAGTCGCATAGGGAGCCCAAACTCAACTGCCCGAGACGACGCGAGAAAAACCACGGATTGCTCGCTAAACGTCCGGGAGGTTCGACACTGTCGGGCGAGGTGAACGCATCTGTCGAGTCTTTCAGCGGCCCCATCGATAGCAGTCTTTGAACGGTCCGACATCGGCAGGGAAGTCATTATCTACTTCATTTGCGCGCACGGTATTCGCGGTACCGAGTTTTGTGTAGGTCCATGGAGTGGCGAGGTATGCGACCACTTTCGCGTGGTGGGCTCGATTTCCCCGCGAATGCAGTTGCCCTGAAACGGTTGGTGTGTGCAGTGTTTGATCGCCTTCGCGCAATCGTTGAGGCTGCCGGTAACTCGCACGCAAACCAGGTTGACGAAGGATGGAGCAAATGCAGTACCTGAACTTAGAAACCTGTCCCCATCTGAAGTTCTGTGACTATTGGACCACACCATCCGTTGGTAGCTGCCGCGGCAGCTATTGCAATTGTTGGTTGAGCCCCGGTATCCCGCATCGTTCGAACCCGGTTAAATACGCAGGAGCATGGCGACAACGGTATCTAGCGGTCAATCGGCAGAGTCGGACCGGACGTTGACGACACCGTTGTCAGGCGCGTTCGCAGGTTTGACAATTCTGCTCGAGCAGCTTTTTCGAGAAAAGTTGGCAGTTTGCCATTGCAAATGTCGGGTGTGTCGTGCAAAACTCTCCACATGGCGAAGTTTGAACAAGCCTTCCGTGATGCCGTCGCGAATGCAGAGCGTGACGTCATGATTCAACAGATCCGGTCGAACACCAGTATGACAGTTTCTGACCTCATCAAGTTGGCGACTAGTGATGATCTGGGTTCCGTACTCCGGTCGATCACTGTCGGTGACATTGCCGGTGCCGGTGGTGGTGGTGCAGCAGCAGCAGCCGCCCCAGGTCGCAAGAAAGTGCGTCGTGGGCCCAAAGGCCGTAAGCCTGCACCTTCGACTCCCGTTGTCGCCGCACCCGCGCCGGTCGTCGCCGACGTTGTGGCGCCGTCCGGGCCGCCCGCGAAGGTCGACACGCGGACCGCAAAGGGTCGGCACGCCTACGATGCAGCAATGCTCAAGGCCCTTCGTGGCGCAGGTCGTGCCGTCTCGGCCCCCGAGCTCGCACGCCAAGTCGGTGGGACCCCACTGCAAATCCGGACATCGCTGAGCCGTCTGATCAATGGCGGTAAAGTGACCTGGACGGGTCGTGCCCGGGGAACCCGGTACGAGGCAGCCTAGTCAGATATCCTCGGTTCGATCCGTGTGGTCGAGCCGTTCATGCTGATAAAACGTTTCACCAGGCCATACCCGTTTGGGTATGGCCATTTTTTATAGGTAGCGCGTCGACACCCGCGGAATGCCCGTGGCTTTTTGTGCAGGTTGTCGGCGCGTGTACATCCGAACCACCGACGACTACATGCCTATACAATCGGTGGGTGATCCAGATGTGACCCGTCACCACCCCACGGTCGCCATATGCGAGAAAAACCACGACATCGGGAAGTGGACCGGCCCCGCGTCCGGCGTTGTGATCTTTTTTTGTTGTCGGCATGCGTGAGAGAAATCCCGAACCATTACCGGGACAGATTTCAAACAGAGATAAAGGCCTAGCTAAGCAGGCACATGGCCCCGATCCGTGGAGGTTGACCCACTGCGATTCAGTGTGGACGGTCACGCTACAAATACCCGAGAAACCTCGATCTGGGATGCTCTCGGGGTGCCTGTGTGGCATTCTCCGCGCGCCTTGGGCCCCCTGGAGGGGGTCTTTGTGGCCGGCGCGTCCATCGGTGGGCGTGTCGTGTAACAGCCTTCCAGCACACGCAAGCAATTAGAGACCCATCATGGAACTCGCGAAAGTTCGCAATATCGGCATCTCCGCCCACATCGACTCCGGCAAGACCACGTTGACCGAGCGGATCCTGTTTTACACCGGCAGGATTCACAAGATCGAGGAAGTCCGTGGCAAGTCGGGTGTCGGAGCCAAGATGGACTCGATGGAGCTCGAGCGCGAGCGCGGGATCACGATTCAATCGGCCGCCACCCACGTCACCTGGGGCGATTACCACGTCAACATTATCGACACCCCCGGACACGTCGATTTCACCGTCGAGGTCGAGCGTGCCCTCAGCGTGCTCGACGGCGCCATCCTGGTGCTGTGTTCGGTCAGTGGTGTGCAGTCGCAGTCGATCACCGTCGACCGCCAAATGCGTCGCTACAACGTCCCCCGGATTGCCTTCATCAACAAGATGGACCGCTCGGGCGCCAACCCGTTTACCGTGACCAAACAGCTGCGCGAGAAACTGCGCCACAACGCGGTCCTGGTGACCTATCCGATCGGCGCCGAAGATGAGTTTGAGGGTGTTGTCGACCTCCTCACCCGCGAGGCCCTGTATTTCGACGGCGACAACGGCGAGCACATCCGCCGCGAAAAGTGCCCCGAACACCTGGCTGAAGCGGTCGAGGAATACCGCACCCTGTTGGTCGAAAAACTCGGTGATTTCGATGATGAGATCATGGAGCTGTACCTCGAAGGCGAGCCCGAAAAGGTGACCGCCGAGCAAATGGTTCCGGTCATTCGCAGGGCCACCTTGGCGCTCAAGCTCACCCCCGTGTTTTGCGGGTCGGCCTTCAAAAACAAGGGCGTGCAAAACATGATCGACGGCGTCTGTACCTACTTGCCGTCGCCGCCCGAGGTCGACAACGAAGCCTACGATCTGGGCAACAACGAGGAGAAAGTCCTCCTCAAAAGCGACGACTCGTTGCCGCTTTGCAGCCTGGCGTTCAAACTAGAGGACGGCAAATACGGTCAGCTGACCTATGTCCGCGTGTACCAGGGCCTGCTGAAAAAAGGCATGTTCATCTACAACTCGCGGACCAAAAAGAAGGTCAAGGTCGGGCGGTTGGTGCGGATGCACTCCGATGAAATGGAGGACATCGAGGAGTCAGGTGCCGGCGATATCGTGGCCCTGTTCGGTATCGATTGCGCCAGCGGTGACACGTTCCACGATGGCAGCGTCGAGTTTTCGATGCGCTCGATGTTCGTCCCCAACCCGGTCATCAGCTACGCGGTCGAGCCGAAAAACAAGTCGGCACTCAACAACTTCTCCAAGGCGCTCAACCGGTTTGCCAAGGAGGACCCCACCTTCCGCGTGACCCGTGACGAAGAGTCGGGCGAGACGATTATCTCCGGTATGGGCGAGCTGCACCTCGACGTGTACATCGAGCGTATGCGGCGGGAGTACAAGGTCGATGTCGTCGTCGGTGAGCCACAGGTCGCCTACCGTGAGACGGTGACCCGCGAAGTGCCATACATGTATACGCACAAAAAGCAGACCGGTGGTGCCGGTCAGTACGCCAAGTTGGGCGGGTTCATGCGCCCACTCCCCGATGAGCTGCGCGAGGAACACAAAGTCTACAACTTCGTCGACAACATCGTCGGCGGTAAGATCCCGCGTGAGTACATCCCGTCGTGTAACAACGGCTTCCAAACAGCGATGCAAAAGGGCGTACTCATCGGGTTCCCAGTCGTCGATGTCGAGATGGAGGTCAACGACGGTGCCGCCCACGCAGTCGACTCGAGCGATATGGCGTTCCAAGTCGCCGCCCGCGCTGCCTTCCGCGAGACCATGTCCAAGGCAGGCCCGGTCATCCTCGAACCGATCATGAAGGTGGTGGTGGAGACGCCAGAGGAGTTCCAAGGAACGGTACAGGGCGGATTGATCCGCCGCCGTGGCAACATCGTGGGCTCCGAGACGGCCTTGGGAACCACGGTGGTCGAGTCCCACGTCCCGCTGTCCGAGATGTTCGGCTACTCGACCGAGCTGCGCTCGGGCTCACAGGGCAAGGCCGAATACTCCATGGAGTTCGAGAAGTACGGCCCCGTTCCCCGCAACATCCAAGAAGAGCTGATCAAGAAGTACGCAGACAAAAAGTAGTCCGAAACTTCGAGAGCAGGCGGGCGCATTCTTCGGAGTGCGCCCGTTTCATTTGGGTGCCGGGTTGCTGATACATCAACCTGAGCAAGATGGTCGAGCGAAGATAACCTACGTCACCCGCCATACCCGGGCGTCATAAAAGCACCAGTTATCGACTTCATACCCCTCGATCGTCACCAGTGACATGTCGTAGTCGGGTTTGTCGATCACGACCCAAATCCGGTGGTCTTGTCCTTGGGCGGGCATATCCATATGGGGTGCATCGCTGGCGCCGATGTGCAAACTTCCGTTGTAGGCCGAACAGCGGATCTCCATCACGTAGGTTCCCGCCTGATCGAGGTTGTTGAGCCAGATGTAGAGCTTGCCGGATTGCCAGACAAACCAGATTGCTGGCTGGGACGGGGCATAGGTCTGGATCTGGTAGCCCTCGATGTGGCCGCGGTTTTCGTGGACGGGGGTGCGGGCCGAGAGGACGATTTCTTCGCCCTGCTCCCAAAACCGCGACTTGAGCAGTTTCTCCGCGATAACCTTGTCCAACGAACCGATGGCCTTGCGCCACACGTCCGAGCTCGTTGGCTCGAGCTTTTGCAGCTGGAGCTTTTGCAACTTGGGGCTCAGCAGTGTCTTTGTTTTCACGCGGACGTGGGGGAGGACGAGGATGGTACCGGGCTTCAAAACTCTGGCTTCTGGCATAGGGTTCTCCTTGTCCAATCGTAGGCTCCTGCAAATTGGCATGGGCGCACCGTCGCTCCGTGGTGCGGACCCAAAGACCCGTCAAGCTCACAGGGCGGTTCGGCTCAACCTCAAAAATGCACGTATTTTCGCCATACGGCGTGCATTTTGTAGGCTTCTCCAGTGATGGAATTCGAACTCCAGGTCGAAGAAATTGTCCCCCCGTCCGCCACCCTTCCCCGGCAGCCGGGCACGGTCGATGACCTCGGCGTGGGGGCCCAGGTCTCCCATCTCAAGCGCTACGAAATCATTCGCTGCATCGGCGAAGGCGGGATGGGGCGGGTGTACCAGGCCTACGACCCGATGTTGCGGCGCGATGTTGCGATCAAGGTGATGAAGCCCGATGTGCCCGAAGCCGAGCGCCGGAGGTTCCGCCGCGAAGCGATCTATGGAGCTCGATTTTGCCATCCGGGTATCGCCCGCATCTTCGACATGGGCGAGATGAACGAGGGCTGCTCGCAGTGGTTTTCGATGGAGTACCTCGCCGGCTCCGACCTCGACCGGATTGTCACGCGGGCCCGCGAGCGCGGGCAGTACCTCCCGTTTTTGAGTGTCCTCGACACGTTTCGCCAGGTCCTCGCCGCCCTCCAATACGCCCACGACTGCGGCGTCGTCCACCGCGACATCAAGCCGGCGAACATGTTTTTAAACCGCGATCCCAACACTCAGTTTTTGACCACCAAACTTCTCGACTTCGGGATCGCCATCGACTTGGAACAGCCCCAGCGCAAGGAAAGCCTGTGTGGCGACCCGTTTTACATGTCGCCCGAGCAGACGATTCCCGGCAAGAAAATCGATCCGCGGGCCGATGTATATGCAGCGGGTATCAGTCTGTACGAAGTCACAACCGGTCTGCACCCGTTTGGTGGCCTGCGCGATGCACCCCTCGGTGACCTGTTCTCAGCCCAGCGCGAGCATATGCCTCCGCCGCCCAGCCGTTACCTGCCCAAGGCCTACAGCCAGCGCGTGGCCAATGGCCTCGACATGGTCTTCGCCCGCGCCTGCGCCAAGGACCCCGAAGAACGGTTTCAAAGCGCCCGCGATATGCTCGAGATGATGATGGTGATCTTGATGCCGAGCAATATGGGCCTGGGCGTGGCGTTGGGCTGACCGCGTTTGGTTGCATCGACAAGCACAAGCGACAATACTTCGGGCGTGCAGTCGAAGATCCCCCTCACAACGGAATTATTACGTGCAGAGGCACGGAACTTTGCGGTCGAACAGTCGCCTGACGATCTCGAACGCTCTTCAGTGGCGTCTCCAGTACAAGCGGGTCATCGACCGTGCTGACAGCGTCGATGGTCTGACCCGATTGGTGTGACCTGTGGCCAAAAAAACGCGTGCGCAAGCTATTTTTGGTGATTTTCAGACGCCTGTGGCGCTCGCGCGCGAGGTCTGTCAGCTCGCGCGGGTCTATTTTCCGAATCCCGCGGCAATTGTCGAACCGACCTGTGGTGTGGGTAATTTTTTATTTGCATCTGCACAAATATTTGCGCCCCAACCCCCCCTCACCGGGGTTGAGGTCGACCGCACCCGCCTCGACCAAGCCCGACAGGCTCTGCAGAAAATCGGTGTATCTGCAAATCTTATGCACGCCGACTTCTTTCGCTTCGATTGGCCGGGTCTACTCGACAACTTAGAAAAACCGATCCTTGTCCTCGGCAATCCCCCGTGGGTCACCAACGCGGAGCTCGGTGCCCGCAATGCCGACAACTTGCCTGACAAAGCGAATCTCACCGATCTCAAGGGCCTTGACGCCCTCACCGGGCGCAGCAATTTCGATATCTCCGAGTGGATGGTTCGCCACCTCCTCGAGTGTCTCGCCGGCCGCGATGCGGCATTTGCTGTGTTGATCAAGCTCGCGGTGGCTCGTAAATTACTTGCTCATGCATGGAAAATGCAGATGGCTTTGCGGGACCCTGCGATCCACGTGATCGATGCCCAAAAACATTTCGGTGCCGCCGTCGATGCATGCCTGTTCACGGGCCGCACCGATCGCGTGGGGCGCCAGACCTGTCCGGTGTTTGACTCCCTGCACAGTTCACGTCCGCGTGCTCGGATCGGGTTTGAAGGCGGGGAGTTGATCGCCGACGCTCGCGCGCGTGCGGCGACCCGACATCTCGAAGCGACCCCCAACAATCGACCGATGTGGCGGTCGGGTATCAAGCACGACTGCGCCAAGGTGTTTGAGTTGCGGGGCAAGGACGACGTCCTCGTCAACGGAAGTGGCGAACCCGTCGATGTCGAACCGGAGTATCTGTTTCCGCTGCTCAAAAGCTCGGATGTCGCTGCCGGTCGCACGCAGGCCAATCGATGGATGATCGTCACCCAGCGCAGCGTCGGCGAGGCGACCGAACCCCTCCAGTCCCGTGCGCCCCGGCTGTGGGCCTATTTAAATGCGCATGCATCATCGCTCGATGCTCGCAAGAGCCGGATCTACCGCGGGCGGCCACGGTTTTCGATCTTTGGGGTTGGTGACTATACATTTTTCCCGTGGAAAGTTGCGATTTCGGGGCTTTATAAAAAGTTGCGATTTGTGCTCGTCGGTCCGGATGGGCATACAAATCCGGTCGTGTTTGACGATACCGTCTATTTCCTCGGGTTTGAGCGGGCCGAGGATGCCCGTGCCGCCCATGAACGGCTACAGTCGACATTGGCCCAAACCTTTTTGCGTGGGCTTATTTTTTGGGATGCCAAACGCCCGATCACGGCCACAGTGTTGCGTCGGTTGAGTCTCGAGTGTCTGTGTGCAACTGGTTTCATCCAATCCCCCGGCGTGCGCGAGGAAACGACGGGCAATTAGACGGGCAGTTGATCGAGACTCGCCAGCATCGAGCCGTCGTCGCGGATCTCGATCCAGCGCACTTCGTAGTACTTTTGTTTTTTTCGGTCGAGCCGGCGGGTCACGGGTACAGTCGTTTGCCCGGCTGCAAACACAATCGGGATATCGAGTTTGTCGCGCCACCTCTCGGAGCGGTGGCGGTGGCCGAACATCATCGCATCGCAGCGGCCGCGGATCACTTCTTGTAGTTCGTCGGCGTCGATCAAGCGGTGACCGACGTCGCGGTAAAACGGATGGTGATGCAGGCACAGGACCGTGCGCTCACCGGCGGGGCGATCTTCGCCGAGCAGACCGTCAAGACGTTGTAGCTGCAAATTTCCGATCCGGCCGGTGGCCAAAAAATCCTCGCGGTTGGCGGTGTCGAGGCCGATCAGTCTGGCATTGTCAAAGCGTCGGACCATCGGATACATCTGGTCCATGACCATCACGTCTCGCTGGGCGCCGGCGAGTTCGAGGAGGTTGCCCAATATCTCGAGCTGAAAGTTGAGGCGTGCTGCCGGGCGGAAGGCACTCCCGAATTCGGCGACATCGTGGTTGCCAGGGCAGATAAACATCTCAAAGCCGGCGGCCCGCAGCGGGCGAAAGATGTTCACAACCCGGGTGTACTCCGCCTTACGGCCATTTTGTGTGAGGTCCCCCGTCACCGCGACAACCGGCTTGGGCCCGTTTGGATAGAGTTTGATCAGCTGATCGACGATGTGTTTGAGGCGTTGGTTGGTCCTGGCTCGGGGGCGGCCGCGAACATGGAGGTCACTGATTTGCAAAATACGGGGCACAGTCGACGAGTGTACCTGAGTCACCACCGGGGCGATCATAAAAAGCTCGATTCTGGTATGGTGTCGAGGATGCAAAACCCAGTCGCGCCAACCCAGGTGTACGCAGACGACCGGGTTTTTATGTTTAGCTGTTGCGAGCTGTTTCTCGCCGTCTGGTTCAATGCGCCGACACCCGTGCAGATGGAGGCGTTTGCCAAGTACGGTTGGGCGCATGAGCGGGCGCTGCCCAACGGCGGGTTGTTGTCCAACCTCGCCGTGCGCGGAACTCCGACGTTTGATGAGCAGGTGCGCCGGCAAGCCGCGGAGCTCACAGCCGATCCCGAGTTGTTTCGGATCGCACGCTCCCACACGATTTTAATGGACGGGCTCAAGGGCGTGGCCGTGCGCGCGTTTGTCCAGACGTTTTTATTGCTCGGTCGACCGCCACGCCCGACGAAGGTGTTCGATACGGTGGAGCACGGGGCCGAGTGGATGGCCGAGCAGTTACGTTCAAGCCCCCACGGATGGACGGCGGACAAGATTGCCGCGTTCCATCACGCGGCTTGGAAACTCGCCGAAGGGTGATCGAGCGAATGCTCGAGCTCCGGGTGAGCCTATTTGTGCACCCGGAGCACGTCATGTGGACGACTCAGCGAGGGCGCAGCTGCCAGCGCTGGTTGGCGTTGTTGGTACAGCTGCGCTGGACGATGTTGCCACCATCGTGTTTGTACCATTTCTCCACTTCGAGGCATTTGTTCGAGCCTTTGTTGTAGATCAGGTACTCGTCGCGCTTACCCGTCGGTCGGAACTCCCACTCCATATTCCAGGCATTGTTTGCACATGGCCAAAGGAACACGTTTCCACCCTCGTTTTTGTTGGCCCATTGCAGGTCGGCACACATGCCGTTGGCCTTGGACACCATGTTGAAGGCTTCGCCGCGGCCGGGCTTGAGGGTCCAGCGCTGGGTGTTTTTGTTGTGGGTCGCCCACTGGTAAATATTGGCCTGCTTGGCCGCTTTGGCGGCGGTCAAGGCCTTGCCGGAGTGGACGTTTTGGATCAAGAACGTGCGTCCGGCGAGCTTGCCACCTGAGCTTTTGTTGCCACCACCCGAGCGCGCCAGCTCGCGTGCGAGCTTGATACTTTTCGGCTCGTCCTTGCCGTTGACACCCTGGATCTTGTAGCGGTTGCCCTTGGCGAACATCTTGAAGGGAGTCTTCAGGAGGACGACCGCATGCAGCCCGCTGACGTCGGATTGGCTGATCGAGAGGTTGCTTTTGTTGGCGGGCATCGACACCGTTTTCTTTTTTTGCTCATTGCCATTGTCGTCGACGTAGCAGATTTCGACATTGATGTTCCGCGGCTTGTTGGTGTTGCTCGCCGGCTCCCGCTGAATCTCGATGCGATGGGATTCCGAGAGGATGGTCGCGCCGATAAAGGTACGTTCGGCCTGCAGGTTGCCGGTCTTCCATACTTCGTTGCCGAGCGGGCGGGGACCTACCGTGCGCGGGTTGTCAGCGCCGGTCTTGGCGAGCGTTTCTTGGAGTTTCTCGACAAACTTCTCATATTGTTCGAGACACTTCTCGGCAGCTTGTTGGTCATCTTTGTTGGTCAGTTGGCAGACACCCTTGGCGACTTTGGGACCGAGCTTCAACGCGGTGGCCTGGGCCTTGGTAAACTCGGAACGACACGAGTGTCCCGCGTGGGCGTTGTTGGAAATCCCGACAGTCAAGAGGATCGCTGCGGTGGATACGGTGAATAGGTGCTTGATTCGCATGCTTCGCCATAGGTGGTGCGGCCGGAAAACCAACGCAATTTAAAAAAATAAGTTGCTCGGGAATTGATGTGCGATCTGGGTGTGTGGTCGCTGTTTGTTTTGGTGGCAATCGGTTTGATCGCGCATGCATCCGAGTCTGGAGTGGGCCGGCGGTGGGCAGGTCGGCGGATCGACAGCGGGCGATTTCCGCTTTGCGAAACGTGCGTGTGCATGTATACCGCCGCCACCCATGAAGCTCACCGACCGACAACTCGAGCAGTTGCTCGCGCCGCCCCTGCAGACGTCGGAACGTTTGGGGATCGGCGGGGTGATCCGCCAGCGGTGCGAGGATTTTTTTGTCCGCGAGCTGCCCGCCTATGCTGCCGACGGGACCGAGCAGGGGCCCCATCTGTTGCTCACCCTCAAAAAACGCAACCTCGGTAGCGCCGAAGCCTTGGCTGCGGTCGCGGACCACTGCGGGCTTTCGCAGCGCGAGTTCGGGTTGGCTGGCCTCAAGGACAAGCGGGCGGTGACCGAGCAGTGGGTGTCGGCCCCGTTTGCCACGCGGGAACTTCTAAAGTCGTTTGACCACCCGCAGATTGCACTCGGGCCGGCGTCGCCCCACAGCAACAAACTTCGCCGCGGCCATCTGCGTGGCAACCGGTTTGCGATCGTCGTGCGCGAGCTGTGCTGTCCGGTGCCAGAGGCGTGGCAGCGGGCGATGGCCAAGGTCGAGGCCCTCGGCTGTGCGGGGGGGGTCATCAACTTGTATGGGCAACAACGCTTCGGACGCGACGGGCACAATGCGACCCGTGGGCTTGCCCTGTTGGCCGCACCCAAGCGGGCGCGCAGGCGGGGCAAGGCCGACTTCGTGCTCAGTGCCGGGCAGTCGGCGCTGTTTAACTTGTATCTCCTCGAACGTTGGCGCCGCGGGCTGTTGCGGACCGTGCTCGCAGGCGATGTCCTGCAAAAAACTGCGACCGGCGGGCTGTTTGTCTGCAACGAGCCCGAGGTCGATCAACGGCGGATGGATGCCGGCGAGGTTGCGATCACCGGGCCGATGTTCGGTAGCAAGATGCCCGCACCCACGCCCGGCTCCCCGGCCGATTCCCTCGAGTGCGCGATTCTCGAGGAATTTGAACTCAGTCGAGAGGGCTTTCGAGCGTTCGGCCGCAAGTTGTCGGGCGCCCGCCGACGACTACAAATCTCACTCGAGCAAATGCGGGTGGATGTCGTGCCGATCACGGCGTCCGATCCCGGGGAGATTTTGCCCGAAGGGGCCCCTAATCCCGGTTCTGAACCGGGTTTGTTACTACAGTGGGTGTTGCCACCTGGTGCCTATGCCACCTGCGTATTGCGAGAGGTCATGGGTCCAAGCCCGGAGGTAACTGCGCCAAACGAGAATGCGTGAGTTTCATCCGTCCGAGAAACCTGGAAATCAAGCGTTCAAACCCATAGGTCAGCGGTTGAGGGCATGCCCGGCACTGGCCTAGCTACGCCGTTATCGGGTAGGGTTCCGCGGGTTTACACATGAATCTGACCGAACAGTTTCTCGAGCTCTCGGCCGTCGGTGCCGAGTGGATCCTGTATGTGCTGATCATCCTCAGCCTCGCGAGTGTGGCCCTGATGATCGAACGCGGCCTGTTTTACCGCGGGGTCAACGGTCGGGACGCTGCACTCCTGAAAAGTTTGCACGGCGCGTTATGTGACGGGGAAGTCGACAAGGCAAAACGGCTTGTGGGAGTGGCGTCAGCTCCTGGTGGACGGATCGCCGCGACCATGCTCGACAACATCGATCGCGGGCCCAAAGCCATGCATGCGATCATGGATGCCCAACGTCCGGGTGAGAAGTTGCGACTGGAAAGCAACCTCAACTTCTTGGGTACGGTCGGTGCCAATGCACCGTTTATCGGGCTACTTGGGACGGTCATCGGCATCATCGAAACCTTCCGCCAGATCGAGCAGGCGGGTGTCGCCGGTTCGGCCGAATACTCCGACGCGGTCATGGGCGGTATCTACGAGGCCCTGGTCGCCACTGCCGTTGGTCTGGTCGTCGCGATTCCCGCGGTCATTGCCTACAACTACTTCGGCCGCCGGGTCAAAGCCCTCATGAGCGAGGCCGATGCCCTGACCAACATGGTGCTGTCACTTTACGCCGATGGTGGAAAACCGTCGAAAGGGTCGAGCTAGTGGCTGGCTCTGCAGACATCGACGACGACGGAATCGTCAGCATCAACGTCACCCCGCTGGTCGACGTGATGTTGGTGTTGTTGATCATTTTTATGGTCACAACCACCAAGATCCAAAATCAAGAGGCGATGGCGGTCAACAAACCCGATGCTGCGACCGGGACCAAACTCGACATGAAGTCGAATCAGATCCTGCTGCAGTGCCGCAAAGACGGCTCCTATGCAATCGACCTCAAGGAGGTCAATGAGACAGATCCCGTCAAGCGCGACGCCATCCTCGAAGAGGCGATCGTCGACAAACTCGCCCGCGAGCGCGACTTGCAAGGCGTGATCCAATGCGATGAAGAAGCCAATGTTGGCGCCATGGTTCATCTGATGGACCTGCTGCGCAAGGCCGGAGTCAAACGCTATGCGGTTGCGACCGAACAACCCAAAAAGCGCCCGGAGCCCGGGTAAACCGATTGCCAAGGATGGACCGTTACGAAAGCTCGAGTTGAAAGATATCGATTTCGATTGACCTGCGAAACGTGGCTGAAAAATCACCATATCAACGTCCCGGGATGGCGATTGCCGGGTCGTTTTTTGCCCACAGCGCCCTCGCGTTTGTCCTCAGCGTGGTCTCGGAACTCGAGCCGGAACCCGAAGAACCGGTCTACGAGCTGACAGAGTTTGAGATTCCGGAGCCTGAGAACGAGCCTGAGCCAGAACCCGAGCCAGAACCCGAGCCAGAACCTGAGCCAGAACCCGAGCCAGAACCCGAACCTGAGCCGGAGCCCGAGCCGAAGGTCAAGCCCAAACAGCCGCCGCCAAAAACCACCAAGCGCAAGGCGAGGCCGGCACCCGAAAGCGATCAGCCCGTCAGTGACGAGCCCCCGCCACCCCTGCGGTTTGACCAGAGCAATACGGTGCAGGGCGGCAACACAGGCGTCGCCGTCCAGGTCGGTGAGCCAGGCGGAGCGCCCGGAGGGACCGGAAAACCCGATTCCAAAGGGAAGGGGTCGCGCAAGACCGGCAGCGAGGTCGCCGAGGACGGCGATGTTTGGCAGCCTAAGGGGGAGTTGTATATCAAACGGTTACCGGAGCCGGTGAAGGTTCCGGAAATCGAGTGTCCAGCGGTGCGAGATCTCGGTGTCGAGGGTGTCGTGGTATTGAAGGTACAGGTGCGGGGCGACGGCTCCGTGCGCAAGGTTCGAGTCTCCAAAGGAATGGGCCATGGCTGTGACAAGATCGCGGCCAAAGCCATGAAGAAGGCCAAGTTCCGCCCGGCGCTAGCGACCAACGGCAAGCCGGCGGACTACGAATTGCGCTACGAGTATGAGTTTCAACTCAACGACTGAGTCACGCCGTACACCACCTGTCATCGCGGTTGGTGAGCCATGGTTGCGTGTGCAACAAAAGTCGCGAGGAGGCCGGTCTCTTCGCTGGCTCGTGCTCGGTCTTTGCTGCCTCGGGTCGCTTTCGTTGGTTTCGACCCGCGCAGCTGCCGAGCCAGCCGCGGACGCCCCGCCCGAGGGCTATACCCCGCCAGTCCTGCAAAACAAGGTCACCTTGGCATATCCCCCGGCACTGCTCGAACTCGCCGAGCCGCCGGGTGGACAGGTGATCGTCAAATACGTGGTCGGGACCGATGGTGTGCCCAAGGACCTCGAGGTGACGCAAAAGGTCCATCCAACGCTCGACGCCCTCGCGATGGAAGCGGTCGCCAAGCTGCGTTACACGCCGGGCGATTACCGCGGCCAAGCCGTCGAAGTAGTGTTGAGCTTGGGACTCGAGATCGTGCCCCCCAAGGTCGAGCCGGAACCGGAGCCCGCACTCGAGACATCCTCGAGTGGCGACGGTGGCGAACAAGGTGCAGATACACCCGATCCCGGACCCACCGGTCCCGCGCCGATCTTCGGGCGGATCCTATCGGCCGGCCAACGCACGCCGGTCGCCGGGGCGATCGTGTTGGCGGTGCCAGCCCCCGAAGGTGTCGAGCGCGGCCGCATCAAACGCAAGATCTACGAACAGGAGAGCGAGCCGGCGTGGAGCGTGCGGGCGGTGACCGACGACCAGGGCAACTACGAACTGCCCGGGGTCCCCGTCGGCAAGGTTCGGTTAATTGTATTATCACAGGACCACGAGCGCCTCGATTACGTCGAAGTGTTGGAGCCCGGTCAGCGCCTCGAGCTCAAGTACTACCCAACCCCGCTCAACTACAATCCCTATCGCACGGTGGTCAAATCCCGCCGCGACGAGGCCGGCGAGGTCGATCGCCGGACCATCAGCGTCGAGGAGATCAATACGGTTCCCGGCAGCCAGGGCGATGCCCTCAAGTCGCTGCAAAACTTTCCCGGGGTCGCGCGAGCTCCGTTTGGTGCCGGGCTGTTGGCGATCCGCGGGGCGGCGCCCGGCGATTCGGCGGTCTATCTCGCCTACCACGAGATCCCCCAGCTGTTTCACTTCGGCGGACTGACCAGTGTCTTCAACTCCGACATCCTGACCCAGATCGATTTTATCCCCGGCAACTTCGACAACCGCTACGGCGATGCGATCGGCGGCATCATCAATGTCGCCCCGCGCAAGGGTCGGCGCGACGGGTTTCACGGCTATATCGACAGCGATTTGTTCGACACCGGGGTGATGCTCGAGGGCCCGATCGGCAAAGGGTCGTTTATTCTCAGTGGCCGCCGCAGTTACATCGATTTGATCTTGCCGGCGGTGTTGCCCAGCGATGGCGGTCTCGACCTCACCGTCGCCCCGCGTTACTGGGACTACCAAGCACTGTTTGACTACCCGATCGCGGGCGGCGAGTTTACGGCCCGGGTGTTTGGCTCCGACGACCGTACGGAGCTGTTGTTTGCCGCCCCCAACGACGACGAGACCGACGAGAGCAACGGCCTGTCGCAGACGACGTGGTTTCACCGCGCCGATTTGGCCTACCGCAAGACCATCGACGGCTGGGATTTTTTGATCACCCCGTCGTATCGCAACGACTACGCCTCGATTTTTTTCGGCACCTTGTTTCGTTTCGACTTAAATGCACATACATTTTCAGGCCGGGCTGAGGTCTCCCGCCAGCTGACTCGGCGGACAGGTTTTCGTTTTGGTACCGAGTTTGTCGCGACCCGCTTCAACATCGATATCTCGGCGCCGCCGATCCCGGCGGGCGGAGCCGGACCGCCGGCCTCGAGCGATGCACGGCTCACCAGTCGGTTGAGCTCGACGTTGCTGACACCCGCGCTCTACACCACGATGAACATCGGCCTCGGCGAGAAGTTCATCCTGTACCCGGGGGCTCGGTTCACGTTTTACGGCGAGCCATTTAATGTCGCCCAAGTCGATCCGCGGCTGCGGTTTGGCTGGCAAGTCGCCGACAAGACCGCGATCAAAGGTGGGGTCGGGATCTATACCCAGGCCCCCAATCCGCCGTTTAAGTACGATGCGGCGTTCGGCAACCCGCGGGTCGGCATCGAACGCTCGGTCCACAACAGCCTCGGGGTCGAACAACAACTGCCGGCCGACATCACCCTGGAGGTGACGGGGTTTTACAAGCACCTGTGGGATCTGACCGCCGATTCCACCGAGATCACCGTCGACGAGGAGGGGACGATCGCCCCGGAGATTTTCGCTTCGACCGGGACCGGGCACATCTTCGGTGCCGAGCTGCTGGCCCGCAAGGCGCTGACCCGCAACCTCTACGGCTGGCTGAGTTACACGCTTATGCGCAGCACCCGGCGCGATGCCCCAGGGCAGGAGTACTACCTGTTCGACTTTGATCAGACCCACATTTTGACGATGATCGCCAGCTACAAGTTCCCGCGCAACTGGCAGATCGGGGCCCGCTTTCGCCTCGTCTCTGGCAATCCGACGACCGGGGTGTTGGGCGGGACCTACGATGCCTCCTCGGGTAACTACATCCAAGTCAACGGGCCGCGCAATGGCGATCGCTTGCCGGCATTTCACCAGCTCGACATCCGTGTCGACAAGCGCTGGATCTACCGCCGCTTGAGCATGACGCTCTACGTCGACATCCTCAACGTCTACAACCATCAAAACGCCGAGGGCTTTAGCTACAGCTATAACTTTCAGCAGCGCAATACGATCGCCTCGCTGCCGATTTTGCCGACCCTGGGGTTTCGATTGGAGTGGTGAGCATGTATCGTCACAAGGTGATCTCGCGGACCAACCTCGCGCGCACCGGACTCGGACTGAGTCTGGTCGTCGGTGTTTCAGGAGGTTGTGGCGACGCCTTGCCCTCGCAACAACGGATCATCACCACACGCATTTTGGCGGTTCGGACCGAGGTTGTGACCCCGCTGCCGCTGTTGCCCCCCGACGATCCCGAGCTTGGTGTCCGGACCGAAGCCTTGCCGTTTGAACAGGTCCGGGTGACCCCGTTTTTGGGCGACCCAGATGGTGTCGTCGACCCCGATGTGATCACACCACTTTGGATCGCCTGCGAGCTTTCGCCGGGGCAGGGGCTTTTTGCCTGTCTCAAGTCGGCATTTCCGACCTCGGTCGACGAGCTCCCGGATTGTCCGGTGCCGTCGCTGATGGACCTCGACTTCGAGACTGGGAGCTTTCCCGAGTATCCGTCCCCGTGTCTGTTAGCCGAAAACACCGGTGTCCTCGATATGACGGTGCCACTTTCGAGTTCGGCGCTGATCGGCGGCGACCTCGAATTGACGATGGTGGGGCAGGGCAGTCCCGACGGCCCGACGGCCAAAGAATGTGCAGATACATTGTTGTCGGGTGTCTCCGATCTCGACGATACCTGCATCCAGGCGGTCCAACGGCTGTCGATCGGTCCCCGCGAGCAGTTTTTGGCCTTGGCAGCGGGGTTTGGACTCGAGCTGCCACCCGAGTTTGGCGAGGTGCCGGCGCCCGAGGACATTCCCGACGGCGACCGCAACCCGCGGATCACCGAGTTTACCGTCACGGTCATCCATCCCGACGAGTCGCGCGACGCTCTCGGGCCAGTCGAACCCGGGGGCGTGGTCCAAGTCGACCCGGGCGATACCCTCGACATCCGCGTCAACGCCCCCGAGTCGGACCTGCAGACCTACCTGATCCCGATCAACGGCGGGGCCGACGGCTACGAGGAACAGACCGAGCGCTACCGGGGCCGGTGGTTTCGCACCTGGGGAACCCTGCTGAGTGGTTCGAGCAACGACCCGATGAGCCGCAACGAGTGGGAGATGACCCGCGGCGACCAGGACGAGAGCGACCGTCCACCGGGTGATCGGGCGACGCTCTATCATGTCCTTCGAGACAGCCGCCAGGGCGTGACATGGTGGTGGTTCCACGTGGAGATGAATTCCTGATGGTGCATGTGCAAGACAAAATGAGGACCCTGCTCGCGGGGATGGTACTCGGCGGTTCGCTCGTCGCCGGGCTCGGGTGGCTGACCGATCCACCCGATGCACATGCAATTGTTCAGGCCCAGCCGCGTCCCGTCGCACCGCCGGCGACCTACTCCCGCTACCGCAAACTCGACCTGTTCGCCCGGGCCCTGGCGACCATCGAGCGCCACTACGTGCGCCCGGTCGACGGCGATCGCCTGGTCCAGGCGGCGATGGCAGGCCTGACATCCGAGCTCGATCCCCACAGCGAGTACCTGCGCCCGCGCGAGGCGAGGTTGTTGCGCGAGGATATCGAAGGACGCTTTGGCGGCGTCGGTATGGTGGTGGTGATGAAGCGCGAGCAACAGCCACAGCCGCGGCTGGTGCTCGACATCCGCGAGGTGATCCCCGGAGGCCCGGCCGACAAAGCCGGTGTGCGGGCCGGCGACTACATCACCGAGGTCGAGGGCAAACCGGTCGGCCACTTCCACGACCTCAGCCAGGCGATCATGCAGATGCGCGGCAAGCCGGGGACGATGGTGCGGTTTCAGGTCGAGCCGCGACGCCGCAACAAGGACGGGGCGTTTCAATCGGGGACGCCGCGCGATGTACATGTTGCACGTGCATTTATCGACGCGCCCGCGGTGATCCCGACCTACCTCGGCAGTGGGATCGGACATGTCCGCCTGCGCGACTTTTCCGAGACCAGCGCCCGCGAGCTGGCGTCGGCGATCGAGCAGATGCGCAGTGAGGCCAAAACATCCGGGCACGGGCTCGAGGGAGTGGTACTCGACCTGCGCGACAACGGCGGCGGACTGCTCGACCAGGCGGTCGCGATCGTCGACCAGTTTGTCGGCGACGGCGTGATTGTGCGGACCCGGGCGCGTCAGGGCCAGTTGATGGATGTCCAGCGGGCGACGGCCCGGACCCCGTGGCGCGACGTGCCGCTGACGGTGCTGGTCAACAAGGCCTCGGCCTCGGCTTCGGAGATCGTTGCAGGTGCACTTCAAGACCACGGCCGGGGGGTGATCATCGGCGAGCAAAGTTACGGCAAGGGTTCGGTCCAAGCCCCATTTGAGCTCGGGGACGGTTCGATCCTCAAGCTGACGATCGCCCTGTACTACACGCCCGACGACCGCCTGATCCAGGCCAGCGGGATCCAACCCGATGTCGTCGTCGGCACCGAGTACGTGCCCTACCGCGATTCGCTGCCCGAACTCAAACCCGAGCGCGACCACCCGCGACACCTGCGTCCGGCAGACTTCGGCAAACCTGCCGCCAAGACCACCGAAGACCCAGCCCTGATCGCGGCCGGTGACGATGCCCAGCTACGGGCGGCCGTCGAACATCTGCAAGCGCTCGACAAGGTGCAGGCAAAACCGCGGCGAAGGTCCAAACGCCGCTGACGGGGGGCACCCGTGGATGTTGTCGGAAAGGTCGAGAGCGTCGCATCCGGTCGTCACTGTGCCGATAGGTGGAGCGGATGAAGGGAGCGCAAACCGTCCCGCTGAGTCTGCCCGTGTGGCTGGTGGTGTGTGGGATTTTATTTGTAATTGCACCCAATCCGCCGCCGGTCGGGCCGCGACCGGGGGATGCCGCGACATTTGCCCGCAAGCTCCAAGATACGTATGTCCAGGCGCAGCGCTGGCACGCGGTCCTCGGAGATCGAGTGATCCCGTGGGAACAGGCGCGCGGACATCTGGCGATCGTCATCGACGACGTCGGCCACGAACTGCACCTCCACCACAAGCTCCAGGGGTTGCGCGCGCAGCTGACGTTTAGTGTGTTGCCCGGGGCAACCTACGTCGCGGGTGCCCAGTTACGGCTGCAGGAGGACCGCCGGCGCGAACGGACCGTGATGTTGCATCTGCCCTGTGAGCCACTCGATGGGTCACACATGACGCGTACCCCAGGTGAACGCGCCCAGGAATTCCTGCTGGCCAGTGATTCGCCGCAGCAGTTGCGCGACAAACTTCGCCGAGCCCTCGACCGCGTCCCGCTGGCGGTCGGCGTCAACAACCACATGGGTTCGCGGCTCACCGCCGACCCCGAGGCGATGGCAGCGCTGATGCCCGTGCTGCGAGAACGCGGTTTATTTTTTCTCGACTCGATCACAACCGCCGACAGTCGAGCCGCCGAACAGGCGCGTGCAGCCGGTGTCCCGACACTCGAACGTCATCTCTTCCTCGATCACGACCCGCGGCCCCAAGCGATCGCCGAGCAACTCGAGCGCGCGGCCGAACGGGCGTTGCGGGAGCCGACGATTGTGATCGCCCACCCATCCGAGGAAGTCGTCCGTGTGTTGCGCGAAGTCTTGCCCGATCTGCACGCCCGGCAAATCGGGATCTTTTCGCTGAGGGAATTCGCAGAACGCCAAACGCAATGGGAGTCACCTGCAAAGAGGAGCGAATCACGCTGAGTGCCGCCGCTGATCATCTGCCCAGACATCGGGCGAGGAGAATTCGGAGATCGGTGCCTAGGGGTCTCTAAGCTGACGGTATCGCACGTGCGTCAATTGCGTGGTTTTTCCGAACTGTAGACGAATGCCACGGTTTCACCGCATGTGCGAGGATGTCGCCGCAAACGGTCGACGATCGAGCTCGTCGAAAACCTGAGGGTTTGCGTGACACTGCGGTTGTAGTAATTCGATCGAATCCCTACCCTGAATCGGGCCCCGATGGCGCTGCGACTGATCATCGAAGACGAAGAAGGTGCGACGACGATCGTACCTCTCAGTGAGGAAGAGATCACGATTGGGCGCGAGGCTGGAAACACGATCCAGCTGACGGAGCAAAATGTTTCTCGCCAGCATGCACGGCTGACCTTGGGCGCCGACGGCTGGATGCTCGAAGACCTCGACAGCTACAACGGGATCAAGGTCAACAACGTTTCCGTCGAGGGCCAGGTCAACCTGCAAGAGGGCGACCGCGTTCAGATCGGCGACTACCACCTGACGCTGGTCGACAACGTCGACGCGAGCACACTCAACCTCGGCAAACAGGCGGCCAACGATAACAGTGCAAGTGCATCGATGCGGGCGGCCCCGAGTGTCGATCTCCCGGTCCTCGCACCCGAACAGGCACAGGCCCTGTCCCGGCCAGCCGCCAACCAAACCCCGGCTCCCGCGGCGTACGACGACTACGACGAACCAGAACCGGCGGCATCCGGCGGTGGCGGCAAGACGATTCTCATCCTCTTGCTCCTCGTAGCAGCCGCAGCCGGGGCCTATTTCGCGTTTGCCGGTGGCGACCAGCCGCAGAAACCGAGTGCAGATACAACTGTTGCCAAGACCAGTGCTGGGGAGCCCGAGGCCAAGACCAGTGCCGAACCCGAGACCAAGCAGGGGGAAAGTGCCGGAGATACCAAGCAGCCGGCGGCCTCGGCTGGCGATGTCAATGCATCTGAAGGTGACTCCGGAGCGCCAGACAGTGGCGAAGACAGTGGCGGCGACACCGGTGAAGACACCGGTGGCGAAGACACTGCGGAGGACAGCGGGGAGGACAGTGGCGCCGACGACAGTGCAGGAGCTGTGGACACCCCGAAGGATCCTGAGAAAAAGAAGAAGAAAAAGAAGGTCAAAAAGCCACCCAAGCCCGAGACCCCGCCCCAGCCTGCAGGCGATCCTGTCGACCTGCTCAACAAAGCGAGGGCCGCATCGCTAAACGGCAACTCGAACGAGGCCTACCGCCTCGCCAAGGAGAGCTACAGCATCGACAAGAACTCCAAGGCGCTCAAGCTGATGGGTGTGTCGGCCTGCAAGATGGGCGACGAGGGCAAGGCGAAGTCGGTCTACAAGAAGGTCTCGGCGAGCACGAAAAACCAGCTGTCACAGCTGTGTAAGCTCAAGGGCATCGACCTCGAGCAATAGGCAACTGGCCCAAACGGGACGTCTCTGAGTTCAGGTTGCCAGGTTGCGAACCATGAACGGATGACTCCGTGCGGACCGTTCAATGTATCACCAACGAGATTGCGCCCATGTCACCGGGTGGGTTGCAAGTTTCGCCCGGAGAGTGTTCGATCGGCCTATGAAGCGTCGCTTCCACGGACTGTGTGCGAGTCTCTCGGCCCTGGGCTTGTTCGCGTGTGCACCACCCCGAGCGGCCCAACCCTATCCCCAGGCGATCGAACCGGGATCGTCGGGCGCACAGGTCGAAGTTGCCGGCGAGCCTGTGCAGTCGGGTTCCGTCACCTACTACGACCGCGCGATCGATCTGCGGCCGTTTTTAGCCGGGTTCCCCTACGGCAACTTCGATGTCGATCTGAAGGCCGGGAAGATGCTGTTTTTTGAGGAGGGTGAGCGCTACACCCTCAAGATGCTCGACCTGCGGGCGGCGGGCGACGGGCCCTACGACCTCGCTGCAGCCCCGGCCATCAGCGATGTCGACTGGTCGGCGCGCAGCCTGTGGGGGACGCACTTGATCGAGGCGTCCAATACCCTGTGGTTACATGCAGATGCACGCAATGACGAGGTCATGAACCTGTGGACCCTCGATCTGGCCTCGGGCGCACTGACCCAGATCACCGAGCACGATTACATCTACAGCTTCGGGATCAGCGACGACGATACGACGATCGCCTACCTCCCCCGCTACGGCAAAAAAGCTCCGTTTGAAAAAACCTGTCTCAACCTCCTCGACGTTGCCACCAAGCAGACGCGCGAGGTCGTGTGTGACAGCAAACAACTCACGTTTACGTGGTCGTCGATCCGGTTTTCACCCGACGGCGGCGAGGTCTACTTCGATGCCCAGGTCCAAGGCGACCGCAACCGTGTGCAGTTGGTCGCGGTCGATCTCAAGGCGCAAAAGCCCGAGGTCCGGGTGCTCACCGACCGTAGGCGTTCCCGCAACAGCCCATCGATCCTGCGCGGGTTTGTCGACGGCGACGGGCTGCTGTTTGTGGCCAACGACGACGGGTACCGTAACCTCTACCACTACAGCCGCAAGACCGCGAAGATCCGCCAGCTGACCCATTTCAAGGAGGACATTTCGTCGGCTGCCCTCACCGACGCCGGGGTGTTTGCCGTCCACCGCACGCCCCGCGGTTCAACCCTCGTCATCGTCGACCCCGACACTGGCAAGATCCTTGGTGAGCTCAAGCGTCCCGGCACCGCCGATGTCCTCGACGGTTTCAAAGGCCAGGTCGTGTGGAGCCAGCGGGCGCCCGACATCTACACCGAGCTCAACCTCGCCCACCTCGACCCGGGGCAACCGGGCCAAGCTCCGGGGTTGAAAAACCACCGTGTGGTCAGCCTGTCCGACGAGCTCTCGCAACAGATCGTCCAGTGTCGCGCGCAGCGGGTCACGATCCCGACCTTCGACCGCGACCCCGATACCGGCAAGACCCGGGAGCTCCACGCATTTGTGTTGCATCCCAAAAAACCCCAGCAAAACCCGGAGCAGCGGCTCGCCCTGATCACCGCGTTCTACGGTGGTGGCAATCGCTACAGCACCTTCGACAACATCATGTGCGCCGCTGGGCTCACCGTGATCTCGCCTGCGGTGCGCGGGTCGTCGGGGTTTGGCAAAAAGTTTTACGGACTCAACGACAAGGACTTGGGCGGCGACGAGATCGTCGACCTGTTTGTGGTCGCCCGCTGGGCCGAGCAAAACCTCGGCCTCAAGCCCAACCAGATCGGCGTCTACGGGGGTAGCCACGGCGGCTACGCAACCATGCGGGCACTGACATTTCCCCCCGAGACCAACGGCCGCAACGCGAATTATCCGTTTGGCTTTGGCCTCGCCCACGCGGGATTTAGCGACATCAAATCATTTTACGATGCAACCAATATTCCCGACTGGGTGGTGCTTGAAAGCGGCGACCCCAACAAGCCGGCCGAGCTCGCGCGAATGAAGGATCGCAGCCCGCTGACCCATGTCCACCGGTTGCGCTCCCCAATCCTGTTGACCCACGGGAGCAACGATTGGCGGGTTCCCGTCGGCGAATCGCAGCGGTTTGCCGAGGCCGGCAAAAAGATCGGGCGCCCGGTGACCTACGTCGAATTTGAAGGGCAAGGGCACCACATCGAGGGGCTAAAGTTGCAGATGCAACTCTATCAGACACGGTTTGATTTCCTCTCGCGGGTGGCCGCGGGCGAGGCCGTGCTCAAACCATCCCCGGCAGCATCACAGGGGGCACAAGGTGCACACTGACCCCCCGTTCTCGAATCGTCAGCTGGTCGAATGTGCATCTGGGTTGGCCGAACCTCGAAACGATCAAACGTCTGCGGGAGCAGATGTGCATGCAAACGATCGGCCGGTCCCGGTTGTTGAAGCCCAGCAAACGCCGCATCGGCGACTCCATCGTCGTCATCGGAGCCGTTTGCGGCGTTGGTCGGCGACGCGCCGGCGTGCCCGCTCGTCGGAGACAATCAGGGGTGGAGAAAATCAGTGTATCAGCATGCATGAGCGGAGTAGGGTCGGATGAGTGACCCCGACGTCGTTGTCATCGGAGCCGGCCACAACGGCTTGATAGCCGGCATCCTGCTTGCGCGTGCGGGCCTGCGTGTGACCATCGTCGAAGCCCATCCCACACGGGTTGGTGGGGCCCTCGGCAGTGAACAGGCGACCCTGCCCGGCTACATCCATGACGTCGGAGCTGCGTTTTTTCCGTTTGCCCGCGCGAGTCCGGCGTTTGCCGACCTCGACCTCGAAGCCGCCGGCCTGCGCTGGTGCAACATGCCGGTCGAGAGTTGTCATCCGGCACCCGACGGCAGCTTTGCCTGCATCAAGCGGGGCGTCGAAGGTGCCGGCGAGTTGTTTGACGACCGTCGCGACGCCGCGGTCTGGGAGCGTTTGGTCCGTTGGCACGCGAAGATCGAGCGTCCGTTGATGGACCTGATTTTGCGTCCGTTTCCCAACCTGCGCCCGGTGTTTTCCCTACTCCCGTTCGACATGTTCCGCCTGCTGCGGATCATGATGTCGAGCGGACGCGGCTTGGCCCAACGTATGTACCGCAGTGAGGCGGCGAGACGGGTATTGCCGGGGTTGGCCCTCCACGTCGATATCGGCCCCGACGATTTGTTCGGCGCCACCCTCGGGTACATGCTCGGACTGACCGCGACCACCGGGGGCTATTGCATCCCCGAGGGCGGCGCCCAAAAAATTGCAGATACATTGGTCACGATCTTCGAGAGTCACGGCGGCGAGCTCCTCCTCGGTCAAACAGTGCGACGAGTCATCGTCGACGACCGCCGGGCCCGGGGAGTTGAATTAGACGACGGCCAGCAGATGCGCGCTACGAGGGCCGTGGTCGCCAATACTGGAGCCCCTGCGCTGTTTCTCGACTTGGTCGCACGCAAGCACATGCCCGGGCGCGTGGTCCGTGCGATGGAGCGATTCGCCCGTGGTTGGGGCACGTTCAAGGTCGACTGGGCACTCTCGAAGCCAGTGCCATGGGCCGTCGAGCA
The DNA here is from genome assembly GCA_964621785.1 of uncultured Nannocystaceae bacterium. GTDB lineage: Bacteria > Myxococcota_A > Polyangia > Nannocystales > Nannocystaceae > JACKDW01. The sequence goes on from CAZUPD010000003.1 coordinate 155,632, forward strand.
CGCGCGCCAAAGTGCGGTGATCCACGCGGGCGACAGCCTCGATGACCTGAGTCGGTTCACCAACCAGGTTCGAGGAGGGTCCCTACCGGACAATCCCTACCTGGTCATCGGGCAACAGAGTTTGGGTGACCCGACCCGCACACCCGACGACGGCCATACCCTGTGGGCCTACTCGCGGGTCCCCCCGACGGTCGACGGTGGCTGGACGGCCCACGCCGAGGCATTCGCAGATCGCATCGACGAGCGCATCGAAGGCCTGGCACCAGGGTTTCGCGCATGTATCAAAGCCCGCCGGGTAGTGAGTCCACGTGACCTCGAGGACATGGACGCAAACCTCGTCGGAGGTGACCTCGGCGGGGGCTCAAATGCGTGGAATCGACTGCTGCTATTCCGCCCCGTGTTTCCATATTTTCGCTACCGCACACCGGTCAAAGGGCTGTATTTGAGTTCGAGTTACGCCCACCCCGGGGCGGGTGTCCACGGGATGTGTGGATATAATGCAGCGACAATTGCGTTGCGTGATTTGGCGTAGTTGCGGGCGCATCTGTTGTTTGTGTTGATACTTCAGGGCGGACCCAAGGCCGCGAGATGGTGGTCGAGGTAGATGCCCACCTACTCCGCAACCTCGCCATACCCATTCACAATCAAAAAATCAGCCGGATGCGGCGCCGCGATTTTGATAAATCCGACCGGGTTATTTGGAACCGGCTCGCGGCTGACCGTACAATTCGGTTCACATACAAGCATCTCCATCCAGTGGTAGCGCAGCACAATGTCCTGTTTGGGGTCGGTCCCGCGGACCTCGATCCGGTTGACTTGGGCCTTGACCTCGCCGCTTCCGCGGGCGAACTTACTCACTGGTAGCTTGCTGCGGTAGATTCGGTGGGGCCCCACCGTGGTCACGTATTCGAGTTGTTCGGGGTGGGTGTCAAACCACGGGCGGGGGAACGTGACCACCAGCCATTGCACGCCATATTGTTCGAGGTAGGTTGCCCATTGCTCACTTGAAATGATCCCTTGGGCCTTGATACGAAACAGGTTGGAAAATGCGTGTTGGAGATTGCGGTGTTGAAAACCTCCGAGGATCTCGGCATCGGTCGCCCACGCCAGGTGCTCGCCAATCGCCCCGACCTGCACCAGCCAACGTCCGCCCGTGTCGTGCTTGCGGACATACTGGGCGATCAGGTCTTTTTGTGGGTCGAACGCAAGATGGCGATAGGCGACATGGGCCGGGTAACCCGAGGCGGTGATGGGCACCCGCGAACCGTCGAGTAGGGGTGCGACTTTTGGCAATTGTTCGGGGAAGAAGTACAGGACATCGCGGACGAGGTGTTGCATCGCCGGCAGCCCCAAACAGGTGATCAACACGCCACGGGCCAGCGGCGAAAGTCCGGCAAATACCCGCGCTCGCGCGGCGTAGGCCATCAGTGCCGCGGCCGGGATCACGGCCAACATCGCCGCCGGGAGGATGTGGCGATAGGGCTGTACCTGTGACAGTACATGCGAATAGCCGCCGACATAGGCGAGCGTGACCAACAGCCCGACGCCGATCCCGAGCGGCCAGCCCCGATCGTCACCGCGCCGCTTCCAGTGAACCGCCATCACCAACGTGGCCCCGAGGGCGAGAAAGCGAAATCCCGAACGGCTGCCGAGGATCCCGGTCGACGAAGGGTCGAGCAGCAAGCTGGCAAAGTCGGCCCACAAAAACCGCAGCGTGGTCCCCCCGTAAAATGCCGAGTTGAGGATGTAGTGCCAAAACTCGAAGGCGACTTTCAACCAATAGGCATTGCACAATACGACAAACCCGGCGATTGCCCAGACACCGAGATGGTGTTTGCGTTCGAGTCGTCGACGAGCTTGTAGATACATGATCACCATGGGGACGACCATGATAAAAAAAGTGTAGGGGTGGATCAGGTGCCCGGCGGCCATCAACACGGCGACCGCGATTGCCTGCCACGGCCGGCGCTCGTGGGTGTAGCGGTAAAACAGACCGAGTGGGAGCAAAAACCAATAGCTCGCCAACGCGTACGAGGTCATCCCGACCCACCAGCACCAGTGGGCAAAGCCGTCAAACCACCACATCATGCTCGCCAGGGCAGCGGCGATCAGGGAGGCGTTGGGGGACAGGCGAAACGCCCGCGATGCGGCGTAGACAAACGGGATCAACAACAGGTGGGTGAGGACGATAAACAGATTAAACGCCAGTCCGCGCGGCACCCCGAGTTTGCTCAGCGCGTAGGTCCACAGTTCCCAACCTTTGTTGTCAGCATCGAAGATCACACCGTTGGGATGCCCGGCCAACAGGTGGGTGTCGTAGACCCAGGTCTTGCCCCATCCCTCGAGCCCTTCCGACACCCGCCACGCCTGTTCGATATGGGTGTCGAAGTCGACACCGGCGAGCGGGTGAACCGAGAACATCGCCTCCGGTGGATCGAAGTGGGCGGCGAGGCCGATGTGTAGGAGCAACAAGATGCCCAGACACAGCCAAAACCCAAACCGCTGGCGAAACGATCGCGCCCCGGGTACAGCACGGGGTCCGGCGACCTCCTCGGTGGATGCAGGTGCAGACATCAGCTGTGCGAGGGTGCCGCGGGCGGGCGGGAACTGCAAGCCCGAAGTGACGACTCGAACCGGAACGCAAAGGGCGTCGCTGGTATGCCGGATCGTCGTCCCGAAGGTCCGGACGTCAGCGACACGATGGCTCGTACGCCGGTTCCGACTCGAGTTCACTCGTATGTAGATGCAACGAGATGTGCACGAGGACAACCAGCGAGGCGACGTGTAGTTAGCAAACTTTAAACGTCCGTTTGTCGACACCCGGTGCAAAGCGAATCGCCATCAAGTTGGTGTGGTCGGGAAACCTGCCCCCAACGATGAGACGTGCCTCGTCGAAGGCTTCGTCGACCACGGCCCCGTCAAACAGCGCCTGGTAAAACACCTGTGAGAACAGGATGGCACACTCGTCGTCCACTGCCTGGGTCATCCCGATGGTGCAGCGAATACCGGTTTCGATCAATGCGTCGGCGAGTGTGCGCGAGTAACAAGCGTTCAACACGACGAGCGCCAGTTGTTCGCGGTAGCGACCGAGGATCGGCACCATACTCTGCGACGCGACCGAGATTTCCCGCTCGTTGTGGTCGAGCATCAGCAGTGAACCATCGGGGTTTCCGTGACCAGAAAAGTGCACGACAGTCGGTTCGTGCAGTCGGAGGTGACGGGTCACTTCGTGGAGGTGAAGGTCGGGACACTGGTCGACCCGATAGCTGTTGCGCTCCTTCCCGCGTTCGAGGACGGTTTGAACACGTCGAAACTCTTTCCCGACAGCCAGTGGCCTGCTCAGGTCCGGATTGGCGGCGAGGACCAGGACCAGCGCCGGCTCCGTCCGGCGAGGGCCCGGCTCAGGTTCGGAAGACGCGACGCCACAACGAGGTTCAGCAACCACACCATAGGCCGCCGCAACTTCACAGATACGTGTTACGTACGCAAAGCGCTCTTTGATCAATTCCTCAAAGAACAGCTTGTTGATCAACCCGTGGCGCCGCAGGGCTTCGCCGGCTTCAAAGAAGAAGGTCGCGGGCGCGATCGAAGTCCCCGGCAGGTTATGGGCCAAGCTGGCCTCCCCGAGGGACATCCGCACAAACGCCACGAATTGCTGGGGAGTGAAGATTTCCAAAAGGAGTTTGTAGAGTGCAGTTTGTCGATTCACGGGCGATGGCCTTTGTTACTTTTTTGGTGGATTGCGCCTGTGAACCGCAATCAAAATGCCGTCTCGAATTGAGTGAAAAATCTCATACAGGTTGATCAGAAAAATGCCGATCATTGCGTGAGCTCGGGGAACATCAAACATGGAGCATGGAAACCGAGAAGCTCAATCAGTTGTATCGAACCTGGGTCGCCGGCGATGAACGGGCGGGGTTTGGTGAACAAGCAGACTTTCTCGCCCACTGGGAATCGTTGACGAGCGATGTCCGGTATCATTGATATACAAATGTAGGCCGAGGCCTCGTCCCCCCGCGAGCAAAAAGCCCGGCGAATGATGCAGCTCCTCACCGCTATTGCGGAGCTCCCATCCATGTGTCTACAAGCAGATCTGAGCTGCCCGCCATCCACACGCGACAACGCCGACTCGGCCCGAGCCCGCGGCCAGCAGTCGGCTGAAGCGTTGGCGATGCTGAAGTTCGGTGACTACCAAGCCCTTCATCTCGCCGAAGCAGTGGTCCGCGATGCGAGTGATGTCGGTGCCACCGGAGATACCGCGCGGGCACTGCTGTTGGCGGCACAGGTACATCACAACCTTCGCGATTACCCGGCTGCGCTCGCCTATGCGGCTCGGGCAGCGGGTGCTGCCGACACCGCGTGCGGTCTCGGACGTCGAGATCGAGCCAGGCTTTGCCTATCACTTGGGACAGGAAGGCCACGGGCCGATCTACGGAGCCAAGATCCCCGAGAGTCGATCGATCGGGCGCCGCGAAGATGGTTGGCCCGTCGATATCGTCGCTATCCTGACCGATGTGCCGATCGACCTGCGACCACTGACAAGCGAACGGCCGCGGCGAATCGATCCCGGGCGATGGCTCGTTGATGGTGGGACGCGGGGTACCCCCGGACAGGCGCAGTGGCGTCGCAGGGCACGATTCGCGATCGTACATCGCCGGATCCGTGTCCAGGGTTGACCTGGATGCACTTCGCAGGTCAGTCATCGCTCCATTTCGCAATCGTTCGATACCTGACCTAATGGGCAGGTACAAACATCGAGTACCTGGTGACGTGGTCAGACCTGACCGCGTATACCCGGCAATAAAAAACTGAAAAAAACACAATTGCTTTCCCGACCCGGGACACCTGTCAATTACGTTTCCGCAAAACCTAGGCGAATTGCGCTCCTCGATTGTGGGGAGCTTTGATTGTGGTTGCCTAGGGAGGTTTGGCTCCTGATCGAATGAGGTCGGGATCGGTCGTGGGCTGAGGGCCGACGGCCATGTGAAGAAATGGAAGGACTGCATGCAAAATTTAACACGAGCCTGTTTGTTGCTGGCGCTTGCGACTGCGGGTGCCTGTGACCCAGGAGAGGATTTTGTCGGGGAAGACGGGGTGGAGCCCATCGCATTTCGCGGTGGACTCGGTACCACATCCAATCGACTTGGGAATACCGGGATCATGGGTTCATTCGCGCTGACGAATCTTCCTCAAGAGTACGGCATTCCGATTCCCGGGGCCGAGGGCAACCTGTTTGTGACAGATGGCTGGATTTGGCACAACAACGCGTGGCACCAGGTCGAGGCTTGGGATGTGACGCCTGACGGTGAGTTTAAAGTGGCCTACGAAGCGACGCTTTGGGGAGTCACATTCGATTATTGGGTCGGGGGGACGGCCGTCCAAGGTCTGTACTTCCTCATTTCCATGGAGGGCGAATCTGGCTACATTCGCTTTGCCAAGGTCGATATGGATTCCGGCCCCGTGCCTCGGTACTCGATCTCGACCAACCTGCCCAATGACGATCCCGAGTACCCGAAGATCGATCTGGATGGCAACGGAACCCTGGAGCAGGTCATCTGTCCCGCGTTCCACAGCTACCCGGTCGCGGAGGATTTCGACATCATTTTCTCTGCCAATACCTTCCTCTACCCAGAGGAGTTTGAGCTCGACAACCCGGTTCGCAACACCTCGATTTCCCATGCGATGTTGTGTCGAACAACCTCTGCGGTGGCCAAGCTCATCGACCCACTCGACCTGCGGATCGACGACACCTACGAGCCATCTGCGCGCTCGGTCGACATCGATTTTGTCAATGCCACGCTCAACGCGATCCGCAGTTGGCACTCGGACAATGCCTGGACGATTGCGGGTGAACAAATCTGGATTCGCGACAATCTATACGGGTTTTTCGACGAGGGTACGATGCCGGCCGGCGTCGAGCTCGAAGCCGCCTACAGCGAGCGGGGACTAGAGTGTTTGGGACCGTCGCGGATTCACCGGGCGTGGCCGGAGGTTTGGTGGGACATCATTCTCGATGCCCATGATGTCAATCCCGATGGTGATTCGATTCCGCAATGTCCGTCTTCGCAGCAGCTCGCAGACGACCATCCTGGTTGGGTTCCTGTACATACAATTTCAGCGGGCTAACACTCGATCATTACAACTCATTGCAAAACCCCGACACTCACGATCGGGGTTTTGTACGGGAGTTGTTTTGGTGTGGACATTGGTTCAAAGGGGTGGATGCCGCGTGTACGGGTACAAGTGTCCCTCCCGGTTGGATCAATTGGATCGATGAACAATTTTTCATGAGAAGCCCGCGGGCCGGTCGGATCCGCGGCAATTTTTGGCCAGAAGAGGCAATTGCTCACACCTTCGGGGCCACTTTAACCATGTAAGGCACACGGCGATGTCAGTTGCAAACACCAAGTCGCGAATCATTGCGACACCGCGAAGTCGGTCGAGTTCAAGTCGCAGGCTCGAAAGTAGCTCACGTTCTCGTCGCAGCCAGGCGAGCAGCTCGCGGCTGTCTGGACACGCATGGCAGCGAAACGACCCCGCGCAAATCGGGCGATTTAAAGTTCTTTCGCTGATCGGTCGCGGGGGGATGGGGTCTGTGTTCGCCTGTTACGACGAGCTACTCGACCGCAAAATTGCCGTCAAAATCCTCCACTTGGATGGGGTCCAAGACCGCGATGTAGCGATGGCCCGACTGACGCGCGAAGGCCAGGCACTCGCCCGCCTGTCCCATCCGAACGTCGTGACCGTCCACGAGATCAACCACACCAAACGCGAAGTCTACGTGGCGATGGAATTCGTTCGCGGACAACGTCTCGACTGCTGGGTGAAGGGAAAACGTTCGTGGCGAGACATCCTGTCGGTGTATCTCCAGGCAGGTCGGGGGCTGTTGGCCGCCCATCAACAGGGGATCGTCCACCGCGATTTTAAGCCGCAAAACGTGATTGTCAGCGACGACACGCTTGTCAAGGTTCTCGACTTTGGGCTCGCCCGCACGGCCGGTGGCCCGATCGAAGAGGATCTCCTCGACAGCGTATCCGAAAGCATGGTTGATGGGACATGTCCCTTAGATACGGACTCGGAGCTGTTGCGACCGCTGACGGTGACCGGAGCGCTGCTCGGTACGCCTGCGTATATGTCCCCCGAGCAATATCTCGGCCTGACGGCGACGCCCGCCAGCGACCAGTTCGGCTTTTGTGTTTCCCTGTACCAAAGCCTCTACGGCACGTTGCCATTTACAACCCAGTCGTTTTCGCTACTGCGCCGCGATATCGTCAGCGGGGCTGTGAAGCCGCCCCCATTACGCACGGCTGTACCGGCGCGGATCTTTAAAATTCTGCGCCGCGGATTGTCAGCCGATCCCGAGCGGCGCTACGCCAGTATGACGGAGCTGCTCGCACAGCTCGAGTCGCAGCGGACAAACCGGGCGATGCGGATCGGCGGCCTCGTGTTGCTCGCCCTGTCGACGGGGGCAGGCAGCTTCTATGGTGTCCACGCCGCGGAATCGGGGTTCGAGGTGTGCCCGGATGCGCGGGCAGAGCTCGTCGATGTGTGGGATCAGGACCGCTCTGACAGGGTTCGAGATGCGATTGTCGCGACCGGTTCGGTGCGGGCCGACGCCCTGCTAGGCAGCGTTGTACCCGAGGTCGATGCCTATGCCGAGGACTGGAGGCAGATGCGCAATGAGGCCTGTCTCGCCCATGCCGAGGGACGTCAGAGTGAGGAGTTGTTCGACCTGCGGATGAGCTGCCTCGATCAGCGCCTCGCGGGTTTGAAGGCCTTCACCGACGTGATGATACATGCGGATACATCTGTTATCGGACATCTGCCGACCGCCGTGTATGCTTTGCCCTCGCTCGAGTATTGTGCCGATACTTCTGCCCTGCTCGCGCAGGTGGGTCCGCCTGACGATCCCGACCTCCGGCGGCGGGTCGACTACTACCGCCTCGAACTCGCACGCTCGCGGGTCCTATCAGACACCGGGAAGTTTCAGCAATCGGCCGACCTGTTGGCGACGATCACCTCCGACCCCCAGGCGATGGCCTACTTGCCGCTGGCCGCCGAGGCCGATCTTCAGCGCGCCTCGCTTCAGTGGGGTGGGCAACAGTGGGAGGAGGTTGAGCAGACCCTTGCACGTGCACTGTATGCGGCCATTCGGGTGGATGATGCTCCTGCGGCCGCAGTCGCCAGTTCGCGGCTCGCCTACGTCCGTGCTGCCCTGCTCAACAAGCTCGACGATGAAGATCTCAACCTCGGACTGGTCATGGCGCTCAATGAACGGGTCGCGGACAATGTTGATGTATATGCCGAATACCTCAACAATATGGGGGTGATCAACACGTTGCGCGGGGATCGGGTTGAGGCCAATCAATTGTATGTACAGGCACATCGGCTGCGGGTCAAACACGGGCGCGATGCGACGGCGCTCGCACTTGGCACGGTGATGAATCTCGTAACACTCGCCCGCGAAGATGGTCGTTTTGCCGATGCGGCGCAGCGGAGCCGGGAGTTGATTACCCGCGGGGAACAACTGTTTGGAGCGTCGAGCTCACTCACCGTCGGCTTTGAGCACCATCTCGCGTGGAGCCTGCTCAAACTCGGTCGTCCTCGCGAAGCCGGCGAGCGCCTCAAACATGTCCTCGAACGCGTCGAGCACACGGGGGACACGCACCTGCAGGCCGTCACACGGTTGTTTCTGGGTGCCTGTGAACTCGAACAGGACCATCCCGTGAAGGCGCGTCGGGAGCTCCGCGCAGCACTCGAGCTGTTCGACCCGGTATCCAATGAATACGATGATGTCCTGCACCGGCTCCTACTCGCCGCCGCCAAAGCCGAGGACGAGGATGCGATGCGTGCCTACGTTGAACAGGCCCAAACACGCCTCACATCGCAGCGAGACCCGACCGGCTACCGCCGCACGAGTTTCCTCCTCCACAGCGGACTCGCTGCCTTGACACTCGACCGGCCGGAGGATGCCCTCGTCGTATTGGAGGAGCTCCACCGGACGCCTGCAAACCAGCTCGCTGCCAATCCCGGAGTCACGCCGCAGCTCGCCCTCGCCCTCGGACAGGCCCACCACAAACTCGGGAATTTCGGCGAGGCGAAAACCTCACTCGAGCACGCGCTCCACGAATTTGGACAGGGTTGGCCGATCCAACGCGCCAACACACTGCGCGAGCTCGCCCGCGTCGAACTTGCGCAACACCAGGTCGAGGACGCATCGCGACATCTGCGCGACGCCGTCGATCTGTACGAAGCGACCGCAGAGCCAGACTTCGCACAGCAGGTCGAGGCCCGCAGGATCGTCGAGCAGGTCGATAGCGAAGGTGACCTCCCGAGCAGTTAGCGCATTTTTACATGCAAATACATTTTTGAGGCAACGGCGCAGCTGGCCAGGCACGTTAGGGCTTGGCCATCCGCGCGCGTAGATCGGCGTTGACCTGTTCTTGCCGCTGTTGTTCGAGCGGGTGCCACGGCGACCCCGGTGGTGCGATGAAGTCGCCCGATTTTTTGGGTTGGTAGGCAACAAACTCGAGCAGGCCGTCTTGGTGGGCAAAGCCGGTGTCGGAGAACAGGCGGACCTTGCCTCTGATCGTGTATTGCTTTCCGACCTCGAGGGTCACCTCGGGAACGCCCTTCCACATCTTGGCTTCCCACTCCGGGATCGTAAACGCGTAGTTGACCACGAGCAGTGCGCGACGCAGGCCGCGTTCGTCCTTGGTGTCGGTGATCCACAGGTGTGGCTGTTTGGCGGGTGGGCAAACTTGTCCCTCCGGACATGTCGGTGGCTCGTAAATCTGTTGCACCCAGCCGCGGATTTCGACGGTTTTCCCAGCATCGCCGTCGCGGACATGGCTGTCGAGGTGATTGCGAACTCCGGCGATCGACCACACCTCGTCGGGGTATTGGTCGGACACGTCGAGATCGCGATGGGTGGGCACCGGCGGCAGCACAACCGTCACGTCCGAGGGGGTCGGGGCGGTTTGCAAGGGCTCGAGCAACTTCGGCTCGGGGAGTGGTTTGCGAGCGGGTACCCCGGTTTTATCTGCCGATACAACCGGTTGTGGCGAGCTCGGTTGGACGGGCTTCGGTGCGGAACGATCGCGTCCGCAGCTCAAACACGCGACGACGAAGACCAATCCTACAATCGACCAGGATCCCCGCATCACCGGATGGTATCGTGTGTTTGTGAAACTGTCGATCGCGGTTGCAGTCGTGCTTTTGGCCCCCGAGTCTGATTTAGTCCGAGTCCAGGCCCTCGACGCGATGAACGCGGGGGTGACAGAGATTCATAAAAATCTCTTGGACGCCGGGCAAAAGCATCTGGTCGAGGCCACGCAACTTGATCCGAATTACGCCTTGGCCTGGTACAACCTCGGAATTTCGTTGGACAGGCAGGGAAAACTCGAGGAAGCCAGCAAGGCGTTTACCACGGGGATCACGGTCAGTTCCGGCGAGCAAGCTGCGGCGTTACAGTATCGCTTGGGCCAAGTCGAGGTCGCCCGCGCGCAGCAGGCGAGCTCACGCACGCAAAAACGATTGTATTTACAAGCAAGTCAGCGGGCATTCTCCGAGGTGGTCGCGGTATGGATCCATCACGCACAGGCCTATCTCGCCCTCGCGCGGGTTTGCGACCAACTCGACCAACCCGCCAAAGCAGATCGCGCCTACCGCAAAGCGATCGAAGCCGACCCGAGCCTGGCGGCCGCATTTGTCGGGCTCGGGCAGATGTACCTGGATTACGGGCACACCGCGGCGGGACTCGCTGTTTTGCAGGTCAATGTCGAGGTCAACCAGGCCGATGTCGATGCCTGGGTCGGTCTCGGAGCAGCCGAACTTTCGCGCAATCAACCCGACGAAGCGATCGTCGCACTGAAGCGAGCTGAGCAACTCTCGCCCAAAGCAAACGCGGTGCTGTACTATCTCGGGATCGCCAATGCTGAGCGACGCGAGCGGCGAGCGGCGAGTGACTATCTCGAGGCATTTCTCAAGCGCACCAGCCCAGATACGCCCGAGCCATGGGTCATCAATGCCCGCAACACGCTCATGCGAATGCAGGATGTGATCTGAACATGAACGCGCGGTGGTGTCGTGTTCGCACGCTGTTGAATTAGATATGTCTAATGGGTCATGTTGTGAGCCGACGGCATTTCGCTCGAAGCGTCGCTCGTACCTCTGATGACGGCGAGGATACAATGTGCCGACTCGGGTTCGCATGATACCGACAGGCCAGTCACGCGCCGAACGACCGCCCGCGTGCCCGGACGTTCGCTATACTGCCGCGACGATGCAATGACCGACAAAAGCGATACGCGAGAGCTCGCCAATACCGTGCTGATGGCGACGGCATCCTCGGGGGTGCCCGCGTCAACCGCCCGTGGCGGGCGTGAACCGGGCGACCGCCTCGATCGGTACATCATTCTCGACCGCCTCGGCGAAGGGGGCATGGGAATGGTCTACGCCGCCTACGATCCCAAGCTCGACCGCAAAGTTGCACTCAAGGTGCTTCAATCAGGTCTCGTCGGGCGTTCACGGGCCGAGGGACGTGAGCGGATGGTGGCCGAGGCCCGGGCGCTCGCGCGGGTCAACCACGTCAATGTTGTCGGCGTGCACGACGTCGGGGTCAGTGGCGAGGAGGTGTTCGTCGGCATGGAACTCGTCGACGGACGCTCTCTCGATACCTGGCTAAAAGAACAGGAACGAACCTGGCCCGAAGTTCTCGCCGTCTTTGTCGATGTCGGCCGGGGTCTGTGTGCCGTCCACGATGCCGGGCTCATCCATCGGGATGTCAAGCCCGCCAACATCCTCATCGGTCGTGACGGACGTGTGCGGGTGACGGACTTTGGCTTGGCCCGTCCACTACATGACGCACCCACGCTCGAAGGTTCCGAGCTCGCGGTCGTCGAAGGTTCCGTCGCCCAGCCACGGATGGATATCACCGCGACGGGGGCCTACCTCGGTACCCCAGCCTATATGTCCCCAGAGCAATTTTCGGGCATCGAGGTGACGGCAAAAAGTGACCAGTTTGGCTTTGCAGCTGCATGTTGGGACAGCCTCTATGGCGGTCCACCATTTTCCGGAGACACGTTTCAAACCCTGCGCAACCAGGTACTCGGCGGTGAACTGCGCGAGCCAACCAACATCAACGCAGTGCCGCGTTGGATCTACGACATCCTCCTGCGCGCACTCAGCCGTGAGCCACACAAGCGTTGGCCGTCGATGGCGGAGATGGTCGAAGCCTTGGCCGCGGGCGATCCTCGGGCGCGACGACGGCGATGGATATTCGCCGGTACGGCAGCAGCCGTTGTCGCCAGTCTCGCAGTGGGTGTGGTCGCCCACCAGCGCGCGCAGACCCAAGAAGTCGTCGACGCCTGTCATGCATCTACAACTTTCTTGGTGTGGGGTGATGCACAGAAAAAACGCGTGATGGATCAATTCCTTGTCAGCGGGGCGGCCCATCCCGGGCAAACCGCGACCAAGGTCATTGCCGCACTCGACGACTACGCCGCGGACTGGCGCCTCGCACGGGCCGAGGCTTGCCTCGATTTTGAGGTCCACCACACACTCGAACCGCGCCTCGGGCAGCGGAGTCTCGAATGCCTCGATACCCGCGCGGCCCAATTTGAGGCGGTCGTCGACCTCCTCCAAGATCCGGATGCTCTTTTGGTCACCCGTGCCCTTCGCATGGTGCAGGGGCTCGGTGATTTGCAACGTTGCCGCGACCTTCAGCACCTCAGCCAGTTGCCACCCCGACCCGAGGACCCACAGATCCGCGAGCAGATCAACGATTTGTCAAAGGCCCTCGCCCGTCTACAGGCTGAGGAGTATGCCGGAAACTACGAGGAGGGGTTGAAGACTGCCCGCGAGGTTCTCCGCGACGCCGAAGCCCTTGCCCACCGGGAATTAGTTGCTGACACACATTATCAAGTCGGGGCATTTCTCGAAAAACTCGGACGGTACGAAGCGGCTGTCGAACATTTTGTCACCGCCTATCGCGAGGCAGCAGTCGCCGGAAATGAGGAGTCTGCCGGAAATGCGGCACGGATCCTCGCCCATACCGAAGGTTTCCAACTCGCGCGCTACGACACAGGTCTTCGGTGGGCCCAGGTCGCCGAGGTGCACCACCGGCGGGGGCATCGACTCGAGAGCATGGACGAGGCGCAACGTTTAGATGTCCTCGCAGTCATGTATGAAATGAAAGGAGACTTCGACCGCGCCATCACGATCCACGAACAATCCCTCGCCCTACGCCGCACGATCGACCCCCGCGATAAGAGCGTCTCGTTTGGGCTGCACAACTTTGCCGGCGTGTTGCACACTGCCGGTCAACACGAGCGTGCGCGGAAACTGCAAAAAGAGGCGGTCGCCGGGTTTGAACGTCACTTCGGACGCGACAATCCGACGACAGGACACGCCCTCTTCGCGCTCGGGAACCTCGAAAACAAGCTCGGCAATCCACACGAAGCCGACCGCCTGTTCGGCGAAGTGCTCACCGTGTTTCGAGCGAGTCTGGGCGAGAAACATCCAGACATCGCGGATGTACTCAATTCACAGGCGACGACCCATCTGTTGTTGGGGGATACCGAGAAGGCCATCGAGCTGTCGAAAAGGGCAGTTGACATCCACATTGAGACGTTACCCAAACAACACCCCGACATCGGTCGCAGCTACTTTTTTCTCGCCGAGGCCCAACACGCAGCTGGGTACGACGACGATGCGAAGGCCGCATTGAAGGCCGCGATCACGATCCTGCGGACCCATCCCGACAAGACCTATTGGCTCGCTAAAGCCCAGTGTCTGCTGGGGGAGATCCATATCCTCAAGCAAGACCCCGAAGCTGCGCTGCAGGAGTTTGAGCAAACGTTTGTCGCCCTCGGCGAACCCGATGGTGAGCCATCGTCGTGGCGAACCCGGGCAACGATCGGGCAGGCGTGGGCACAGCTACAGGTCTCCGAGAACCACTCGGGGTCGACAGGAGCATTGTCAACGTTGGAAAGGCTGGCCGAGGATCCTACGCTTGCGAAAACAGAACGGGCACGTGCCGCGATTGCCCTGGCAAGTGTGCTCCAGACCGAGGATCGTGAGCGGGCACGGGAGTGGTCGAAGTCTGCGGAGCAGTTGTTGGCACAGGTCGAGCACTCGGTCGAGGGCGGGCGCCTGCGTGAACGAGCAGATGAGTTGGCGGAGGTTTTGGCGGGGTCTGGCAGTTCGTAAGTACTGTGAATCGAGCTGCGTTCGGTGACAAACACGAGCGTATGAAGGAAAGCCACTCACATCCCGGCTAGGAATGTATACTGCTTCGCATACCAGCGCTCGGGCCAGGTATCGATCACCGATGGTCGTGCGCGCATACGTTGGCAAAAATGCTCGAGTGCCGGGTAGTTTGCTTCGAGTTCAAACCCGAGATGGACCGCCGTCGCGACATAGGCGAACACCGAGAAATCTGCGAGTGACAGGGAGGCGCCGGCCGACCACGGGTTTTTGTTGTAGTAGCGCTCCCAGTGGCGCAACTCGCTGTGGAGGTTGACGACCTGTCGCTCGATTTGGCCGACGTCGAGGTCGAGGCCACGGGTTTGCATGAGGTAGCGAAACAGGGCCATCCCCGCGGCTTTGAGGTTTTCCGATTCGTGCAGTCGCGTGAGTGCGGCGGCTCGTGCAGGCAGATCATGCGGCATCAGTCCCGGGACCGGAAACGCAAACTCGAGGTAGCTAAGGCAGGCGAAACACTCAAACACATTGGTGTTCCCGTGGCTGAGGACCGGGATGGTACCCCGCGGATTGCGGGCCAGCATCGCCGGAGTGCGGTGTTCCTTGGCCGTGAACGATAGGCGGACGACGTTGTACTCGAGGGCTTTCTCCTCGAGAACCATGTGCACCATCCACGAGGGCGGCGAGCACTCGACCCTGCGCCCCGTGTCGAAGTCGGTCATATACACGGTCAACGTATCGTCGTTCATCGCG